>NZ_PFGL01000001.1 GCF_002783505.1 Shewanella sp. CG12_big_fil_rev_8_21_14_0_65_47_15
ATTTTTGCATTTAATTCTAATTATCTACACTAGCCACACCATACCCACTTGTTACCCCCAGACTTATCCACAAAAGCTTATTTTTAAGGCGCTGCTGATCACTTTTATATGCTTATATAAGGTAAGAGGCTGTCCAATGGTGCTTAAATTTAGGAGGAATTGAACGAAGAGCTTAACTTGCACTCCAGAGTAATTGTCCGCAGTCGGTAAGATCATAGCCGCCGAGTAGCGCCGCCATTTGCCTTGCGTGCCCGCCCGCTAACATAGTAAAGAGTTGTTGTAGCTGTCGGCGAAAGTAAATGCTTTGCGGCATAACGAAATCGAATGACTCTTTTATGAGTGGCACGAAGCTTAAGCCACTCTCCAAAGCCACCGATTGACAACCAAAACCGATATCCGCATCACCTCTGGCAATATACCCCGCAAGTTCACGTTCACTATAGGCGGTGAGCACGACATTGAGCTGATCTAAACGCGCGCCCTGCTTTAATAACCAATGCTCTAAGTGTTGCTGACTCCCAGCCCCTCCCTGACGGCTCACCCAACGCCAAGGCATGCTGGCCACTTTATCTTCCTCTTGGCATCTGTGGTGCATATCGGCACGCATGATTAATCCTTGTTGACGGGAATAGCCGTGCACCATGATCCACTGTTGGTGGTTGTTATAACCTTTAAGCAATGCGGGATGGCGAATATTTCGATCCTCCATACTCCCCCAATGTAAAGTGCACACATCGGCATATCCCTTTGCCAGCAACTCTAAGCCAAGACGCGAGCCCGTTGCACTATAGCTAATGAGTTCACGACTACCGACCTGCGCCATTAAACGTGCAACTAGCATAGATAAGAGTGGATCATCACTGCCAGTGATCAATAAACGGTCGGTAAGCATGCCACTATGGCATGAATCCATTACCCAACGGTCAATCAATACCTTGGGAAATAGCCATTTACCGGTAATTTTAGTGGCGGGCAGGATCCTATCATTCGCCATGGCGTAGACTTTTTTCTCATTAAGATCTAAATACTCGGCCACCTGCTTCGCACTCATGTAGACCAATTCACTGGCAGAAGTCATCTTGTGTCCTTATCCTTCGATTCACTGTTAGTTCTATACCTATATTGCAGATCAGTTTGTTGAGCAGGTATTCGCATCAAACTCAAGATTCTCACTGCCGTGATAGACTAAAAAATGCCGTCCCTTAGCACGGGCGATAATGGTAATCCCTAATTGCTGCGCTAGCTCCAATCCCATTTGGGTGACACCACTGCGAGATAGCAAGACAGGAATCCCCATCTTAGCGACTTTAATCACCATCTCTGAGGTTAAGCGCCCAGTTGTGTAGAAAATTTTGTTATCACCGCGATCCTGCGCCAGCCACATATCACCCGCTAGTGTATCTACTGCATTGTGGCGACCTACATCCTCCACAAACGCTCTGATTTGGTCCGCTTCGCACAAGCCACAGCCATGCACAGCCCCAGCATTTTTATAGGTTTCATTATATTCATTGATATTTTTCAGCAGGCTGTACAGTGTGCTTTGCTTAAGCTGAGGAATTGGTAAGCGAATATCATCCAAGTCTTGCATAAAACTGCCGTAAACCGTGCCTTGACCACAACCTGAGGTCACTGTTTTTTCAGCGAGTTTCTCATCGAGATCGGCGGTTTGTTCACGGGTGATCACTGCCGCAGAACTCACATCCCAATCGACAATAACAGAGTCCAATAGGCTCACATCCGAAATAAAGCCTTGGTTCTTAAGATAACCTAATGCCAGTGACTCAGGTTTTGCACCTAGGGTCATCAGCGTGACTATCGGGCGCCAGTTCAAATAAACCGTAAGAGGCCGCTCACAGGCAACAAACTTATCCAGTATTTCCCCGGTTTCATCGACGGCTTTTACGGCAATAGTTAATGGCACTTCGGCCTGGGTTTTAACGAAAGTAAACTGACGCCTTGCTGGCAAATGGCCATTATCTGCATGTAACTGCTTGTCTAGGCTAGTGCTGTTATCAGAACTCATAGTGCTACCGCTTAACGAATGATGGCCAGAGCATAGCAATATTTGTACCTAGGTATAAAACTAGGGGTTAAATGCGTGATCTGCCGCAATTCAGGCTAAACACTTGGACGTTTATGTCCCAGACAAAATGACCAACTAGACAAAATGTCTCAAGCTTATGCTTATTTTGATGATCTACTTCAAACTAATACCCCATGTTTGCTGGCACCAATATTGCAGTGACCTTTTATCCTAGTTTGTTGGTGAAAACGATCCGCAATTTAATGGAGCGTTCGCCAACTCAGTTGAAACGGAGACACAATGCAACATACAACGAGTGTTTGGCCCATGTACGTTTCACTCCGAAAAGTAGAGAAACTGATTGGCCGCTGGACTTCAGTACAGTGGGAAATTGAGCACTTACTCCCAGCTACCCACGAAGCTCCCAAAGGCTCAACCTTAGTGTTACTTGAGCTGCATAAGGATGAGCGCGCTAGCTATCGCATCAATCTCGATATGGATAATGCCATGTTGTACTTAGTCTGCGATGAAAAGGCAGACGGTACTTGGGTGCCAGCTTTACTCTCTGCGGATCAAAACGTCGCGGCGGGATGTCTCGAGGGCAACACTCCCGTGATTAATATGCCCATGCCAGAGGCGATTGCCTGTTGGATAGAAGCTTTTATCACTCAGTATGGCGAAGTCGAAATTGCAGCCTATCGTCGTAAGCATGTCGATGGACGCAATAATCAAGGCCCGAGTCGCGATCCTTTGCGGAGTGATACATGACTGACACAGCACCTAAAGCCAGTGGTTTTTTGAGTCGTTGGACTCAGCGCCGTGAACAAGTTACCGCAGAGGAAGCCGCACTCTCGCTCAAACAACCACAGACAATCCTTTCTGCACCTCCCGTTGAGTCTGAGTCCGAAGTCGGGGCTAGCATCACAGCCGACACAGTTACAATACAACAACCATTGGACGAGCCAAACCGCATTCTAACGGCTGAAGATCTGCCTAATCCTGAAGAGATCGAAATTGGCGGTAGCTTTGCCAGCTTTATGGGGACCAATGTTGACCCTGCTGCAAAAACAGCAGCCCTGCGTGCACTATGGAAACAACCACATTTCAATGAGATAGATGGCCTTTTAGAGTATGCGCTCGACTACAGCAATCAGCCTAAGCTCAGCCCCGAAGTTTCAGCCGAATTGGCACAGAAAGTATTTCGTTATATCACCAAAGACAGCAATGAATCAGACGAAGAGTCGATCTTAGCCGAAAATGTGGCGTCAAACGTCCCAGAAAATGCAATGGAATCAAAAAACAGTGATGTCGAAACCGAATTAGCAACAGCTACGATTGCGGACAATTTGGATGGGGAGACTGATGACCTACCCCAAAATGCACCAGAGCCCTCAGCGCAAGTGCAAAAGCCAGTTGTTTAATGTCAGTTTAGCTAATTTTTATGTCCATAACTTTGGTATGTGAATTGCTGTGCTAAGGGATAAAACTTAGATAAAAGCAGAAAAGGCAATGACTTACTATCAAATTACCGCCTAAATCTGCAGTGATACAGCTAAAGGAACAGCCAAAGTACTGTTCAGGAACGCAATGTGAGCACTCATTTGATAACCAATCAAAACCAAGACGCACTCAAACAAGTGCGGCAACATGTGTTAGCACAGACACAGATTTTACAGAATCTGATCCCACCCACGGTGAGTTACGCCACCGAGGGTACTGTGCTCATTATCGGTCCAGAGGATCTTGCACGCCTAGCCGCGGACAAATTGTCCACTATGGCAAGTCGAGTGATTTTGGCTAACGAAGCGATTACCAGTCAGGATGAAGCCCACCTCGAACGCGTGATGGCGGCGGCAACCGCTGTCGAAAGCTACTACAACAAACTCATTGGCGTAAAAGGCTTTTTAGGCCAATTCCAAGTCAGTGTTGAACATCAAGATGGCGCGGCCGAACTCAGTTTAGTTGCCATTCGCAAACCCCATTTCGATATAGTGCTCGATTTGAGCAGCACAGCTTGCTTGAACTTAGAAATGCTGCCACCCGGTTATTTCTACGTAGGCCAAGACGCCGCGAAACTCGAAGATGCGCTTGCGCAAATTCCTGAATTAGTCGGCCAATTTGATAAACCGCGCTACGTGAAAATCAATGCCGATCTATGTGCCCACGATCGCAATGGCATTAATGGTTGTAATCGTTGCCTTAACTTCTGCCCAGCCGATGCGATCAGCAGTATCGCAAAGAAAATTGAAATCGACCCCTATCTTTGCCACGGCGCGGGCAGTTGTACCAGCGCTTGCCCAACGGGTGCTATCAGTTACGACTTACCGACGCCACAGGCTTTACACTCATACCTGAATAAAATCGTCAGCCGCTTCCGCGAGCAAGCCCAAACCGCACCGGTGATCTTGTTCCACGACAATGCCGTCGGCGCCGACTTTATTACCGCAGAGTTAGCCGGTGACATCATTCCCGTCGCCCTTGAAGAAATAACCGTTGCTAGCCTAGATCATTGGCTGTCGGTCCTCGCTTGGGGCGCGCGCCAAGTGTTAGTCCTCAACACCGACGCGACGGCACCAACCCTAACGCAAATGCTTAAAGGCGAACTTTCGTTAGCCAACAGTATTTTAGATGAGATGGGCCAGCCGCAACGTATCAGCCTTATCGATCCGAGCATGCTTAGTAATTTACATCCAATGCTCGATATCAGTTTAGATTGGCCCGTGATCGTGCCGGCTGCATTTGCCTCGACCACCAAACGCAACACACTATTTGAGGCGATAGACCACCTCAATAGCCAAGCGGGTGAAATCGATACTTGTCTGGGGCTCAGCAACATCCCCTTTGGCAAAGTCAGCGTCAATGTCGAGAAATGCACTCTCTGTATGTCCTGCGTGGCAATTTGCCCAACCATGGCATTACAGGATGGTGGCGACAAACCTGCGCTACACTTCATTGAACAAAACTGTGTGCAATGTGGTTTATGTGAGGCGGCCTGTCCTGAGAAAGTGATTAGCCTAACTCCGCAAATTAATTTTGATAAAGCTGCCCGTCAGCAACAACACACCCTGAAAGAAGAAGCTCCCTTCGAATGCATTCGCTGCGGCGCTCCTTTTGCGACCCAATCTATGGTGCATCGGATGCTGGATATGGTCGGTGCACACAGCGCATTTTCAGCCAATATCGAGCGCTTGAAGATGTGTGGCGACTGCCGGGTAAAAGACATGTTTGAAGACATTCTTCAAGATCCTGAAAAGCAACTGCGATAAGAGATCCGCTATGACCGAATCAGTAAGACAAGTTTCAGAAAACGATCAGTTGAGAGCCGATATCTATCAACTGTTAGCCGCCCTATTACGCCGCCATCCCAGCCCTGAATTGCTGCACTTTTTGGCTAATCTTGAAATCGATGCCAATGAAGACAACGAGATGACCAAGGCTTGGCTATCCCTGCAGCTCGCGGCGCAACAGTTCAGCAGTGAACAGCTAGAAGACGAATATTTTGCCCTATTCCTCGGCGTGGGTTGTGGTGAGATCTTGCCCTATGGCAGTTGGTTTATGACAGGCTCATTAATGGATAAACCCCTAGCGCTGCTGCGCCAAGACTTAATGCAATTGGGGTTTGAGCGCGAAGACAATGTCAAAGAACCCGAAGATCATGTTGCCGCCCTGTGTGAAGTCATGGGGACTCTGATTTTAGAAGCACCGAGTTATCGCCAACTCTCCTTTTACCAGCGCCATATCGGTAGTTGGATCGGCCGTTTCTGTGACAATTTAGCCAAGGCGCCAAGTGCGGCGTTTTACGCCACGGTTGCACAGCTGGCAAAAGCCTTTTTCGAGATGGAAGCCAGCGCGTTTGAGCAATTGAGTTTAGATATCCCCGTCAATTGCCCGGGCAGTGCCGACTTACAACCGGCCACAAGTGATTTAGAAAAACAAGTGGAATTCGTTAACTAGACCCGATAGCGCGCACTATGCGCTTTGGTTCCACTTGCCATGTTTTTGTACAAAGGTGAGCACATTCACCTTAGACAGAAGAAAGAAAGCCTAAGCTTTCGCAATAACCGAGGTGGTCACGCTTGTACCACCTTATCTAGTAACACAAGGAGACACTATGAAGAAGCAAGCTTCCGACATGGGCCGTCGCCAACTGCTTAAAGCATTGGCGCTGGGCAGTGCGGCGGGGGCGGTAGCCACTGTGAGCGGTCAGGCATTAGCCTCAACGCCAACGGTCGCCCCTACCGAACCTAAGAGCGAGAACTATCGCGAAACCGACCATATTCGTAGTTACTATGCGTCGCTTAAAAACTAACGAGAGGAGAGTATGTGATGCGATTAACCCGCAAAACAGACCAGGTTGTTGAGCCTAAAGCGCCCGCCCTAGGTCTTAATCGTCGCCAATTCTTAAAATCCGCAGGTCTTGCCACCGGTGGTATCGCCGCAGCATCTATGCTGGGCACAGGCATGATGCGTAAAGCAGAAGCTAAAGATATCCCCCACAATGCCCCAACTGAAGTCAAACGTACCATTTGCTCCCACTGCGCCGTGGGTTGTGGTATCTATGCTGAAGTGCAAAACGGCGTGTGGACAGGACAAGAACCCGCATTCGATCATCCCTTCAACCAAGGTGGGCACTGTGCCAAAGGTGCGGCGCTACGTGAACATGGCCACGGTGAAAAACGCCTGAAATACCCGATGAAGTTAGAGGGCGGTAAATGGAAAAAGATCTCTTGGGATCAAGCGATTACTGAAGTCGGCGATAAGATGGCAGCGATTCGTCAAGAGTCTGGTCCTGATTCAGTCTACTTTATGGGTAGTGCCAAGTTTTCTAACGAACAAGCCTATTTATATCGCAAATTAGCGGCACTGTGGGGCACGAACAACGTCGACCACTCAGCCCGTATTTGTCACTCTACCACGGTAGCCGGTGTTGCTAACACTTGGGGTTACGGTGCGCAAACTAACTCAATCAACGATATTCGCAACTCAAAGTGCATCATGTTTATTGGGTCAAATCCAAGTGAAGCACACCCAGTTGCCATGCAACATATTTTGATTGGTAAAGAACGCGGCGCTAAAATCATCGTTGTCGATCCCCGTTTCACCCGTACTGCGGCTAAATCCGACGAGTACGTGCATATTCGCCCCGGCACAGATATTCCCTTCATTTATGGCCTGTTATGGCACATATTTGAAAATGGCTGGGAAGATAAAGAGTTTATCAAGCACCGCGTCTATGGCATGGATCGTATCCGCGAAGAAGCCAAAAAATACACCCCAGAAGAGGTTGAACTGGTTGCAGGCGTGCCTAAGGCACAAATGTACCGCATCGCCAAGATGATGGCCGAAACCAAACCCGGCACTATCGTTTGGTGTATGGGTGGTACTCAACACCACGTGGGTAATGCTAACACCCGTTCATACTGTATTCTACAGTTAGCCCTTGGCAACATGGGGGTTTCTGGTGGTGGCACTAACATCTTCCGTGGCCACGATAACGTGCAAGGCGCAACCGACTTTGGCTTGTTATTCGATAACTTACCCGGTTACTACGGTTTAACGACGGGCGCTTGGGCACACTGGTCAAATGTATGGGACTTAGATCCTAAATGGGTGGCGAGTCGTTTCGACCAAGGCGAATACTTAGGTCAAAAACCACAAACCTCAACGGGTATTCCTTGTTCGCGCTGGCACGATGGCGTGTTAGAAGATAAATCAAAGATAGCGCAAAAAGACAACATTCGTCTGGCGTTCTTCTGGGGACAATCGGTCAACACTGAGACCCGTGGCCGCGAAGTGCGTGAAGCGTTAAACAAGATGGATACCGTTGTCGTTGTCGATCCTTTCCCAACCATGGCAGGTGTGATGCACCAACGTCAGGACGGTGTGTATCTGCTACCCGCCGCGACCCAGTTTGAAACCTACGGTTCGGTTTCTGCCACTAACCGCTCTGTACAATGGCGCTCCAAAGTCATCGAGCCACTGTTTGAGTCCCTGCCAGACCACGTAATTATGTACAAACTCGCGAAGAAGGTTGGGATAGATCAAGAGCTGTTTAAACATATCAAAGTCAATGGTGAAGAACCTTTAATTGAAGATATCACCCGTGAATTTAACACAGGTATGTGGACTATCGGTTATACGGGGCAAAGCCCTGAGCGTTTGAAAATGCACCAAGAAAACTGGGGTACTTTTGATGCTGACAGCTTAGAAGCTCCCGGCGGCCCAGCCAAAGGTGAAACCTACGGTTTACCTTGGCCATGTTGGGGCACGCCAGAGATGAAACATCCTGGCACCCAAATCCTGTACGATCAATCAAAACACGTGAAAGACGGTGGCGGTAACTTCCGCGCCCGTTACGGTGTTGAGCACGATGGCGTCAACATTCTTGCCGAGGGAACTTACTCCAAGGGCAGTGAAATTCAAGATGGTTACCCTGAGTTTTCCGCCGACATGCTCAAGCAACTCGGTTGGTGGGATGAACTCACAGATGCAGAGAAACAACGCGCCGAAGGCAAAAACTGGAAAACTGATATTTCCGGTGGCATCCAGCGCGTGGCGATCAAGCATGGCTGCATTCCATTTGGTAATGCGAAAGCCCGTTGTATCGTTTGGACTTTCCCAGATGATATCCCGAAACATCGTGAACCACTCTACACGCCTCGTCGTGACTTAGTCGCCAAGTACCCAACCTATGAAGACCGTATGGTTGCGCGTTTACCAACACTGTATAAGTCTATTCAAGACAAGGACTTTGCTAAAGACTTCCCTCTGGCGCTCACATCGGGCCGCCTAGTGGAGTACGAAGGCGGTGGCGAAGAAACCCGTTCTAACCCTTGGCTTGCAGAGCTGCAGCAGGAAATGTTCATCGAGATGAACCCGGCTGACGCTGCAGACCGTGGTATTCGTGACGGTGACAATGTCTTTGTTCATGGCCCTGAGGGCGCCAAAATCACGGTTAAGGCTATGGTCACACCGCGCGTTATTGCCGGTGAATGCTTTATGCCATACCACTTTGCTGGGATGTTTGAAGGTGAAAGTCTCGCGAAAAACTATCCTGAAGGTACAGTGCCTTACGTGGTAGGAGAATCGGCAAACACCATTTTAACCTATGGCTACGATGTTGTGACTCAGATGCAAGAAACTAAGTCCAGCCTCTGCCAAATCAGCAAAGCCTAACCTACTTGATGAGGAGATAAGCCATTATGGCAGTCATGAAATTTCTATGTGACACCAAACGCTGCATCGAGTGTAACGGTTGCGTCACTGCATGTAAAAACGAAAACGACTCCGCTCTCGAGTGGGGTATCCAACGTCGCCGCGTGGTGACGATTAACGATGGTCAACCCGGTGAAGCCTCGATTTCAGTGGCATGTATGCACTGTACCGATGCTCCTTGTATGGCCGTATGTCCGGCAGATTGTTTCTACCGCACCGACGATGGCATAGTGCTGCACAACAAAGATACCTGTATCGGTTGTGGCTATTGCTTCTATGCTTGTCCGTTTGGTGCACCACAATTTCCGAAAAAGACCGCCTTTGGTAGTCGCGGCAAAATGGATAAGTGTACTTTCTGTGCCGGTGGCCCAGAGGAAACCTTCTCCGAAGCCGAGCATAAAAAATACGGCGCCAACCGTATTGCCGAAGGCAAGCTACCTATGTGTGCAGAGCTTTGTGCAACCAAAGCGCTGCTTGCGGGTGATGCGGAAGTGGTATCAAACATTTACCGTCAACGTACGGCCTCTCGAGGCAATCCTAACGTGATTTGGGGCTACAACCCCAAAACAGGTGAGATTAACTAAGCAGAGCGAGGGTTAGGGAGTGATCCCTAACCTCTGGCAAGGAGTGACAATGTTAAACAAACAGTTCAACAAATCACTGCGTAGTCTGTTTGCTCTGATGGTACTCGTGATGGGATTGGGTCTAGGTTCAGTAATGAGCGCAAGCCCAGTGTACGCAAGCGATCAGCAATCGAGTCAACAACAGGCGAAAGCGCAAACCAGTGATGCCGATCTTTGGCGCGCGGTAAAAGCAGGCGATGCCGGCTATACCACGGCCAAAGGCGTAGAAACTGGGGTGTTGATTAATGTTGCCGGCAACCAAGGTAAAGAACTGAGAAATCAGTACATCACCCCGATTATGGCCTTAGCCGTTACGGGCGTTTTCGGTGCTTTCTTATTGTTTTACCTGGTTAATGGTCCCTCAAGACTCAGCCACGGCTTCTCGGGTAAGATGGTTGCGCGTTGGTCAAAGGCGGATCTGTGGATCCACTGGATCATGGCAATCAGTTGCCTAGCGCTAATGTTTACTGGCTTAACCATTATGCTCGGTAAACATGTAGTGCAGCCAATGTTAGGGCCCGATCTTTGGGCGCCATTGATCTACGGCAGCAAAACTATCCACGATTGGGCGGGTCCCATCTTTATCGCGGCTTGGATTGTCTGCGTGGTGAAATGGATGCCACTACAAACCTTCAAGATGTACGATCTTAAATGGTTTTTAGTGGTCGGGGGCTATATCAACTTTGGTCCCTTCAAAGGTAAGCACCCCGACAGTGGTTTTGCCAACGCGGGTGAGAAAATGTGGTTCTGGACATTGACCCTATTCGGGTTATTTATCAGTGTCTCTGGCATCATGTTAGTACTACCAGGCCTCGACTTACCCCGTGAAGCTTCTATGGGTGCACTGCTGATCCACGCGATCAGCGCCGTTATCCTAATTGCCTTTACTATTGTGCATATCTGGATGGCGACCGTGCTCAGCGAAGGCGGCATGGAGTGCATGAAGTCAGGCTATTGTGATGAAAACTGGGCAATCCAGCACCACAATCTCTGGTATGACGAAATCAAAGAGAATGGCAGTCTGCGTTATAAAGACTAACTAAAGCGTGATGCTTTAATCCGATAAAAACACCTCGCACTGCGGGGTGTTTTTTTATGGTAGAAGATCAACAGAAACAAAGAATTAACATTAGTACAAATAACCCCGCTATCTCCTGCGCCCATACAGCTATACAAACTATGAGCAAGTTAACGCTTTTGCATTACAGGCCGCCATTTCAGGGTCGCAAACTGTTCTAGATCAATTCCGCCCCAATCCTTTCCCATTATAGTGCCGGCACGCGCGATGATTAACGGCAAACAAGATGATTTCATTATCTTTTCCACCTCTAATCTTCACTTTTTGATAACAAGTTATATCCCTCGGAAAGCCGCGCCATCCCAAGAACCATAACCCCTATTTCAGGAGTCAGCATGAAGCAACAACCTAGCGATTTATCTCGCCGTTCTTTGCTTAAAGCGCTCACAGTTGGCAGCGTTGCCGGCGCCGCCATTGCCGCAACTGGCATGAGCGCAGCCCAAGCCAGCGAGAGCAGCAAGGTAACAACCAAAGAGCCTAAGGGTTACCACGAAACTGCGCACATTATCAGCTATTACGATAGCCTGCGTAGCTAATCTAGGAGAAGTCAGCGATGAAGTTAACTCGCAAGTCCGATGTCGCCACAGTGGCCGACAAACCGACGTTAGGCATTAGCCGTCGTCAATTTATGAAGCAAGCAGGTATTGCCACCGGTGGTATCGCAGCCGCTTCTCTGATGGGCACAGGCATGATGCGCCGCGCAGAAGCCAAAGATGTGCCACACGACGCGCCAATCGAAGTTAAACGTACGATTTGTAGTGCCTGCGCCGTCGGTTGTGGTCTGTATGCCGAAGTGCAAAATGGCGTGTGGACGGGTCAAGAACCCGCATTCGATCACCCATTCAATGCCGGCGGTCACTGCGCTAAGGGTGCTGCACTGCGTGAGCATGGCCACGGTGAAAAACGCCTGAAATACCCAATGAAATTGGTTGATGGCAAGTGGAAAAAAATCTCTTGGGAAGATGCGATTAACGAAGTGGGCGACCAAATGCTCAACATTCGTAAAGAATCCGGCCCAGACTCAGTGTACTTCATGGGTAGCGCTAAGTTCTCTAACGAAGGCTGCTATATGTACCGCAAACTGGCGGCCATGTGGGGTACAAACAACATCGACCACTCGGCTCGTATTTGTCACTCTACCACGGTAGCCGGTGTTGCTAACACTTGGGGTTACGGTGCGCAAACTAACTCATTCAACGACATTCAGAATGCCAATGCTATCTTCCTGATCGGGGCCAACCCAGCGGAAGCACATCCAGTTTCTATGCAACATATTCTGATCGCCAAAGAGAAAAACAACGCGAAAATCATCGTCGTTGATCCCCGTTTCTCCCGCACTGCGGCGCACTCAGATCTGCACTGCGCGATCCGCCCAGGTACCGACATTCCCTTTATCTACGGTATGTTATGGCATATTTTCGAAAACGGTTGGGAAGATAAGACCTTTATCCAACAGCGCGTATTCGAGATGGAAACTATCCGTGAAGAAGCGAAAAAATTCCCACCTAAAGAAGTGGCGAATATCACTGGTGTGAGTGAAGCCGATGTTTATCAAGCGGCTAAACTGATGGCTGAAAACCGTCCAGGTACCGTTATTTGGTGTATGGGTGGTACTCAACACCACGTCGGTAACGCGAACACCCGCGCTTACTGTATTTTGCAATTAGCCCTAGGCAACATGGGCGTTTCTGGCGGCGGTACTAACATTTTCCGTGGTCACGATAACGTACAGGGCGCGACTGACTTAGGTCTGTTATTCGACAACCTGCCAGGCTACTACGGTTTAACCTCTGCCGCTTGGACTCACTGGACCCATGTGTGGGATCTGGATATGGAGTGGGTGAAGAGCCGTTTCGATCAAAACGCCTATTTAGGCAAAGATCCTATGACTACACCCGGTATTCCTTGTTCTCGCTGGCACGATGGCGTGTTAGAAGACAAGAGCAAACTGGCACAGAAAGACAATATCCGTATGGCCTTCTTCTGGGGTCAATCGGTCAACACTGAAACCCGTCAACGTGAAGTGCGTGATGCCTTAGACAAGATGGACACAGTTGTGGTTGTCGACCCATTCCCAACGATGGCGGGTGTGATGCACCGTCGTAAGAATGGCGTGTATCTGTTACCTGCTGCGACTCAGTTTGAAACTCAAGGTTCAGTGTCTAACTCAGGCCGTTCTATCCAATGGCGTGAGCAGGTTATCCAACCTTTATTCGAGTCAAAAACCGACATCGAAATCATGTACCGTTTAGCGCAAAAACTCGGTATCGCCGAGCAATACACTAAACGTATCGCCAAAGAAAACGGCTTACCCGTTATCGAAGACATCACCCGCGAAATCAACCGCGGCATGTGGACTATCGGTATGACAGGCCAAAGCCCAGAGCGTATCAAGCTGCACACCCAAAACTGGGGCACTTTCAGCAATAAGACGCTCGAGGCCGCTGGCGGCCCAGCGAAGGGTGAAACCTATGGTTTACCTTGGCCATGTTGGGGTACACCTGAGGCGAAACACCCTGGAACCCAAATTCTGTATAACCAATCCAAACACGTTAAAGACGGTGGTGGTAACTTCCGTGCTCGTTATGGTGTTGAATACAATGGTAAAAACCTGCTGGCTGAAGGCTCTTTCTCTAAAGGTGCCGAGATCCAAGACGGTTACCCAGAATTTACCGACAAGCTGCTCAAGCAACTCGGTTGGTGGGATGATCTGACTGCGGCAGAAAAAGCCGAAGCCGAAGGCCGCAACTGGAAGACCGACTTATCAGGCGGTATCGTGCGCGTGGCAATCAAACACGGCTGTATTCCCTTTGGTAACGCCAAAGCCCGTTGTATCGTTTGGACTTTCCCTGATCAAGTACCAGTTCACCGCGAGCCGTTATACACAGCACGTCGTGACTTAGTATCCAAGTACCCAACCTACGACGATATGCAGGTACACCGTCTGCCAACACTGTACAAGTCTATCCAAGACAAAGACTTAAGCGGCAAATACCCACTGGTACTGACCTCTGGTCGTTTAGTGGAATACGAAGGTGGTGGTGAAGAATCTCGTTCTAACCCATGGCTGGCTGAGCTTCAACAGGAAATGTTTGTTGAAATAAGCCCAGCGGATGCTGCCGACCGCGGTATTCGCAACGGCGAGTTTGTGTGGTTAGAGGGCGCCGAAGGTGGCCGCATTAAAGTACAAGCTCTGGTAACGCCACGGGTTAAACCGGGTGTGACCTTTATGCCATACCACTTTGCGGGTGTGATGCACGGTGAAAGCTTAGCGCCTAACTACCCTGAGGGCACAGTGCCTTACGTTATCGGTGAATCCGCTAACACGGCACTGACCTATGGTTATGATCCTGTGACTCAGATGCAGGAAACCAAAGCGTCGCTCTGTCAGATCGTTAAAGCATAAGTGCAGCTTAAGCTAGGAGAATTGCCACTATGGCTACAATGAAATTTTTGTGTGATACCAAGCGCTGCATCGAATGTAACGGCTGTGTCACCGCATGTAAAAACGAAAACGACTCCGCTCTCGAGTGGGGTATCCAACGCCGCCGCGTGGTGACTATCAACGATGGTCAACCCGGTGAAGCCTCAATCTCTGTCGCCTGTATGCATTGCTCCGACGCGCCATGTATGGCGGTTTGCCCAGCAAACTGCTTCTACAAAACCGAAGACGGCATAGTGCTACACAACAAAGATGCCTGTATTGGTTGCGGTTACTGCTTGTACGCCTGTCCATTTGGCGCACCACAGTTCCCGAAAAAAGGTGCCTTTGGTAGCCGCGGTAAGATGGATAAATGTACCTTCTGTGCCGGCGGCCCAGAAGAAAACCACTCAGAGGCAGAGCGCCAGAAGTACGGTTCAAACCGTATTGCCGAAGGCAAACTGCCAATGTGCGCAGAACTCTGTGCGACTAAGGCCCTGTTAGCGGGTGATGCAGAAGTGGTTTCTAGCATCTTCCGTGAGCGTGTGGCTTACCGTGGCGCTAAAAACGCGGCTTGGAATTAATTCAGGTCACAGGATCTGTCCACAGACTTAGCTTGGCGCCTGCTAGCAGGCGCCACTAAGCGAGAGAGGATGTATGATGAACAAATGGTTCAAACACATAGGTTTAGCCATAGCACTGCTGTTTAGTGCCGTGTGTCTAGCCAATGGTGGTGATGAACAGGCGCTCCAACCTCAAGCCTCTGATGCCCAAATTTGGGCACAGCTGAAGGACGGCGCCACGGGATACACTACCTCCCAAAGCGAGTTCCACGCACAGCCGATCAATACCTATGATCTGCGTGTGCTGAAGCTGCGTAGCGACTGGTTGGCGCCGGCCTTAATGGCGGCGTTATTCGGCATGATCATTATCTTTGTCTTATTTATCAAGGTGAACGGCATCTCCAAGCTACACCATGGTTTTTCGGGCAAACTAGTGCATCGCTGGTCAAAGTTTGACGTTTCAATCCACTGGTTAGGCGCGATCCCGTGCTTAATGTTGATTTTAACGGGCTTAACCTTATTAGCGGGTCGTTTCTTCTTCCAACCTTGGTTAGGCGAAGGCATCTGGGAAGCCATCGTTTATGGCGCTAAGCAAATCCACGATGTGATGGCGATTCCGTTTATGCTCGGCTGGGCATTGATGACAGTGTTATGGACGAAGAACCAGCTGCCAAAAATGTACGATGTGAAGTGGTTCCTGGTTGTCGGTGGTTACATCAACTTTGGTCCCTTCAAAGGTAAGCACCCTGACGCAGGTTTTGCTAACGCTGGTGAGAAAATGTGGTTCTGGGCCTTTGCCCTGTTTGGATTAGTGATTTCAGCCTCGGGCATGTTGTTACTGTTCCCAAATCTTTTCGAACCAAGCCGTACCTTAAGCTTGATCGCACTGGTACTGCACTCAGTGAGCGCTATCGTGATCTGCGCTTTCTCTATCGTGCACATCTTCATGGCAACCGTGATGTCAGAAGGCGGTATGGAGTGTATGGTGTCTGGTTATTGTGATGAAAACTGGGCAAGCCAACATCACAACCTGTGGTTTGACGAAATCAAAGCCAACGGCACTTTGAAATATAAAGAGTAAAAGTCGCTAAAAACAAAAAACCTCCACAGCATGCTGTGGAGGTTTTTTTATGGGTAAAATAAGTGTGTTAAATCGTGCGGTTAGAAGCGATACATCACAGAGACACCGATATTTCTTGGGTCGATAATCGCCGCATAGCCATCGGTATAAGTACTGCTTGGGGGTTCATTCACTGTCATGGCTTGTTCATCAAATAGGTTATTTACAAAGCCGCTGATTCTCCAGCTATCGGTTTGGTAATCGAGGCTTAAGCGGGCAACAACATAATCGCCAGCCACCCGTGATTCGGTATTATTGATATCCGCAAAATATTCGCCAACATAATGGCCTGAAAAACCAAAGGAAAACGCATCACCCAACCAATATTTTAAGCCCGCATTGGCGGTCACATGCGGCGCTGAGTTCAGCTGATTACCGATAATGTCACCATAGCTTGGATCCGCCTCTTTGATTTCGCTATCGAGCAAACCTACGCCCGAAATGAACTGCAGGTTTTCGGTGAGCATGGCGCTAAATTCAGCCTCAATACCGTAACTGACGGCTTTATCGATATTAGTGATTTTACGTGCGCTGTTAGACGCTTGATAACCATCAAAATCGTTGTAGAAGAGGTTGGCACTTAAGTTAACATCGCCATTGGCAAATGAACTGCGACTACTGAGTTCATAGGTATTGACGTACTCTTCGTCGTAGTAGTAATACTCACTTTCGGCTAACGACAGTGCACCGCCGCCCGAGTTATAACCACGACGCACGCTGGCCGCTAAGGTCGTATTCTCATTGAGAGCATATTGTAAAACCAATTTAGGCAAGGTCACTGTGCTAGCGTCATCGAGTTTCTCTTCAAGCTGGCTGCCTCGGTATAGCATAGTGAAATTACGCAACTGCTCTTCGCGCATCACGCGCCCGCCCACAGTAAGCCAAAGTGACTCGGCGAGGCCATAGGTCACTTCACCGTATACCGACATTGACTTACTACTATCATCACCACTGTAGACTGAGCTGCCGGTGCTCCCAAAATCTTGGCTACGCTTGAAATAGGCTAGCCCAACAAAACCGTTGAAATCCTTATCTTTTAGGCCAAAGCTGTATTTGCCGTCAACAGTGTAACTCTCGTCGTTCATATCCACATATTGCTGGGCAGTGACGAGCGCCTCATAGGATTCAAAGCCCCAGTCATAATCCATATAGGCGACGATAAGATCTAAGGCTCGCCCTTCCCCGAGGTCATAATCCGCTTTCACTGAGTGGGTCGTGGATTTAGTCTCGATATAACGCTGGAAAATAGGCTTGTAAGCCCAGGGATCATCGCCGGTAAAATAGTTACGCCCAGAGTCACCTTTCTCATCATTGTATGAAAAGCTGTAGAGCACTTTTAGGTCCTCAATCGCACTCGGCTGCCACAGGAATTTGCCGCGCCAGCGATTGGTGATCAGTTCATTTTGGTCAAAGGTGGCGGGATTGGTTTCATATTCAAAACCTTTATTGTAGGTTTCACCCGTCACATTTTGCCCACTCACCCTAAATGCCAATTCATCATCGAGGATCGGACCCGAGAGCATAACGGCGCTATCGATAAAGTTATCTTGATCGCGATAACCAACCCGGGCCGCTCCTTGCCAATCGAAGGTCGGATCTTCGGTTTTAATAAACACAGTACCGCCAATGCTGTTACGACCATTGATGGTGGACTGCGGACCACGGAACACTTCAATTTGTTGAATATCCCATAGGCCAGTGTCACCGGTGAGATCGGCAACAAAAGGCTCGGCAACACCATCCACCAGTGTAGACACCCGTGCTCGAGCACCACCGGTAAAAGAGTTAAATCCAGAGGCTGAACCATTACCTGAAACACCCCGAATATCGGGTACAGACCCCGAGAGCACCACCACGTTCGGCACCTCAGATAAGGCATCCGAGGTAGACTGGTACTGGCCGCTATCGAGTGCATCCTTATCAATCACAGATACCGAGGAGGTAGTATCCTTTAAACTGCGCTCAATTTTTTCACCATAAACAGTAATTCTTTCAATTGGTTCGCTAGATTCAGCATCCACTGCGGCATAGGCCGATGAAATGGCTAAACTCGACATAATTGCGGCAATTATATTTTTCTTAAACGCCCTGTGTTCCATGAAAGTCCTCGAACTCGCTGTGATTGATAGAAAGGTGTTAATTAAAAGTGCCGCCAATTTATATTAAAACAACCTTAACATCAATTAA
Organism: Shewanella sp. CG12_big_fil_rev_8_21_14_0_65_47_15; assembly: GCF_002783505.1. Taxonomy (GTDB): domain Bacteria; phylum Pseudomonadota; class Gammaproteobacteria; order Enterobacterales; family Shewanellaceae; genus Shewanella. The sequence continues at coordinate 18,234 of NZ_PFGL01000001.1, forward strand.
GAATCGTTATCATTTACATTGGTATTTGTGTTGTGTGATATAAGTCAAATTCATACACAGTTGTAAAATTAAACGAAGTAAAAACAGCTAAATAAAAGCTGCTTTACATGTTGATGGTGGGCAATTGCCCTTCTGATCACATGGAGAGGGAATGGTAGAAAACATAGGCGCTAACAGCTTAAGCATCAGTATGCAGCCTTACGGTCTAGTTTTGTCGGCTAAGAGATGCTTTGGCTAATATCAACGGCTCTCTTTCTTCTCTAAACTGGCCCAATACCCTGCTAGTATGGCGCCGGATAGATTATGCCAAATCGAGAAAATCGCGCCGGGGACGGCGGAGAGTGGGCTAAAAAACTTAATACATAAAGCGGTAGCGAGGCCGGAGTTTTGCAGCCCCACCTCAATTGAAATGGTTTTACACACTGTATGGTTAAAGCCCAGCAAGCGACAGCACATATAACCTAGGACGAGTCCCAAGCCATTATGTAAAAATACCGCGAGTAAAATCACAGGCCCAACTTGGGCAAATTGCCCAGCATTTAAGGCCACAATAATGCTGATGGCCAGCACAATCGCCACTATCGAAATCAGCGGTAACGCCGGAGCAAGTTTAGCCACCTGCGGCTTAAAGAAGTGATTCAACACTAGGCCCACAGTCACAGGGATAAGCACAATTTTAACTAGGCTGACTAACATATCCATTAAAGGAATGGCGACCATCTCACCAATTAACAGCTCAATAATCAACGGCGTGAGGACAACACCCGTCAGGGTCGAAAGCGCCGTCATAGTGATAGATAAGGCCACATCGCCCTTGGCCAAATAGCAGATCACATTCGATGCCGTGCCGCCCGCCACGCTCCCCACCAGCACCATGCCGATAGTCAGTTCCCTATCGAGCCCCAACAGTAAACTGATGGCTAAGGCGCCTAAGGGCATCAGGGTAAATTGCAAAATCAAGCCTGTGATTACGGCTCGTTTCTGTTTGAATGCATTAGCAAAATCCCGTAAATTTAAGGTCAATCCCATGGATAGCATGATGACTATCAGCAATGGCACTATGCTGGTTTTAAATGTGCTAAACCAAGCGGGCATAAGATATGCGGTTCCCGCCCCGAGCAGGGCGAATAACGGAAAAAAGCGGTGGATATTTACCAAGGGGTGAGTCCTTTTATCAAACCATTGCCGCAGGGATAATGACAGCCTGACTCCCTATGCACAAGCCAAAGTACCCATAGGTAAAAGGTTACTTTCACAATGTCATGTTTTCGCGTGGCCAGCTCAATTAATCGCTCAAATTCAATTAGAAACCCTCAAAAAACCTCTGCAAATATGCATCCACATTCACTAAAACATGATCTGCTTAACAAAAAGGCCGTGATTTCCTTGTTAGGAAACCGTAACTTATAACCAGTTCACGTTTTGCTTTTTACATACGAGATAATCTAATTGCGCTAGGTGGTCGTGAATTACCTAAAGCAATTTCGGTGTTTACGGTTAGCACTCTCAGATAGGAATCGTTATGTCTTCAGTTATTCAAACGCTCAGCGGCGCGCTCGCAACGCCTTATCAAGCGAATATTACCGTCCCTAACTGGATGCTCGGCTCGATGGAACGGGTCATGCAATACTATGTCGATAAGAATCTTCGCCTCGATACGCTTTCCGCAGAAATGATGCCCGCGCCCGTAGAAGGCAAAAAGTACATGTTGTACGCCCATATCCCCTTCTGCCATACCCTGTGCTCCTACTGCACCTTCCACCGTTTTATGTTCAAGGAGGACAAGGCGCGCGCCTATTTTATCTCCCTGCGTAAAGAGATGGAGATGGTCAAAGCCCTCGGCTATGACTTTGAATCTATGTATATTGGTGGTGGCACCACCACAGTATTAGAAGACGAACTCGCCCGAACTATTGAGCATGCCAAAACCTTATTCCCAAGCATTAAAGAAGTCTCCTGCGAGTCTGATCCACAGCATTTAGACAGTCCAGGCTTTAAGCAACTCAAGGGTCTAGTGGATCGCATGTCCATCGGCGTACAAAGCTTTAACGACGATATTTTAAAGATGACCGATCGGCTGGAAAAATTCGGCACCGGCCAGCAAACCTTTGACAAGATCATGACAGCCAAAGAGCTGTTCCCCATTATCAATGTCGATTTGATTTTTGGCTTCCGCGGACAAACCGAAGCAGTGATCCAGCACGATTTAGATATGGCCTCGCGTTTAGATCCAAGACAAATCACCACCTATCCGCTGATGATCACCCATCAAACCCGTAAGAGTGTTAAGGGTAAGCTGGCAGCACCGCAGGCGGATATGGCCAACCAGTATCGCCAGATTTTGAACAGTCTAAATGGCCAATATAATCAGTTATCTGCATGGGCATTTGGCAAGGCTAACGATGAAGGCTTCGACGAATATGTGATCGACTATGATGAGTATTTAGGGGTCGGATCAGGCTCATTTAGCTTCTTAAATGACACGCTTTATGTGAACACTTTCTCACTGCGTAAATACCAAGATCGGATCGCCGCGGGCAAGATGGGCGTTGAGCAACAAAAGAACTACAACAAAAAGGATGTGATGCAATATCGCTTCCTGCTGGGGATGTTCTCGGGCCGCCTATCACGCAAGTATTTCCGCGAGACCTTTGGGGTCAATCTAGACTGGGCCTTGTTCAAGGAAATGACCTCGATGAAGCTGATTGGCGCCATCAAAAACGACCCAACCGATCCCGACAATCTGATCATCACAGATAACGGTAAGATGATGGGGCTGTTGATGATGAAGGAGTTTTACGCCGGTATGGATAACGTGCGTGCCCAGTTACGTAAACCACTCAAACCCTGTGATATGTAAGCATAAGTTAAACCACTAAAGGCCCATGATGGGCCTTTTTGTTAGCGCCATTTCAGGCTATTCTTGCCACAACTCATGCATGAGCCAATCACCCAGTAATAAAGGAGTATTCGTTATGGGTTTTACTGATCAAGAAAGACAAGCACTACTGGCCGTGAAGGGCGTTGGCCCTACCGTAATTAAACGCTTTGAAGAAATCGGCATCAGCTCACTCGCGCAGTTAGCCGAGCATGAAGTCGAGGATATCGCCAACTTAGTCGCCAGCATGCTGCGCACGACGTGCTGGAAGAATAGCCCGCAGGCGCGCAATGCTATTGCCGCAGCCATTGAGCTTGCTCGCCGCGCCTAGCCTTTTATTGCTACCCTTTGAATCCCAGCAAAAGCAGTTCACGCCAAAGCAAAATTTCAGCATCCTCTTTATCCGTAAACCGGATGACTAAGTGATCTTGAGTGCTACCGCAATGGGCGCAGGGAGTATGACATCCTGACAAGCTCAGGTTAGGAGCCGTTAGCTTGCACAACCTCAGTTGAAATCATCCATCACCTATTCCGCATTCATTTCTGTATCAAGCTGGAGTATGCTGTTCTATCCATTTGATTAAACAGTAGTAACTCAATGCAAGATGTGGCCTTAGTGTTAGAGGGCGGTGGCCTGAGGGCAATTTATACCGCCGGCGTATTAGACGCTTTTTTGCAGCAGCAACTGTACTTCCCCTATGTGATTGGCGTGTCGGCGGGGGCGATTTATCCCGCTTCTTATGTCTCACGCCAGTTTGGCCGCAATTTAAAAATCCAGCAGCAATATCTGCGGGATAAACGCTACATGGGGCTTCGTTATTTGTTAGCCACGGGTAACTACGTCAATACCGATTTTACCTATAAGCGCATGGCCTATGAGTTACTGCCTTTTGATTTTAAAACCTTTTTAACCAGCGGAACCGAGTTTAAGGTCGGGGCATTTAACTGCCAAACAGGACAAACCGATTACTTTGGCATGGCAGATTTTCAGGAGCACGACAAATTGCTCAACGTGCTTATCGCCTCCTCTAGCCTGCCTTTTATGTCTAAACCCAGCGTGATTAACCAACACCATTACCTCGATGGCGGCATCGGCGAACCGATACCGTTAGCGCAATCACGCAAAGATGGTTACGCACGCCAAGTGGTGATCTTGACTCAAGATCAGCATTACCAAAAATCTGCGATGAAAATGAATTGGTTAGCCCGTAAAGTCTATAAACGCTACCCCGCAGTTGCCCATGCGTTAAGTGAGCGTCACCGAGTTTATAATCAAGCATTAACCGAGTTAGACCAAGCTGTTGCAGCGAATAATACCTTTGTGATCTGCCCTGCTGCGCCGCTTAATCTCTCGCGACTTGACCGCAATATCGATAAAGTGACCGTCGTATATCACCAAGGGTTAGCCGATGGACAGGCGATTTTGCCCAAGTTACAAGCTTGGCTAAACACTGGCGCAGAAGTTAGTTAGGGAGCGAGGCATGGACTCCGTTAATAATCAGCTCCCGTCACCATTTATGACTTAAATGCAGCCGCATCGCAACGGCTGTCACGCTCTGCTCTGCGAGGAGGATTCCTGTAAAGGCAGTAAGTTTAAGCCTAAGCGTTTTAACATTTACCCCCTCGCTTTTAAGGGATTCCACCTCAGGTTTTGCGGTAATTTCATCAGCAACAGAGACAGTAAAATCACTAAAATCCCCGCCCATTGGCGCATATCTAAGGTTTCACCCACAATCAATACGCCTAATGATACGGCAACCACGGGATTGACTAAAGCCACCATCCCCATGATTTCTGGCCCTAAATTTCGCATTGACCAGAGCCAAGCCCAATAGGCCACCGCGGTATTGGCTGTTACTAGCCAAATTAACGATGGAACCACATCCATACTCGGTATCTGTGGCGGCCCCGCCATAAACCAAGCCAGCGGGATCAACATCAATCCCCCCAAGAGTAATTGCCAGGCGGTGAGCACTAAAAAGTCGCCCACATCCCAGCGCTGCATCCAGCGGGAAGAAAAGGCAATCAGAGTCGTCGCACTGAGCATACACAGGACACCAATCGGGTCGAGATCCGCCGAGGGATTCAGCAATAAAATCACTCCACCGAGGCCCATTAAACCGAGCAGTAGCCACTTCATCCCCGGGCGTTTTTTATCAATCAGCCAAGCGAGGATCAAAAAGATTAATGGCAATGTCGCCCCCAGCGTACCCGCGACGGCGCCGGGTAGTCGATAGGCGCCAATAAACAGCAGCGCGAAGAAGGCGCCAATATTACAAAACGCCAGCAAGCTTAATTTAGACCATGCCAGCGTCGGTAAACGTGGGCGCAGCATCAGCAACAATATCCCAGCAGGCAGCGCGCGCCAAACCGCCACCCAGTAGGGCGACATATCCTGTAAGTAAAGACTCACCAGTGCATAGGTGGTCCCCCAAAACACCGGGGCGAGTAATGCAATCACAAACGTCATAATGACTTCTTAAAAAGTATCTTGATATTAAGATATATTACTTTGAGAGAATAAAACAGGCAAGTGCTGAGATAAGGTTAATACGGAGAAAAGAAAAATGGACTGGCGTTTATGCCGCTTTAGCTATGCGCACGCAGAGCTGCGCTTAAGTCTTGTTTGCCGTATAATCGGGCGTCATTTTTCACAGGCGGGCCAGCATGTTCCATATCGCACTCTATGAGCCAGAAATCGCACCTAACACGGGTAATATCATTCGCCTTTGCGCAAACAACGGCAGCCAACTGCATCTGATTGAACCATTAGGCTTTGATCTAGAAGAGAAAAAACTGCGTCGTGCTGGTTTAGATTATGCCGACTTAACCAATGTGACTCGCCATAAAGACTTCGATGCCTTCCTCGAAGCCATGGCAGGCAAACGCATTATGGCCTGTACCACTAAGGGCAGTCGCCCTCACACTGAACTCAGTTTTGCCAAGGATGATGTGCTGTTATTTGGCCCTGAAACCCGCGGCTTACCGATGGCGATTATCGAGTCGATCCCGACTGAACAGAGACTGCGTATTCCAATGGCGGCCACCAGCCGAAGTTTGAATCTGTCAAATGCGGTGGCAATTATCAGCTACGAAGCATGGCGTCAGCTCGGGTTTGAAGGCGCGGTTTAATGCGTAGTGATGCTTAAGTGGATTAGGCTGGACTTAACCAGCCAATTTTTCAATCACTAAGCCATCAACTCCGAAAGTTTTTAAAGTTGGACGGTTTTAAAGTTGGACACCCAACCTTAATAGCGCGGTAGTTAACCTTCGACTATGCTTTGGTTAAGCATTAAACAAGGAGGTTTGTATGCCGCGCCCTCGCAGAACTCAGATAAGCCTTGAAGACACTCCCTATTACCATTGCTATAGTCGCGTGGTGCGGCGAGCGTTTTTATGTGGTGATGATACCTATTCGGGTAAAAACTATGACCATCGCCGTGCTTGGGTAGAGTCATTATTATTTGAACTTGAAGCGGTTTTCGCGATTGATGTCGCGGCCTTTGCCGTAATGTCCAATCATCTACATGTGGTGCTACGAGTCGATATCGAGACTGCAAACCGTTGGACAGACCGCGAAGTGCTTGAGCAGTGGCATAAGCTATTTAAAGGTGATGAATTAACACACAAATTCGCCAAAGGTGAGTTAATTGAGGCCCATGAGGTCAACCGATTAAAGCATTCAATTGCCATTTATCGCAGTCGATTATGTGATATTTCATGGTTTATGCGCTGCCTCAACGAACCGATTGCAAGACAAGCAAATCAAGAAGATAACTGCACAGGTCGCTTCTGGGAGGGGCGGTTCAAATCCCAAGCCCTACTCGATGAATCCGCCGTGTTAGCCTGTATGACCTACGTTGATTTGAATCCGATTAGAGCGCAACTGGCTGATACACTAGAACAATCCGACCATACCAGCATTCAACTACGCATTCGGGCTGCATTAAAAGGTGAGCAGCCCAGCAATCTCCTTCCTTTTATTGGGAACGAGTGCGACAACCAACCCAATGGCATTACGTTTTCATTAATGGATTACCTTCAATTGGTAGATGATACAGGCCGAATTATTCGCAACGATAAACGTGGATGCATCAGCAAAAGTAGCGCCAAGATACTGAACAGATTAAATATCCCCCATGACAATTGGCTTAAACTGACCACAGATTTTGGCAAGTTATTTCATGGCCCAGTAGGAACCTTGCAAGAACTGACAGATTACTGCGAACATCTCGAAAAGCGACGACGGCACTTTGCTAAATGCTGCCAGCACTTTCACAGCAACTGACAACGGCTTATAACATTCCGAAAGCCGTCCTTTACAAAAACTCCCAATCACTATGGGACGAATTACCTCGTCTGAAAGACACCCTTTTTTAAGGAATTAGCGCAATTTATTGTCTTACATGCAGTCCCTACGACTGTTGATGGTTCTTACTTAAGCCATTTTGACTCGGACAAGTTGTAGGCAAACAGAAAGTGCATTATGTTATTAATTTAAAATGGGTGGCTGGATTTATTATGGTCGCTGGATTTATTATGGTCATGCCATCGATGCCTGCCGCGCCTCATATGATGTTCTTGTTCATCAGCTCGCAAATTTGCTAGCGGCTTCCTTCAGACCAATCCTCGCGGATAAGCCCTTGCCATTCGCTAGTAGTTAACGTTTAATAACAGGATGTTATTGAACGGTGACCTTCCTACAGAGGACTTTCACCTCATTAGTTCATGCCCATGCTGGGCGTACACAATCGGCTGCACAGCGACTGGCTTTCCGCCGCTTTGCGGCTCCAAACCGGCGCGTGAGCTGGGCGTTATAAGTCATTGAGGTGTTATTTGAGTAATCGAGCGTTTGAGAGAAATTACACCTTAATCACTTTGATACCAGTATTGATGCCAGGTTTTATTCTTTATTGTCTGATTCAAGGAAATATAGATAAGGCATTAATACTTTTGGGTATTTTTTGCTTTTCTCTGTATTGTTATTCGCGTAGTTTAAAGATCATTCACACGGTAGAGGGTTTCATCTCTAGGATGGTGTGGTGCTGTATTTTGTTATCAGTAACGTTAGTTATCGTAGCTATATCTCCCGAAGCTAAAAACGCATTTGCAGGGGCTGTTCTATTTTTGTATGTCCCGAGTTTGCTTATTAGTATTTTTGTGCTCAACAGGAGTCGGCCAGCCAAAGAGCTTAAGAAAAAGCTGAAAATTATTTATAACAAGTACTGACTAAAAATGCTTGTCTTTGAGTATCACTACCACGCTCAGAATTGAATTGCATGGGTATCCAGTTAAGGTTGTACTACATAATCAAAACTGCCCGTTCGGGTATAAATGAGTCGGCTTAATGAGATGGCGCGATGGGCGTCATTTCTATCCCGCGAAATAGCTGATAGCGGTCAATATCGTCGTCCAAATATTGGATATTTTGCGTCCACTGCCATGCCCCTTGGGACGATTTTGCCTCGAACAACAATTGAATCAAGGCAGAGCGAGCATTCACGACTCCCTCGCCCAACAGGGAATAATCCCCATTTTGTTGATATAAACTAAAGAGTTGCTGCTTTTCCTGCGAGACTCCATCGTAATAGGTCAATAGCACTTGCTCGCCCTGCTCCCTAAACCACCAAGTCTCGCTGTAGGGAGCACGCGTGCCGACACTCACAGAGAGGATCAACTGGCGCTGATCATGGGAGCAAAAGCCATTCACTATGACTTGCCTAGGGGGTTCCCCCGCCTTGGCAGCATCTCCCGCCCATTGACCGACAAACTTTGGGCAAAACTCGTTAAAGCTGACCTTAGCGGCTAAGGTCGAAAAGGAAACCAAGCCGATAAGTCCAATGACTATCCCTAAGCCGATGATGAATCGCCGATAACTTTGCTTAAATCCCATTTATCCCCCCATAACCGTCCACTAAACAACGGTATAAGTCCGCTTACTATGGCCAAAAAACAAAAGGTCTGCAATGCAGACCTTTTTAATGGGTTAACTTAAGCCAAAGCCTAAGCTAACACCTTAGTGTTAAATGACTTGGCCTATTGGCCAAATCCCGTGGCTTTAATATCGACGGTTTGCACTTTGCCATACTTAGCGGCGATTGGCGCAACCTTACTGGCGTTGCCAATCAGCACAAATTGCAAGTCCTTCTGCGGGAAGTAAGTTTTCACTAACCTTTGGGTTTCTTCTAAGGTTAAGCCATCCACTTTTGCTTGGAACTCATTGATAAACTTATCATCGAAGCCGTAGAGATACATGCCAGATAAGAGTCCTGCCAATTGGCCTGAGGTTTCAAACTTAGGCGGGAACTGACCTTTAACATAGGCCTTAGCCGAATCAAGGGTGGCTTGATCTACGCCTTTCTCCCATAAACGAGCATAGGTTTTCAGTGCTAGATCAATCGCTTCTTGAGTGGTTTCCGTCTTAGTGAAAGTGCTAATAGTAAACACACCCGAATCGGTATAAGGACTAAAACCTGAGCGTGCGCCATAGGTTAAACCAGCATTTACCCGCAGTTCGTCGTTCAGCCAAGAGGTAAAACGACCACCTAAAATGGTATTCACTACTGTCAGCCCCACATAGTCTGGGTTATCACGACTAATGCCTAAACCACCGATCACAAAGGTGGTTTCGATTGCATCGGGTTTATCCACCAGCAGGACTTTGGCCTCGGTCAACTGAGGTAAACCTTGGTTTAAGTCAGGCTGCACTAACTTTTCGCTGCCTTTCCACTGGCCAAAAGTCTGGGTTAGCTTGGCCTTCATCGCCGCGACATCAAAATCACCTACAACGGTAATAGCCGTATTGGCGGGTTGATAGTAGCTCTTATGGAAGGCTCGCAGCTGCGACACTGTCACTTGCTCAAGGGAATCGCTGTTGCCAGAAGCCGCATTACCATAGGGATGGGCACCAAATACCAGCTTATCGAAGTAGCGACCAATCACCGCCCGTGGGCTTTCTTTATCTTGCTGCAACCCTGCAATAGAGCGTTGCTTAAGCTTATCGAACTCGGCGGCATCAAAGTCTGGGGTTAACATCGCGGCACTAAATAAACCCAGCATCACATCGGTATCTTTCGCCATAAAATCGGCGGCAAGATAACTGCCTTCTTTATCGGCTTCGGCACCTAAACTTGCGCCGAGAAAATCCACTTGCTGCTCGATATCCGCCTTAGATTTACCACCCGCACCGAGGAGCAAACCTTCGGCGGTCATCTGCGCTACACCTGCGGTAGTGTCATTGACTGCGCCAGCACGTACCACGGCATTTAAGGTGATTAACGGCACTTCGCGCTGGGGCATTAAGTACAGAGTTAAACCGTTATCTAATACAAACTTATCGTAACTTGGCATCACAAAGCTGCCAGTTTCGACACGTTTTGGCGCCGATGTCGTAGCACAACCCGCTAAGGCTAAACTTGTGCCTAGGGCTAATGCGGCCATTAACTTAGAAGGTTTGCCGAGTGATACCGCCATGAGTGATTTCATTGCAGCTGATTTCACTACTGTTGATTTCACTACGGTTGATTTCATTGCTATCGATTTCATTGAGAGGACTCCTCGGTTGCCGCCAGCACAGCCACAGTGCGATTCGATTTACGTAAATAAGTTTGGGCAACTCGTTGAATATCTGCGCTCGTCACCTTGTTATAGGCTTCAGGCGCATTAAATAGCTTGTCGTAACTGCCAAAATACATCTCATAGGTGCCTATGGTGTTGGCCTTACCATTAATGGTTTCCATCGCACGATAAAAATCCATCAACTTGATATTTTTGACTTTATCCAGTTCTTGCTGGGTCACGCCACTCGTCGCAATCGCATCGATTTGCTCAATCAGCGCGCGCTCCAACGTCGAGGCTTTCACCTCAGGCGTGGCAACGCCCATCACATAGAAGAGGTTAGGATCGACCGACATCGGCATATAGGTTTGCGCTTCTAAAGCAACTTGCTTATCCACCAACGCTTGATATAAACGCGAGCTATTACCTTGGCTTAGAATCGAACTTAATAAATCCAGCGCATAAAAATCCGCGTGAGTCGCCGCCGGAATATGGTACGCCAGCATCACATTCGGTGTGCTGACCGAGGCCTTTTGCACAAAAGTACGGCGCTCGCCCTTTTGCTCAGGCTCAACGGTACGAATCGCTTTAGGCGGAGTTTGTGCCGGAATAGGCGCAAAGTACTTGTCTGCCAAGGCTTTTACTTGGGCAAGTTTTACATCGCCGGCAATTACGACCACGGCATTGTTCGGCGCGTAATAGGTTTTATGGTACTGGACTAAATCTTCCAGCGACCAAGCGGCGATATCCGACTCGTGGCCGATCACCGACCAAGAATAAGGATGGGCTAAAAAGGCCACACCTTTGATTTCACCTTCGAGGGCATTCCAGTTAGAGTTTTCTAAACCTGTGGAGCGCTCCGACTGCACTACGCCACGCTCGCTTTCCACCATTTCGGGGTTGATATCTAAGTTAGCGATACGGTCGGCCTCAAGGTCGAACATAGTTTCGAGCGCATTGGCGGGGAACCAATCGGTATAAACCGTCATGTCTTCAGTGGTATAGGCGTTGTTCGCACCACCTGCGGCTTCCATAGTGCGGTCGAACATTTTTGGACCGTACTTTTTCGAACCGTTAAACATCATGTGTTCGAAAAAGTGCGAAATACCGGTAATGCCGGGGACTTCGTTACGTGAACCGACTTTCCAAAATAAATACATGTTGGCATTGGGAATTGAGGCATCTTCTAGCACCATGATTTTCATGCCGTTATCTAGCGTGAAACTCTTAATGTCTTCTGCCGTGGTGGCCTGTGCTTGGCTTAGGGGATTAAAAAGTCCCATGGCCAACACCAGAGCCGATAGCGTGCGCTTCATCTTGTTCGCTCCTTGCTGTAAAAATTCACATATGAGGGCATAATGATTAACAAATCAAGCGCTGGATGCTTATCCAGCGCCGATTTTTTGTAAGCTCAAGTTATACCGAAAAGCCGACGGAATAACGCAGCTTAAGTTTATTGGCCATTAAGTGCAGTCAAAGCCACTTTAGTCATGGCCTCAACCCCGACTTTTAGCGCACTTTCATCCACATAAAATGCCGGTGAATGGTTGCTGGCCGCGGCTTCTGGATCAGTGCCCTTTGGCGTCACCCCAAGGAAGAAAAACATCCCCGGAGTTTCTAAGGCGTAATAAGAAAAGTCTTCGGCACCTGTGATTAACCCGGGTTCAATCAGCATCTTATCGCCCACAACACTGGCAAGCACTGGACGCATACTGGCGACTAACTCGGGATTATTAACCACCACGGGATAACCAGGATGGATCTCTGTAGTCGCGGTTGCACCTAAGGTTTTCGCAGATAATTCCGCGATTTCAGCTAAACGTACTTTGATATCGGCACGCATAGGCTGGTCAAAGGTGCGAATCGTGCCTATCAGCTCGACTTCATCGGGAATAATGTTAGAGCGAATACCACCATTAACCGCGCCAAAGCTCACCACGGCAGGGGCTTTAGTGATATCCACCTGACGGCTGACGATCGTTTGTACGTTAGTGATAATTTGCGCCGCAGCGACAATTGGATCGACCCCATTCCAAGGGCGCGAGCCATGGGTTTGGCGGCCTTTCACTTTGATGGTAAAGGAATCTTCACTCGCCATCGCCGGGCCACTGCGCAGGCCAATCATACCGCTTGGCATACTCGAGGTCACATGCATACCAAACACTTGATCAGGCTTACGTTTCGCAAATAATCCTTCTTTTAGCATTAACTTAGCACCGCCCTCTTCCCCCTCTGGCGCACCTTCTTCGGCGGGTTGGAAGATAAACATCACATCGCCCGCGAGGTTGTCTTTCACTTTGACTAAGTTCTCGGCCACACCCATCAACATAGCCACATGGGTATCGTGGCCACAGGCATGCATCACCCCCACCTTTTGATCGCGGTAAGTGTCGGTCGCCTTAGAGGCAAAGGGCAAATCGACCACCTCAGTCACAGGTAAAGCATCCATATCCGCCCGAATTGCAATCAAGGGACCAGACTTGCCACCTTTCAACTTTCCGCCCTTTAAGATTGCCACCACGCCCGTATGCGCCACACCCGTTTGTACTTCTAAACCTAATGATTTCAGATGCTTTTCAACAATCTTGCTGGTGCGAAACTCACGATTAGATAACTCCGGGTGTTGATGTAAATCGCGGCGCCAGTCGATCACCTTTTGCTCCACACCCGCCGCAAACTTAGCCGCATCCGGCATAGCACTGGTCGCCGCTTGCGCCGAACTCAAACCCGCGCCCATAAAGCTCAAGGCTAAAGCCGAAGCGAGTAATGTCTTGGAAAAACGGGATTGGTTTGCAGAAAAGTTAAGCCCAAATGATCTTGGGATCGATGATGTTGAGATAGCAGATTTTGAAATAGCCGATTTTGAAATAGATAGTTTTGATACAAAAAGTGATACAGCAGGTGATACTGAAGGTACAGTCATAGCGATAGCCTATTGTTGTTTTTATAAGCTACCTAAACTACACGGACATGGATGAATTGTTAATAGATTTAATGATGAGGGTAAAAGAGACAGTGCTTTATTGGAGACTGTCTCTAGTCGTCATTCCCGCAATACTTCTGAGCGGGAATCCAATTTAAACCATCATTCCCGCAATACTTGTGGGCGGGAATCCAGCTTAAACCGTCATTCCCGCAACGCTTCTGAGCGGGAATCCAGCGTTTAGAGATCTTAAGCTTTAAACATGGGAAGAATTGGACTGGTGGTTCACTGGCAAAGAAGGCTGTGACGATATTATATACTTCGAAAATAGTTACTTACAATTATGCATTTGCGATTAAGCACCGCCATTACAGTGACACGCAACCAGTCCGTCCATGGATGCTCGAACGTGGCATCTGCTGTATAGGACATACGAATGTCGCGATCACATGGATGTGAATAAGCGACCATGCCACGGACGGTCACCTCCATGGCAGCGCTTAATACCGTTAATCCCTGCGTATATCTGAAAGCCCGCATTTTCCGGCCTTGCGAGCACAGCTAATCACCATAATTGAATCAGTTCTCTAGAGCTTTGATTCATCTTAAGGGAAAACCGCCTCAGAATAGCCGCGAATAGTGTAATAGCACGGGTAGTATGGTGTAGAGTGATTCATGGGCGAGTTTTTGGACAATATCGTGTTAGATCATCACCTATTACTGGTTAAATTTGAATAAACATTTCTATGCGGTAACGCCGCCATGCACTCCTTTTGTAGTCAAGAATAGTGGTCCGTTTATTGTCTGCTGGTGGTTTTTAATGGTTTACCTTATTGCTATTTAGCATACATGATTAACTTGAAGAATTGGCTTAAGCGCATAAAAAATGGACCTGCGAAATCAAACTTGCGGCACTTGGATATAAAGGCTTGGTGGTATTAGGAGAGCCTAAGTGTTCATATCTCAGGCTTGAACAGATTATATAATGCTTGTTTTACTGTTACTAATACAGAAAGCAATAGACCTATAAAAACCTATAAGAATCAATGAATTGTTATAAGCAATATATTAATTACCATTTATACTTTAATTGAAAGGTTAAAACTTTACTTTATCTATTCGTACGAAAAAATAAACTAGCAATAATATTGGAAATACTACTAATGAGGTATTTATAAAGTTGCTAGATATTTGATTCATAAATAATATCTTATATGTGGCAGCATACATGAAAGATACAAATGCAACCAAGCGATAATTACATGAAAAATCAAATAACTCTCCACAGTGATAACACTTTGCCTCTTTACTAATAACCAGATTATATAATGAAATGTTCTTCTTGCAATACGGGCAATGTTTTAATATTTGCATAAACTAGACCTCGACAGCGGCTAACTTCAGCCTACTCTAGCAGACTGAAGTTAATACTAAAAACTTTTAGTTTTCATTTCTATGAAAATTTGGATCACCTGGATAAGTAATACCACCATTGCCACCTAAGCCACCTGAGCCAATTGTACCACTGGAGCCACCTACAACACCAACTGTACCGCCAGCCATACCTGCGCTACCATGTCCAGTCGAACCACTGCCACCACTATTAGTTTGTGTTTGCAAAGTGGCTAACTTCTTAAACTCTTCCGCTGTATATGTTTTTCCATCACGAATAACCTTGAGAATATTACCGTTTTTAAAAATTAAAATATCCCCAGGCCTAATCAATGGCGTAAAATGAGCATCCCAGTTAATAGCTAATGCAACACTAGCACCTGCAACTCCTACCAGTCCTGCTTTATTAGTCACAATAGCTAACTGCGCGAAGCCAGTCGCTTCTGTTGAAAATAGTGTGAGCCCTAAATACCCCATTCCGGTACTGGCAGCTATTGTGCCAATCTCCCATGTGGCGGCAAATAAATATGCAGCTTGTAATTTCAACGCAACATTCTGAAAGTTATAGTCAAATTGTGATACTTGGTATTGGTGGCTAAAATTTTGCACTATATCTAACAGCTGTGCTGTTTTAGGATCCTTCCTCCATTCAGTGCATTCATCATCTGAATAGCAATTCAGTGGCGAATCTTTGAAATAACCTGCTGGAATTTGTTGAATTTGATATTTCGATTTATAATTAATAAATTGATAGTAGGTTATAGTGTTTACAGTTAAATCATCATCTTTTATTATAAAAGTATCGGAATTTTTAAAATTTATATAACCTTGCTGCACTGTAACAAAAACATTTATACGTTCGTAAGGATCACAACCACCATAACATCTTATTGTATACGTAGTTTGACTATTTGGTACGTAATTTGTTGCTATTGGACCATCTTCACCTGGCTCAGTCATCCCTTTTGCTGGAAAAGCGTTAAACGAAAAACTCGTCAAAGCTATAATTGCAGATGCTATTAATCCTTTATTACCTTTATTCATTCCACCCCATCCATTAGAATAATATTTTCCATACAATCAAAGTCTGAATTATATATTAAATCTACAACAACAAACAGGCAGCAAATTTTAAATACATGTTAAAAAATGTAACAGTTGATTTCATTTTAATTAAAGAATATTAAGAGATCAGTTTATTTAACAATCATAATCGTTATAAACTATACAAATTAAAATATTAGAATTCACTTCAAATCGGGGGAATTGCCACAAAAGCAATGTGAATAATTTATATGAGTTATTACATATAGTAAGTGAAGCTATAGAATGTATTTTAAGTTGCTTATCTTCGAGTCGTCGCAAGTTTTGGTGCAAAAGTGCGTTAGCCCGAAGCCATCGCAAAATGGCAGGATTGTATGCGCGAACCAGACTAGGAAAATCTGATTCACAAATTTTACGATCATGTATTTCAATCGCGTCCTAAAGACATTTTATAAAAACCTTCAGATCATACATTTTCATTGATAAATGCCTTGAAAACATCGGACTGACGGCTCTCTATTAAACAAGGTCAAGACGCTATGTATCATTGGTAAAATAGACCAATTTACCTTGTCTATTTTGAAACAATGCCATAGTCAGCACGAAAGGATTTTAACCCTCGGCTTGAAAATTGTAGGGCACGGGTGTCGAGGGCTCTCTCTGCCCAGCCTCTAGCCAAAATATCCTTAAGGATCCATTGACCTAGAACACCCGCAAGATGACTGCGGCGTTCACTCCAATCGAGGCATGACTTACACAAAGGGCGGCGAGATTGACGACTTTTCGGCACATAACTTAAACCATCTATTTCCCCATCCGTGATGCCCAGCAACGAGAGATCCACACCACGTTTAGCAAAAAAGGTCATCCCTGCGGCGGTGATGTTTGTGTCGCTCCCCTCATGGGCGATCAAATTCTGCCGACTTAAGCTGTCGTAAAGCGCAACCCCCAATTCACCCGCGAGATGATCATAACAAACGCGAGCCAGTCTCAATCTAGGGTCCGCTGGTCCATGGATTACCTTAGGGCTCGCAATGGCCGCACTTATGTTGAGCAGACTTTCCAACAGTTCGGCCACTTGGCGACTCTGCAGCTGAAAATACTTATGCCTCCCCTGCTTACGCACGAGCAATAGTTCGCCTTCAACCAACTTAGTTAAATGGCTGCTGGCAGTCTGCGGAGTGATATCTGCTTCAAGAGCCAGTTCTGTCGCCGTCAATGCCTGTCCACCCATAAGAGCAATCAACATACGTGAGCGGGCGGCGTCACCAATCAAGTTGGCAATAAAGGCAATGTTAGGTTCCATGCTTGTAATCTCATTCGGGGACAGTTCGATAACCATCGAAGCATTAAGTTTTCAGGTAATTACAATGCAACTAAAACCTCTAGCACACAAGCCAATGGCGCCAAACACGATGAAAATTACCTGTTTTATCGAATACAAAATAGACCCGTTCAAATTGGAACAATTTGCCCAATATGCTGAAAACTGGGGCGATATTATTCCAGCCTACGGCGGCGAACTCCTTGGCTACTTTCTGCCACACGAAGGCACCAATGACACTGCATATGGTCTCATTAGTTTCGATAGTCTGGCCCACTATGAACGCTATAGAGACAAACTGAAAACAGAAGCCGCAGGCAAGGCAAATTTTCAGCTGGCCAAGCAAGGAGAATTTATTTTGAGTGAAAAACGCAGTTTCCTAAAGCCGATAGCAAAGACCTATCAAAGAGCTGCGGAGACAACACTATGATGGTCGTTATTTTTGAAGTTGTGCCGAATCCCGGCTGCCAAGAAAGGTATTTAGAGATAGCCGCCGACCTGAAATCGACCCTGAGTAACATTGAAGGATTTATTTCAATCGAACGGTTTCAGAATATGGTCAATCCCGAACGCTTATTATCGCTGTCATTCTGGGAGAATGAGGCTGCGGTACAGGCTTGGCGACAACAGATATATCACCGCGAGGCACAAACTCAAGGACGCGAACAATTATTCGCCGATTATCGCCTGCGGGTTGCCGAAGTTGTTCGTGACTATGGCATGTTCGACCGTGCTCAGGCACCAGGAGCAACTGATATGCTGCGACTCGAGTAGCGGACCACGCTAGCATCCAGTCTTAGCGGTAAAGGACATGATTTTAGTTAAACCGCTACGACTGCATTAATTTACTTTCTGCATCTCTTTATAAAAGAATACGACGTCCTTATCGATGATTTCGAGTCGCCAGCCATAGTGCTGGGCGAGCCATTCGAAGGTCGCTTCGGCGTAAAAATTGATATGAGTTGGGTCATTTTTATAGTGCCAACTGGCAAATGCGGTTTGATTTTGTACCCGCTTGGTCATCACTGCCAAAATGCCCTTGGGTTTTAATAGGCTATCGAGTTGGGCAAGCAAACCTGCGGCATCGCTTACGTGCTCTATCACTTCTGTTAAGGTAATAAAGTCGTATTGGCGGGCTAAAATTTCGGGGTTATTGGCGTAATAAAGGTCGTAGTTCTCTATCCGATAGCCACGCGCCTTTGCCATAAGACTCAATGCCTTGCCTTCACCGCAGCCAAAATCGAGCCCCACTGCTAATGGGCTAACACGACCGAGTAGCGGCTCTAGTGTGCGGTTCAAAAATGTTTGATAGCCCAGATCATCGGCATAATTCTCATGCTTATCGTATTCGGCTTTTTCTGCCTCGGCCGAGAGATAAAACTCGGGAGACACGCTAACCAATTGGCAGGTTTGGCATTGATGGTAATCGCGTTTTTTATCTTGATGATAAGCGAGTAATTCAGTGCCATGGCATAAGGGGCAAATATTCAACAACAATTCCTAGTGGTGATCCTGATGGTAATAGTAGTCACGCAAATAACAGCCAAACAAGTTCCCATTAAACGGCGGGTCAGTGGCCGAGGCTGTCACTCAGGTTTAGGGATTTTACGCTCTTTTGCGGCGGCTTCTTTCGCCTCACGTAAATATTTTTGCTCACGGGTTTCCCTTTCGTCGAACTGTTTTTGAGCCTTCAGCTTTTGCTTTGCTTCCCAATCCGTGGTTTGCGATTTTTGTTTAATTCTCTCTTCTCGCTCGTTTGTCTCTTTAGCCGCTTGGCGCGCCTTTTCTAATTGGGCTTGCTCTAGCTGTTGGGAGTCGGTACGCGCCTTATCGGCCTTTTGCTCTAAGGTTAGCCGTGGTTTTTGTGCATCTGCCGCACTCGCAATGGGAGTGATGGCACTCAAACACGGCACGATAAAGGCGATTATTTTAACTATATGTCCCATTTCCTTGCTCCTTGTCCTAGATCGTATCTGGGCTCACAATGGGTCAAACATAGCATAAAATTTTATAAAACTAGGGTTACTCAGCATGATTTGCATCGAAAATAACAGATGGGATTAGTCTTAAACTTCCGTTTTTATTTATATATTTGAGTGAAACCTCGATTCGGTTTATTTTTAACCCGGTATGAATGGTGTACTATTTAGGTTAATTTCGATATAAACGAAAGACCTAGGGAAATAGGATGTGACCTTATTTGCGTCACCAGGGAGTATCCTAAATGATTAGATGGCAAAACTTGCTCGATAAACTCAGTACAGATGACCCCGTATTGCAAGAAAGGCTATCTCTTTGGCGCGCACATCCCCATCAAGAGCCCCTAGCCCTTATTCAAGGCTTTAGTTTTATTAGCGCCAATCGCGCGACACTCACATATTTTGGCACCGAATATGATGCCTTTGTGAATGCAACTCCCTATGATTTTTCGCCTAGGATCCAATCATCTGGTCGCAACAGCGTTGAATCGGCAAGGGAAATGATCCTCGAAGCCATTGCAGGCAATCATGTGGAATTCAATTGGCTGCACCTGAATCAACAGGGTAATGAGCTGCCAACGAGGATCAATCTGTATCGCTGCTATCTGCAACAACAAGCCGTGATCCTCGTTGAATTACAGGCCCTTAATCGCCGAAATCAAATACGGGAATCCATCTCCGATGGTTTTGCCCATATTCCCAAAGAAATTCTGTCGACCACGTTAGAAGAAAGTGCGGAAGCGGTTTATATCACAGATGCGGACAATAAGGTTCTCGCCGTAAATAAAGCCATGTGCCGCATCTGTGGTTATAGCGCTGAACAACTGATTAATAAAACACCCGATTTTTTAGAGGCACGCCGCCTAAATTTAGGGGAAGAAACCGAGTGCCAAATCGCCTTAAGACAGAGGGGATCATGGCAAGGTGAAACCATAAAAAGACGGTCCGATGGGAGCACTTTCCCAGCATGGCAGAGCAGCCGAAAAATAGTGACGGATGATGGAGCACTGTTCCACGTTAATATCTTTAGTGATATCAGCACTAAGAAGCTATTGGAAACCCAACTCACTACCCGTGCCATGTATGACACTTTGACTGGGCTACCGAATCGTTTTCATCTGAAACAGATCCTCAATGGCGCCCTTGAAAATCTCAAGAAAGATCCCCTCTCCTTAGGGGCGCTGATGTTTTTAGACCTTAATGGTTTTAAGAATATCAATGACAGCTTTGGCCATTCTATGGGGGATAGAGTGCTACAGCTAGTGGCGGCTAGGCTTGAGGCGGGTTGCATTGACAAGGCCGATATCGCACGTATGGGTGGCGACGAGTTCACCTTAGTGCTGCAGGATTGCAGTTGTAAGGATGAAATCCAGCTGTTTGCAGAGCAAATTTTGAGTTTATTTGACAGCCCCTTCGAAATTGAGGGCCAAAAGTTTTTCCTTGGCACTAGTATTGGTATCGCGCTTTTCCCCACCCACAGTGACCAAGCGGGACAACTGATTAGCCTCGCCGATACCGCCATGTATTGTGCTAAGAAGAGCCAGCCACACTTAGTGTTTTATGATAAAGCCATGAGCCAGGCTGCCGAGTTAAAATTAAAACTCATCAACAGCTTAAGGCACGCACATAGTTTAAAACAATTCACTCTCGCCTATCAGGCCATAGTCGATTTGCATACTAACCAACCCGTGGGGGCCGAAGCCCTGCTGCGCTGGCAAAAATCACCGACCGAACACTTTGATGCGGCAGAATTTGTACCACTGTTAGAAGAAACGGGCTTAATTGTCGGCATAGGCCAATGGGCACTCGAAGAGGCCTGCCAGCAGGCGGCATTGTGGCGGGCCCAGTATCAGTCCGATTTTAGAATTTCAGTCAACGTCTCGCCCCTGCAGTTAGAACATGTGGATTTTGTGGGCCAAGTGACCACGGCCCTAACAATGTCGGCGTTACCCGCAAATGCATTAATTTTAGAAGTCACCGAATCGGCACTGCTACGTCAACCCGAGTTGGCACGGCACACCCTAAAACGCATCAAAGCCTTAGGAGTCAGTATTGCCATCGATGATTTTGGAACCGGCTTATCCTCACTCAGTCGCCTAGGAACATTACCTATCGATAGCGTGAAAATTGATGCCGAGTTTGCCCTCAGATTAAGTGATATTTCGGGGCAAAAACTCTGCCATGCCATAGTGCAACTCGCCCAAGCGCTCGGCATTAACTTTGTAGCAGAAGGGATTGAAACACAAAGACAAAAGGATATTATCACCGATATGGGGCAAGGCTGTGCACAGGGCTTTTTATTCGGTTACCCCACCTCGGTGGAGCAATTCACCCAGACGTTTTTGGCTGAAAAACATATCGCCTAACACCCTAATAAATCGACTCATACATAGGCTAACTCATAGTCTCGATAGCCTTGCCAGCACACCATAAATATGGAATTACTCCCCTGCAAAGCAATTGGCTGGCAAAGCTATCTCATCATTTGCACTGCAAATGAATCGCAGCTATTAAACCGCGTTTTGTCCTAAGTTAGCGTGATCTGAATAAGATTTTAACTATTTTAATGCGTATGGAATGCTAAAAATGTGAGGAGTGAAAACCACTTGCCTATTTTGATGTTAGGTAGCGCAACTGCACATCGGGCGGCATTGCCTTAATCCGTAAATCCACCATCAGCTCAAACACCTCTATCAGGGGCTGAATATCGAGTCCGGCATCCAAGGCACTGAGCATATAAGCACTCGCCTCTTGAGTAGATAGACTATCGCTACGACTCGATTTGCGGATCTTATATCTCGACTCGTAACCTTCGGCTAAATGCACCGCCGGATATTGAGCCAACCAAGGGTTTAACTGCAATATTTTAAATGCCTTACGCCAGGTTCCATCGATTAATAACAGCACGCAATCGGCGGGGATAGGCTGAGTTTCAACACTCACACTCTGCTGCGAAGGATAGACAAGGTAAATCGGCTTATCACATCGAGCCAGTTCACTTTGCAATACGGCAAAATCGTCTTGTGTTTCACCAACATAAACCTGTGTATCGGGTACCACTAAGCTTAATACCCTAACGCTATTCTTTTTATGTTCCACCTCCGAGGGATGCTGCAATATCAAGAGTTGAGTCTGTGGATAGATAGGCTGCACATGGGCACACAGGCAAGTATCGAGTGGATAACGGCAAGTGGGACAATAGTGGCGGGTCAAAGCAGCATCTCAATAAAACATTTAAGAGGCAGTATAGCATCTCAACGGACGCTTCTAAAAAATGCCCGTAGCTAAGGTCAAATAAGCTACGGGCAAAGGGTGTCCTGTAGGTTAGCCGTATTATTAATGCTCCGCGGCTAACTGTTCTTGATGCCAGTGATCGAATCGGCTTAACGCCATCATGGAAAGTAATCCAATAGAGAAAACCCCCATCACTAACGCCACTGCATAGGGCGCAGTTAAATCCGTCTGTTGTACCAATCCTGCGAGAATAGAAGCGCCACTCATCTGAATAAAACCCAACATGGCCGCGGCCGTGCCCGCACGCTCACCGAAAGCCGACAATGCCATGCTAGTCGCCGGGCCGAGTAAAAAAGCAAAGCCGATACATAACAGCATCATAGGTAACATAAAGGCAAAGGCGGCAGCCATACCCGAGCTAGGGCCAAGCAATTGAGCGGCAATAATCAATGTCGCCGAGAACACCAGTAACCATAGTGCGAGGATCGCAGTTGGACGATTGCCTAACTTACGGATCACCACTGGCGCGGCAAAACAGGCAACAACATTGACGATTGCATTTAGACCAAACAGGCCGCTAAATGCCAGTTCAGACACCCCTAAATGGCCAATCAGCCATACGGGCGAGTAGGACACATAACTTAAAATCGCCGCCATGGCTGACATACAGGCAAAGGCATAAAATAGAAAATGAGTGTTACTCAGCACTGGCTTATAGCGCCCCCAGCGGTATAAAGGCCCAGTCGTTACAGTGTTAGCAGGACGAGTCTCGGGTAAACGATAGCCAACGACTAACATCATTAAAATGGCATAAAGGGTCATAAACACGAAGGTTGAGCGCCAGCCAAATTGCATGGCTAACAGTCCACCTAAGGTAGGGGCGAGTGCCGGGATCACGCAGATGGCACCATTTAAGTAACTGTAAATCTTGGCGCCTTCCTTTTGAGAATAACAATCACGCACCGCACTAAATACCACTATCGAAGTGGAACAGGCGGCTAGACCTTGCAGCACACGGGCAATTTGCAGCCAATGAAATTCGATGGCAGCGGCGGCCAATAAACTACTTGCACCATAGAGCAGCACCCCAAAAAGTGCGACGGGACGACGGCCATAACGGTCCGCCAGAGGGCCGATCAGCACTTGGCCTAACCCCATAGCAAATAAAAACAATACTAGTGTTGACTGTACTTCACTGGCTGATACGGCAAATTCTGTCGCCATAGTTGGCATAGAAGGTAGATAGATATCAATGGCTAACGGACTTAATAGCACCATAGACATCAGGATAGGTAACAGATTGCGCCGCATAAATATTCTCAATTAAACAGGAAAGCTATTTCAGTGGGCGCTATTTTAAATAACTCAAGGTATGAATAGAAATGGTATAATTTCCAAAGTGAATTTCCCCTGAGGAATATCTATGAATCTCGATAACTTAGCCCGAATCGATCTTAACTTGCTGGTCATACTGAAAGTGCTGCTCGAAGAGCAAAGCGTGACTCGCGCGGCAAGCCGCTTACATATCAGCCAGTCGGCGTTGAGTAAGAGTCTGAATCGATTGAGAGAAACCTTAGATGATCCTCTTTTTCAACGCACGGCACACGGCTTAAAACCCACGGCGCACGCCCTCAATCTGGGGCAAAAACTGCCTAATATTTTGCAGGATCTGTATCAATTAACCCAGCCACCCACTTTTAATCCTACCAGCAGCAATCGGCAATTTTCTTTTGCTATGGTGGAAAGCGCCTATGAAACCTTAATCCCTTACTTTATTGGGCCATTGCTTAATAGTGCGCCCAACATCAAGCTGGATTCCTATGTTTGGACCGAAAAATCCATGCAGGATTTACAGCAGGGGCAAATTGACTTTGGTATTTCCGGCAGAGACTTACATCCGCTGGCCGATCCGCGGATGGACAAATTACCCGAAGGTATTGCCTGCCAGACATTATTCACCGATGAACAAGTATGTCTGGTGCGTGAAGATCATCCGCTGATGGCTGCATTCACCTCAGCCCAATGGAATCTCCCCCTTTACCTCGATATGGCCCATGTACAAGTCCGCTGTGAGGGCAGCGATTGGTGGGCCTTGGATTACTTTCTCGCCGACCTTGGCCACAGACGCAAAATCAGCACCACAGTGCCCGACTTTTACGGCGCGGCCAGTGTGTGTGCCCACAGCGATTTGATTTTTACCTTGCCTTCGAGTTTTGCCCGCCACGCCTGTCAGCTTTATCCACTCAAGCTACTGCCCTTGCCCTTCGAGTTTATGCCTATGGCCTATGTGTTGTTATGGCACCAAAGAAATGATGAAGATCAGGGGCATAAATGGATTAGAGAAACCATTTGCCAGAGTGTAGCTAAGTTATTTACTCCCGCAGAAATGCTTTAAAACACCAAATAACCACCAATAAAAAGCCCGATAAAGCAAAGGCAGTATCGGGCTCTTATTAAAGTGAAGCACTACAAATAGTGGCTACAGAATAAAGGTGGCGACCTGTGCATTCAGATCGTTGGCACGCTCTTTTAACCCCCTCGCCTGGGCTAAATCCGCCATAGCAGATTCAGTGTTCTCATCGGTCACATCTTTAATCGCTACGGTATTTTGCGTGATCTCCCCGGTGACCTGAGTTTGTTCTTCTGCGGCTGTGGCTATTTGCCCCGCCATATCGGAAATCACATTCACCGCTTGGGTAATTTCTTCTAATGCCTGCGCCGCGGCATTGGCATCTTCGACACTGTGACCCGCTAACGCTTGACTGCTTTCCATCAGACTGACGGCTCTTGCCGTCGTACGTTGCAAGGTTTCAATTGTGGTATGCACTTCTTGGGTCGAATCTTGAGTTCGGCGCGACAATACCCGCACCTCATCGGCCACCACAGCAAAACCACGCCCTTGCTCACCGGCACGGGCAGCTTCAATCGCGGCATTGAGGGCTAACAGGTTTGTCTGTTCGGCAATCCCTTGAATAGTCGCTAAAATGCTGGAAATAGACTGGGCGTGACGACTTAAATCTTCAATCACCTCCGTCGCTTGAGCGACCTCATCCGCAAGGAAATTAATTGAGCTACGGGTTTTATTGACTAACTCTTTCCCCTGTAAACTGCTCGCGGCGGATTGCTGCGCCGCCGTCGCCGTGTTTTCGGCATTGGCGGCAATTTCATTGGTGGCACTCGCCATTTCCGTTACCGCCGTAGCCACCATAGCCACTTCCTGCTGCTGGCGTTGCAACTCGGCAACCGATGTTTGTGTCGTCGCTAGGCTGCGCTCGGCATCGGCATCTAACTCGGCCGCTAAATGACGAATATGGCTGATTAGTTGGTGCTGACTGCCCACAAAACGATTGAAGCTGCCGGCCAGTACACCCACTTCATCTTGGGTATCAATTTCAATGCGTTGGGTTAAATCACCGTTACCATCGGCGATACGAGCAAGGGCTTGTGATACTCGGCTCAATGGCCCGAGTAACATACCCACTAACCAGGAAATGGCTAACACACTCAACAGCAACACCAGTGCCGAGAGACCAAGTTGAGTGAGTAACAGGTTAGTCAATGGCGCTTCAAGGGTTTCCCTATCGAGCACTAAGACCAACTCCCAATCCGTATTGGGAATATCGACACTCCAGACGAGCTTGTCGCGGCCTTCATTCTCAAAATACATAGGTAATAATGCGCCAGTCTTACGGCTCTGTTCTGGCAAGTTTCGATTAAGCTCATTATCTATTTCACCTATAGATCTCATTGTCTTAGCATGATCCTTATAGGCGATAACTGTGCCATCTTTGTGCATCATAATGGCGTAACCGTTAGCGGGGAGCGTCATGCGATTCACGCTTTCCACTAGGCTTGCAATCGATAAATCACCACCGACAACCCCCTGCGAAGTCGCCTTAGCCATAGTGACGACTAAGATGTTATAGGCCACATCCATATAGGGTTTAGTGAGGATAAGGCTGCCTTCATTCATGGCCTGTTTGTACCAAGGGCGGGTTCGAGGATCATAACCCGTGCGATCAATGCTCGGATCCGAGTCCAACATTTGCCCGGTTTGCATTCCATAATAGGTCAGTTGAAAACGCCCTGAAGCCTGCGCCTGTTGCAATACGCTTAAGCTATCGCCTTCGATTTTGTTGGCCAGCGCTTCGACTATGTCCTGACGTCCGGCTAACCAATCCTGAATACGCTGTGCCTGTTGATCTCCTAGACGCTGAACTTGCTCTAAGCTGCTTTGCAGCAATAACGCTTTTTGGCTGGAGTAGCTTTGCCATGACAACAAACCAATCACGAGTGAAAGGGCTATCACGACTGAAATCAGGATCTTTTGTTTAAGCGAGTATGAGTTCATATGGGCGTCTATTGTTAACAAAGCACAAAATCAAGGATGGTGGTATAGATTGCTGAGCGTCGACAGTTAATGGTAATAAACTTACATTACTAACGAAAACCCATCAAAAAATTGGTCAAATTTTCGCACATTTTATATAACAAACAAAGCAATGCCGATAACCAAGATAATAAATAATTACACAAAAACAGAATATTAACTTACAAATTCGCAAGCTAAACACAGAGATCACCGGGAATTTACATTCATACTGCTATCACAACAAAAAGTCTCGATTGGCGTAAAAGAACGTAAATTAACCAATATTAACGTGACCGAATCCGTTTATTTATTGCACACTGACTCTCTATTGCTTTGGTCGTGTTGACGTTTCACGCTGATACTAGCGCCGCTTGGCGGAACTTATAGAGCGACATTCAACATACAGTCGCTGTCGTAACTGAAACATCAAACCGCCCTGATAAGGAGTTCCTATGATTTATCAACAGTTCCAACAGAGCCCGATGCAAACCCGAATTTCTGGCCCACGGGCCTGGTTAGCCATGGCTGTCAGTGTCAGCCTTATTTGCTTATCACTGTTTTTATTGCCATTTGTATTGTTATTTGGGGCTATTACCCTAGGTTGTATAGTGCTGTTTAGCCGCATTTATGTGGCGCGCCACTTAGCCCAATTGAATCGAGCGGCAGCCCAAGCTAGGGCAGCGCAAACGACAGGATCACAACATGATGATTCGATGCAGTTAGTGCGAGAACCCCATGCAACGCATTATCGGGGTCGTACTTTTGAGCATCAAGAGGATGAGCGTTAAGCATTTATGGTTAAGTGCTAGTGTTAAGCGCTATAGGGTAAGCAGGTCCTTGGCGCGTTTTAGGCTGTGGATCTCTGCACTATCGCGCGTCACCTCGAGTACTTTATCGATCTGCAATGCCAATGATTGCCACAGAGGCTGGATAATATCCGCCTCTTTTTGATTGGCATGGCGCCGAGCCAAATTGAGCAAGGCTGCCGCACCCACCACATCTATGCGACCTAAAATACCATCGGCTAGGGCCATGCTCAGCTCGATCATCGCGGGCACACTGTGACCATATTTGATCACCTCGCGTAAATAATGCTCCGCTTGGGTAAGATCGCTATCGAAAGCATTGTCATCGTGGAGCATATGCTGGGCGCGGGAGAACATAGCATCCAATTGCCCCTGCTCGGCGGCCTCGGCCATCCAATGCTCACTGGCGATAGCATCCCGTTGACATCCCTCGCCATTAGCCAGCATAAGCGCTAAATGGTATTGGGCATGGGGGTAACTTGCCTGCGCAGCTTTACTAATAAAATGATAGGCTTGGGCAAGATCATTTTGTTGATAATGCAGCACGCCTAAATTGGCCATCGCCTCGGTTTGTTCGCCATCCGCCGCTAGCTGTAAAAAGTGTTTCGCTTGGGCTAAATCCGGCTTAAATGATTCGCTACCTACGAGGTAGAAATACCCCAGCAATGCCATGGCATTAACAACACCCGCTGCGGCCGCTGCTGCTATCGCAGCTTCACCTTTAATCGTATCGGCTTCCCCCTGATAACCGTGGATTAAACTCACCCCATGCTCATAGAGGGCTTCCATATGTGTTGGGGCTGCAAGGGCAAACCAATAGGCGGCCTTTGCAAAGGTATCACTGGCTTTTTGGGCGACTTCCTTCACAACCGAGCTATCGTTTTCAGTACCGTAGTACTGATCGACGAGGGCAAGCTCTTGCTCCTTAAGCATTAATGCTTTGGTTTTAAAAGAGATCCCCACAAGATACTGCGCCTTGGGATCATCTTCCATCACAGCGCGGTAGCAGAGTTCTTTTACTGTGACTGAATCACTGGATTCATACCGATACTCCGGCGCTTCACGGCCAGTCGCCTTAGGGTACAAGTGCTCCACCAAGGCCAACACGTCCTTAATGGCTTTTTGGGCTAAGGCGAGTAATTGCTCTTGGGTAAGATGGTATTTTTCAGGGTGGGCACCACGGTTGCCATCGGCACGCAGGCGATGCAAAGCACGGGTCGTTTTAACATCGATAAGGCGTTTTTGGTTTAACTGCTCGATGCGGTCATAGAGATTAGGACTAGAAAATTCGCCCCCCTTCCCTTGCCCCAGCAAGGCGGTGAGCTTATGGGTAAAACTACGGATATGCAGCAGTGACTGAGTTGGCACATCCCGCACATAGTTTTTCGCACTGAGGTAATCATCTAGGAGAGGGGCCGAAAAACCTTGGATAAACTCACTATCCAATATCACAACCTGAGTCCCCATACATGTTTACCTCAATCCGATGTATTAAATCCGTATCATTCTGCGAGGGGCTTTTTAGACACCATATACAGGCGAAATAATGCCAAGTTGACGAATAAGCCAATGAAAGACATGAAGGTATCCGCCAACATTTGCACAGGTAAACCACCTAAGGCTGCGAGCCCTGATAATTGGCTACCAATCACAGAAAGCGGCAAATACAACATCAGTAATGCGATTGTTTTCAGTACGATAGGGCCACTAAAGCTAAAACTCGCCTTAATCGCTTCTAGGGGCGTTAAGCGTTCGACCACCACCATAAAGTTCACATAGGCTAAACGGGCGAAGAGGTAAAAGCTGATCACTAACCCCACCAGCCACATAGGGCCAAAAGCCGCGAACAACATTACTGGCGCTAAAATTGCGAGTCCCGAAAAAACCCCTGCCAGCAAGAGCGGTGGCACAAAAGGTAAACTCGCCTTTAACACTAAGCCCGCCGAAGGATTATGGCCCTGGGAACGCAGTTCGAGGTATAGGGTTAAGGCGGCGATTAACACTGAAAAAGTCAGCAATAGCAGCATCATAGCTATCATATGTGGTGCGCCAAATTGCGGGTTTTCCAGATCGACTTTGCTCATCTCGGCGCCTAACCACAACTGGATCCCAACTTGGATCAGCAGCAAGGGCACCGTCAACATGGCAAGCTGCACGAGATGGTTACGGAAAAAATTATAGGCTTCGGTCAAAATTGCGGATAGTGACATGCGACTTTCCAAAATAATTGAAATAAATGAACACTGTGAATTGCCGCTAAGAATACCCAAAATCCCTTAGCAATGCACAGAAGAAATCGCGAGTGTGGCCCTTAAATCACAGAAAACTACTGCAACAAAAGTCGTAAAGCCGTTAAACTGTCCCCCTTATTGCGCGCAAAACCCCAAAGGATGGCCTCATATGAAACAGACTCTCACTCTTTCAATTCTGCTTAGCAGTTGCATTTTAGCCGCGCCTACGAGTGCCGGATGGTTAGATAATCTTACTGGTTCTCAAACAAAAACCCAGGCAGCCACCAGCACTGTCACCCAATCGAATGAGCTGGTCGGCACTGTGATGTCACAGCTAGGCTTAAATCAAACCCAGGCAGAAGGGGGATTAGGCAGTTTATTGGGGTTAGCCCAATCTAGCTTAGGCACGAGTGATTACTCAACCTTAGCCGCCAGTATTCCTAATGCCGATAGTCTCTTGACTGCGGCCCCTAAGCTGGATGGCAACTCAGGCGTCTCTGGCCTGTTATCTAAGGCTGGCGATCTGGGCTCATCATTACAAGGTGGTGCTATGGTGTTAGATGCCTTTGAAAAACTTGGTATTTCGAAAGAATTGGCGGTACCAATGATCGATATTGCTAAGTCCTACCTTGAAACCAATGGCGCTGAAGGCACCTCAGATCTATTAATGAAAGGCTTAAATTCACTGCTGTAATTCAGTCTTAACTCACCCTAAGCGATACTAGGTTTAGGGTGAACTTTCCCCGCCTAATCGACTCTACTTTATATTCCCTCAGTATGAGAACCGCCAAATATGATCGCGAAATTAAGACGATTTATTCAATCACATACCCAGGCGATAACGCCCGAAGACAAGGCACATCAACTGAGGCTAGCTGCGGCGAGTATGTTGTTAGAAGTGGTGTTTGCCGATGATACCTTAGCACCTGAAGAGACTGCGCTATTACCCAAACTGCTCACCGAAACACTTTCGATGTCAGAGCAGGATGCTAAGGCGCTGATCGATGAAGCCAAGCATGTGCAAGGCAATGCAACATCATTGTTTGAATTTACCAATGCGATTAATACCGAGTTTAGCCTAGAGCAAAAACAACAACTTTTACTCGCCATGTGGCAACTCGCCTATGCCGATGGACAGCTGTCCCACTACGAAGACCAAATCATTCGTCGCACTGCAGATTTGCTATACCTCAAACACAGTGAGCTAATCCAAATGCGCAATCAGGCAATAGCAGCGGCGCATGTCAGAATTGCTAAATAATCACTCCTAATAGTGTTCCATCACAGCGGATCCTAGGCTCACCAACACTGGATCTCACAAGCCGTCTTCCTGAACTCCGTCGCGTCAAGGCATGAGACTTTTGGCTAAATTGTAAATAAATATTTCTTAAATTAAGTAAAGAGTGATATTGATACAAAGCCGTTAACTCACTGTAAGGAAGCACTATGAAGCCAAATTCACTACTTAATCGTACTGGTATCATCTCCGTTAGCGCCCTAATCACATTAGGCTTGTTTGTCTTTATGGCGCAGCTCATTCACAACCCTATCACCACGACGGGACAAGCCACGGATGCGCCACAAATAAACATACTCATGGCGGAACGCACTGCGGTTCCGCCAAAAGAGAACCGCAAACCCGAGCCACCTAAGCCCATTCCTGCGAGGGAGCGTATTAACAATCCCGGGACTGAAAGTGAACCGACACCTTTCACAACTGCAACCCCCACTCCTGAGATGCCCACACAAACAACACTGTTCACTCAGTCAACCATGACGGCCGAGGCTTTGCCCGTTGTACAAGTATCCCCCCGCTATCCCATAGATGCAGCACAGAGTGGAAAGGAGGGCTATGTGGTTGTGGGATTTGATATCACAGCCGATGGCACCGTGAGTAATGTGCGGGTTTTAGAGGCGAACCCTAAGCGAGTCTTTGATAAGGCGGCATTATCTGCGGTACAAAACTGGAAATACAAACCTAAGTTTGATTCGGGTAAGGCCGTGCCCCAACTCAATCAACAAGTGCAGTTGGATTTTAAATTAGATCAAAAGATTTAGGGCTAATGATCAAACCACCCAGTATTATCCGCAATACTGGGCAATTTATCTCCTTCATAGATCAATCTATTCTGGCATAACTAAGCTTTGTTTACGGCTAAGATGGCTCTTCTGCCACCAGAGGAAAGGGGCCACCAGCAATATCAGCACAAACACATAGGCCATACTCGCGCCGAGGGCGATACCCAGCGCTAAACAAAAGCCACACCCCAGCACCACTAATGGTAAATTCTGCCTTGGTAATAATTTTGCCGCGGCTAACATCGCCATTAAATAGATGATAACAAAAACCCCATTGCTCCAAGCGATCAAATGCTCTAATTCTTGCCCCGTCAGATAGGTCAGCACTATCACGCTCGCCATCACACTCAGCAATGCCGCTAGGGCCCTAATCGGCACTCCATGGGCATTTTTAACGGCAAAACAGCGGGGTAAAATGCCTTCACGGCTAAAGCTCCAGACCAAGCGTGCCGCACTTGCCGCATAGACGTTAACCGTCGCAAGGCCGCTTGCAATGCCTAAAACTCCTATCACTTGGGCGCCGTATCCCCCTAATAACGCATCGAATACACCAATCATGGCGACACTCTTCTCGGTTGGCACGAGCAAGAGTAGCAATGTGCAAGCGACATAAATCACCCCCACCAGCACAGTGCCCATCATCATCGCGGGGATCATATCCTGCTGCGGGCGACGAAAATCGTCGGCAAGGTGTGTCATGGCTTCTATACCGAGAAAACTCCAGAAAGCGATACCCGCGGCAATCATCACAGTCGGTATTTCAGGCATACCATGGCGGGTAATGGAGGTGAGTAGCCCCTGCTGGAAACTGCTCGCGCCGAACAATATCACTACCACGGCAACAATACAGAGAGTTAAGGCAAACTGCAGCTTAGCCGACACTTGGATCCCACGAAGATTAAGCAGAAATAGCCCCAGTATCACTAGGATTTCGGCGCCGACCTGGGACCAGCCTTCGAGGGGGATAAGCGCATTAACAAATTGAAATGTCATCAAAATGGCAGCCGGAGCCCCCATAGGAACTACCAGTAAAAAAATTAACCCTATGGTACGGCCCGCGGTGCGGCCAAAGGCTTTTTCGACAAAGTAAGCGGGCCCAGCAGCATGGGGGAATACACTGGCTAAACGTCCAAATACCAGTGCAACGGGAATAATGGCTAACGTCAGCAATAACCATGCGACAAGTGCACCCGAGTGGGCCTTCTCGATAGTCATCTGCGGTAAAATAAACACTCCTGTGCCCAGCAAAGTGGTGGCCATTAAGCCCGCGCCTTGCCAACGCCCTATAGTTCCGCTATTTGGATTCATCTGCTAATATTCTGTGGTTTTAGAGCCATCAGTATAGTGAAATTTTGCCCCACAATCTGCCGTCATTTTCAGCGTTCTTGGTATTCAATACAGGCAAAATGCCGGATAATTAGCGTATTTCCGTCATATTGACTGTGACGCCTAAAAAATCCGCAGGGTTAGCCAATACTCTGACTTTATAACCCTATGGATTTTAAGATGTTAACCTACGCCCTCGCCACCCTAGGAGCCTAACTTGGATAAGTTCGATACCGCTATTGTTAACAGCTTACGTCAAGATGCACGCCAAAGCGTGTCGCGCATTGCCGAACAAGTCAATCTGTCCCGCAGCGCCGTTGCCGAGCGGATCAAAAAACTGGAGCAAACTGGGGTGATACGGGGCTACCAAGTATTACTCAGCGAATCTCAAAAAGAAGGTGTTTCTGCATATTTTGAGATCCAACACCAATGCCCACGTTGCGCCGATGTGGTGCCCGTATTTCAGGCTATTCCAGAGGTGATCACTTGTCGTGGGATTTCTGGGGAGATGGATTTGCTCGTCTATGTCCACGCACCCTCGATGCGACGCTTGCACGAGATCCGTGAATATATTGACACCCATACGGATATCATCAAGATAAAAACCCATGTGGTGATGAGCGAGTGGATCAATAATTTGGGGGAGTAAAGCTAAATCGAGTCGCCCCCAAACAAGAAACGCCACCCCTAAGGAATAAAGGTGGCGAGGCCCTTGTGGAGGCAGGGCAAAATACCTAAGTGTCAAATGTGGCCTCCTTTCCCAGCGACCTCCCTGTTACAGCGGACAGTGACAAGATAATCAACCCTCAATAACTCAGCCAATGCTATTGAGAGTGCTATCTCACAGCGTTTCCTTAGACACTGCTTTTCACTACCCACCGATATCCTACACACTCGTATTCATTTGCTTGTAAACACTTTTCCTCTTTTTTTAGGCGACCGTCATCTGGCCGGTGTAGAGGATAAAGTTCCGTAAAAGTAACACACCTATCAGACTCAAACACGCGGTTCCCGCCACATAGGCCCATTTACGCTTCGAGGTTGCCGTCATAAACAAGTTCATCGCAAGCGGCCCAGACAAACCAAGACCCACTATGCCTATCCAGAATATCCAGCCCCAGAAGCCATATCCTATGGCATTGAAGGTGGCTAGTTTACTTTGGCCGCCGGATAGCACCAGCCCCATAAAGAAGGTGAAAATCAGCACTATTTCTACCAAAATCAGCGGGATTTCTACTCTATGGATAAAGTGGACCTCCTTAGCGTTGGGGTTACCATTGAGTAGCACACCGCCCAGTAGGGATGATGCCGCCCCCGAAGACAGCCCCGATGCCAAAAACAGCAGTGGCAACACAGGGTTTTTCAACATAGGGTAACCAGGAAGGGCCGACAGCAGGAATCCCGTATACGCCCCTAACGCGAGGGAAAAGATCACCAATAGCCCTGTTATGGTTGCCTCAAAGCGGGCTAAAAACGCCGTTAGCTTAAGCACTATTGGGAAGCGATTCTCACACCAAGCATCGATAGGTTTGCGGAAAATAAGACCGATCCACATAAACATAAACACTTGGTAAATCAGTAGAATAAGCACACCCATCGACATCACAGACGTTGGATTATAAAACACCAAAATCTTCCAGAAATCGAATGGCTTAGTCAAATCCAGTACGAGAATGCCAAGCCCAGCCATCACGGCCACGGGTGCAACAATGCAAGCCGCCTGCACAAAGCCAGACTGATAGGCATTATGTTTAAGCACAAAATGTTTGAGTAATACCGCAAAGAACATGGCACCCGCGGATGCACCTGCTAAAAACAGGTAAATCGCAATCGGCCAATGCCAGACTAAAGTATCAAAATGTAGGGCGCTCATATTGTCACCTCCCCTGATTTAGCCACGATTCGGAACAACTTAGGCCGAGTACCGAGATCTACCTTAGCGCGTTGGGTCGGATTGGCCTTAAGCACTTGCACCACCTCAGAGGTCGGATCCTTTAGATTGCCAAACACTAATGCCTTAGTCGGACAGGCTGCCACACAGGCGGGTTGTTTCCCCTGGGCAAGGTTAGTCTCACGGCAGAAGTCACACTTATCCGCCGCATGGGTGACGGGATTGATAAAGCGAACTTTGTATGGGCAGGCCGCAATACAATATTGGCAACCCACACATTTCCATGAGTCCACAGAAACAATCCCCGTTTCCTTATCGATAAAGGCGGCACCGGTCGGGCACACATTGACACAGGGCGCATCCTCACAGTGTTGGCAGGATTTACGGCTGAAATGGTAATACTGATCAGGGTATTCACCAAAGGGACCAGTTTGCTCTATCTTGACCCGTGAAACACCCTCTGGCACATGGTTAGTTTCGCGGCATGCCACCTCACAGGCTCGACAACCAATGCACTTAGTTTCATCGTGGATGAGCGCATATTTCACATTGGGCTGCGCCTTCACTTCACCCGTAGCATTCACTGTGGCGAGCAGTGTTGCACCAGAAGCGCCGGCTAATAAGGCACAAGTGCCTTTTAGAAATCTTCTTTTTGAATTTTCCATAACCTTACTCCTGCTGGCCTGTATGGCAATTGCGGCACAGCTCACTGCGAACTTTTGGCGTCATATCGGCCATAGGTTCAGTTGGACTATGTAATTTATGGCAGGCAGCACAGGGCACCTTTTTAGCATGTACATTATGTGTCCAATCTGCATCACTGAGTTTTTTCTTGGTGTGACACTTTTGACACACCCCAAGCTGTACTGGGAGTTCTGACCCATCTTGCATACCAAAGACCACGAGGTCATTGGGTTTTTTAGGGTGGTCACCCTTTTCTCCATGACAGCTGGAACAGGTCATTTTCATCGCATCTTGGCCGTGATGCCCTAACATTTGACCGTTACGCTTATGACACTTCATACAAGTATCACTGTTGATTTGATTGGCTGGCTCAGCACTCGTTGCGGCAAAACTCAACAGTAATGCTGCAAGACCTAAGCGTAACGACCACAGCCATTGTCTTGTCGACATAGGAAGTCCTCACATTTGTCTATAGGGGGAAGTAGAGGGGAGAGTCAGGGTTCGGAATCCTCCGAACCCGACGGTCGCGATCAGACGGCTAACGCTTGCTTTAGACTTTGAGGATCCCACTGTTTGTGCTGATTCATTTCAATAAAACCAATATTGAACTTGCTAAACAGTTTCTTCAGTGGTGAGTTGGTCTCTTTGCCAAAATCACTGATCACCATTTTCACTTCTGATGAGTCGTGGTCAATCAACACATAGTCGAGTCGACATTCATGACTTAAATCAGCATCATGCTGGTCCATGTCAAATACAGTGTCTAATGGGACATTACAGCAAACATCGTATTTACCTTCGACAACAGTCTTTAGTGATTTAAAAAAGTTGAAACTTTGCTTATCAAATAACACTGGTTTAAGTTTCATTTCATGATGTGCTTCATCAGGATCTGCTCTAAAAAACTTAATGCAAGTCATGACAAACATAACAAACACGAAAGGTACAGCAACGAATAGTACGAAGTACATAAACGCATAGCTGAGAATGACTGAAGTATTCATATACGCCTCCAAAAACTAATTTATATTTTTGTTATCTCCTTTAAAGCAACTTCAGTATTATTGGTAATCACTTTTATTTTTTTGACATCCGTCACACTTGCAAATAGCAATTTAAACATAAACAATAGGTTAAGACTTAAGACACATTGCTACTTAACGCAAATCTTAAATGCACATATTGATATCTGTTAATCCTAAGAATGAAATTCACATAGTTAAATATTAGAAAGAGAAATTTCAAATTAGCCTAAAACAACTTTTAAAATATAAAAAACAAAAATTAAAACATCAGATTCCAGACGGATAAATATAAGATCCTAAACTTGGGATATGATTCACATTACCCTCATTATTTAACACTATACTTAGTTGCAAATTAACGTATTCACTCAATATTAAGGAATATAAAAAATGCATATTAGCAACATGGATTGCCTCGATATTCTGAGTTTGAAAATACTTGTTTCATTATATGAAAATAAGTCTGCAACCTATGTATCTAAGGCACTTGACATCCCAGCCCCTAAAATAAGCCGCAGCCTTAAAAATCTGCGGGAAGTCTTTGGTGATGAATTATTTATTCGGCGCAAATACGGCTTATTCCCAAATGAGTTTGCAACCCATTTATATCCAATCGCAAAAGAAACCATTGAGTGCACAGATAAATTTCAGAAAGTACGCGCCGCCAATACCCGCCAGGTAAAAACCCATGTTGAAATTGCCGCGCCGGGATTAATCGCCTATGCCTTCCCTAAGGCTCTGATGCAGGCGATTAAAGAAGAACAGAAACAAATGCATATCAACATTACCCCTTGGTCAATGCATACCACCCAGGACATTATCAATGGCGACACTACCTTAGGCATTTGCTGTAACAAGAGTACCGCCGACGTTGCCGCCTTTGGCGATAAACTGCTGACAACCACGTTGCACCACATGGATAAGGTTTACCTTATCGCTAGCCGTAATCACCCGATCTTTAAACGGGAAATTACCCTAGAGACCATTGCAGAGTATCCCTATGTGAATACCGATTTTGGTAGTCCAAGTGCTAAACCCAGCCCATACCAAGAGTTTTGCATCAATAATGGCATCAAACTCAATACTGAAATTACCATTACCAGTATTTCAAGTTTGTTTGAATACCTAGGGGAAAGCCAAACGATATCCCTATTACCCTATAGAGTTGTCTATGAAATGGTGAGTGACATCCCTGAATTACACACCTGCCAATTGTCGCAACTCGAGGCGGAACGCCTATACGCCAATACAGAGGTGCCAACTATTTTCCTTGTCCAAAAGAACCTACCCAATAAGGTCAATGATGATCTGACGTGGCTAAGTGGGCAGATTAAGAAAATCGTCGATAACATCATCTAGCTAAACCTTAGGTTGTAGCGACTCATCACACTCGAGGTGACAGGCATACCTTGCCTTAGCTTAGGCTCCACCTCACATCCTATGTGCCTGAGATTTGTTAACCCAAGCATACATCTTAGGGCATAAACGCGTTACACTAAGCCCATCTTTATCCTGATAGATTTAGCTATGCGGACCGAAAATACAGCCACACTCAATCTTATTTGGGGCGCACTTATTCTTGAGGAACTGGCACGGCTAGGGGTGCAGCATATATGCATGGCACCCGGCTCCCGCTCAACACCATTAACCCTCGCAGCGGCAAAACAAACCAAGCTTAAACGCCATTTACATTTCGATGAACGTGGACTCGGCTTTATGGCTTTGGGTCTGGCAAAGGCCAGCCGTGCCCCGGTTGCCATCATTACCACCTCTGGCACTGCGGTGGCAAACCTGTATCCCGCGATTGTTGAAGCTTGGCTGACCCATGTGCCTTTAATCGTCTTAAGTGGCGATCGGCCGCCCGAGTTACTGGATTGCGGGGCCAATCAGGCTATAGTCCAACCGGGTATTTTCGCTAATTACGCCAAGCAAGTGAATTTGCCCACACCGGATGCCCATATTGCACCACAGGCCCTATTAACGACAGTGGATGAAGCCGTCGCCAATCAAACTCGCCCAGTGCACTTTAACTGCATGTACCGTGAGCCTTTGTACCCGAGTGAGCTAAATGCGATGCTCCTCGATGCCGACTCGCCCTATCTCAGGCCATTACACACTTGGCTACAATTGGCGCGCCCTTACACTCAATATGGCAAATGCCGTCAAGTCAGCAGCCCGAGTGACGATGCCATTATGCGCTTTGTCCATGGCAAGGGGGTTATCGTCGCGGGCACATTAACCCCCGAGCAGGATCCTGAGCAGTTGATTGCACTATCGCAGAAAATCGGTTGGCCTTTGCTCACCGATGCACAATCACAACTGCGCCAACATCCCGCCGTCATTGGCAATATCGATCAATTGCTGCAGCATCCTAAGGCGCGCAATTTATTGCAGGAAGCGGATCGCGTACTGGTGTTCGGTGGCCGCTTACTGTCTAAGCGCTTGATCAGCTATCTGGCCGAGCAAAATTGGCACAGTTACTGGCAAGTTTTACCCGAGCAGGACAGGCTAGATCCCAGCCACAATGCTAAACATATTTGGCATGCCAATGCGGCACAATTTGCCATATTAAACTGGTATCGCTCCTCCTCGGCAAACTGGGCGAATACGTTAATCACCTATAATGATGAATTACATAACTTATTTATCCGCAATATCGATCAAGGGGAATTTGGTGAAGCCCAGGTGGTGCGCGCCATCGCCAACACTCGCCCACTAGAACAACAACTGTTTATCGGTAATAGTCTGCCGGTTCGCTTATACGACATGTACGCTCCAGTGAGTTGTTGCACCACCACGACTTTTACTAATCGCGGCGCCTCGGGCATCGATGGCCTACTCGCGACGGCCTGCGGTATTGCTGCCCACGAGGGCAAGCCGACTAGTTTGATCATTGGTGATTTATCCCAATTACACGATCTTAATTCGCTGGCCATCGCCAAGAGCCTATCCAGCCCGCTGGTGATCGTTATCCTCAATAATGATGGCGGCAATATTTTTAATCTATTGCCCGTACCCAATGAACAAGTGCGCAGTGATTATTACCGCTTAAGCCACGGCTTAGAATTCGGTTATGCGGCGGCAATGTTTAATCTTCCCTATAATCAAGTGGATAATCTGGCGGATTTTCAGGATAGCTATAATGAAGCGCTGGATTTTCAAGGCGCTTCGATCATCGAAGTCAGTGTGAGTCAAACCCAAGCCAGCGACCAAATCGCCGCGCTCAACCTGTGGGTGAAACAAAGCTAATGCCGACCTTAGCCCGTTACGGTGAAACAACCCTGCCGACCTTAGTGCTACTGCATGGCTTTTTAGGCACTAAGGCCGACTGGTTGCCGCTAATGCCCAAGCTCAGCCAGCACTTCCATTGTGTATGCCTAGATCTAGCGGGCCATGGGGATAATCAAGCTAGCATCACGGCAGAAATGGAGGATGGTTCTAGTTTTTGTGTCCAAGATATTATCGCCAAGCTCGATAGGCTTAACATTAGTCAGTTCCACCTCTACGGTTATTCCCTCGGGGGCCGCATTGCTTTGCATCTTGCGAAGGCTCATCCCCAGCGATTACTGAGTTTACTGCTTGAGTCCTGTCATCCTGGACTTAACGATCTGCAGGAAAAAGCCGCACGAATCAAAAATGATACCTTGTGGGCCGAGCGTTTACTTAAGCTTAGTAGCATAGATTTTTTAAATTTATGGTATCAGCAACCCGTGTTTACCGATATGACTGCAGCCAAACGTAAAACAGTGGTCGAGAGACGAGCAGCCATGTTAGATCTGCATCCTAAACAGATGCTTAAAGAAGTATTCTTAGCCACCTCACTCGCACGCCAAGCCTCTCTGTGGGATGTGCCTTCGCAACTTGCCTGTGAATGCCATTTCTTTGCGGGCAGTCAAGATGCCAAGTTCCACGCCCTCGCCCAAGAGTGGCAATTGCACGCGCCTATTCTCATCCACAGCATTAACGGCGCCGGACACAACATACACCAAGCCGCTGCCGAGGCATTAACCTCAACAATACTTAAGCTGCTAGGGTAAATACCTGAATTAAAATGTAGGAAATATATGATCTTAACTTCGCTTAACCTGTATCAATATCGACTACCACTCGATGTCTTACTGCCCGTGGGTAAGCAACGCATCGACCACAGGGCCGGATTAGTATTACAGGCAAGCGCCAGCGTCGAAGGGGAACACAGACAAGCCGAAGTTGAAATCGCGCCACTCTCTGGCATAGATATCGATGAACAAATCTTAGTCGGATTTAGCCGCGAAACCCTAGCCCAAGTGCAAACGGCGTTAACTGAGTTATTACCCCAACTCTGTGGCCAACATATCGATGCCCTGTTGGAATGCGCCGAACACAGTCCCTATCCTTCCCTGGCCTTTGGTTTAAGTCTGTTACATGCCAAGTTAATGGGCAAACTCGACGCGATCCGCCCACAGACTGCCGTAGTCCCTTTGATTTATCACCCAACAGATGTGGGCAAAGACTTACTCGATAGCAAGATCGCCGCCCTTGGAATGGACATTCATGCGGTGAAAGTCAAAGTCGCCCAAACCTCCATCGAAGATGAGCTGCGTCTGATCTATGGGATTTTAAGCACTCGATCCGATCTAAAACTGCGTCTAGATGCCAATCGTGGCTTTACCTTAGAGCAAGCCATCACCTTTGCCGCAAGCCTGCCCCTAGATGCCATAGAATACATTGAGGAACCTTGCCAAAACCCGCAGGATAACCTGCCGTTTTATCAAGCGATTGGTATGCCCTACGTCCTAGATGAATCCCTTAACGATCCCGATTATCGGTTTGCGATGCAAAATGGCCTAGCTGCGCTCGTCATCAAACCTATGTTGCTCGGCACCATAGAAAAGCTCGCCAATTTAATCGATACCGCCCAGAGCTATGGTGTGCGTTGCATTATCAGTTCGAGTCTTGAAAGCAGTTTAGGCATTAGCGATCTGGCCCATTTAGCGACGATTCTCACGCCCGATGAGACCCCAGGACTCGATACCCTCAGCGCCTTTAGCCAAGATTTAATCGTGTCATCGGGCAAGAAGCACTGCCTCACACTGTCGCAACTGGAACCCATTGCACAGTATGCCGTTGATTCAAAATCACAAAGTGCTCTTTATGCTGCCAAGAGTGAGGAAAGCTAGTTTGTCTGACACCCACAGCCCAACGTCGCGAGCACTGTCCCCCGTGCATCGAGCCGCGCTTATGTTTCCTCAGCAGACGGCAATTAAGTTGGCGGGACAAGACATAAGTTACGCTGAGCTTAGCCAACGCGTTATCGCCCTGGGTGAACAATTAAGGGCGGCGGGTATCATTGAGGGTGAGCCGCTCGCCTGTATTGCAGTGAATAACCTCGAGATGATTTGCCTCTATTGGGCCTGTATCGATATCGGGGTAATCTTTTTCCCGATTTCGCCCCGTTTCCCACTTGCGCAGATCCAAGGTTTAGCCGATACCTATCGGATCCGCTACTTTTGGAGTTCGGAGATTTCTGCGCTACAGAACTGTCGTCAATTAAACTTACATTTTAATAGTGAAAGCTGTGGCTTAGTTCAACCGATTGATTTTGCACGTCCCGCCAATGTGGTTTTAACGTCGGGCTCTAGCGGCTTTCCAAAAGCGGCTGTGCATTGTTTAGCCAACCATATTGCCAATGCCGAAGGCGCTCGCAGCTTAATTCCACTCGAACAGGGCGACGCTTGGCTGCTCTCCCTGCCTTTATTCCATATCGGCGGCCTTGCGATATTGAACCGCTGCGCCTTAGTTGGCGCCTGTGTTGTGATGCCAGATCAAACGCTCAGTCTTAGCCAGCAGATTGACCAAGATAAGCTGACCCACATGTCTTTGGTACCAGCACAGCTGAGCAAGTTATTAGCCGATACGAACAGCCAACTTAACAGTATCAAAGCCCTATTGCTCGGTGGCGGCGCAGTCTCACTAGACTTACTCGCGCAGCTTAAGCAGCGTAACATTGTGAGCTACACGAGTTACGGCATGACAGAAATGGGCTCGCAGATCACCACAGGTCCCGCCTTAAGCGACGGCAGCAGTGGCAAGTTACTTCCCAAGCGTGAGCTTAAAATCGAAGACGGGGTGATTTGGGTGCGCGGCGAATGCCTGTTTATGGGGTACCTGACAGCAAACTGCATAGAAAGCAGTGTTGATCCCGATGGCTGGTTCTATACCAAAGACAGGGGCGAATGGGACGAAAATGGCAATCTGCACATCCTCGGCCGCATCGATAATATGTTTATCTGCGGCGGTGAAAATATCCAACCAGAAGAAATCGAAGCGGCACTGAAACAGCATCCAGAAATTGATGATGCCATCGTCTTTGCACAACCCGATCCCATCTTTGGCAACCTACCCGCCGCCATTATTCGCGGCAGCATAACCCGTAATATAGGTGCAAAAACCGCTGAGCTAGAAGCCTTTCTCGCCGACAAAATCGCCCGTTTTAAAAGGCCAAGACATTATTACCCTTGGCCTGAAGATAGCGAACAAACAGGGCTTAAGGTGAATAGAAAGACCCTAGTTGCACACATAAACCAGATTTGAGCCATAAAAAAACCTGCCGTAGCAGGTTTTTTATGGCTAACTCACTTTAGATCAAAGCGAGATGCTAATTAGGCTTCCATACAAGCCTTCAGTTTGTTCATGGCATTTTTTTCGAGCTGGCGAATACGCTCAGCCGACACTTGGTAAGTTTCTGCCAATTCCTGCAGTGTGGTTTTATCGTCATCTAACCAACGGGCGCGCAGTATGTGCTGGCTACGTTCGTCTAAGGTTTTGATGGCCGATAATAAACGACCTTGAGCGTTAGATTCCCAGTTATCGTTTTCGATATTTTCGGCTAAGTCCGACGAATGATCTTCGAGATAATGCACCGGCGCGAAGTCCTGTTCATCATCGTTATCACTGGTCAAGTCAAATGCGGGATCCTGCGCCGCCATACGTGATTCCATTTCGGTCACGTCAGCCTTAGAGACCCCTAGATTTTGAGCCACCATAGTGACTTCTTCATCGCTAAACCAACCTAAGCGTGTTTTCGCTTTACGGATATTAAAGAACAACTTACGTTGTGCTTTAGTGGTTGCGACTTTCACTATGCGCCAGTTTTTTAGCACATATTCATGAATTTCGGCTTTAATCCAGTGCACCGCAAAGGATACTAGACGTACGCCAACATCGGGATCGAAGCGTTTTACTGCCTTCATCAGACCAATGTTGCCTTCTTGGATCAAATCCGCCTGTGGCAGACCGTAACCTGAGTAGCCCTTGGCAACGTGCACGACAAAGCGTAAGTGCGACATAATCAGTTGCTTCGCTGCTTGCAGATCACCCGTTTCCTGCAAACGCTTGGCTAACTCATACTCAGCCTCAGCGTCCAGCATGCTAATGCTAGTCACTGAATGGATATAAGCTTCTAG
The DNA here is from genome assembly GCF_002783505.1 of Shewanella sp. CG12_big_fil_rev_8_21_14_0_65_47_15. Lineage (GTDB taxonomy): Bacteria > Pseudomonadota > Gammaproteobacteria > Enterobacterales > Shewanellaceae > Shewanella. The sequence goes on from NZ_PFGL01000001.1 coordinate 62,424, forward strand.
ACTACTACTGCCCTGTGGGACTGTCAGTGCCATTGATTGCGTTTGAAAGGTCATTCGCGCTCCTACTTTCTTACTAATTACTTATCAAATATAAGTCGATTACATTCCCTGATGATACAAAACCACCACAGGAATGAGCTGACGAACTATCGGCTAATTGACAGAGTATGTCAACCTTCACCCGTCTAGAGGTTACATTTAACCCCGATGAATAGACATTGCAAGTGAACAAAAGTTCATCGGCTACGTATTTCATCTCTTTATTTTTAGCTTAACAACCTGATACTTAAGAGGGTTCTATCGCCCTTAGATGTTGCCTTACGGATAGATAAGAACCCAGCCAGCCCAAGAAAGAGGCTAGGCCGACTAATTGTAGCAGTTCCATAAAAGTCAGTGACTTCATTTCCAACTGACTACCGTATAGTCCCAATAGCTCTGCCAGGGCAGAATCGAGATACCAAACGAGCAAGTTAATGATAATCCAAGCCAATATGCCGCCTATCACCCCATACCAAATCCCAGTATAAAGAAAGGGACGCTGGATAAAAGATTCTGTTGCGCCCACTAATTTCATCACCTCTATCTCGGTGCGGCGGTTCATAATCGCGAGTCGAATGGTGTTGCCAATCACCAACACCACAGCCAATACCAATAACGCAGCAATGGCCATCACAGTCCGTTCCAGTAAGCGCACCACGGCCTGCAAACGCTCAAGCCATTCAATATCCAAACGACCAAAACTGATCTCGGGCTCACGCTCTAATTTAGACAGTAGTTCGCGGGCACCTACGGGCGTGGAGTATCTTGGTGTCGGTGTCACTGTGATCACTGCGGGCAGCGGATTTTTATCGAGGTAAGCTAAGGCTTCACCAAAGCCCGATAGGCGCTGAAACTCCTCTAGGGCCTGGTTACGGTCGATATACTGCACTTTATCCACTTCGGAATAGGTACGAATACGTGTCAGTAGGCTCTGGATGGTCTGATCGCTGCGGTTTTCATCGATAAATAATGAAATTTCAGCCGCACTGTTCCACGAACTGGTAATAGTCTCGGCATTTTTCACTAAGACTTGTAATGCTGCTGGCAAACTTAAACTGACGCCCAATACGGCCATGGTCATCACGGATGAAACGGGGTTACGCCATAGCTCACCCATACTCGCCATAGCCTGCTGCACATGGCGAATAAAGAACATCACGATTCGACCCGAGATAGGTAATTTACTGCGGGTTAGCTTAGCATTGTCACTCATAGACCTTCCCTCGGTACTGCGGAACTGGTGTGAATGCCTTGATGCAGCTCTTGGGCGCCTATCATACGGCCTTGTTTTAGGGTAAAAGTACGATACTTCATCCGCGCAATCAGCCCCAGATCGTGGGTCGCAATCAGTACACTCGTCCCCGCATCGTTAAAGGTTTCAAACAGGCGCAAAATATCCATCGACAATTTAGGATCTAAGTTACCCGTGGGTTCGTCGGCGAGCAGTAGGGGCGGCTTGTTTACAATCGCGCGGGCGATGCCCACACGCTGCTGTTCCCCTCCAGATAACATAATAGGGTTATGGCGCTCTTTACCATATAAACCCACCATATCGAGCGCACCCGCAACCCGTTTGCGGATCTCGCCGTGGGAAAAACCTTCAATCACTAATGGCAAGGCGACATTGTCGAATACACTGCGGTCCATCAATAAATGGTGGCTTTGGAAGATCATGCCAATATTGCGTCTTAGGTAGGGCACGTGCTTGGCACTGATTTTGGCAATATCATGGCCGTTAATGGCAACCCGTCCCGTAGTTGCCCGTTCGATAACAGTGATCAATTTCAACAGCGTACTCTTACCCGCGCCAGAGTGGCCGGTTAAAAATGCCATTTCACCTTGCTGCAGGTGAAAATTCACATCTTCCAGCGCCATTTGGCCGCCGGGATAAATCTTACTGACCTGTTGAAAATCAATCATAAATTAGCTATCCGCCTTTTCTTGAGTGAAGAGGGCATCGATAAATTCTTTCGAATTAAAGGTACGTAAGTCATCAATTTGCTCACCAACACCAATATAGCGGATCGGTATGTTAAATTTGTCGGCAATCGCAAACACCACGCCGCCCTTAGCCGTGCCGTCTAACTTACTGATGGTAATACCCGTTACACCAACGGCTTCTTGGAATAATTGCGCTTGGCTAATGGCGTTTTGACCTGTGCTGGCATCCAGGGTCAACATCACTTCATGGGGCGCCTCTGGGTCGAGTTTCTTCATCACCCGCACGACTTTCTTTAATTCTTCCATCAAGTGCGCTTTGTTTTGCAGGCGGCCCGCGGTATCGGCGATCAATACATCTATCTTACGCGCTTTAGCGGCTTGCAACGCATCGAAGAGTACCGAGGCACTGTCGGCTCCCGTATGCTGGGCAACCACAGTAATATCGTTACGTTGACCCCAAACCTGTAATTGTTCAACCGCCGCAGCGCGGAAAGTATCACCCGCCGCCAACATCACCGACTTGCCCAGGGCTTGATACTGTTTGGCCAACTTACCGATAGTGGTAGTTTTCCCCACACCGTTGACACCCACCATCAGGATCACAAAGGGGCCACTCGCATTTTCGGGCACTAGGGGAATAGCAACCGGATCGAGTGTTTTTTGCAATTCATCCCGCAACAACTCGTATAGTGCCTCGGCATCTTTAAGCTGTTTGCGTGACGCATGCTCGGTCAAGTTTTTGATCAAACGCGTAGTCGTTTCGACGCCAACATCGGCAATTAGCAACTGTTCTTCGAGTTCTTCAAATAGATCGTCATCGATTTTCTTGCCGCGAAATAGGCCGATAAAACCACTGCCGATATTTTCGCTGGTACGCATCAAACCACGTTTAAGGCGGGCAAATAAGCCTTCTTTTACTGGCCTTGCCTGCGGTTCCGGCTGAACCTCAGCGGTGGGAATATCTTGTTCAGCCTTAGCTTGTGCTTGCTCGGCTGCTAATTGTTCTGCAGCTAATTGTTCTGCCGCAAGACGCACCGCTTCGGCCTGTTGCTCGGCTAAACGCTGGGCTTCGATTTGTGCTTGTTCTTGGGCGAAGCGTTCGGCTTCAGCCTTAGCTTGAGCTTGCTCGGCTGCTAATTGTTCTGCCGCAAGACGCGCAGATTCGGCCTGTTGCTCGGCTAAACGCTGGGCCTCGATTTGTGCTTGTTCCTGGGCAAGGCGTTCGGCTTCAGCCTTAGCTTGAGCTTGCTCGGCTGCTAATTGTTCTGCCGCAAGACGCGCAGATTCGACCTGTTGCTCGGCTAAACGCTGGGCATCGATTTGTGCTTGTTCCTGGGCAAGGCGTTCGGCTTCAGCCTTAGCTTGAGCTTGCTCAGTTGCTAATTGTTCTGCCGCTAGAGGCGCAGTGTCTTGTGTTGGAGTAACAACTGGAGTTTCAGCACCGACCTCATCCTGCGATTTATCTTTACGAAACCAAGAGAAAAAACCTTTCTTTGCCATGTGTGATCCCAGCGCTCTACTTCAGTGTTGAATGTAAAATAAGACCCTGACGTTATACCAGATTGCCTTAGCAATTACGTCCAAAAAGTCGGCAATTAACTAAGCTTGTTAAGCCATCTCACCTTTTAGTGGGACTTTGATATAAAATAGTGGCCTTTATTAAGGTGGCATAGTCTACCACTTTCTTTCTTCAGGCAAAATCACGGGGGAACTTTGATTAAGAACCGAGCGAGCAATCAGAGTGCGGCCAAACAACAGGCGAGCAAAAATCCAACGGCTAAAACCAAAATGGGGACTGGCCAAGTGCGGATTATCGCTGGGCAATGGCGTTCGCGTCGTTTACCTATTCAAGATCTCGAAGGTTTGCGCCCAACAACAGACAGAGTGCGCGAAACCCTGTTTAACTGGCTTGCCAATGACTTAGTTAATGCCCGAGTGCTCGATTGTTTCGGCGGCAGCGGCGCTCTAGCCCTCGAAGCCCTATCTCGCTATGCCAGTTTCGCCAAGATTATCGAATTGCAACGCTCTGCCGCCCTGCAATTGAAAGAAAATCTAAACACCCTAAAATGCGATAGGGCAGAGGTGATCAACGCCGATACCTTAGTCGTGCTGCAAAGGGGCTGCGAGCAAGGTTTCGACGTGGTGTTTATCGACCCGCCCTTTCGCAAGGGATTGGCAGAAAAGACGATTCAATTGCTAGACAGCCAAGGTTGGCTCAATGATGGCGCGCTGATCTATGTCGAAATAGAGTCTGAATTAACCACGCTGACTATTCCATCTAGCTGGAAAGCCTTAAAAGAAAAGAATGCCGGACAAGTGAGTTATCGCTTATATCAATATCAACCCGAAAACACCGCCGAGCCTATCGAAGATGAAAACCATGCCCTTGCTGATTAACTTAGGTAAAGCCATTACCCTGATCGCTTGGTTGATGATGGCCTACAACTTGGTCATGCCATTTGAAGGCAAGGTAGCGATTATTTTGAATATTTTGTTTGGTATTACCTGCATGATGCATTGCTTTCAAGTCGCCATCTTTCATATGCTGTTTAAAAGCTTGCTGCCATTAACTAAGCAGGATTATCTGCAAGTGTTTATCTTCGGCATTTTCAGCCTGTTAGCTTATCGGCAACGGGTGATGACTACAGCGAGTTAAGCTAACATTCAGACACCTTCAGGCACTCAGACACAGATAGCAAAAAGCCCTCAACAGAGGGCTTTTTAATGACTCACGATAACGCAAGTTAATCGCTAAACCTTATCCCTTTGGGTAAGGGTGAGCGATACCTTTATGACAGTCGATACAGGTTTTTCTGTCTTCTGGGGCTTTCTTGAAGTTATTGCTGTGCATTCTCACGGCCATTTTGCTCATATTTTCTGATTGGTTTTCATAAATACGGTTATGGCAGTTTTGGCAGGTTGAAGAATCGATAGAACGTAAATAATCACGTGCTAATTCGGCTTGTTCTTTACGATTTTCATCTAACCATGCTTGAGTATTAAAGCCATCGATAGTTAAGAAGCCAATAACATCTTTAGAAACAATGATTTTTTTCTTCAGGTATTGGAATGGTTCCTGTGCAATATGACATTGCTGACACTGAACCACGATACCGACACGGTTATTACCATGGGCTGATGCCATCACTTCATCTTTCAATGAATGCTGGCTGTGACAGCTCATACAGAATGCATCTTGGCTGGTTGCATGTAAGGTTGTTTGGGTTGCAAAGTAGCCCACAACACCGATAACAATACCGACGACCAGTAGCGCCAGGATTGAATATTTCGCGCTAGGTTTAAATAGTGCACGCCAGTTCATCACTCTATCTCCAAAAATTGCCAAAATTAGTTTTTATAAGACTAGTTTATGTTCTTTCATTTATTAGAAATTTGATTTTAAGCCTAAATCTGCCGATTAAATTAACCTTAAAAGCGCAAAATGAGACTTAGCTCTAACTATGGGGATGACAATTAGCTAAAACCAACTACACAGATCCATAAGGCACTTCAACTAAAGCTAATGCAATCATCACATAATCGCAAGTTATCGGTTATGGGATGGGATTTCCCCTTTGAGAATCAATAACTATTGAAATCATTTCTAAAAAATAGAAATGTGATCTGATCGACGTTTTGTTTAATTATTGAAGGCGAACAGAAAATAAATCATTAAAAATTAAAAATTTGAACCTTATATGAAACTTTATCGGGTTAACTAAGGTCTCTAAGGGTAAGCAATCATTTTTCCGAGTTATCATGGCTAAATTTTGGATCACCATAGCAGTGCTATTTTCACTAGTCGCCCAATCGGCGATGGTGAATGCTATGCCAACTTTAGCCAACACTGATAGCCACAGCAGTCAAACTATGCTGATGATGGACGCAGAAATGAACTGCACCATGCCAGATTGTTCTATATCCGATTGTTTGCAACACTGCCAAGATAGCATGACAAGCCATTGCCAAACCCATTGCCTATCATCACTTTTCCTTGAGCCCGCAGCGCTAAAACTGGCCTTCGCCAACCCATCAAGCAAACCTATTGCCATCCAAGGTTGGGCGATTCAAACTACCAATCTTGGACTCACAACACCGCCACCAAACTCCTCTTTGCTGTAATCGATCTTTTATTAACGATTAAATCAATCCAATACCCAGCGAAGGTGCCACCACGATTGTGCACTCTCGCGCTACAGCAAATTGTCGGAGTTTATTATGAAAACCACTTTATTAAATAAAACCTTAGTTGGCATTACTTTAATCATGAGCGTTATGGTTATCAGCATGACTGCAACAGCCGCCACCCTAAAAGGTACAGATACCCTCAGTGTCATCAGCCTTAATGGTAAAACGGTAAAGGCATTTAAACCTGTGCAGCTTCCTGAAGGTAAAGTGCTCGTTGAAGTAAAATATCAAGATATCTTTAATTACCGTGCAGATGACAGTGGCACTTGGGTGAAGTCTGAACCCTTATTCTTCTCCTTAGATGTTGCGCCGCAGGCGGACTACCAAATCACTAAGCCTAAGTTACCAAGCGAAGACGATGCCCGAGGTTTTATCAAAAACCCCACTATCCAACTGACCATTAATGGTACCGATACACTAAAACTGCCATTGCAAAACCATAGTCAGTTAATGGCGGATATGCTGGAAAGCCATTCATCAAAGTAATTAATCGGTAGGAGTTAAAAGCAGAGGCATTAGCCGAAATGTGAGTTAACGCATTGCAGCATAATGCCTCTATGCTAGAATCGAGCCGTTCATCATTTGGAATACTTATGCATCACACACTCGGTCGTTACTTTTTAGTCATGTTCACTTTACTCGCACTCGTCGGGCAAAGTGTTGTGTCTAATGGTCACGCCATGGTGCCACACACTATGGATATGAGTGCGATGAATCATGAAGCTTCCTCCCAAATGCACCATGCTGCCATGATGCAGATGAACACTGAGAACCCTTCTGACTCACATTCAATGGCCAACGCGGATTGCTGTAACGATAAAATGCTTCCCGGCGCGAAACAGCATTGCTGTGATGGCACCACATCATGTTCGAATGATTGTGGTCATTGTTTGACGATTTCAGTCGCTGGCACTCTATTCAGCCCACACCTCTGGCCAAGTGTGAGCATGAGCGATACTGCAATGGCCACTCCTATGCCTCATTTCCACTCTATCTCGTTATCTTCGGCCCTCAAGCCTCCGATAGCCTAGCCTCGCCGCCCTTTCAGGGCTAACCAAGCAAATTATTTATTTCGCCGTTTATTGTGGTGCACCAAACCTTAAGCACCCAGAGTTAAGCAAACACGTAGTACTGAGCCCGTATGCACTTGCTTGCATCGATTGCCCCTTCATGTTGAAAAACGAGGGATAAGCTCAGCACGTTATGCGCTCATATTCGGCCATTAATCCGATGGAGTGAACAATATGAAAACCTTAACTAATCTTGTCTTAGTGGTATTTTTAATGACCAGCACCAGTGTGTTTGCCACGGCAACCCCCCATGAGCATCAGCACGACAATGCGAGCACACAGCAACAAGCTCAGACCTATGCTTGCCCTATGCATCCAGAGGTTACAGGCGCTAAAGGCGACACTTGCCCTAAATGTGGTATGGACTTAGAGCCAAAAGCGGCGGAAGCAAAAACAGCTGAAGGTACAGTGCACAAAGCGCACGAACACCACTAAGCTAGGCAGGAGATGGAGATGAGGCATATGAACCAATTTAACCGAGTCAAAAAGCAGGCCCCTAAGGCCGTGCTGCTAAGCAGTCTAGTGATGGGAACACCTTGGCTGAGCCATGCTCAACTGGCGGACACGCAGCAACCCGTTGCGACCGAAATAGCGGCGCCGAGTCCTGCCAACAAGCCGAAAAATAATCCATTAAATCAAGTGAAAACTTACACTTGCCCTATGCATCCCGAAGTGATCAGCCATGAGCCGGGTCGCTGCCCTAAGTGTAATATGTTTTTAGTTGAGCAACAGGATGCCGAGAATCCTGCGGAGGAACATGCGGCGCACCAAGCCACAGATAATCCAATGACTGAGCCTAAGCAAACCTCGGCCGCCAAGGCGTCGAGTCAGGTATTCGACACACCAATATCTAAGGTCGACAACTTAGTCAAAGCGCAAAACCAAGGGGCGACAATTAAATATGTCTGTCCTATGCATGCCCATATCATCAGCGATGTCCCTGGCACTTGCCCTATCTGCGGCATGAACTTAGAAAAAGTCGAAACGGGTGGCAATACCCAAGAAATCAACATCAATGTATCCGGCAGTATGCAGCAAGCGTTGGCACTCAAAGTCGCCAAGGTTGAACGCGACACACTGTGGAAGTTTGTCGAAACCGTAGGTCAAATCGACTACGACGAAAGTCAGATCAGCCATATCCACGCCCGCGTCACCGGCTGGATTGAAAAGCTGGCGATCCAATCCGTCGGGGATCCCATCAAGAAAGACCAACTGCTGTATGAGATCTATTCCCCCGATTTAATCAATGCCCAAGATGACTACCTGCTCGCCATGGACACCGCCAAGGCAAACGGTCAAGGCCGCTACAAAGATTTAGTTCGCAATGCGGGCTTGCGCTTATCCTTTCTCGGCCTTAACGATAGACAAATCAAACAATTAGCGGAATCACATCAAACCCAATATCGCGTCCCTTTCTACGCTAAGGAAGACGGCATAGTTAAAGCCCTCGACGTGCGTGATGGCATGTACATTCAGCCTTCGACCGAAGTGATGTCTGTGGTGGATCTCTCCAAAGTCTGGGTGATTGCCGACGTATTCGAGAACGAGCAAAGCTGGATTGCCAAAGGCCAAAAAGCCGAAGTCGCCGTCCCCGCCATGAATATCAGTGGCATCGAAGGTACTATCGACTATATCTACCCTGAATTGGACCCTGTGACCCGTAGCCTGCGGGTACGGGTGGTACTCGATAATTCCGACGTCGATTTAAGACCCAAAACCTTAGCTAAAGTCTCGCTATTCGGCGGCCCAAATAAAGATGTATTAGTGGTCCCACAGGAGGCCTTAATCCAAACGGGTAAAGAAAACCGCGTGATCGTCAAACAGGCCGACGACAGTTTTACCGCTAAAGTCGTTAGGGTCGGCATGATGAGCCAAGGCAAGGCCGAGATAGTGTCGGGCCTCAGCGAAGGTGAACGGGTGGTGATTTCGGGGCAATTCTTACTCGACTCCGAGGCCAGCCTGAAGGGCAGTTTAATGCGTTTAAGCAGCGGTCATCAGCACTAGGAGCGCGTTATGTTGAAATATATTATCGAGGCGTCGATCAGGCAGCGATTTATGGTGTTGATTATCGCCGTCATGATCACCGTCTGGGGCGTACAAGAGCTGCGCAAGACGCCGCTGGATGCATTGCCGGATTTATCCGATGTGCAAGTGATCATTAAAACTCCCTACCCCGGCCAAGCACCTAAATTGGTTGAGGAACAAGTGACTTACCCACTATCGACCGCCATGTTAGCCGTACCCGGCGCCAAAACCGTGCGGGGTTATTCCATGTTCGGCGACTCCTACGTGTATGTGATTTTTGAAGATGGCACCGACATCTACTGGGCGCGTTCACGGGTGTTGGAATACCTAAGTCAGATCAGCAGCCGTTTGCCACAAAATGTGCAACCTTCCCTCGGCCCAGATGCGTCTGGCGTCGGTTGGGTGTTTGAATATGCGCTGGTCGATCGCTCGGGTAATTTGGACCTATCGCAGCTCAAGAGTCTGCAGGATTGGTATCTCAAGCTAGAGCTGCAAAGCGTCGCGGGGGTGTCTGAAGTCGCCACTGTCGGCGGCATGGAGCAAACCTATCAGATCGTACTCGAGCCCGATAAAATGGCGATCTATCAACTGGATATCGCCACCATTAAACAAGCCATAGATAAAGCCAACAGCGAAGCAGGTGGCTCAGTGGTTGAAATGGCCGAAGCCGAATATATGGTGCGCGCTAAGGGCTATCGCCAAACTCTGGAGGATTTCCGTGAAATCCCCCTTGGGATCACCAGTCCTTCTGGCACAGGTTTATTGCTCAAAGATGTCGCTACTGTACGTAAAGGTCCAGCCTCACGCCGCGGCATTGCCGAACTCGACGGCGAAGGTGAAGTCGTTGGCGGCATAGTCGTGATGCGTTACGGCGAAAACGCCCTAGCGACCATTGATGCGGTGAAGGCAAAACTCGAAGAACTCAAGGCTGGTCTACCCGATGGTGTGGAGATCATCCCAACCTATGACAGATCCCAACTGATCCTAAAATCCGTCGATAACTTGTTTAGCAAGGTCGTCGAAGAGATGTTGGTCGTCGGCTTAGTCTGTTTGCTGTTTTTACTGCATGCGCGCTCCACACTCGTGGCCGTGATCACCCTACCGCTATCTATCCTAATCGCCTTTATTGTGATGAATAAGATGGGTGTTAACGCCAATATCATGAGCCTTGGCGGTATCGCCATCGCCATCGGCGCCGTGGTGGATGGCGCGATTGTGATGATCGAAAACCTGCACAAGCATTTAGAGCATTTTAAGGCGGAACATGAGCGCGAACCCAATACAAAAGAGCATTGGCGCATCGTCACCGCAGCGTCGATTGAAGTCGGCCCAGCGTTATTTTTCTCTTTGATTATTATCACCTTAAGCTTTGTGCCTGTGTTTGCACTCGAAGCACAGGAAGGTCGCTTATTCGCGCCATTGGCCTACACTAAAACCTTCGCCATGGCCGCGGCGGCCTTCCTGTCGATCACCTTAGTACCGATCCTGATGGGTTACTTTATTCGCGGCAAAATCCCCAGCGAACGCAGCAATCCCATCAGCCGTTTCTTGATCGCGCTTTACCAACCTTCACTCAAACTGGTGCTTAAATTCCCTAAAATCACCCTGATGTTAGCCTTAGTCGCGCTGGCCAGCGCTTGGTATCCTATGACCCGCATGGGCAGCGAGTTTATGCCCGCACTCGAAGAAGGCGATTTGCTCTACATGCCAACGGCATTGCCAGGCATCAGTGCCAGCAAGGCCGCCGAAGTGCTGCAGCAAACCGACCGCTTAATCAAAACCGTGCCCGAAGTGGCCCGCGTGTTTGGCAAAGTAGGACGCGCCGAAACCGCGACCGACCCCGCGCCGCTGACCATGCTTGAAACCACTATCATGCTTAAACCCCATGACGAATGGCGTGAAGGCATAACGCTGGACGGCATTATTGCCCAACTACAGCAAACCGTAAAAGTACCAGGACTCACCAATGCTTGGGTACAACCCATCAAGACCCGTATCGATATGCTCTCGACCGGGATAAAAACCCCCGTCGGTATCAAAATCACCGGCGCCGATGTCAATGAGCTACAAAGCCTAGGCGCTAAGATTGAGGCTATCTTAAGTAAAGTGCCACACACTAAGTCGGCCTATGCCGAGCGCAGTGGCGGCGGCCGTTATATCGATATCAGCCCAAAACTCGATGTGGCCGCACGTTACGGTATGACGTTGCAGGATATTCAGGATGTGGTGCGTTACGCCATCGGCGGCATGGATATCGGCGAGTCGGTGCAAGGTGCCGAGCGTTACCCTATCAACCTGCGCTACCCACGGGAGCTACGGGACAATATCGAGAAGCTGCGCGAGCTGCCCGTGATCACTAAATCGGGGAATTATCTACCGCTGCGTAACTTGGCCGATATCGAGATCAACGATGGCGCGCCTATGTTAAAAAGCGAGAATGGCCGCTTAATCTCTTGGGTATTTATCGATATTGAAGGTACATCTATTGGTGAGTATATCGCCAGCGCCAAAACCGCCTTAGATGCCGAACTCGTCGTCCCGCCCCGTTACAGCTACAGCTTTGCGGGCCAGTACGAATATATGCAGCGGGTCGATGCTAAGCTCAAACAAGTGATCCCTATGGCGTTAGGGGTGATCTTCATCCTGCTGATGCTGACATTTGGTTCCACCATGCAGGCGAGTATGATCATGCTCAGCCTACCCTTCGCCTTGGTCGGCAGTACTTGGCTGCTATATCTGCTGGATTACAACATCTCAGTCGCCGTCGCCGTCGGTATGATTGCCTTAGCGGGTGTCGCAGCCGAGTTTGGGGTAGTGATGTTGGTGTATCTCAATAACGCCATCAAGCACAGGCAAGAGAAAGACACTTACCACAGCATAGAGGACTTAAAAGAAGCTTTAATCGAAGGTGCTGTGATGCGCATTCGCCCCAAGGCGATGACAGTGGCGACCATCTTCTTCGGCCTATTGCCCATTATGTGGGGCGCAGGTTCGGGTAACGATGTGATGCAGAAAATCGCCGCACCTATGGTCGGCGGTATGGTCACAGCGCCGATACTGTCGCTATTTGTCCTGCCCGCACTCTATCTACTGATTTACTCCCGTAGACTTAAAAATGAAGTTGAGCCCTCACATTAGCCGGGTATAAGTCTCACTATCAATAATCCCACATCCACTATCCCCTCAATATCAATAGGATTGAGGGGATTTTTATTATCAAATTGGCTCAAAAAAACCTAAAATCATCATTCAATATATGGCAGCCCAATAAATAGCTCTACTCTCAAGCAAGGATTCGCTCAATGACCCCATTCTATAAAGCCATAGTCAAAAAGCCCCTAAGTCGCTTATTCATAATGCTATTATGTGTAGTTGGCGCATTAAGTGTTGACCCTTTTCCCGCCTTTGCCACCCCCGCGAGCGGTGAGTTCGTTGCCGATAAACGCTGTGAACTATTTCAATCGAAAAATAAGCAGACGAATCCAGACCAATGGCAGAGTAATATTGGTGAGCGCTATCCCGTGCTCGAAATCCTCGGCAATAGCACTAAACCTGACTGGCTGCGAGTACGGACCAATGCCGCAACCTCGCCATTACGCTGGATTAGCGGCGATTGCGGTCAATATCTGTCTAATATTGCTGGCAGTAATTTATCGACACCTGCAACGGCGGTGGGATCCGTGCAAACCACTAGGGCATCGGAGAGTAAAGCAGACAATAAAGATAGCCTTAACACACCTAGCACCACAGAGAAACGCCCAGCCAATCAATGCCAAATCGAGGGTAATTTTGATTCACACATATTGGCATTGAGTTGGCAAAGTACCTTTTGTGAACTCTATGGCCGCCGCAAAGCCGAATGCCGCGCCCTCAGCCAAACGCCTGAATCGAGCCAGTGGCAACACTTCAGCCTGCACGGACTGTGGCCGAATAAACAACAATGCGGCACGCGTTACGGTTATTGCAGCACAGTCAAACTGCAACCAAATGATTTCTGTACTTATCCTGAGTTTGAACTTAACCCATCGGTGCGCAAAAATTTAGAAGAAGTCATGCCAAGCGCTCACTATGGCACCTGTTTAGAACGTCACGAATGGTGGAAGCACGGAACTTGCCGCAGCCAAGACCCTAACGAGTACTTTTTGCTGGCAACCCAGCTGACCCAAGCCGTAAACGCCTCGGCATGGGTGCAAAAATTTATTCATGACAACATAGGTAAGAGTGTTAGTAAAAGTGAGTTAAACCAAAGCTTTGATACTAGTTTCGGTCAAGGCGCCCACACCAAAATCAGCCTAGAATGTGCGAAGGGATTATTGAGTGAAATCCGCATTAACTTACCCGAAGTCATTAAAGCCTCAGATTCCCTACCTAGTCTACTCGCCAAAGCCAATCGGGCTAAAAAAGGTTCCTGCCTCGAGACTATCATGATTGATAATGCCAATTAAACAAATAGTTAGATGAACAAAAACGACGACTTAATGCCGCCATTTTTATTCTTAATGACACTAGCCGTCCTAAATATGGCAGTTATATCTGATTAAGCTTAATCACCGCAAATGTCGCACCTTGGGGATCGGTAATCACAGCAAATCGGCCAACCTCGGGAATATCACTCGGTGGAACACAAATTTGCCCTCCCAAACTCTGTGCTTTATTGGCAAACACATCGCAATCTGCCACCACAAAATACGGCATCCAATGGGCTGGAATATCTCCCCATTCGGGCATTATCGTCATCATGCCACCGATAGATTGGCCAGCGACCTGCCATTCAATATATTCAATATCAGGCACTTGGCTGGGTAGAGCTGTCCATGGGAATACTTTACAATAGAAAGCCTCTTCAGTGCGGGGGGTTCGACAGGCTAATTCGACCCAACACAGGGTATTGACCTCTCCCTGACGACGGGCACCTATATGGTTTTTGGCCTGCCACAAAGCAAAGCGCGCGCCTTCAGGATCACTCACCTGCGCCATGATCCCCGCATCTCCCACAATATGCGGCCCCATGTGCACTTGGCCGCCCGCCGCTTGAATATCTGCAATACAGGCATCAATATCTCGCACGGCAAAATAGATCCGCCAATGGCTAGGGATCTGTGCCTCTAAACTCGATATTTGATACATGGCACCCAAGTCATCGCCATCTAGGTTGAACAGCGAGAAATGCCCCTCAGGAATAGGCATTTCAATCGCATTCCAACCAAACATTGCATGGTAAAATACCTTAGCGCCTTCCCAGTCGTGGCTTGCGAGTTCAACCCAACATGCATGTCCTTGTGCGTACTGAGTAATCTTCATTATTGGCTCCCATTTTTGTCTCAATCGTAGGAGTTAAGCTGGAGTTTTTCATTATGTCCAGTTTCCGAATTAAAAAGACAGGACTTAGGGGGTAGTACAAAACAAAAAGCCCTCAAATGAGGGCTTTGGCGGCATAAACGACTAGGAATATTGTGGCAGTAAATCCGCCATCGCCAGTAAATGGCAGGCACCCGTGACTATACCAAATAACACCACGAGGATGATCAAGGGTGTACCGCCTATCACTCTAAAACCTGTGCTGTCCTGGAATAGTTGCCTAGATTTATAGGCCATCAGTGCTGGAACTATCACAGCCCATACGGTCGCCGCTAATGCCGCAAACCCGATCGCCACTAAAAAACCATCGGGAAACAGCAATCCCAAAATCGTCGGCGGCACAAAGGTCACTAACGCAGTTTTCATCCGACCTGAACGCGAGTCATCGAAGCCAAATAAGTCGGCTAGATAATCGAACAGACCTAAGGTCACCCCTAAGAAAGATGAAGCCACGGCTAGGTTGGCAAACAGGGTTAACATGCTGTTCAACCAGCTACTCGCCATTACCTTTGACAAGGCGCCCACCAAGACCCCCATATTGCCGCCTTGGGCGATAATATCGCTAAACTGGCTGCGGGGAATATTGCCCATAGTCGCCACTAACCAACAGGTATAAATGACCAGTGCGATAAAAGTACCGATAACAATCGCTTTGATAATAGTGGAAGAGTCCTTACCGTAATACTTTACTAAGCTAGGGACGTTGCCATGGTAACCAAAGCTGGCCAGACCAAAAGGCAGTGCCGCCCATAAATAGGGCGCAAAACGCTGGGTGCCATCGGGTTCGAGCAACTTAGTCACATCAATTTCAATCAACAAATTGCCGATAGCAAGGAAGAAGGTAATGATCATCCCACCGAGCATAATGGTGGTAATACGATCCACGGCCTTAGTGCTGATCAATACGATACTTGCCAACACTAGGGCAAAAACGAGTCCAGCCACGCTTTGGGGTAATACAATCCCCATGCCCTCTAGACTGTGATTCACAATCGATCCGCCACCGCTGATATAGGCATAGGTCAAAATATACAGCACGAAGGCAATAGAAACACCGTTCATAATCCGCCAAAACTGCCCTAGGGTTTGTTTGGTTAAGGTATCGAAGCTGGCGCCGGGTTCAAAATGCAAATTGGTTTCGAGCAAGAGTAAACCCGACATCAACATGCAAAACCAAATGCCGAGCAACATAAAAATCGAATAGCCGAACCACATACCGGCACCCACCACGGGCAGAGAGAACATCCCAGCACCTACGGTCGTGCCAGCTATAATCATGGCACCACCGAGCAAAGACTTACCTGCAGGCTTATGTTTAGCCGCATCCATATAATTTGCCATTAAGCAATGTGCTCCGCAGTGACACTCGCTACAATCGTCTGTCTCACTGAGGCTCTCAATAGGCCATTGGCTTGATCTCGAATGCGCTTAATATCAGATTTATCTTCTTTATCAGAAAGATAACCTAACTCTTTTAATTTAACACTTAAGGTACCGTAGAGTTTTTTATCGTAAAACTCCGGTGCAGTAATGCCGTGCAATGCCCCTAGACGTTGGGCAAGTAGATGGCTTTCGGACTCAAGTTCCGAGCGCTCCATCTTAGGTCTATGGGCTAACAAATTGAAAATAATTGCATAACGCTGCAAGGTTTCACTCACAGAACCCGCCAGCAATAGCAACTGACTGGTGTGCACCGTCACGACCGATAAACCGTCTTGCTCAATCACAAAACCTTGCTCAACAAAGAGATCTAGCACTTGATTCACATAGGCAGATAAATCTTTAATACCCATGAAAAGCTCGGCTTTTAACAGCGGATAAAAGTCATTCACTATTGCGAGGATCTGCTGCCGCTGAATTTGCTCATGGTTGGTCAAACAACTCGCAATCAATGAGGGAATAATAAATAAGTGAATAATGTTATTTCGATAGTAAGTCATAGAGATGGCTTGGCTTTCATCGATAGACACTATTTCACCTAAGGGATCGGCATTGATTGAAAATTTATTTAGCTCAAGGCCTTGCTGCACTAAATACTTACCATCGCCTTCGGCAACCGAAGTGAAAGAAGTGTAAGGCACCCGCTTTAACAGAGTCAGATACAGGTCTAGCTGACGCTCAAGCAGGCAGCGCTCGAGGGCATTTTGCTCCGATGCCAATAACACTAAACTGGTGAGGGTGACAGAACTGGCCGCCGCGGCATCGTTAATGCGTGTCATCACCCGATTCGCTAGCACGTTGACCGCTGGCGTTAACCAACTCGGTTTTTGTTCTGGATCATCGGCAAGCTCTGCCCGCCAATTAGGTGCCCGCTCATTTAAGAAATTTTGCAGCGTTATTGGCTCACCAAAGTTCACATAACCTTGACCAAAATTACCTAATTTACGAATTGCCCCAAAGACTTGCCAAACAGACTCTTTCTGCTTTTTCTTACCGCTTAATTCTTTATGGTAAGTGGCCACTTCCATCACATGGTCATAGCCTAAGTACACAGGTACTAAAGTCACAGGACGCTCAATCCCGCGCAGCACACTGTTCATCGTCATCGCAATCATGCCAGTTTTGGGCGCCAACAGGCGACCCGTACGCGAACGGCCGCCTTCGGAGAAATATTCCACCGAATAGCCCTTAGCAAACAGTTGATCTAAATACTCACGGAATACTGCGGTGTACAGTTTATTACCATTAAAACTGCGGCGAATGAAGAAGGCGCCACCACGGCGGAACAGTGGCCCAGCGGGCCAGAAATTGAGGTTAATGCCGGCGGCGATATGCGGCGGAACCATGCCTTGATAGTACAAAATATAGGATAACAACAGATAATCCATATGGCTGCGATGACAGGGCACATAAACAATCTCGTGGCCATCGTGGTGCAACTGCCGAACTTGCTCGGCACCTTTAATGTTGATCCCGCTGTAAAGCTTGTTCCATAACCAAGTTAAGAAACGCTCGGCGATACGGACTAAACTGTCCGAGTAATTTGCCGCAATTTCATCTAAATATTCAATCGCAGTCTCACGGGCTTGGGTTTCAGAAATTTTCTTGCTGGACGCTTCTTCTTGAATGGCCTTACGCAGGGATTCTGACTTGAGTAACGAATGGAATAGCGCCTGACGATTGGGCAACACGGGCCCTGTCATTACCTTACGCTGACGACGGAAATGCACCCGGGCAACACGCGCTAACTTATGGGCGATCCCCATATCTGTGCCATGTTCGTCGGCCATATAACGCAATGACACTGCATTCGAAAATTGCACAAAATTATGCCGGCCTAAAAATAAAATCATCAAGCACTTGCGCAGCCAAGTCGGGTTTTCACGCTCCAGTACCGCCGCCTTCATAGTGTCGTCTTCTTTACCCGGCGTACGCCCCCAGTACAGGCTGACAGGCACCAATTGGATATCTAATTCAGGTCTTTCCTTATGTACAGCCAATAAGCGCATAAAGCACTCTAGGAAAGGCGCATTACTGGCACGCTCACCAAACAATGGCTTGCGGCCTTCGAGGCAAACGACACGGGGAGCCACAACACCATTGACCACTAAGGGATCGTAGGGACTGGGCAGCCCTAACTTTGCAGTGATTTCGCTCAATGCAGCAATATCACTGAGGGATTCTGTTTTCATCACATAAGCAAGGGGGCTGGAGGCATCCAGATTCAGATCGGCAAAGGGATCCTGGGGCACCACAATAGTGTGCACTAAGTGTTTTTGGATCCAACGTAATGATTTCAACCAAAGAGAGTCTTGTTTAGGCATTTTTCTTATGCAATTAAATACGTTCACTAGCCCAATAGAATACCAGACTCTGGGGAATATTCGCTAATACTCTCCGATATCGTTAAAAAGTGGTTAATACTTGCACTATCCATATTACTGTATATACTAACAGTAACTGTATAGAAAAACAGGAATCACCATGAGACCCTTGACGCCACGCCAAGCTGAAATTTTAGCGCTAATTAAACGAAATATTGCCGATACAGGCATGCCACCTACTCGCGCAGAGATCGCTGCCCGTCTAGGTTTTAAGAGCGCCAATGCGGCTGAAGAACATCTTAAAGCGTTAGCGAAAAAAGGCTGTATCGAGATCATGCCCGGTACGTCTCGTGGTATTCGTCTCCCCGCAGAGGAAGAAGAAGTCACTGAATCGGGCCTCCCCCTTATCGGCCAAGTCGCCGCGGGTGAGCCTATACTCGCCCAGGAACATGTCGAGCAGTATTACCAAGTTGATCCCAGCATGTTTCACCCAGCAGCCGACTTTTTACTGCGAGTAAAAGGCGACAGCATGAAGAATATAGGTATTCTCGAGGGGGACCTGCTGGCCGTTCATAAAGTACAACAGGCAAGAAATGGCCAAGTGGTTGTCGCCAGAGTCGACGACGATGTCACGGTTAAACGCTTCGAAAAAAAAGGCAACTTAGTCTACCTACACGCCGAAAATGAAGATTATTCACCAATTAAAGTCGATTTAAGTTTTCAAAGTTTAACAATTGAAGGACTCGCCGTCGGTGTGATCCGTAATGGAGATTGGCTATGAACAAACTACTCGGCAATGCCCCACGCCATCCAGGCTTGTGGTTAGATGAAGTACGAGATACAGATACCGACTGGCAACATACTCCCATTAGCTGTATGCCAACCCAAACCCAAGGACAGCACGAACTAGGGCAATTGAGCGCTCAGCTAGCCCAGCTCAGCCAACAGGGACGATGGGTTGTACTTATCAATCCTCCCAGCATCGGCTATAAGCAACTCCTCGCTAATGCTGGGGTACGTATGGATCGCATCCTGTTAGTTCACGCTAAAGATGAGGTTGAAACACTCTGGGCAATGGAAAAAGCCCTGACAAGTGGTACGTCCAGTGCGGTCATTACTTGGACCCAATCACTCGATGCCCGTGATAATCGCCGCCTACAAATCGTCGCTAAGAGTGCCCGCGCTATGGGGATAGTGCTCGAAGAGGTGAATAGTCACTTACGCTGTGATACTAGGCTCGAGCAACAAACACACTTTAACCAGCAAGCTTTTTTCAACTCTATGCATTAATTTTTTTACGCTATATTTGACCGCGAAAGCCGCCTCACCTATGAATGTGAGGCTTTTTTTTGGCAATTTTTCAGGCAATTAGAAAAATAAGTGATCTTGATCAATATTTAAACTGCAAGTATGGTTGGTGAAGTCGGCGATGATATATCGCCGCCCGTGGCACAGACATCGAGCAGGAATCCTGTTAGCAATGCCACTAAAAATAGAGAACAGATTTATTTCAGTCGTATGTGCCAGCGTGGCTAATACCAGCAGTAATAATACTTAATTAAAAGTAACAGCCGCCAACGCACGTTGAAGTCAAAAACGCTTTTTTGGGAACTGAAGAGTTTGCATAGAGTTGAGACTTACTGTGTTGCTCTTCTTTGTAGTTGCTATTCGCAATTGGCAGAGGAGAAGTCTTGTGAAGCAATTGTTGTATTGTTTACTCGTGGTGTTATTCGCACCACCGTTGGCCGTCGCAGATACGCGGTTCAACATGACCCCCGGCGTGACCGAGATCAGTGGCAAGGTTTATCACTTGCACATGACCATCTTGTATATCTGCTGTGCGATCGGCCTAGTGGTCTTTGGAGCCATGGTTTACGCCATGATCAACTACAGAAAATCCAAAGGCGCTGTCGCGTCCCACTTTCACGAAAGCACTAAAGTTGAAATCGCTTGGACCATTCTGCCATTTATCATATTGATCTTAATGGCGATTCCAGCGACAAAGACCTTAATTGCGATGGAAGATCCCAGCAATGCCGATCTCACCGTAAAAGTCACAGGTTCCCAATGGAAATGGCATTACAGCTATTTCGACCAGGACATTGATTTTTACAGCATACTCGCGACCCCCAGAGCGCAAATCGACGGCACCGAAACCAAGGGTGAACACTACCTATTGGAGGTCGATAAGCCGCTCGTTCTGCCGATAAATCGCAAAATTCGCTTCCTGATGACCTCAGAAGATGTGATCCATTCATGGTGGTTACCCGCCTTTGCGGTGAAAAAAGACGCCAACCCTGGATTTATCAATGAGGCCTGGACTCGCATAGACAAACCCGGCATTTACCGCGGTCAGTGCGCCGAACTCTGTGGTAAAGACCATGGTTTTATGCCGATCGTAGTGCAAGCCCTGCCCGAAGCCGAGTTTGATGCTTGGGTAACAGAACAAAAACAAGCCGCAGGTGCCGCGGCAGAAGCCGCCCAAGCCGCCTTATCACAAACCCTTAGCAAAGAAGAGCTGATGACCCAAGGTGAACAAGTTTACCTTGGGCACTGTGCAGCCTGCCATCAGCCCAATGGTGAGGGATTACAAGGGGTATTCCCACACCTCAAAGGCAGCCCAATAGCAACGGGACCGCTCGGTGGCCACCTTGAAATCGTGCTCAACGGTAAAACGGGGACGGCCATGCAAGCCTTTGGTAAGCAATTGACTGCACAAGAAATTGCCGCAGTGATTACCTATGAGCGTAATGCGTGGGGCAATAATACTGGCGATGCTGTGCAGGCCAAAGATGTCAACGAGCATATGAACGGCAGTGCTGGCACACAGGCATCTGCTACCGCGCCGGCCAATACGACCCCAACACCCGCACCTGCAACTGACGCGCCCACAACTGAGCCCACAGCGGTTGTCGATCCCGCGAGCCTCCCCACACTCAGCCATGACGCCCTGATGGCCGAAGGTGAAACTGTCTACGCCACCATTTGCGCGGCCTGTCATCAGTTGACGGGAGCAGGCGTACCACCCGCCTTCCCCGCACTCGCTGGCAGCGCTATCGCCACTGGACCCGTCGCTAATCACATCGATATTGTGATGCACGGCAAAACGGGCACGGCGATGCAGGCATTTGGCAAACAATTAAGCCCACAGCAACTCGCAGCAGTCATTACCTATGAGCGTAATGCTTGGGGTAACAATACCGGCGATACAGTGCAACCTGCTGATATCGCAAGCCATGGACAGTAGGGGATTATGATGAGCACAATGACTCAAGATCAAACCGCAGCCCATGATGACCATCATCATGGTGCACCAAAGGGCATCATGCGTTGGGTACTAACCACCAACCATAAAGACATTGGTACTCTGTATTTATGGTTTAGCTTCGCTATGTTTTTAACCGGTGGCGCAATGGCCATGGTGATCCGCGCCGAACTCTTTCAGCCAGGATTACAATTGGTCGAGCCCAACTTCTTCAACCAAATGACCACAGTTCACGGCCTAGTCATGGTATTTGGCGCGGTCATGCCAGCCTTTACTGGACTCGCTAACTGGCTGATCCCGATGATGATTGGTGCGCCCGATATGGCGCTACCAAGGATGAATAACTGGAGTTTCTGGATCTTACCCTTTGCCTTTACCATTCTACTCAGCTCGCTGTTTATGGAGGGCGGCGGACCTAACTTTGGTTGGACCTTCTACGCGCCACTGTCGACCACTTATAGCCCTGACAGCACGGCTCTGTTCGTGTTCTCTATTCATATCATGGGGATAAGTTCAATCATGGGTGCAATCAACGTGATTGTCACCATAGTGAACTTACGCGCGCCTGGCATGACATGGATGAAGCTACCGCTGTTTGTGTGGACTTGGCTTATCACTGCATTCCTGCTGATCGCTGTGATGCCCGTACTCGCGGGTGCTGTGACTATGGTGCTGACCGATAAGTTTTTCGGCACTAGCTTCTTCGAAGCGGCGGGGGGCGGCGATCCTGTGATGTTCCAGCATATTTTCTGGTTCTTCGGTCACCCCGAAGTTTACATCATGATCTTGCCGTCCTTTGGCATCATCTCCGCCATAGTGCCCGCCTTCAGTCGTAAAAAACTCTTCGGCTATGCATCAATGGTTTATGCGACGGCGAGCATTGCCATTCTGTCGTTCCTCGTGTGGGCGCACCATATGTTCACCACAGGCATGCCAGTGTTTGCCGAGCTGTTCTTCATGTATTGCACTATGTTGATTGCGGTGCCAACTGGGGTGAAAGTGTTTAACTGGGTCGCAACTATGTGGCGCGGTTCACTCAGCTTCGAAACCCCTATGTTGTTCGCCGTGGCCTTTATCATACTCTTCACTATTGGCGGTTTTTCGGGGTTAATGCTCGCCATTACACCCGCCGACTTCCAATACCACGACACCTATTTTGTGGTGGCGCATTTCCATTATGTGCTCGTGACTGGAGCGATTTTCTCCATCATGGCGGCGGCCTATTACTGGCTACCTAAGTGGACGGGGCACATGTATAACGAGCGATTGGGACAATGGCATTTCTGGTGTTCGGTGATTTCGGTCAACGTACTGTTTTTCCCGATGCATTTCCTTGGGCTCGCGGGCATGCCAAGGCGTATCCCCGATTACTCGATTCAATTTGCCGATGTTAATCAAATCGTCTCGATTGGTGGGTTCGCCTTCGGCTTATCGCAATTGATTTTCTTAGTCTTAGTGATCAAGTGCATCCGTGGCGGCGAGAAGGCCCCCGCTAAACCCTGGGAAGGCAGCGAGGGTTTAGAGTGGACATTGCCAAGCCCAGCGCCTTACCACTCCTTCACGACACCACCCGAGGTGAAATGAAATGACCAACCATCACCAGCCCAACAAACCTAAGTCAAATCGCAAACTCATCAGCCTGTTAGTCATGGGTTGTATCGGTATGTTTGGCTTTGGGTTCGCGCTGGTGCCGCTATACGATGTGCTGTGTGAAAAACTGGGGATTAACGGTAAAACCACCAATACTGCCAGTCGTTATCAAGCGATAACCGTCGATACTAGCCGTGTTGTCACTGTGGAATTTATCTCCCAAGTGCAAACGGGTATGCCGTGGAAATTTGAGCCGCAAACCAAGCGGCTCGAAGTTCACCCCGGCGAGCTGATACACACAGCATTTCTGGCACGTAATGTGTCAGACAGAGCCACCGTCGGTCAGGCGATACCATCGATATCACCCGGCCAAGGCGCAGCCTATTTTAATAAAACGGAATGTTTTTGCTTTAATCAACAGCACTTAGCGGCTTCGACAAGCGCCGAGTTGCCGCTCATTTTCTTTGTGGATCCTCAGTTACCTGAATCCATCCACACTCTGACCCTCTCTTACACCCTCTACGACATTACCGACAAGCAGTTAGCGTCTGCCATAGAGCAAGGAGCTGCAAAATGACCACAAAACATGAAAATTACTATGTTCCCGCCCAAAGTGCTTGGCCCATCATTGGTGCTATAGGATTGTTTTTAATCGCCTTTGGTGCTGGGCACTTTGTCCATCAACTAAAATCGGGCGCATCGGGTGGCGGTTATATCCTACTCGCGGGTATCGCCGTGATCCTCTTTATGCTGGTTGGCTGGTTTAGAACCGTGATCAACGAATCTATGACTGGGCTCTATTCCCATCAAATGGATAGATCCTTTCGCCAAGGCATGAGCTGGTTTATTTTTTCGGAAGTGATGTTCTTCGGCGCATTTTTTGGGGCGTTGTTTTATGCCCGCATGGTCGCAGTGCCTTGGCTCGGTGGCGCTTCTAATAATGCCATGACCCATGAAGTACTCTGGCCACAATTCGAAGCCGTTTGGCCGCTACTCACTACGCCAGATGGCACCAAAACCGAGGCAATGCCGTGGAATGGCCTGCCATTAATCAACACTATCGTGCTGCTCACCTCCTCAGTCACCTTACATTTTGCCCATGTCAGCCTAGAGAAAGGCAAGCGCTCGGCCATCACGCTATGGCTCGGGATCACCATACTCTTAGGTATGGGTTTCCTTGCCTTGCAGGCCGAAGAATATATGCACGCCTACCATGAAATGGGGCTCACCCTGGCCTCTGGGGTTTATGGCAACACCTTCTTCCTCTTAACTGGCTTTCACGGCATGCATGTCACGCTCGGCACGCTGTTTTTATTAGTGTTGTTTTTCAGAGTGTTAAAGGGTCACTTTAGCGCAGATAAGCATTTTGCTTTCCAAGCGGGAAGTTGGTATTGGCACTTTGTCGATGTGGTCTGGCTGTGTTTGTTTATTTTCGTCTACGTACTCTAAGGCTTTAGTAAGGCGTGGGATTGGGGCTGATTAATCCGGTCCCTAATGCCACCAGCAGCAACAGAATAACCAGTACAGAGAAAATCACCCGGCGGCCAAGATAACGGCTCATAGGCACTTTGTCGTCACCTTTCACCATAATAAACAAGGCTCTACCTAGATTAAAAATGATAAACAGCAACAGCAGAACTAAGACCAACTTAAAAATAAACAGGGTATTCATGCAATATCCTTATGTGCTGCTGAATAAATTAACGGTTTTTTTACTGATACTGACTGTGGCTGTATTCATGATTCTGGTCAAGTTGGGTCTATGGCAATTAGCCCGCGGCGAAGAAAAAACTAGGCTATTAGCCCAAATGGAGGCAAGACAATCCTTGCTGCCATTAAGTTTTGAGCAGCTCCAACTCAAAATCGATAAAGAAGGGGTGACAGGTTATCGACTGCAAGTGCATGCCACAGCCGCCAGCTCGCCAATATGGCTGCTGGATAATCAAATCTATCGGGGCCAAGTGGGCTATTTGGCCTTTCAGCCCCTGCAAGTGGCGGCGGGTCAACCTTGGTTACTGGTCGAATTAGGTTTTGTCGCCGCCGGTTCCCACCGTGGTGAGTTGCCCCACATCAGCCCACTTAGCGGTGAATTGAATATCGAAGGTCGGCTTTATCAAAAGCAAATCAATCCCCTGAGTCAGGCTTTAATGGCAGAAACGGGGACAAGTATTCGCTTTCAAAACCTCAACATTCCCGAGATGGCGCAGCTGTTAGGCCACCCTTTACTAGATGCCGTGCTACAACCGGATGAGCTACCCGCCCTCGCCTTGCCACATCCTTGGCAGCCTTTTCCGTTGCCTGCGCAAAAACATTGGGGTTATGCACTGCAGTGGTTTTCGATGGCGGCCGTGTTTGCAGGGCTTATGCTGTGGCAAGGGGTTAAGTATGTAAAACGCCATAGTGCCGAAGCAATCGCAAACTCAAGCAGCGAATAGGGAAATTCGACCCATACTTAGCAAGACACAAATAAAAACTAAATAAAGATAAAACAATAAATTAGGGATAATTTGAATGAGAGGAGCAAGCATGAACTCCCAGAATAAATCTAAACACAGGGCATTGGGCTTATTGTTGCTGGCGTTTATCGCGCCCGTAGTAATAGCCAAGCTAGTGCTAAGCTTAAATTTATACCACGGCGGCGCCACCAACCATGGTGAGCTGATCAGCCCTGAGACCAGTTATGCCAGCCTTGGGGTTGAAAATCCCAATCCCAAAGAATGGCAGCTGCTATATTTATTACCCGCCCAATGCGACGATGCCTGCCGCGAACGCCTGTATATTTTACGCCAAAGCCACACTGCGCTGGGGCCAGATCAGGCACGAGTCGAACCGCTGATCCTCACCCATCCCGACAGCGATCTTAATGCCTTAAGCAGTTTTAACTTCAACACTCGTCCCGCCAATGCTGGCTTAAGCCACTGGCTAGATGAACAGCAGTTGATCATAGTCGATCCCTTAGGCAGCTTAGTGCTGCGCTATCCCCAAGTGCAGGGTAGAGAAGCCCATTTAGCTCAAGGCAAGGCCTTGATTGCGGATCTGCGTAAGTTGTTAAAACTGTCGAGGGTAGATTGATGCAGCTAACTTGGGTCCTACGCTTAACCTTAGTCTTCACCCTGATGGTGATCTTAATGGGCGCTTACACCCGCCTATCGGACGCGGGTCTAGGCTGCCCCGATTGGCCGGGTTGCTACGGCCATATCAAGGTGCCCACCCAAGACCATGAAGTCGCCCATGCCCAAACCATCTTCCCCGATCACGATATCCACCCAGAGAAAGCGTGGCTGGAGATGATCCACAGATATATCGCCGGCGGACTTGGCTTACTAGTATTGTTCATCTTAGTGCTGTGTTTGAAAACGCCGGAAGCGCCGAAAAAATTGCCACTTATCATAGTGCTGCTGATCCTCTTTCAAGCCGCACTCGGCATGTGGACAGTGACGATGAAACTCATGCCCATAGTGGTGATGTCGCATCTTATTGGTGGCTTCAGTTTAATTTCACTGCTGTTACTCCTCTATCTTCGCACCCGGCCGCGGCGGATCTTTAATAGCGAAACCCATGCCCGCAATCTGGCACCGCTGGCGCTAGTGAGCCTATTCGTGCTTGTGGGTCAGATTATGCTGGGCGCTTGGACATCATCTAATTATGCGGCGCTCGCCTGCACCGCTTTACCCATTTGCGAAGGTAACTGGGTGGATAACTTGGCAATAGCGGAGGCCTTTTCACCGTTCCAGGGCCAACATCCTAGTTTCGAATTTGGGGTGCTCGATTATCCTGCCCGTATGACTATCCACATCGCCCACCGAATTGGCGCTATAGTCACCGCGAGTTTATTACTCGTGCTCGCCTATCGATTATTTGTTGGCGCGGCTGGGCTGAGGGCCTTAAGCCTCTTACTAGTGGGACTCGTGATCCTACAAGTCAGCTTAGGTATTTCTAACGTAGTAATGCATTTACCACTGGGTATTGCCGTGTCTCACAACGGCGGGGCGGCACTACTGCTGCTGACCTTAGTCGCAATCAACTATTTCTTATGGCGCAAAGCATAAGCGAGGGCTCCAAGATGGCAAAACCACTCTCAATCACCCGTAGCCTACCCACGTTCAGCGTGACATGGCGGGCCTATTTTGAAATGACCAAGCCAAAAGTGGTCGCACTAATGCTGCTCACTGTCCTAGTCGGCATGTGTCTGGCCGTGCCCAATGCTGTGCCCGTTCAACCTTTGCTCGCGGGTATGCTGGGCATTGCCATGATGGCGGGCTCGGCGGCGGCGCTGAACCATCTGATCGATCGCCGTATCGATGGCTTAATGGCGCGCACCTACAATCGCCCATTGCCTAAGGGACGCATTTCGGCCACCCGTGCCTTAATTTTCGCTGCCAGCTTAGGTAGCCTTGGCTTTATCGTCTTATATTCCTTAGTGAATCCACTCACTGCTTGGCTCACCTTTGCCAGCCTGATTGGTTATGCCTTGGTTTATACTGCCTATTTGAAACGCGCGACCTCGCAAAACATTGTGATCGGCGGCCTTGCGGGAGCCATGCCGCCGCTACTGGGATGGATGGCAGTAACGAACGAATTTCACGGCCATGCGCTGTTGTTAGTGATCATCATTTTTACGTGGACGCCGCCACATTTTTGGGCTCTGGCCATTCACAGACGCGCCGAATATGCCAAAGTAGATATTCCTATGCTGCCCGTTACCCACGGTGTCGAATTTACTAAAACCTGCATCTTGCTCTACACAGTATTGCTGGCGATTGCTTGCCTGTTACCTGTGCTGGTTGGCATGTGTGGGCCAGTGTATTTCGTCAGCTCGAGTTTACTCAGTACGGGATTTATCTATAAAGCATGGCAACTTAAATATCGGGATCACGATGGCTTAGCGATGCAAGTGTTCCGCTTCTCTATCTACCATTTAATGTTGTTATTTATGGCATTACTACTAGACCACTATCTGTGGAGCTAGTTTGGCGCGCTAACCTATATTGATGGAGCGAATAATGAAGAAAAGAATTTTAGTCGTCGCCATTTTATTAGTCGGCCTTGGTGGCCTCTTTACGGTAAAATTGGATCCCCCCAAACCCGTCGAGCTAGAGAACGGATTTCTATATCCACAGGCCTATGACTTAGCGCCCTTTGAATTGGTCGATCAGCATAAGCAGGCCTTTACTAACACCAGTTTGCAGGGAAAGTGGAGCTTATTCTTTATCGGTTTTACCTTTTGCCCCGATGTTTGCCCTACGACCTTAAATAAACTCGCGGCGGCCTATCCTGAGCTTAATAAAATCGCACCATTGCAGGTGGTATTTTTATCCGTCGACCCCAAACGGGATACACCGGATAAACTCCTGACCTATGTGAATTTTTTCAATCCAGAATTTAAAGCCGTCACGGGCGAGCAGACACAAATCTTCCCGCTCACCCGCAGCTTAGGACTGACCTATGCCATGGTCGGTGAAGGGGAAAACTACCAAGTCGACCATAGTGCGGGTTATGTGTTGGTGTCACCGCAGGGTACGCGCGTTGCAGTGTTCAAACCTACGGCTGCGCTAGGCAAGCCGCCGCAGGTGTTAAATGAGCAATTGATTAACGATTTTAGAAAAATAGTGGCGCAATACAAACCTAGCCGCTGATCACTCTTTGACCCAAGCGCCATCGTCCTTTGGCCTTACCCAAGGCTGAGAAAACCAATAGTAGCCATTGCGCGCCTTACTCGGCGCGGTGCAGTTGTAACGCGAACGCCCCGCAGGTAAGGCTAAATCCGCTTGAATACTAAACTCGGTTTCACTGAGCCAAGTCGGCTGTTTTGAACCTTGGCCTTGGATATAACACATCACTTGCTTAGCTGAGATATCGCTCATATCTAGGGTGACTTTAAGCTCTGGGCGCCAGTGGCCGCCCTTTAACTCAGGATCGCTTGGACTCTGTGTAATTACAGGCATGTTTAAACTGTATAGTTTGGCCTTAAGGCTTTTTAAATCGGCATATTGTCCTGCAACGGGGAAACGCGGCAGTGCCGTTAACGGCGAGTAGGGCCCGGCGGCTCCCGATTGTTGCCCCAGGGCGACAAAGCCGTTGTCGGTTAGCATATCTTGCAGGGCTTGATTGTACTCACCGTAGGGATAAGCCAGCATTTTGAAATTGTGCCCAGTGGCATCCGCAATCGCTTTTTCTGTGTCTAAGATATTGGCCTTTACCCGCGCTAGCCACTGCGCCTGTGATTCATTTTCTAGGGCGCGGATCAGATGTTCGTGGGCCCAACTGTGGTTAGCGATGTCGGCGCCTTCCTTGGATAGCGTTATCAGCTCATCCCAGGTCATCATCTCGGTAAACTTTTGTTTAATCGGCTCAATTGCCACAAACAAGGTGTAGGGAAAGCCAAATTCCTTTAGGATAGGATGCGCCGTCGTGGCTATGCTGCGATAACCATCGTCGAAGGTAATTGCGACTGTTTTGGCCGGTAAATCTTGTTTTTGCTTTATCGCTTCAACCACCTGAGAAAGCGGGATCACCTTAAAGCCATCATCGGCGAGAAACTGCATTTGCTCACGAAATTGCGCGGGCGTCACGCTAGTTGCCGCCGGAGTGGTTTCTGACACATGGTGATATTGCAGAATGACCACGGCATGGGCCGAAAACGTCATTAGCCCTATGAGTGCCAACAGCACACGTTTAACCATAATGTGAACACCTCTGAAATTAATGAATACTGCTAAATCAACTTGGCTCGACCTCATGCTTAACAGCGCGAAAAATCGTCAATTACTGGCGCTTGCCCTGCCGATGATACTCTCCAATATCACTATCCCACTGCTGGGCTTAGTCGATACGGCGGTCATAGGTCATCTGAGTGACGCCTATTATTTAGGGGGAGTCGCCGTCGGGTCAACGATTATCACCTTAATCATTTGGTTATTGGGATTTTTACGGATGGCGACCACAGGTTTAGTCGCGCAGGCCTTTGGTGCAAATGATCTTCACGCCCAGCACAAACTCTTAGTCCAAGGCGCTATGCTAGCGATGTTATTAGGCGCAGGCGTTATCGCGTTGCAAGTCCCGATATTGAATTTAGCGTTAGGATTATCCGAAGCGAGTAGCGAGGTCGAACGTTATTGCCGCGAGTATTTTCAGGTACGGATTTGGTCAACGCCCTTCGCCCTGCTCAATTTAGTGATGTTAGGTTGGCTCTTAGGGCGACAACAACCTAAAGCCGCCATGTGGCAGCTGATTTTAGCCAACCTTGCCAATATTGTGCTCGATGTGGTGTTTGTCCTCGGCTTGGGCTGGGGCGTTAAAGGCGCTGCCCTCGCCTCAGTCTTTGCCGATATCACCGCTTTCTCAGTCGCACTCACTATGGTGTTACAACAACTCAAGCGCGCCTCAGGCTTTCAACTATCCGAGCTATTTCCCCATGTCACCCTGACGGGTTATGGCAAATTACTGAGGCTCAACACAGATATTTTTGTCCGTAGCCTCTGCCTGCAGGCAGCTTTTGCCTTTATGACATTCCATGGTGCGGGTCTGGGTGATAATACCGTTGCTGCCAATGCCGTGTTACTGAATTTACTGCTGTTAATCTCCTATGCACTGGATGGCATTGCCTATTATGCCGAGGCAGAAGTCGGCCGAGCCTATGGGCAAAAGCAGGCGCGGCAATTACGGGAGGCGGTGATTTTAGCCTGGAGCTGGTCGGCACTGACTGCGCTAGGGTTCTGCGTTATATTTAGTCTTTTTGGCAACAATATTATCGCGTTGTTGACCAGTATTAATGAGGTCAGAGCCACAGCACAAACCTATCTCATCTGGCTGATATTTATGCCTTTATGGTCGTTTAGTTCCTATTTATTCGACGGAGTCTACATAGGTGCCGCTAAAGGCAAAGTGATGCGCAATAGCATGATACTCGCCACCTTCGGCGCATTTTTCCCAACATGGTATGTACTGCAGCAACTATTATTGCCAGAGCAAGGTAACCACGCTCTCTGGGCCGCCATGAGTGCCTTTATGATCGCCAGAAGCCTGACGCTTGCCGGGCACTATTATTTCAGTAACACCTTTTTGAATAAATAAATCTGTAAAGGCAGTAGTTTACTCATACCAAAATCATTATCATGCGCCCCTTACAATTGTAACTAAGATGTAGCTCAATCATGAAAAGGATTTTTCCTCTGTTCTTCCTGTGGCTCTGCAACCCTGCTTTTGCCGACACTGCACCCCAATTACCCATCGAAGCCTTTGCCAGCATCCCAGATGTGAGCTCTGTACAACTCTCCCCTAATGGCAAAAAACTCGCCTCGGTTGTTCGTGTCGAACTCCCTAAACTCAAGGGAACGGTTGTCAGTATTCTCGATTTAGATACGGGAGAAAAAAACTATGCCATTCATACAGACAACCAGAAGTTTGTCATCCAGTCGCTACTGTGGGCAAATGATAATACTTTATTAGTCAAAGCTAAGTTTCCAGCTAACCGTTACGGCACACCCACCACCGAAACCCGCCTTGTAAAGTATGATTTGACCACGAAAAAGACCTCAAATGTGCTTGCTAACAGTATCTTAGAGCGCCTCAGTTGGATCCCACAGCATCAGGGGCAAATTATCGATCTTATGGCCGATGATCCCGATAATATTTTGCTCTCTCTAGATGGTATGGGAGAAAACGTAGGCCAAGATAGTGTGCTCAAAGTCAATCTGGCACAGGGAAAATCCACATATATTCAAAATGCTAAAAATCATGTCATAGGTTGGATTACCGACAGGCAGCACAAGGTCCGCATTTCTATCTATAACGATGAGACTGAGTACCGCATTTATGAACAGCCAGAACAGAAGAGTGATTCACGCTTGCTCTGGACCTTTAAAGCCTTTTCTGAGGACAGTGTCTGGCCCTTAGGTTTCGACGCTGACCCCAATATTCTTTACGTTCGTGCCTATCACCAAGGTTTCGAAGCCATTTTTAAAGTCAATCTGACCGATCCTAAGCTCACAAAAGAATTGGTCTACGCCAATGAAGAGACCGACGTCGAAGGCGAATTACTTTATTCCGGTCTAAAACAAAGAGTGATAGGGATCAGCGAGGGTGACGGTGAAGAGTACACCTTTTGGGACAAGGAATATGCAGGCCTGCAGAATGGCCTTAAAGCCGTGCTGCCCGACGCCCGCAACTATATTACCCAGTTCAGCGCCGATGAGCGCCGCTACTTAGTGTATTCCACTAGCTCGACCGAGCCCGGCACTTATTATTTTGGCGATAGAGACGAAAAAACGCTTTATCCCATAGCTAACCGATACGGCAGGCTCAAGAGTGAACTCCTCGCCAATACCCAATATTTAACTTATGAGGCAAGGGATAAGCTCAAAATCGATGCTTACCTAACCGTGCCAAAGGGGCTCGAAGCCAAGCAACTGCCGACGATTATTTTCCCCCATGGCGGCCCCATCAGTTACGACAGTAACGACTTCGATTACTGGGC
This sequence comes from Shewanella sp. CG12_big_fil_rev_8_21_14_0_65_47_15, assembly GCF_002783505.1. Taxonomy (GTDB): domain Bacteria; phylum Pseudomonadota; class Gammaproteobacteria; order Enterobacterales; family Shewanellaceae; genus Shewanella. Next base: position 95,139 of record NZ_PFGL01000001.1, read on the forward strand.
ACAGTTCTTCGCTAATCGTGGTTATGCGGTATTTCGGATGAACTTCAGGGGCTCGGCGGGTTACGGCTATGAGTTTATGAAAGCCGGCCTGAAAAGCTGGGGACTCGAGATGCAAAACGACGTCGAAGACGGGACTCGTTACCTAATAGATCAAGGCATTAGCGATCCTAAACGCATCTGTATTGTTGGGGCTAGCTATGGGGGTTACGCGGCCTTAATGGGGGCGGCCATGACCCCCGATCTCTACCGCTGCGCCGTGAGCGTTGCGGGCGTTACCGATGTGGCCTACCTAGTCAAATCCAGCCGCAGACATACCAACTATGAAGTGGTTAAAGAGCAAATAGGCAGTGATCTCGACGCCCTCTATGAACGCTCACCGATTAGCAAAGCCGATAAAATTAATATCCCAGTATTGTTGCTACATGGCGATAAGGACAGGGTCGTTAAGGTTCAACATAGCCGAGAAATGTATGACGAACTCAAATCGCTGAAAAAACCCGTGGAGTATATTGAGCTGGAAAATGGCGATCATTATCTGAGCAATAATGATCACCGCCTTGCCACCTTTAAGGCACTAGATAAGTTCCTCGCCGATAATCTCAAAAACCAGCTATAACTTAACGCTCGAACGCTTAAAAGACAGTAAAGTGAAAAGCTAGGCATAAAAAAACGCGACTCAAGGTCGCGTTTTTTATTGATAACTAATCAGCTAGATTAAGCGTAAGAATGCTCACCGTGTTGATGATCTGTCACGTCACGCACGCCACTCAATTCACCGGGGAACATGTCTAACAGTTGTTTTTCGATACCATCCTTCAGGGTGATATCCACTTGAGAACAACCGTTACAGCCACCGCCAAATTGCAGTACGGCAACGCCTTCTTTGGTGATCTCCACCAGCATAATATTACCGCCGTGGCTAGCAAGCTGAGGATTGATTTCAGATTGAATCACATACTCGATACGCTCGACTAAGGGCGCATCACCAGACACTTTACGCATTTTCGCATTAGGCGCTTTAAGCGTGAGCTGTGAGCCGAGTTGGTCGGTTACAAAGTCAATGGTCGCTTCTTCAAGGAAAGGCGCACTCTTCTCATCGACCATAGCGTTAAAACCATTGAACTCGAGTTCAATATCATCACTTTCAACCGCATCCGGTGGACAATAGGACACACCACACTCAGCTTGAGCGGTGCCAGGGCTTATCACAAACACACGAATATGAGTGCCTTCAGGTTGATCTGCTAACAACTTAACAAAATGGGCTTGGGCCGCATCGGAAATAGTAATCATGAAAACCTGCTCCGTCAGGGGATACCTGAGTGTTTTAGTAAGAATTAGCCGTATGATACTCCGACTCACCTTGGCTTTGTAGTCCCTTAGGCGGCAACTTCTAGAATTTTGCAAAATCCGTCACGCTTTTGAGGGATGGTTTCAGTGTGGCAAGAGAGATCTAAAGGACCTCAAGCTGCGAGTTTCAGATCGCCCTAAGTGCAGCGTAAGTGTATAGATTAAAAAGCATCTTCACTATCCATATCCTCGAGTAGTCCTGGGGCTTCCGCCCTTGCTAAACACCATACTTGAACATGCACATAGCGGGCCTCGAATAAGCGGGCAATTTCAGCGACCGTAGTCCCAGTCGTCACTACATCATCCACCAATGCAATACGCTGAAACTCAATATTATCCGCGAGGATGAAGGCATCCTGTAAATTGCGTCGTCGCTGCGCCCCCGACAATCCCGCCTGCGGGCGCGTGTCTTGCCGACGTGTTAATCCCCCGTCCACTAAGGGCAGTTGCAGGAGTTGCGATAACTCATGGGCAATCAACCAAGCTTGGTTAAATCCCCTCTGCCGCAAACGTTTCGGATGCAGTGGTACAGGCACAAGCGCCTGCGGCAGTGTTAATAAACCTTGCTGTTCGAGTCGATATATTCTCGCCACTAAAGCGCGGCACAACACGGGTAAGGCGGCGAGTTGCCCTTGATACTTAATCGCCCCAATCCAAGTGCCCAGCCCCTGGTGATAGCTACAGGGGGCCACCACTTTACGCGGCTGACGCTTCAGGCATTCACCGCAGTAATCCACTTGTAACTGCATTGACTTACCACAGCCAAGGCAAATGGGGCCGTGGTACAGACAGGTTTGCAGGCAAGTAGCACAAATCCCCGAATCGGGCGCTTGTATGGATTGGTGGCACAGCAGACAACGGTTAGGTAAACTGCCCGCCAACCAAGTTGCAACTAAGCGATACACTAAACGCAGCAATCGAGTTCCATCCTGCGACCAAATCCCTTTGTTATCGCGCGGCATAAATTTATCCTAATTGATTTTAGAGGCATAAAGTGAACCAAGTGACCCACATACCCTATGTGCATATTGACACCAGAGGCCAAGGACCTGATGTGGTGATGCTCCACGGTTGGGGCGTTAACAGTGCCGTGTTTACGCCGTTGCAGGAGTCGCTCTCTGAGTATAGGGTGCACTACGTCGATCTGCCGGGCTTTGGACTAAGCCAACCCATTGCAGGCGAACTATCAGACTGGATCGAGGCTTTAGTACAGGCACTGCCCCCACAGGCAATTTGGGCGGGTTGGTCATTGGGAGGGTTAGTGGCAACTCAGGTGGCACTCAGTCATCCCTCACATATAAAAGCTCTGGTGACTATAGCCTCATCCCCTTGCTTTATGGCGAGGGAAGCTGAAGCCTGGCCGGGGATCCCATCCGAAGTGCTTAACCAATTTGGCGAACAACTCGAACAAAACCTGCCTCGCACCATAGAACGCTTCTTAGCCATCCAAGCTATGGGGAGTGAAACCGCCAAAGAGGACATAAAACAACTGCGGGATCTCGTCCTCGCGCGCCCCTTGCCCCATGCCACAGCTTTAACTCAAGGTCTTGAAATGCTTGCAGGAATAGACTTAAGAACCCAAATACCAACCATAGAACAACCTTGGCTGCGGATCTGGGGGCGGCTCGATGGACTCGTACCTAGACGGGTACAACCTAAGATGCCAACGGCGACTCAAATAGAGGATGTGATATTAGCCAAAGCCTCCCACGCCCCCTTTATTTCCCATAGAGATGAATTTTTACAGGCATTTTTGCCTTGGTTAGCCCGGCAGACACGCTAGCGCTTTATCTTTGAGCAATTAATGGCTAGTATTTAACCATTAGTGTTCCAAGGAGTTTTCCATGTTAGTTGTCAGTAACTACCCCCAAGTCCCGCTAGCGACCACTAATGTCGCCACGGACACGGCTCGGGTCGACAACCAACTCAAGCCTGTGGTCATTCCTCCCCAAGCCGCCACTAAGGGCCACGAAGAACGCGCCTTCAATCCACAGAATGAACGCACAGCGGAACAGGCCCAGCAACAGGCACGCTTACTCGAGCACAGCCAACAACAGATCCAAGAAAAACAGCAGCAACAGCAATCCTCACAACAGCAGGGCCAGCAACAGCAGGAAAAAAAGGCCGTTATCGCCGTTGCTGAACGAGTGCAACCTAAAACCTTGAAATTAGCGGCTCGCGGCCAAGCAGCACTACAGCGCAAAGATATCCGCTTAAAGGTGGGCCAAGGCGCGATAAATTACGCCAGCACCAATAACCAAGCAAGCAATAGCCTCACTCGCCAATCCATCCAAGGCGAGTCCCCCCAGTTTTATCAGCAGCTCGGGCAGCGTATCGGCCAGTTTTACCAACAACAGACCCAGCCAGAACAAGAACCCGCCATGTCAGCGTGGATTTAACTTACCCATTGCAAGGTTCTGTCACTGTATAAACAACAGATGATCGGACTACACGCTGGCAGTCAAAAAGTGTGATCCTCCTCCCGATTGCCCTCTTAGCTCAGTGACCACTTAAGTTGGCAGCAATAAACCACTTGTTGTCTTTGTATCTGTTACGTTAAGGTAAATGCTTCTTTACAATGCGCATCTGGCTAAACTTCAAGGACATGAAGTGCTTAGTATTAATCAGGACAAAAGATTATGGTTTATCGAACTGATTACCTGGTGGGAAGGCCGCATCAGCGCCAGTCACTTAATTCGGCAGTTTGGTATCAGCCGTACTCAGGCACAAAAAGACATTCTTTATTACCAACAGCTATTACCCGGCAATCTGCTTTATAACGCCAGTCATAAAGGGTTTCTGCCACAAACTGAATTTCAGCAAGGCTATATCTCCGGTGACGTAGTGGAATACCTGAATTGGGTCAGCCATCAGGACGCCATTGCAGACATAAGCACTGCTTTGCCATACACCACCCTAGCTTTACCAAAACGCCAGGTAAACGCCGAAATTATTCGGGTATTGGTAACGGCTATCCGCCAACAACGCCGGGTAGAGGTAGATTATGTGTCTGTCAGCAACCCCGACCGCCAGGGCCGCATTATAGTGCCACATCATTTTGTCAGCGCTGGCTTACGCTGGCACCTTAGAGCCTTTTGCGAAAAATCAAATGGCTTTCGCGACTTTGTATTAAGTCGCTTTCGTGGTGTACCTGACTTGCTGAATAAAACCAATATCGGCGCCGGACAAGACCCCGGCTGGATCACTGAACTTTGTTTAGCATTCCAGCCCGACCCACGTTTAACACCAGCCCAACAAGAGGTGCTGGCCCACGACTATCAAATGCAAAATGGCAAACTCCACATCCACAGCCGCGCCTGCTTAGCCCAATACGTGCTACAGGAAATGCAGGTTAACATCCGCGATATCGACATCAGCCCCGAAGCCCAGCAACTGGTTTTAGTGAACCACAGCGATATAAAGCCTTGGCTATTTGACGAAAAATCATAAGCTTACAAGTAACCTGCACACTTAGTTTACAGGTGTTTTTGTACAGTGTTGTCAGTTCAGGGATTGAAGGTAGAGTGGTGATTAAGTATTTGTACAACTACCTGCAACTAACTAAGGCGCATTCGCCACAATTGGAAAGTTGTTTCAAGCTTGTAGCAAAAGGTGTTGATGCGAATGAACGAGCAGAAGATAGGCAATGATCGTTTGAACACAAGGAACAACAGCAATGACTGAAACACTCGCAGCTGGCTATTTTGGTTATTGGGGCAAAGCCAAGAAAGACCCTGACCAAGCCGGGCCGGATTATCATTTACTGGTTTATCATAGTTTGGATGTGGCGGCTGTGGGGTGGAGTTTGTTGAACCCTAACAATAAGTTGTGCCAAGAGTTGGCAGAATTTATTCAACTTAGCCCCAAACAGCTGCAGCGCTTATTTACCTTTGCCTTGGTACTGCATGACTTGGGCAAGTTTAGTGGCGCTTTTCAGGCGTTAAAGCTGTTTGATACACCAGCTTTACACCAATTTAAGGTGCGCAGGCCTTATGATGGCGCCAAAGCCCGGCATGATATGTTGGGCTTGGTGTTGTGGCAAATAGCGTTGGAAGAAGGTTTAGACCTGCCGCAATTAACAAAGCAATCGCTGTCGCAAGATGAGTTAGATGACGTGCTTTGTACGCTGTTGGATACCACTTGGGGCCATCATGGTAAGCCCATTAGACCCGGTCGTTTAGGGGAGTTGGAAGATCACTTAGCTGACGCCAATATTCTTCATGCCAAGAGCTTTATTGAAGATGCAGCAAACTTACTGCAGCCAGAGTGGCCTGCAGCTTTTTTTACAGCTGAAGTACAGCAATGTTTTCGCCAAATCAGCTGGCACCTGGCGGGTGTAGCGATACTCGCCGATTGGTTGGGCTCAGATACCCGCCACTTTCCTTATCAGGCTGAAGTAATCAGCCTTGCATCATACTGGCCTAAAGCTTTAGCAAAAGCAGAAGGAGCTGTGGCCGCAACAGATTTATTTAAGCCATTTAATGTGCAGCCATTTAGTAATTTTCAGCAGCAGTTTGGTTTTACACCTACGCCATTACAACAATGGGCGGCGACAGTGCCGCTTGCAGCGGGGCCACAGCTGTTTATTCTGGAAGACGTTACTGGCTCAGGTAAAACAGAAGCAGCACTTACATTAACGCAGCGCATTATGGCAGCTGATCAAGCCGATGGTTTTTACTTTGGCTTGCCCTCTATGGCGACATCGAATGCCATGTTTAAACGCGTCACGTCACACTATCAGCACATGTATCAGGGCGGTGCGCCAAGCATAGTGCTGGCGCATGGTGGCAGAGACATGGAGCAAGCGTTTAGAGACTTACTGTTGCCCAGTAGTGCAGGTGATGCCAACTATCAATCTGACGAGCAAACCGCTACAGCGGTGTGTAATGAATGGTTTGCTGATTCGCGTAAAAAAGCCTTATTAGCGCCGGTTGGGGTGGGCACCTTAGATCAGGCGTTGTTGGCGGTGTTACCCCGGCGGCATCAGGCCCTGCGCATGATTGGCTTGCACCGTAAGGTGCTTATTTTTGATGAAGTACATGCCGCTGATGAATACATGCTGGTGCTATTGCAAGACTTACTGCAATTACATGCCAGGCAAGGTGGCAGCGTAATTTTGCTCACGGCAACACTGGCGCAGCAGCAGCGGCAGCAATTGGTCAGGCGCTGGCTTGATGTGTTGGGGCAGCCTGAGCTAATCGATTGTAGCGATGATTTTCCGTTAGCGACTCAAGTCAGTATGGTCGGAATGCAACAAGCCGCTTTGGCCTCTCGACCTGATGTATGCCGTACTCTGAAAGTTGCTTTTTTGCATAGTGTCGAAAACTGTGTTGCCACCATCGTCGAGGCTGTGGCAAGAGGCCAATCGGTGGTATGGATTTGTAACTCTGTAGGGGATGCTTTGGCTGCATATAATGAGGTGTCGGCAGCGTTACCAGAACCAGCGCAATGCCTGATATTCCATAGCCGCTTTGCCTTAATAGACCGGCAAAGAATTGAGCGACAGGTACTAAGCACCTTAGGTAAGCAATCCACAGCAATTGAACGCAAAGGCAAGGTAGTAATCTCAACTCAGGTGTTTCAGGAGAGCCTGGACGCAGACGCAGATTTAATGATTTCTGATCTGTGCCCAATTGATGATTTAATTCAACGTGCAGGCCGTCTGCATCGGCATACCCGCGATGCTAATGGCAGTTATCAGGCTGGGATAGCAGATCAACGGCCGGCACCGGTGCTATATGTACATAGCCCGGAGTTTACTAACTCACCTAATGCAGATTGGCTATCGGCGCAATTTCGCAATACGCAGTTGGTGTATCGCTCGCCGGGTAAACTATGGCTGGGGCTACGCGTGTTAACTGAACAGCACGCTATCCGGATGCCGGAGGATGCCAGATTGCTGATTGAAGCCGTGTACGGAGAGCACGCCAGCAAAGAAATCCCCGAGACTTTGTGGCAAGACGAACTTATGCATCATGGTGAAATTCAGCGAAAAACCAACAAAGCCATGCAGCAAGTCATTGATTGGTATCAAGGTTATTGCGCAGACAGTGCCGTAAAGTGGTATGAAGATGAAACGGATATCAGTACCCGCTACAGCGATATGGAAACTATCGAAGTTGTGTTGTTAAAACGTGGCGACGCCGGACAAATCAGGTTATGGGCAGATGGCCAGGCTTATGCATTGGCTCTAAGTAAATTAAAACTGCCAAAACACCATGCCGATAAGTTAGCGGATTTTTCCGCTCAGTACCCTGAGCAAGCAGAGCAATTTAAACAACAATATCGGCAGGCAAAATATACCCGCTTTTGGCTGGCCGAGGATGATCCTAATTTCAGTTACTCAGCACTGATTGGTTTCAACCCAAAAGAAAACCCCGCCTAAGCGGGGAACGTCTTGCTGTTTTACGTGATGCATTGCATCAATGCGGTTTATCTCTGCGAAGCGGAGAAGTAACAAGAATACGCTGACGCCTGTATACTTTCAATGTTGCTTTGATAATTTTGATGCATTGCATCAATGCTTAATCAATTATTGATTTGTTCATTTTGCGAGCGTATAGTCGTTCTTGTACCTGAGAAGTGGAGCGTAAATGAGGCAGCTTCACCCCAAGAACGCTCACGAGTGGAACCGTTGATACTACTTGGTTTAGGTATGGCTTGCAACATGGCCTAGTCAGAGTCCTCTATCACCTTTTGAGGACAATAAAATGCTGAAATCAAATGATGATTACATTGTTATTTTTAGGCGCTACAAGAAAGACAAGTCTGGTCAGTTGTTAGACGCTAGAAAATATGGATTAAAGGCCTGGCCGATAAAAATCCGTAAGTCTGCTTAACGAATAAAAGGTGTGGCGCTAAACCCGCCACTCCTTTCATCAGGAGGATGGATGAACTTACTTTTTGACTCATGGTTACCAGTGCGTTTGCATAGTGGCGAGCAACGCACTGTCTGCTTTAACCAACTAATCGATTCCAATATTGCTGACTTTGCTTTTCCGCGAGCTGATTTTCAGGGGGCTGCGTATCAGTTTTCTATCGGTGTGCTACAAACCTTATTTGCACCAGATAATGAAACGCAATGGTTGCTTAGCTATCAGCAAACTCCGAGGCTGCAAGAATTAACTGCAGCACTGGAAAAGGGGCGTCATGCTTTCGAGTTAATCGCAGAATCTGCGAAAGCCACCCGTTTTATGCAGGATTATGATCCGCTTGAGCAAGCGGAAGCAGGGCCTATATCCGGGCTATTAATTGAAGCGCCGGGAGCTAATGCGTTAAAGCTTAATACCGATCATTTTATTAAGCGTGGGTTATGCAATCAGATTTCTTTGCCTATGGCAGCCATTGCCTTATTTACACTGCAAATTAATGCGCCATCCGGTGGTCAGGGCCATCGCACTGGCTTGCGCGGCGGCGGGCCGCTGACGACTTTAGTGTTGCCGCACACTGTCAATGCTAGCTTATGGCAAAAGCTTTGGTTAAATGTGCTAAGCCGGGAAAAATTCAAATATGACGAGCCGGATTTACACAGTTCAGTGGTATTCCCCTGGCTTAGCCCAACCAAAGAGAGCAAGCAAAAAGGCACTGAAGTGTACGAAAAAGATGTACATCCGCTGCATATGTACTGGGCTATGCCACGTCGTATCAGGCTGGAAGTACAACAAGGCAGCGCCATTTGTGATTTAGACGGCACTGAGTGCCAGCAGTTTGTTACTGGCTACCGCACACAAAACTACGGCTACAACTACAGCGGCAGTTGGTGGCATCCTTTAACTCATTACCGTATTAACCCGAAAAAGCCGGATGAAGATAATTTGTCGACTAAAGGCCAGCCAGGCGGTATCAGCTATAAATACTGGCAAGCCCTGACTTTACTCGATGAGGAAGAGGGCAGCATTCCGGCAAAAGTTGTCAGCGTTTATAACCCCGATAGAGCAAAGTTACTTGGTGCTGGGCGTAGAGGCGAATATCAGCGGCTTTGGGCTTTTGGTTACGATATGGACAATATGAAAGCCCGTGGTTGGTATTCAACTGAGTTGCCATTATTTAACTTAACCTCGAGTCAGCGCGAAACCCTGCTCAAGCATGTAAAAGTTGTGCAGCAACTGGCAGCAGAAGCCTTGTGGCAGTGTCGCACCCAAATCAAATCTGCCTGGTTTAGCCATCCTGGTGATGTAAAAGGCGATACCTCCTTTATTGATCTGCAGTTTTGGCAACGTACAGAGCAGGCCTTTTATCACACCATTGCCACTATGCTGGCGGATGAAAACAGTGCTGAGCCGTTAACTCCTGAAGCCGCATTAAGCTGGTTGTTAGCACTTAAACGCACCGCCACAGATTTATTCGATGAACTGGTGTTGTCGGGCAGTGACAGTCATAAGCATATGGCACGTTTTATTCAATCCCGCCGTGCCCTTACCGGGTGGCTGGCTAAAGGTAAAGCGATACAGAGTTATAAGCAGTTCTATCAAATTCTCAATTCAGATGAACACAAGCAGGAGGCTAAAGCATGAGTGAGCAACAACGTGAACAAACGCGGCAAGCATTGCAGCAAGCCGAATATTGGTGGCAGCAAATGCACCTGCCGGCTAGCGAGGTAAAAGGTATTAAAGCACCGAGTCGTTACCGGGCAGAGCTTCGCCGCTGTAACACGGCCGATGCAGCCATGCTGACAGAGGGTTTTAGAACTTTGTGGTTGGCATTGCCTGAAAGTGTAAGGCTACAGCGGCCATACAGCATTGAAGCCTGGGCAACGGTGGCGGCGGTATTAGCGCATATTACCGATGCACAAAGTTGTAGTTTTGGCGCCAGCCTGGGGCAGTGGGACAGTAAAACAGACAAAGCGGTAGTGAGTGAACTTCGCCTGCAACAGCTGCAAGGCGCCCGTAGTAGCCAGGATTTTTTCCGCCGCTTGCATCGGCTGGTTAAACAGCTCGGTGGTAAAGCTAACCCCAAGGTGCTGACTCAAGACATTCTGGATTGGTTCGACGAACACTATTCGCAACAACCGCGCCGGGCAGATAAAAGAGTGGCGGTGCGCTGGGCGCTGGATTACTTCAGCCTGCAACCGAAAAAAGCTTAAAACACAAATCTGATAACGAATTAAGGAAAATACCATGAGCAAATTTATTCAACTGCATTTATTAACGTCTTATGCGCCGTCTAACTTAAATCGCGATGATTTGGGGCGTCCGAAAACAGCGCGTATGGGCGGGTCTGAACGGCTACGGGTTAGCTCACAAAGTTTAAAGCGCAACTGGCGTTGTTCAGACTTATTTGAGCAAGCTTTATCTGGCCATATTGGCACCCGCAGTAAACGTTTTGGTGAGCAATTACGCCAACAGTTAACCACTAAAGGTGTAAATGACAAAAAAGCCACTGAGTGGGCTGCTGCAATTGCCGGGCAATTTGGCAAGCTGAAAAAGGATTCGGTGGAGATAGAGCAACTGGCGCACCTTAGCCCAGCAGAGCAACAAGCTGCCTTTGCCTTACTGGATACTCTGGTTGCAGAAGATCGGGCTCCAACCACAGATGAATTAGCGTTGTTAACCAGTAGCACTACGGCTGTCGATATTGCTATGTTTGGTCGTATGCTGGCGTCGAGCCCGGAATTTAATATAGAAGCTGCATGTCAGGTTGCGCATGCTGTTAGTGTCCACAGCGTAGCGGTGGAAGATGATTATTTTACTGCGGTGGATGATTTAAATGATGGTCTGGACGATCGCGGTGCTTCACACATTGGCGAGTCTGGTTTTGCAGCCGCATTGTTTTACAGTTACATCTGTATAGATAAAGAACTGCTGGTCGAGAATCTTGCTGGCGACCTTGACCTGGCAAATAAAGCCATTGCCGCCTTAGTGGAAGCAGCGGTAAAAGTATCACCTAAAGGCAAACAAAACTCTTTTGCGTCACGTGCTTATGCCAGCTATGTGATGGCTGAAAAAGGCGATCAACAGCCACGCTCGTTGTCAGTCGCGTTTTTAAAGCCAGTATTTGGTGATGACCTGGCCGCCGAAGCGATAAGCAAACTGCAGCAGCAAGCTGTTAATTTTGATCGCGTGTATGGCCCTTGTGCTGATAGCCGAGCTGAGATAAACGCCATTACTGGTGAAGGTAACTTTAATGAGTTAGTCGCGTTTATTGCCGATTAATACAGGAGGCGTTATGCAATATCTGGTTTTTCGGTTGTATGGCCCTATGGCAAGTTGGGGCGAAGCTGCCGTGGGCGGCGATCGCCCCTCGGCAAGCCATCCCGGCCGTTCTGCAGTGTTGGGCTTATTAGCCGCAGCCCTTGGCATTAAACGGTCGGAGCAAGCACAGCTTAGTACTTTGTATCAGTCGGTGCAGTTTGCAGTAAAAGAGTATAGCGCTGGCGTCTTGGTTCGCGATTATCACACCGCCCAGGTGCCTTCGACCGATAAAAAACGGTTGCACAGGCATCGTAAAAGTGAGCTTTCGGCTCCGGGTTACAAGCTAAACACAGTGTTATCAAGCCGCGATTACCGCTCTGATGGCGTATGGGTAGTGGCAATTTGGTTAACTGACAAAGCCGTAGTTACTTTGGCCGAATTGGCAGAAGCACTACTGAAGCCGCGCTTTACTCTTTACTTGGGCCGTAAATCTTGCCCTTTGGCAGCACCATTAAGTCCGAAAATTGTGGAAGCTGAAAGTTTGCAGCAAGCACTAGATAGCGATTTTTCACCTTTGCTGAATTCTGCGGAGCAAGACAGTAGTTGGTTACGCTACCCCAAACAGAGCATTTACTACTGGCAAGGAGCTGTTGACCTAATGCAGGTTCCTGCTGCTGTTATACAAAGCAGACAATTATGGGATGAACCCGGCGACAGGCTTAAATGGCAATTTTCCAGCCGTATTGAACATCAGCTAACGGTGAACAGGGAGCGTTAACTATGTATCTTTCCAGAGTTCGTTTTCTACCGGGCCATACAGCCCACTCAGCGCTGCTGAGTATTCAACGTAAAGGCAGCTATGCAAGCCATCAGTTATTGTGGCAATTGTTCACTGAGCAACAGCAACGAAACTTTCTGTTTCGGGAAGAGCAGTCAAATGGCTTAACCAGCCAAAGAGGTATGCCGGAGTATTTGGTATTGTCGCAAACCGCACCCGAGCTTAATTCGGAATTGTTTCATATTGAAACAAAGCTGTTTGCGCCCAAGTTAAACGAAGGCGACCAATTGGCTTTTCGGTTACGTGCTAACCCTACGGTATCGAGTAAGGCAGGGGATGCTACTGGTAAACGCGGGCAACGGCATGATGTGATGATGCATGCCAAAAAGTCTGCACAGGCAGAGGGAATTACTGATCCGATTGTATTAAAGCAACAAATGGAACAAGCCGCGCTGGACTGGTTAGTTAAAGATGAACGAGCCGCAGCATTAGGGGCCCGTTTTGATGCTCAGCCCGCTGTTATGGCATACAGTCAGCATCAAACCAGTAAACAAGCCCAGCAACCGGTAATAAGCTACAGCGCAGTTGATTATGAAGGTGTGTTAACTGTAATCGAACCAGAGTTGCTATTGAACCAGATTGCCACTGGGATAGGCAGGGCAAAAGCCTTTGGCTGCGGCCTGATGTTGCTGCGGCGAGTGTAAAAACGCTAATCACGGAGGATAACCAATGGCAGCAAAACTGGAAGTTCTGGAGCAGCAAATAGCTACTGATGCCAGAGATGGCATTGAGTACATTTGTATTACCGACATTGCTCGCTATAAAAACAGCGAACATACCGATGATTTAATCCGTAACTGGTTGCGTAATCGCAATACCATTGAGTTTTTAGGCATCTGGGAGCAACTAAACAACCCAGATTTTAAACCCGTCGAATTTGACGGGTTTAAAAAACAAGCCGGATTAAACAGTTTTACCTTAACGCCAAAACAGTGGATTGAGAAAACTGGTGCTATAGGGCTGATCTCCAAAGCTGGCCGTTATGGTGGCACCTATGCACAAAAAGACATTGCCTTTGAATTTGCCAGTTGGATCTCGGTGGAGTTTAAGCTGGATATTTCACAAATGACTCTTTTAACCAAACAGCCAGCTGCACTGTCGGCAAAAGGTGGTCACTAGTTATGGCCTTTATCCCACTAAAACCTATTCCTCTAAAAGAACGTAACTCGATGATTTTTATCGGCATGGGCCGTATTGATGTAAAAGACGGTGCCTTTGTAGTGGTCGATGAAGTTAACGGAGAACGGATGCATATTCCTGTAGGCTCTATCGCCTGCCTGATGTTGGAACCGGGTACCCGCATTTCCCATGCAGCCATGAAACTGGCGGCTGAAGTCGGCACCCTAATCACTTGGGTTGGCGTGGGTGGCGTACGTTTTTATTCGGCAGGGCAACCGGGTGGAGCACGTTCTGACAAGCTGTTGTATCAGGCCAAACTCGCGCTCGATGAGCAATTGCGTCTAAAAGTCGTGCGCAAGATGTTTGAACTGCGTTTTGGCGAAGAAGCCCCACAGCGGCGTAGTGTCGATCAATTGCGAGGGATTGAAGGCTCCAGAGTACGCCAAACCTACCAGCTAATAGCCCGGCAATACGGTGTGCACTGGACTGGCCGCAAATATGATCCGAAAGATTGGGCCGCCGGAGACATTGCCAATCAATGCATTAGTGCAGCTACGTCCTGTTTATATGGCATTACTGAAGCCGCGATACTGGCAGCGGGTTATGCGCCGGCCATCGGTTTTTTACATACAGGCAAACCGCTGAGTTTTGTTTACGATATCGCCGATATCATTAAGTTCGATACTGTAGTACCGCTAGCCTTTCGCATTGCCGCAAAAAGTCCTGCGGTACCAGAAAAAGAAATCCGCTTAGGCTGTCGTGATTTATTTCGTACCGATAAAACCCTAAAACGGCTGATCCCCTTGATCGAGGAAATACTGGCGGCCGGAGAAATCCTCCCGCCAGAACCTTATCCAGATGCCCAGCCACCCGCCTTACCCGAACCACCCTCAATTGGCGATGCTGGTCACAGGAGTCGCTAATGAGCATGTGCATGATAGTGACTGAAGCCGTACCACCACGCCTTCGGGGACGATTAGCAGTGTGGTTGCTGGAAGTGAGAGCCGGAGTCTATGTTGGTAACATAGGGCAGCGAGTACGGGAGATGCTCTGGCAACAAGTTGAAGCCATGGCCGATGACGGTAATGTGGTAATGGCGTGGGCCACAAATACCGAGTCTGGTTTTGATTTTATTACCTTTGGTCAAAACCGACGGCAACCTGTTGATTTTGATGGGCTAAGACTAGTTACATTTCTGCCAGAAGAAGATAAAGATTAACTACCAGTAGCTCTTTAACAACTCGGAAAATTTGGTAGAAAAAAGTAACTGCTTTTTTCTATTTAAAATCAGTTATATACTTTTAGGCCGTTCCCCGTAAGCACGGGGATAAACCGCTGCCTTTCATCTTTACCGCTTTAGCGTGAATCCGTTCCCCGTAAGCACGGGGATAAACCGCATGGCTTGGTGTGCATACAGGATTGAATCACCCGTTCCCCGTAAGCACGGGGATAAACCGCTTGTCTGCGTAGGCGGCTAACGACAAATTAGCCGTTCCCCGTAAGCACGGGGATAAACCGGCGATCGAGTGTATGGATTATCGGATATTAAACCGTTCCCCGTAAGCACGGGGATAAACCGGTACGTGACGTTTTTGGCATGAGTGCCGACGGCCGTTCCCCGTAAGCACGGGGATAAACCGTACTCAACATGGACCCTGCAGACTTAGTGCAGCCGTTCCCCGTAAGCACGGGGATAAACCGCAACTCGCGGACAAGTTTTTAAATTCTATGGCCCGTTCCCCGTAAGCACGGGGATAAACCGCGAGAAGTTCGCGCCAGTAAACGGACAAGTAACCGTTCCCCGTAAGCACGGGGATAAACCGCTAAACCAGAAAACCAAGGTAAAGTATTCAAACCGTTCCCCGTAAGCACGGGGATAAACCGGTATCTATTCATTTAGTTACGAAAAAACAGACCCGTTCCCCGTAAGCACGGGGATAAACCGCAGCTAGAGCATTAGCCCTAGCGAAAAAAGAACCGTTCCCCGTAAGCACGGGGATAAACCGTAGGTAAAACCTTTAAACACGATGGTCCAGTTCCGTTCCCCGTAAGCACGGGGATAAACCGTTACTTGCAGCAAATGGTTTTGAAATTCCGGACCGTTCCCCGTAAGCACGGGGATAAACCGCGTTTGGGGCGTTACGCGGGTTAGTTATCTGTCCGTTCCCCGTAAGCACGGGGATAAACCGTATTTGCCTATCGTGAAATGCACTTGGTTGCGCCGTTCCCCGTAAGCACGGGGATAAACCGCACTGCATCAGCCAGGCGTTAATAACGTCAACCCGTTCCCCGTAAGCACGGGGATAAACCGTCGCTATTGAGCTCGCTGCCATTGCCAAAAAACCGTTCCCCGTAAGCACGGGGATAAACCGTTCAGCTCTTTAAGGGTGTAACCATAGGGAACCCGTTCCCCGTAAGCACGGGGATAAACCGCCGCTGGTGCTGGTGAGCTATCTAATGTATTGCCGTTCCCCGTAAGCACGGGGATAAACCGCGCATAGACCAACTTTTGTCGAACATGACGGCCCGTTCCCCGTAAGCACGGGGATAAACCGTTTGACGTGCTTAACAAGCTGGCCTCGGCAATCCGTTCCCCGTAAGCACGGGGATAAACCGCAATTTATAGGTGATCTGCCAATAGTGGCTTACCGTTCCCCGTAAGCACGGGGATAAACCGTAACATTAAAAAATCAAATAACCTCACATTAACCGTTCCCCGTAAGCACGGGGATAAACCGTTTTGGATAAAAATGTTTTCAATCATGACTTGCCGTTCCCCGTAAGCACGGGGATAAACCGCTTATACAGCCATATTGACCATGTTGAATAAGCCGTTCCCCGTAAGCACGGGGATAAACCGCCTAGATTGATTATCTGAGCCAGACACAGAGCCCGTTCCCCGTAAGCACGGGGATAAACCGCACAATGAACCGAGCTGTCCGTTCATTATTCGCCGTTCCCCGTAAGCACGGGGATAAACCGTCGTATTCAGTGCAATTTTTTTCTTTATCTAACCGTTCCCCGTAAGCACGGGGATAAACCGTTATCTAGAACCCACCATAGAAAATCTTTGCACCGTTCCCCGTAAGCACGGGGATAAACCGTGTCTAGATACTCTAATATCTGCTTTACTCATCCGTTCCCCGTAAGCACGGGGATAAACCGTGTGGATGAATCACCCCTTTCATCGCGGCGAACCGTTCCCCGTAAGCACGGGGATAAACCGCGTACTGGATAAAGGCTTGCTGGTTTATATTGCCGTTCCCCGTAAGCACGGGGATAAACCGTTACAGTATCATTTTTACCTTGTGGAGCTACGCCGTTCCCCGTAAGCACGGGGATAAACCGCAATACGGGCCCAGAATAATGAGCAATTTGCACCGTTCCCCGTAAGCACGGGGATAAACCGCAGATCACTTTAGATCGTGCGGCCACCATTGCCCGTTCCCCGTAAGCACGGGGATAAACCGTCATCGTTAACTTTAACGTGAGGCGGATTGTGCCGTTCCCCGTAAGCACGGGGATAAACCGCAAGTTCCGTCACTCAGAATGACGACTAAAAACCGTTCCCCGTAAGCACGGGGATAAACCGTTGAGACTATCCTTATCCATCGTCCGGAAGTGCCGTTCCCCGTAAGCACGGGGATAAACCGCTTGTATTTCTGCGTATTCACGCAGCAGCGAACCGTTCCCCGTAAGCACGGGGATAAACCGTATGGCGGGTGACATTACCGTGCCCGAGCCTACCGTTCCCCGTAAGCACGGGGATAAACCGCTGGAATAGCCATATTAATCCTTACCAAGGCCCCGTTCCCCGTAAGCACGGGGATAAACCGCAAACTTAACGGATATTCAAAAGGCTGAGGACCCGTTCCCCGTAAGCACGGGGATAAACCGCATATTTTATGTCGTGCGGATATCCGATTTAACCGTTCCCCGTAAGCACGGGGATAAACCGATGGCACAGCACTCCCGCCATATTAAGTACTGCCGTTCCCCGTAAGCACGGGGATAAACCGCATACTCAACAACATGACGCAGTTCGGCACAGCCGTTCCCCGTAAGCACGGGGATAAACCGTCATCACCCAAGGCGGGCGCTAATTTTTCCCACCGTTCCCCGTAAGCACGGGGATAAACCGTCACCCACGACGGCGCCAACACTTACGGCGAACCGTTCCCCGTAAGCACGGGGATAAACCGCTAAAATCTAGGAAGAAGTAGTGCGACCTTGACCGTTCCCCGTAAGCACGGGGATAAACCGTCAAATGCCAGCAATAACGGCACGGTGGGCGACCGTTCCCCGTAAGCACGGGGATAAACCGCCTGGTACAGCGAAGACGTGAACGACGTCAGTCCGTTCCCCGTAAGCACGGGGATAAACCGCAATCGCCGTGCTTAGAGATATGCTCGTCCAACCGTTCCCCGTAAGCACGGGGATAAACCGTCGGAAACCTTATAAACGCCGTGAATAAACGGCCGTTCCCCGTAAGCACGGGGATAAACCGCCCTTCTCACAGCCAAATACACCCGTATTGCGCCGTTCCCCGTAAGCACGGGGATAAACCGTACAAGAGGCCGCAGCGCAAAAAGACGAGTCCCCGTTCCCCGTAAGCACGGGGATAAACCGATCAGTATTTTGCTGACAGAGAAGCTATTTACCCGTTCCCCGTAAGCACGGGGATAAACCGCACTTTTTCCGCTAATTGCTTTGCTTCAATTGCCGTTCCCCGTAAGCACGGGGATAAACCGATTCTAGCCGCGCTCGCATACTGTGAGCAGTCCCGTTCCCCGTAAGCACGGGGATAAACCGCTACCCAACAGGGATATATATTGATGAAAAAACCGTTCCCCGTAAGCACGGGGATAAACCGCAAGGACGGCGCTAGTGACCTTAATAATGATGCCGTTCCCCGTAAGCACGGGGATAAACCGGAATTTAACCCGATGAAAACCAGTACCCGCAACCGTTCCCCGTAAGCACGGGGATAAACCGTTGTGCGCTTATGACTGATTTGCATTATTAGACCGTTCCCCGTAAGCACGGGGATAAACCGCACCTCAACCTATTCGGTGATGGTCAAAACTGCCGTTCCCCGTAAGCACGGGGATAAACCGCCCGCATTGCCGCAGCGGAACTCTGTATACCGCCGTTCCCCGTAAGCACGGGGATAAACCGGATCCGTTATGACGTTATATGAGTACGATAACCCGTTCCCCGTAAGCACGGGGATAAACCGTCGCGGGCCGATAACCCGGTCATGATGTCAAGCCGTTCCCCGTAAGCACGGGGATAAACCGTGTACGTGGTCACGCCGTTGGCACCGGCAACACCGTTCCCCGTAAGCACGGGGATAAACCGGTTTAGCCCCTGATACCCAATATTGGTTTTGGCCGTTCCCCGTAAGCACGGGGATAAACCGTGCTGTCCTTTGGCGATTTGATTAACGTCAACCCGTTCCCCGTAAGCACGGGGATAAACCGTTAATTGCCTGAAATACCGTTCCACCGGTTTCCCGTTCCCCGTAAGCACGGGGATAAACCGCAAATCGATGTGGAGGACGTTTGGGGTATTGGCCGTTCCCCGTAAGCACGGGGATAAACCGCCCTATATTTGTTCGCGTCCAAGTGCTTACCACCGTTCCCCGTAAGCACGGGGATAAACCGGACTCTTATGAGTCCTCTTCGCAAGGTGCGCACCGTTCCCCGTAAGCACGGGGATAAACCGTTGCGCAGCGCGGGGTACAGGCTGGTCTATGACCGTTCCCCGTAAGCACGGGGATAAACCGTTTATACGGGCGATAAAAAGACCCTTGAAGCCCCGTTCCCCGTAAGCACGGGGATAAACCGCTATTAAGGAGCTTTGTTATGCTGCAAAGCAACCGTTCCCCGTAAGCACGGGGATAAACCGTCATGTTAATACTGGTTACTTATCGGGTTTGCCCGTTCCCCGTAAGCACGGGGATAAACCGCGACTTGAGATTGATTTGCTGGCTGTGGAGATCCGTTCCCCGTAAGCACGGGGATAAACCGTCATTCACAGCATTGTAAAATGACGATTTGCCCCGTTCCCCGTAAGCACGGGGATAAACCGCCAAAAATAGGTTTGCTCCCTCATGCACGATACCGTTCCCCGTAAGCACGGGGATAAACCGCCCCATTGGGAATGACGTTGTTTAAATTTTTGCCGTTCCCCGTAAGCACGGGGATAAACCGCCCGGACGCAATTTATATTGGCAAGTTGGCTACCGTTCCCCGTAAGCACGGGGATAAACCGCCACCTTCTGCCTTGACTCGTTGTAGTCCTTCCCGTTCCCCGTAAGCACGGGGATAAACCGTCAGGTACTTCCGTGTCATCAGCATGACGATGCCGTTCCCCGTAAGCACGGGGATAAACCGGGAAAGAAACAGGGATAGTTACGCAGAAAGAACCGTTCCCCGTAAGCACGGGGATAAACCGCCTATCCAGTGCTCACACCGGTACAGCATGAACCGTTCCCCGTAAGCACGGGGATAAACCGCGGTTAAACTGCTTATCAAAAAACACCATCAACCGTTCCCCGTAAGCACGGGGATAAACCGTGCGCCGAGTAGTACAACCCATCCGAATGTAACCGTTCCCCGTAAGCACGGGGATAAACCGCCTCAATGGACAATTCAAAAAGCCTGGCAACCCCGTTCCCCGTAAGCACGGGGATAAACCGGTAAGAATTTCTGTTCAGTATCATAAGCACGACCGTTCCCCGTAAGCACGGGGATAAACCGCTGTCGGTCGAGAATATGTCGAGGAAGTCGAGCCGTTCCCCGTAAGCACGGGGATAAACCGGTCACACCGTAAAATATCATGATGCCCGTGGTCCGTTCCCCGTAAGCACGGGGATAAACCGCATTATGAGAAATTTGAACTCGATACCAGTATCCGTTCCCCGTAAGCACGGGGATAAACCGGTTAGCAATCAAAAGCGGGTTAACCCTGATGACCGTTCCCCGTAAGCACGGGGATAAACCGTGGTAGCCAATGCCGTACCGCTTCAAATAGGGCCGTTCCCCGTAAGCACGGGGATAAACCGGGGCCGAATCACTCGCCAAGTTTTTCAATTGGCCGTTCCCCGTAAGCACGGGGATAAACCGTCGAGCGTGACACGGTCAGCCTGTGGGACTCGCCGTTCCCCGTAAGCACGGGGATAAACCGCCAACTGGCATAAACACGCTGCCTATTTTGATCCGTTCCCCGTAAGCACGGGGATAAACCGAATGCCATTTGCTCTCTTGTCCATCTGATGCGCCGTTCCCCGTAAGCACGGGGATAAACCGGCACTGCTGGCTGCACAGTCTTTACTCGGTGTCCGTTCCCCGTAAGCACGGGGATAAACCGCATGGCGGCAAATTATCTGCCCCTGAATATTACCGTTCCCCGTAAGCACGGGGATAAACCGCCTGCTTACCTTTGTGTACTACGCCCAAATCACCGTTCCCCGTAAGCACGGGGATAAACCGATTACAGTTTCTCAGGTGCCTACAATCATTGGCCGTTCCCCGTAAGCACGGGGATAAACCGGTAATGAGGTTGATGAGTTCGGTGGTTTTACGCCGTTCCCCGTAAGCACGGGGATAAACCGCTGCAGTAAGACTGCATAGCTCTCAAGCTCAGCCGTTCCCCGTAAGCACGGGGATAAACCGCATCCGAGCAATAAAATTGTTATCAATCTCATCCGTTCCCCGTAAGCACGGGGATAAACCGCTGCTCTAGCACTAATCTATCCGATGCAGCACCCGTTCCCCGTAAGCACGGGGATAAACCGGCCGAGGCGCAGCGATTGAAAGCTGTTTCAGACCGTTCCCCGTAAGCACGGGGATAAACCGTCACTCTGCACCAATGGCTAGACTTGTTTGAGCCGTTCCCCGTAAGCACGGGGATAAACCGCCCTTTAGAACGTTGTTTTAACTCATACTTTTCCGTTCCCCGTAAGCACGGGGATAAACCGGAGTTGAATACCAAGGCGTAGGCTGCAAGCTACCGTTCCCCGTAAGCACGGGGATAAACCGAAAATTGTTGCGTGTAGTCCTACTGTTGACGGCCGTTCCCCGTAAGCACGGGGATAAACCGGTTATTGAATTGGCCACAGCTTATGTTGCTGGCCGTTCCCCGTAAGCACGGGGATAAACCGTATTACGAACTTATGAAATGTGTTTAGCTCATCCGTTCCCCGTAAGCACGGGGATAAACCGTCGGACTGATATTGAATGGAAGGGTGCTGCACCGTTCCCCGTAAGCACGGGGATAAACCTGATTACGTCTTCCAAACTTTAGCGGCGCAGGCCCGTTCCCCGTAAGCACGGGGATAAACCGCACCAAGACCTTCAACATTGATTTGGCTTGAGCCGTTCCCCGTAAGCACGGGGATAAACCGCGCACCCCCGTTAAGGCGCGGCCTATGATTGGCCGTTCCCCGTAAGCACGGGGATAAACCGCAGCCGTGGCGCTCGGAATATTTTGGACTCGGCCGTTCCCCGTAAGCACGGGGATAAACCGACCCTGATGCGTTGGGCTCATATCTGCGTGAACCGTTCCCCGTAAGCACGGGGATAAACCGCCCACTACCTCGCCATCGACTACCGCAACAAACCGTTCCCCGTAAGCACGGGGATAAACCGCTGGTAGGCTTCGCGAGCTTCGTGGTTGTCGACCGTTCCCCGTAAGCACGGGGATAAACCGTCCAGCCCCTTCAGTGCGGTAAAACTCAATTACCGTTCCCCGTAAGCACGGGGATAAACCGGAAATGGCCAATATCAATGCTGGCCGACCTAACCGTTCCCCGTAAGCACGGGGATAAACCGGAACTCTGCGGCCTCTTGCTTAGCAGAAATAACCGTTCCCCGTAAGCACGGGGATAAACCGGTCTGCGCTGTTATTCATGGCGCTGCCCGCTACCGTTCCCCGTAAGCACGGGGATAAACCGGTTCGAGTGCTAATGCCAACATTTTCAGATAACCGTTCCCCGTAAGCACGGGGATAAACCGCCAACATACTGTTTTTTTAAACAGTAAAGGGTCCGTTCCCCGTAAGCACGGGGATAAACCGGATGGTATTGATGGTATTGACGGCATTAATGGCCGTTCCCCGTAAGCACGGGGATAAACCGGTTTCTGTTCAACCTGATGGTCAAACTGATTGCCGTTCCCCGTAAGCACGGGGATAAACCGGACGGCGGCCAATCCATCGATATTTATAACACCCGTTCCCCGTAAGCACGGGGATAAACCGATGCCATGGCGTTGTAACCTGTATCGCTTACACCGTTCCCCGTAAGCACGGGGATAAACCGGTCGGAGTAACTGCAGACGGTAAATACTATGGCCGTTCCCCGCAAGCACGGGGATAAACCGCTGCCGCGAACGCAGCTCAACAAGGCGTTACGCCGTTCCCCGTAAGCACGGGGATAAACCGCCCATTACTGAGCCAGTTGCGACGCGCATCGGCCGTTCCCCGTAAGCACGGGGATAAACCGCGTCTTGCTCTGACTTAGTTAGTTTTGGCATACCGTTCCCCGTAAGCACGGGGATAAACCGCATTGGCCGCGATTGCGCCCATTGATATTGGGCCGTTCCCCGTAAGCACGGGGATAAACCGCAACTCAGCATTGTTAGCTTTAGCTTCTTTTACCGTTCCCCGTAAGCACGGGGATAAACCGCAATAAAATCATTACCGGACATAATGATCACACCGTTCCCCGTAAGCACGGGGATAAACCGCCAAACACGGAGACGCATTGCTGATGAGAAATCCGTTCCCCGTAAGCACGGGGATAAACCGCGTTCGGGCTGATTGTAGCCCTTTTTATTTCACCGTTCCCCGTAAGCACGGGGATAAACCGCTTTCCGGCTTTGCGGTTGATGGTGTGGAGGGCCGTTCCCCGTAAGCACGGGGATAAACCGTGTGGGGCTTTGTCGAGTGGAATGCCGAAGGCCCGTTCCCCGTAAGCACGGGGATAAACCGCAGCAAATATTTTCAACCCGTAGCGTTGGCGACCGTTCCCCGTAAGCACGGGGATAAATAGGTTCGGAGTTCTAGCTCCTAAAGCCTAGGGCCTATCTCCTAGGGCCTATCTCCTAAAACCTAGCCCCGACCCATTACACTAAAGATCCAAGAAACAGTATTTTTCACTGATAGTAAGCTGTCATATCAAGATATAACCATCTTTAACATTGGTAGTTAGAGGACCAAAAACAATAATGCCGCTATTTAGCGGCATTATTGTTTTTACGCAATTAGTTAGCTAGGCGATACAGTTCTTGCTGGTAGGCTAAACTGCCCCACAATGCCCAGCTTAGGGCCTTTGCCTCAAGGGCGTGGGCGGCAGGAACGTGAGGGGTTAGCTGCTCAGTTTTCTCGTCATATCGGAAACCTTGTGCCGCTTTTTCGGGTTGCAACACAACCACATCTTTGCCTTCCATCAGGGCGAAGTTTTTATCGTATTGCATTAACGCGCGCCCCGGCCAATCGTCGCTCACCTGGGTCAAATCGCGGCCAAGCATAGGGTAAGAATCTGAAATACCGATTAAAGATAGCAAAGTGGGTGGTAAATCAATTTGACTCACAATGCGATGGTCGCGCTTAGGTTGAATCGCATCCCCGAGGATCAGCCCCGGAATACGAAAGCGTGATACGGGTACGAGATCCGCGCCACCCACTCGGCTGTCATGGTCGGCAACCACAATAAAGATCGTGTCCTTCCAGTAGTCGGCATTTTTAGCGAGTTTGAAAAACTCACCGATCGCATAGTCGGCGTACTTAGCCGCATTATTACGGGTTTGCTTAGGTTGTTCGTAGAGGTCGATGCGATCATCGGGGAATTCGAACGGATCGTGGTTACTCGAGCTAAACACTAAACTAAAGAATGGCTTACCTTCACTGTGTAGGCGTTCAAACTCGCTATTCGCCTTACGCATTAAGTCTTCGTCAGAGGCGCCCCAGGAGCCCACAAAGGCGGGAGACTGATAATCTTTTTGGTCTATGATATCGCTAAAGCCATTGCCCAAGAAGAAGCTGCGCATATTGTCAAAATGGCTTTCGCCACCATAGATAAACTGGGTGGTATAACCATGATTTTTAAGAAGTTCTGCTATGGTAAAAAAGCCAGTTTGACTCTTACCCAGTTTTACCACGGCACGTGCGGGTGTGGGGGTAAAGCCCGTTGTTACCGCTTCGATGCCGCGAACGGAGCGAGTGCCCGTTGCGTATAAATTATCGAAATACCAGCCTTCCTTCGATAGGGCATCGATATTCGGTGTCAGGGGTAATCCACCTAAGCTCCCGACAAAACGGGCGCCTAAACTTTCTTGCAGTAGGATCACTAAGTTCTTTGGCTTACCGGTGAAACTCGCTTGATTAAAACTCAGTGAGGGTACATCCGTCGAAGTAAAGGCATTTTCGGGACGACCACTTTCCTGCCTGATAGTGGCGATAATCTCGGCATTATCGAGTTTGCCATACACTTTTGATGCATCGGCCTCACTGCCCATCTGTTTGATGGCAAACACTAATGAATAGGCCGAGTTAATCACTAACGAGTTCACTAATGGATCGTCGGCAAAGGCGACCATAGCGGGGTTAATCGGTCTATGGCCTAAGGTCGAACGGGCCCCCAATAATGTCACGGCAATAACAAGTACCGCCAGCACAGGGCGTAAGTACCAGCGCGGGAAACGTAGATTTTTCGTGAGCTTACCGCTTAACCACCAGCCGCCACAGAGTGTACCTATCGTTAATAGCACGGAGAAAATCAGTTCGAGTTTGCGCCCCGCCCATAACATGGAAATCACTTCTTTCGGGTAAATCAGGTATTCCACATATAAACGGTTAGGACGAATACCGTATTCTTCGATAAAGGCGGGGGTCGATGCCTCTAAAAAGAGCATGATCCACAGGCCAAGCGTCAACCACAGCCTTAGGATCGGCTGCCAAAGGCGGCCAATGAGATGCTCACCCGAAAACAAGGCAGTCCCTAGGGCGGCAATCCCCCACAACCAACACAGTGTCGCTATATCGACGCGTAAACCTTGGATTAACAGGTGTGACCAACCGTCGACCGCGCTCACCCGTTCGGCTTGCCATAGGCCTAAACCGATACGACTTGCACTCGCAATCAACAGAACTAATAGGCAAAAAATGAAAATGGCGCGAAAAGGCCCGTGGGCGCCCTGGCGTCCGCGAGCAGATAAACCTGACAGCATGTATTACCCCAAAACAATCAATTTCCACTCAGCTTTGGAGTGTCGATTTGAAAAAACCTAGGAAGAAGTCGTCCTATGACAACCTATTTGGCTTAAGGTTGTATTAAATTGCCGCCTTTATAGTCTCGATGGCAGCAAAAATGCAACAATTTTATGACTAGCTTGGGTATAAATGTCGACTCGGACACAGGCCTGTCCGAGTCTGACATCATGGCTTACTTTTTCAGCTTAGCGAAGGCATCGGCAAAGGCGTTACCCATGGCCGCATTGGCTGGCGCTTTAGGCGCGGGCTTTTGGGCGGGACGCGCAGCGGGTTTTGCCGCTTGCGGGGCTTTACCATTATGCGTCTTTGCTGGGTTATGGGGTCTTGGCTGCGACTTGCTCTGATCTATCGCTTCATCCAGACGCATACTCAGGCCGATACGGCGGCGCTCGACATCCACCTCCATCACTTTCACTTTTACTACATCACCGGCTTTCACCACGGTATGTGGGTCGCTGATAAATTTGTCGGTCAGTGAAGAGATATGCACCAGTCCATCCTGATGCACGCCGATATCGACAAAGGCGCCAAAGTTAGTCACGTTAGTGACCACGCCTTCTAAGATCATCTCGGGTTTTAGATCCTTAAGCTCCTCAACCCCGTCCTTAAATTTAGCGGTTTTAAACTCACCACGGGGGTCGCGCCCAGGCTTATCCAGCTCGGCTAAAATGTCCGTTACGGTCGGCAAACCAAACTCGGGGGTAATAAACTCCTTGGCGTTAATGTTTCGCAGCAGATCCGAGTTGCCGATAAGACTCGCCAGCTCTACTTGCTTAGTCTTAGCGATAGTTTCGACGAGTGAATAAGCCTCTGGATGAACCGAAGAGGCATCGAGTGGATTGTTACCATCACGGATACGCAAAAAGCCCGCCGCTTGCTCATAGGCCTTAGGCCCTAAACGCGGCACTTTAAGCAGTTCTTTACGGTTGGTAAATTGGCCATTGGCATCGCGATAATCGACCACATTTTTCGCTAATGTCTTGTTTAAACCCGCCACTTGCGCCAATAAGGGCACAGAGGCCATATTGAGATCCACACCCACACCGTTTACACAGTCTTCCACCACGGCTTCGAGTGAACTGGATAACTGACTCTGGCTGACATCGTGCTGATACTGCCCAACGCCGATAGATTTAGGCTCGATTTTCACTAACTCGGCCAGTGGGTCCTGTAGACGACGGGCAATAGACACGGCGCCGCGAATAGAGACATCGAGATCAGGAAACTCCAGCGCCGCAAGCTCTGATGCCGAATACACAGAAGCGCCCGCTTCACTGACCATGACTTTAGTCAACTGTGGCTGCGACTCTTTAACGCTGGCAATCAATTCGGCGGCCAGCTTGTCGGTTTCCCGCGAAGCCGTACCGTTACCAATCGCAATCAACTCCACCTTATGCATCTGCACTAAGTTGGCTAGGGTTCGAATGGATTTGTCCCATAAATTTTGTGGCGCATGGGGGAAGATAGTGGTGTGAGCCACTAGTTTACCGGTGTTATCGACCACGGCCACTTTAACGCCGGTACGTAAACCAGGATCGAGTCCCATAGTCGCTTTGGCACCCGCGGGAGCGGCCATCAATAAATCCCCTAAATTACGGGCGAACACTTTAATCGCTTCGGCTTCGGCGCGTTCACGCATTTGCGAGATAAACTCAGTTTCCATTTGCAGGGCGATCTTAATCCGCCAGGTGGCGGTCACCACGGTTTTAAGCCATTGGTCGACGCTGCTGTCACCCAGTTTTAGCTGCAAATGCTCACTAATAATCACTTCACAGTAACCGCCCTGACCCGCTTCCACGCCGGGATCGGCATTCATAGATAAAGCTAAGAAACCCTCATTTCGACCACGCAACATGGCCAAGGCGCGATGTGAAGGCACCTTTGCCAAGGGCTCAGTGTGCTCAAAATAATCACGGAATTTTGCACCTTCTTTCTCTTTACCCGCGATAACACGGCTTTCTAACACACTGTTTTGGCTGAGATGCCCACGCACTTTGCGCAATAGCTCGGCATCTTCGGCATAGCGTTCCATCAAAATATAACGGGCGCCTTCGAGCACGGCTTTGATATCGCCAAGGCCCGCATCCACATTCAAATAACCCGTCGCCATCGCCTCGATATCGGCATTGCGATCCCTAAGCAGCGCATCGGCTAATGGCTCAAGGCCCGCCTCTATGGCAATTTGGCCCTTAGTGCGGCGCTTAGGCTTGAAGGGTAAATAGAGATCTTCGAGGCGCGTTTTACTGTCGGCGTTATCGATATCCTGTTGTAACTGTGCGGTTAATTTCCCCTGCGCCTGAATGCTAGACAAAATCACTTGGCGGCGATCATTCAGTTCCCGCAGGTAACCTAAACGCGTGTACAAGGTACGCAGTTGCGTATCGTCTAAACCACCCGTGGCTTCTTTACGGTAACGGGCAATAAAGGGAACCGTTGCGCCATCGTCGAGTAGGCTAATGGTCGCGCTAACTTGCTGCTCACGAACATTCAGTTCTTGGGCAATGGTGTGAGCGATGTTATGGACAGGGTTATGGGCATTAGTTTGCATAAATAAAGTGTCGCGCCTAACGGGTTGTGTGGGTCATGATTGCGCCCAAGATACCACAGGCGCAGGATCAATTTCATGTTAAAGCCAGTGTCAAATCACAGAGTTTGAT
The DNA here is from genome assembly GCF_002783505.1 of Shewanella sp. CG12_big_fil_rev_8_21_14_0_65_47_15. GTDB lineage: Bacteria > Pseudomonadota > Gammaproteobacteria > Enterobacterales > Shewanellaceae > Shewanella. The sequence goes on from NZ_PFGL01000001.1 coordinate 123,509, forward strand.
CTTCCGCGCTATGATTTTCGAACGACTGAGCCCTCTTACGCCGGCAATCATAGGCTTAATCCGTTTCGCCGACGAGGGGAGTTTCGAAGGCTGTGTAACGGATCTCGTTGATATACCATTCTTTTGGACCTGAAGGGGTTTGCACCACCACCTCATCATCCACTTGTTTACCGATTAGCGCCCGCGCCATGGGGGAATCGATAGTGATATAGCCGAGTTTAGTGTCGAGTTCATCTTTACCGACAATCCGATAACGTACCCGCTCACCGGCTTCGTTTTCGAGTTCAAACCAAGCACCAAAATAAATCTTACCTTCCTGCTGGGGCGAGTAATCGACAATCTTCAGCTCTTCGAGGCGCTTGACCAAGTAACGAACACGACTATCTATTTGACGTAAAAGCCTTTTATTATAAGTGTAATCCGCGTTCTCACTTCGGTCTCCCTGCGCGGCCGCCTCCTGCACTTTGAGGGTGATCTGCGGCCGATATTCCTTCCACAGGTATTTTAATTCTTTATCTAAGGTCATCCAGCCTTGGCGGGTGATCAAATGCGCTTTCATGTTATGACTCAATCGTTGAATAAAATTGCCGCCATTAAAACGGGCCAATATTGACTGATAATACTCAGACTCACAGCCAAAGTTAACAAGCTATCGAGCAGCATTCCAACTCTCCCCAAGCTAAAATGCCAATTTAGTTACAATTTCATGTGCATAGTGAATAAATACAATGATTCCCATGCAATTTCATTTGCTTAGTATTAACATTGAACGGAAATAATCAGCATTAAGCGCATACTCGCTGAGATGATCAGCTAGTCGCTTAGGCTGAATGCGGCTATATTAGGCGGATTCGTTTTCAATTTCAGCTAGTTAATCTTAACTGCATTAGGGCAACACCTATAAAAGCAGTAATCCGAGCAATTAAAGGACATCCCATGGGACAAGAAACCTCGAAAATCCTCGTCGTCGATGATGATATGCGCCTCAGAGCGTTACTCGAGCGTTACCTGATGGAGCAAGGCTATCAGGTACGCAGTGCGGCCAATGCCGAGCAGATGGACAGGCTATTGGAACGTGAAAACTTCCATCTTTTGGTGCTCGATCTTATGTTGCCCGGCGAAGATGGCTTATCCATCTGCCGTCGTTTACGCCAACAGGGAAACCCAATTCCTATCGTGATGCTGACCGCCAAAGGCGATGAGGTTGATCGCATTATTGGCCTAGAGCTAGGTGCCGACGATTATCTACCTAAGCCTTTTAATCCAAGGGAATTACTGGCGCGAATTAAGGCCGTGATGCGCCGCCAAACCCCAGATGTCCCCGGCGCGCCGGCGCAGCAGGAAGCCGAGATCAGTTTTGGTGAGTTTTCCCTCGATTTAGCCACCCGCGAGATGTACCACGGCGACGAAGCTATCGCGCTGACCAGCGGTGAATTTGCGGTGCTCAAGGTATTAGTCACCCATCCACGGGAACCTTTATCACGGGATAAATTGATGAATCTTGCCCGTGGCCGCGATTATTCGGCATTGGAACGTTCGATTGATGTGCAGGTCTCTCGCCTGCGGCGTTTGATTGAAAAAGATCCGGCAAACCCAAGGTATATTCAAACCGTGTGGGGCTTAGGTTATGTGTTTGTACCCGATGGTGCGGCGCGTCGATGAGCCGCATTGCCATCTTAATTCCCTGCGGTGATTGAGCCCACGATGAAACTCAAGTGGTGGCAACGATTAATCCCCCGCAGTGCATTTAGCCAAACCGTGATGCTGATTGGTTGCCTATTACTGATCAATCAGTTGGTGTCTTACCTCACGGTTGCCGTGTATGTGCTTAAGCCAAGCTATCAGCAAATCAACCAGCTCATCGCCCGCCAAGTGAAGCTGTTGTTTGTCGACGGTATCGACATTGGCCGCGAGCACTTGACCATAGTCGATGCCCTCAATGCCAAAGTCCGTGACGATGGGATGAAGATCTACAATCAGCAACAGGCCAGAGAGGCGGGGATAGAACAGGCGACCTATTACGGTTTTTGGTCATCACAAATGTCGGAGTACCTCGGCGGTGAAGCCGAAGTGCGCGTCACCCACGGCAGCGTATTACAGATTTGGATCCGCCCTCCCCAAGCGCCTTCGGTGTGGATAAAAGTGCCGCTTATCGGCCAGAATGTCTCCGATCTCTCGCCGCTTACTCTCTATTTAATGGTGATCGGCGCACTCAGCGTCGCCGGCGGTTGGTGGTTTGCCCGCCAGCAAAACCGTCCACTCAGAAGGCTACAAAAGGCTGCGATTTCGGTCTCCCGCGGCGAATTTCCCGAACCTTTACCCCTTAAAGGTTCCAGCGAACTGGTCGAAGTAACCAATGCCTTCAACCAGATGGCCCGCAGTATGAAACAACTAGAGCAGGATAGAGCACTGTTGATGGCAGGGATTTCCCATGATTTACGCACGCCACTGACGCGCATTCGCCTCGCCTCTGAGATGATGGTGGTGGAAGATCAATATCTTAAAGACGGTATTGTCAACGATATCGAGGATATGGACGCCATTATCAGCCAATTTATTGCCTATATACGCCAAGATCAGGAGACCAGCCGCGAGCCGGGGCAAATTAATAAACTCATTCAGGATATCGCCCAGGCAGAAGCGAACCGCGCGGGTGAAATTGAAGTCGTGCTGAGCGACTGCCCCGAAGCCTTGTTCCAAGGGCTAGCGATTAAGCGAGTGCTCAGTAATCTGGTCGAAAATGCCTTCCGTTATGGTTCGGGCTGGGTGCGGATCAGTTCGCAATTCGATGGAAAACGTATCGGTTTTAGTGTCGAAGATAATGGCCCCGGAATCGAAGAGTCACAAATTCCTAAACTTTTCCAGCCTTTTACCCAAGGTGATATCGCTCGCGGCAGTGTGGGTTCTGGGCTAGGACTGGCTATCATCAAGCGGATTATCGATAGACATCAAGGGCAGATCAAGCTCTCGAACCGCGCCGAGGGTGGCTTAAAAGCCCAGGTGTGGCTGCCACTGGAATAGCTCGAGATCACAGATTTGCAGTTGAGATAACAAGGCTAGCTTCAACATAGGCCTTGTCATATTAATGTCACCTTAAATTCATAAACTCGGAGCAGTTAACTCGCTCTGTCCATTATGAAGATTGCCAAATGAAAATTTCAACGCTGTCGCTCTCTGCCTCCGCCCTGTTGTTATTGCTTGCGGGGTTACTCGCCGCCGTCGTGCTGTGGAGCAGCGATCAGCGGCAACATATTGAGCAACAAACTCAGGCATTGCAAAGCATTCAGCAGGATTTTCTCGTCGGCGTACGCCGCGATCTCGATGGTTACTTAGCCAATGGTAATGCCAGCCAGCTTGAACAGGCGAAAGCTAGACTCATTGCAATTAACACTCAGATCACTGAACTCAATCTCGCCGCCACGGGCGCCGCCGACAATGAATTGCAGCTCGGCCTGAAGCAGTTTATTGAAGATTTAGACACTAAATACCGCGCCGCAGGTAAACTCGCCGCGAACCCGCGGCAACTGCTCGCCCACGCCGAGTCAGAAATGCTCGACTATAACCGTCGCCTCGGCAGTTATGCCGATAAAGGCTTAGGCATCAATGCCGCAATCGCCGAGCAATATCTGCAATTGAGCCGCGATTTACCTTCTATTGTCTATCAACTTTCCCAACTGACCGACGGCTATCTGATCGGCAAAAATCAACAACTCAAGGGCATTCTAGATAGCACCAGTAAGGAGTTAAATACCTGGCACGACGCCCTTAGCGCACTACCGCTCATCGGCGTATATGAACAGCAAGAAGCCGATGAGTTTGCCCTTGGCGCCAGCGAGCCTGAACAAATTGAAATCGGTGAGAGTGACCGCAGTGAACTGCTGAGTCTCGCCAATAGATACAATAAAGAAGTCGCCAATACCCACCAATTGCTGCAAGCCAACCAAGAGATGCAAGCTCAGCTCATTCAAGCGGTTAGTAATATGGAACAACAGCTTATTGGTTTAGGCGATGCGCAGGCGGCGAAAAATCAGCAGCTTAAATACGAGTTGCAACTGATCCTCTATACCATGGTTTCGATTATGGCCTTGTTTGCCATAGGTTATTTGATCCTGCAGCAGAATCGGGTCGTCAAACCACTGAAACGTCTCAATCAAGCCTTTATGAGATTAAGCGAGTCCAATAGCCGTGAGCGTTTAGATATTAATCGGCGCTGTGAGACAGGCCAAATTGCAGGCCATTTCAATCAACTATTACAACGATTTGAGCAGGAAGATGAAACCCAGCGTCAACAAATGACTAAGGTTTCCCAATCCTTAAGTCAGCTGGTGGCGCGTATCACCCAACTATCGCAACATACTGAGCATACACAAACGATTGTGACCGATACTCAAACCCAAACTGAGCATATCCGCCACTTAGCCCATGAGGTCAGCCATACCTCGGAATTAGTTGAGCAAAGCGCCGCCGAAACCATGCGCCAGATGCAATCGAGCCAAACCGAAGCCGAAGCCGTGCTCAGCGCCACAGAGCAGACACAGACCGCCGTTGGGCTCTGTCATGACTCCCTCGAAAGCCTGAATAATTCAGTGATAAATGTATCCAAAATCATTGATGTGATTGGTAATATTGCCGAGCAAACCAACCTACTCGCCCTCAACGCCGCCATCGAAGCGGCCCGGGCCGGTGAGCAGGGTCGCGGCTTTGCCGTGGTCGCCGATGAAGTGCGTAGCTTAAGCCAGCGCACCCAAGTGTCCTTAAATGAAATCGTAAAAATCCTGCAGCAACTCACCCAATCGAATCATGCCCTAGGTGAGAGCGTCGATGGTATAGCCCAGGCCACCAGCAGCCAAAAACTGCGGGCCCAAAGTTTATGGCAGGTAGCACAAACAGTACAAAATCAAGCCAGTGAAATGGCCCATACCGCCAAACAGGGCTCGCACAATGCCAAAGAGCAAGTCGATTATCTCGATAAGTTTGTTCGCAGTATGGACAATTTAAAGGCGCAGGCACAAACCAGTTCCCAACAGAGTGGAGTCATCGCCCAAGAAGTCCAGCAGAGCGTTGAAGATATAGAAACCAGTTTGGGTATAGGCGACAGCCGTGTCGTGCAAGTGCGAGCGGCATAAGCCTTAAGCACATAAAAATGGCAACGAGAGAACAATCTCGCTGCCATTTGCAGTGATTAAGTAGCGTTAATCGTCAATGCGACAACTGTGGATTTGCATGCCATCAAACTGACACTCCACATTGGCCCATTTGCCGTCAAAGGTCGCTAAAGAGGCATCACTAGCATGGTAACCCCACAGACTATCCTGGCTCACCTTTCCGGTTAGCTCCAGTTCATTACTCTGCTGTTCAAGATCAATTTCCTTCACTAACCATTGGCCATCGGCTAATTCAACGCCCTCAATTTGCAGCCATTTTTGATCAAGGGTTGCAAGGGTTAAGCCATCATCAAACTGGGTTCTTGCGTCGATAATAAAGGTAAACCCATTGATTTGTAGCTGGTTATTGCTATCGAGTGTGGCTCGCCCCTCAAGCTCAAACTTGTTTCCTAAATCGGGGAACTGGCCCCCCCCATCTGAGTTTTCAAAGTCGACCTCTTTGGCCCACAACCCCTGCGCTGTCGTCTGAATATCCACCTCTAGGCGCTTACCCTCCAGCAAATTGGCACGATTACCATCTTCAAATTGAGTCTGTTCAGTCACATAGAGTCGTGTGTGGCTATTGAGCTCAAACTGACTCTTGTCTTGGTTAACCCAAGTCACAGTGCCCTCTAACTCCATCCCATTGAATGTCGGCACATCACTCGCATCTTCCACGTCGACTTCATGGGCCTTAAATACTGCGTTATCTTGCTGGCCTTCTACCTCAACCCATGCGCCTTCGGCTAACTGCCCTTCCAACTCGGCATTAGCATAATCGATCAGGGCTGAACCAAGGCGGAATTGCTGCGCAACAGGATCGAGCCCAGTCACCCGGCCTTCAATTTCAGCAATAGCGAGATTCGGAAAAAGGTTAATCGACTCTACCTGCCATTGTCCGACCACGGTAGGATAGCCATTTACCGCCACCCAATCTCCCACTTTATATTGGCTCGCTGATGCAATAGCTAACTGTATGCCATTGAGCGTGATATTATTTTGATTAATAGCGCTGATTTCGCCGACCAGAGCAGGATCAACAGCAATCGTTTTAGCCTGCTGACCTTGGTTAACCAAATCAAGGCGCATCCCCACTTGAATAGCTTTGGCCTCCAGTGGCTGTTGTTGATAACGAATCTCTGCATTAGCGATATTAATCTTATATCCATTCACAGTGATCTGCTGATGGTCTGCGGACACCTGAGTCACAGTCCCCATCATTTTAGCGGGTAAATTCGTCGGAGGTGGTGTCACATCCGCTGATGAGCCATCGCTACCACAGGCGGTTAATAGTAATGCGCTAATGCATACTAAGTGCTTATTCATTTTTTCTCCCTTATTTACCTTGTTAAATCAACGGCTGGCATCTTAGTATGGGAAACGTCAAGCAAACGTGAAGAAATGAAGATAAGTAATGAAAGTATTAATTGTTGATGATAATCATGATGTTATTGAAACGATCATGGATTATTTAACTCTAGAGGGTATTATTGCCGACTGTGCATATCACGGGGAAAGTGCAATCAATTTAATTCAACAAAACCATTACGATGTCATCATAATGGATATTATGATGCCCAAATTAGACGGTATTAATACGGTCAAAAAACTGCGTGAAGAAATTTATTGTAATACACCGATTATATTTTTAACAGCCAAAGATAGTCTGCAGGATAAAATTGATTCTTTTACATCAGGTGGGGATGATTTTTTAAATAAACCTTTTGCGATGGAAGAATTATGCTTACGACTGCATTCACTGCATAATCGTGGCCCACGTTTAGATGTGGGTATTTTGCACTTCAGTGATATCAGTTTAAATTTGCAAACCCATCAAGTTACCCGTGCTGGTAAAGAAATTAAGCTCAGTAAAATTCAGCGCACCATTCTTTCACTGTTACTAAAACATGCGCCCGCTATCGTGAGTAAAGAGCAATTGGTAGATACAGTATGGGGAGATGATGCACCTTCGAGTGATTCGCTTCGCAGCCACATATACAGCTTACGCAGTGCACTCGATAAAGGTTTTTCAGACTCAAAATTAGAGACTATCCATGGCCAAGGTTACCGACTTATCCCCTGAGCATTTTCCGAGTTTATATAAAAAAATCCGCCTCACTTTTTTAGTTTTAACTAGCTTGATGTTTGCCATTTTTTGGAGCCTCATTTATATCGCCGAAGAACAAATTGAGAAGATTAGCCTCGAGCAAACGCTGGCCACAGAGACTCGCGAATATCTAAAGAATTATCAAAGGCTTGGTGATAAAGCACAACTCCCCGATATCAATGAATTGAAAACATATTGGAGCAAAGAGTTTGTACCAGCTTGGCTGCAACCTTATCAAAATACCGGATTTTACGAACATCAACTGGGCGACGAAGATAAACACTTGTTAATATCAGCTCATCCTTCTGGGCAAGGGCTGTTGTATGTGGTTTATAAGGATGATGCGGACGATTTCCTTGATAGCTATGAAGATAGAATGCACATTTTGATCTCAATGATGGGGATCGGTTTACTCCTGTTTATCATGGCGTATGGATTGTATTTTGTACGTCTTCTATCCAGTCCACTTGCCGAGATTGAGAATAAAATCAATCAACTACCACCAGAGAAACCGACATCAACACCGAGTACCTCATACCGTGAAACCCGCCATATTGAGCAAACTCTATTAAGCAACAAAGCTAAAATTGCCGCCTACTTCACTCGGGAACAAGAATTTAGCCGTTTTGCCTCCCATGAGCTACGCACGCCCATTATGGTGATCCAAGGTTCGGTAGAATTGCTCAAAAAAATCCCCAATGCGACAACCGAGGCTCAACAATTAATGGTCAAAAAAGCCATTACACGTATTGATTACGCAGGGCATCAAATGAAAACCCTCACCGAGGCCTTTTTATTTCTCGGAAAAGAAGACATTGAATCACAGCACTACAGCCAAATTGATTTAGCACCACGCCTTGAACACATTTTAGCTGAAATGGCGCAGCATTTTGCCAAGCAAGAAATTACCTACAGCTTAACGCTTAAAGATTGCTTGAGCATCAAGGTGCCACTGAGCTTTATTAACATAGTAATAGGCAATTTAATTAAAAATGCTTTCAATTACAGTGCCGGAAACATTGAAATTACGATGCAAAGCAACCAATTATGGATACTGAATCCACTAAGCACTCAAAGTACCGATACTTCAGGCTATGGCTGCGGATTAATTATTATTGAACGTATTTGCGAGCGAATGGGCTGGGCATTTTCAACCCAAAACGATGGTGCTAGCTATCAGGCTTATGTTCAGTTTATAGATAATACCCATTAACTGAAGTTAGCGTGGATAAATGACCTCATTTTAGCAAATTCTGAGTTGCAGACCCAATCTTCACAACCGTTTCACGCTTGTCTTGGTACTATGCTCACAACACTGTAATAGCCATTGAGGCTGAGTAACATAAAAACCATAGAAAGGACAAACAGATGAATAAAATGACTCTTACCGTTTTCGTCATGGCACTTTCATTCACCACTATGACCAGCCAAGCCGGCTTTCAATCTACAACGGATGAACCTCAAATACAGGGCGGCTTCCAAGGTCCGAGTGCAAGACAGATGATTCGTGATGTGGTGAGCGCGCTCAATGCCAGTGATGACGCCCAAATTGAGTTAACGGGCCATATCATTTCTTCCATTGGACACGATGATTATATTTTTCGTGACGCTACGGGTGATATTAAGGTCGAAATTGATGATGATTTATGGCGCAGCAACACAGTAACACCTGAAACTCCGATCATTATTCGTGGTGAAGTGGATAAAGATTGGTCTGAAGTGACCATAGATGCAGACAACATTCAAATCGTACAATAAATTGATTTAGTTAAAGCCAGCCAATGAATGGCTGGCTTTTATCACATCCAAACTTCATTTCTTAAAAAAGCTTAAAGTGCGGCTAAAACCGCTTCGGCTTTGCTGACCTCGAATGACTTTGGCGCTTCAACATTAAGCAAGCTCACTACGCCATTGTCGATAATCATGGCGTAACGCTGCGAGCGCACACCGCCAAAACCTGCGGTATCCATCTCTAAGCCTAGCGCCTTAGTAAAGCTCGCATCGCCATCGGCAAGCATCAGTAACTCAGACGCATTTTGCGCCTCGCCCCAGGCTTTCATCACAAAGGCATCGTTTACCGATACACAGGCAATGATATCCACACCCTTGGCTTTAAATTGATCGGCTAGTACCACATAACCTGGCAAATGCGCCTCGGAGCAGGTTGGTGTAAAGGCACCAGGCACTGCAAATAACACCACTTTTTTACCCGCGAATAGCTCGGTAACTTGATGATTTACCATGCCATCTTTAGTCAGTTGGCTTAACGTCGCCGCTGGTAATGTTTGACCTTGAGCAATCATGTCTCTCTTCCTTTAGTTAAAGTAACCCGCTCATACTAGCCCTATTTTTCCAAGATAAACACAGAGAGAAAAAGGGGGCATTTATAGGAGAGTAATAAAGTTTCTATCCTTAGGATGACTTGTTCACCCCTTGCTCTTGCCTAACGTCAGTGCTAACATTTGTACTCACTTAAACTTAGGAGCTACTCATGGACACTAGAATTCAATTTCGTGTTGATGACGAAGTTAAACGCTTAGCTCAGCAAATGGCTGAGAGCCAAGGACGCACTCTAAGCGATGCTTGCCGTGAGCTTACTGAGCAGATGGCTGAGCAACAACGAAAAGCATTATCCCATGACGCTTGGTTAACTGAACAAGTCAACCTAGCATTTGAGAAGCTTGACTCAGGAAGAGCTTCATTTGTTGACCATAACTCAGCAAAAGCGCGAATGAATCAACGAAAAGCTAAGATTCGTAGCCGAGATCAGCAATGATTTTATGGGAAGAAGAATCGCTACATGATCGTGAAAAGATCTTTGAGTTTCTTTATGACTTCAACCCTGATGCAGCTGAAAAAACTGATCAAACCATTGAGGATAAAGTAGAAAATTTACTCGAACAACCACTGATGGGCGTTCAACGTGATGGTATTCGAGGGCGATTACTCATTATCCCTGAAATCTCAATGATCGTTTCTTACTGGGTTGAAGGTTCAATTATTCGCGTGATGCGAGTTTTACACCAGAAGCAAAAATTCCCTACCGACTGATAGTTGTCGCTGGACAAACTAACGTAAAAGTAACTGACGCTGCCCGACTTATCACGCAGCGTCTGTGTTGACAGCTAGGTTAAGTTTTTAATTTTTGTTATAGCCAAACGCATTGGTTTGAAGTGCTCTCTTCCAGTATTGCTCTCGGTTGCGAATTACTTGGTCATCCGTTCTCATAGATCGAAACTCAAGTATTGAAAACTGAAAATTTTCACGGGCATATGCAATGCCATTGGTGTTTATGAGTTTTGTGAGTTCATCATTCCACCCGTGGCCTGTACCGATGTAGCAGGCCCATCTTGACCAAATACCAGCGTCACCATATGCCGAACCAACGTACATCTTGCAATTACTTTTATCTACTATCAGATAGACACCTTTTACGTTTTCAAGGGCAGCTTTCCAGTCAGATTTGTTCTGCTTGATAATCGCTTCGAGCTGCGAAAAACCATGCTCAACATTTTCGTAACCACAAAATGCTTCACCCTCAAATGGTTTTTCAAACAGTTGTGCGACCTTTAATTCGTTGAAATGACTTTCGAGGTAAAAAGCGCGTCCTCTTACACCAGGGCCAGGATAGTGAATGAGGAGGCGCCCGATATACTCTTGGTGAAGCGCAACGAGTTTGACGTTATATGAGTCAGTGTTGCGTTCGATGACTTCAAAAATTCCGCCAAAAAGCCATTTATCCGTTTGATGGTAGTAGCGAATTAAGCTGAAAATAAACTTGCGACTGAAGTCATTACGGCTACCGCGCCAACTATTCCAACCCTTCCATTCATCAGGATCGCGAACAAAAACGTCTAGTGGCTGTTCTTCGCCATTCCAAACGGCAAAATGAATTTTGTACTCATCGAGATTATCTATTGGGAGTAATTTATTCGCAGAAATATCCATTGCATCTCCAAAAACCTAACGCTTTGCTAATGAGCCGCCCAAATACCACAAAATAAAAAATACATTAAAAACAATGACATAAAACGAAACCAAATTACCCTCAAACGATTGACCACGTTTGTCAAAGCGGATGATTAGCCCAGTATCATCCACCATTTTGAGGTAATCCCTTAACGAAAAAGCAGTGGTAGGGCCTTATTCTGTAAACAATCTGTACCATTACTACAATAGGGGTAATACCTTGATGAGTTATATAAGAGTATATTTCAAAGTATTAAACCCATTTTTCACACTTGCGCACTGCCGCCAACAACCCAAGACAGAGCAAGGCCAAGACAGAAAATGCGCCGCCGCTTTCTTCCACCACAATCACTTCATCAATGTGGTCACGGTCGCTACTTTCCAGTGGCAGCGCGTACAAACCATCGGTTTCATCGGCACTGATGGTCGCAACAATATCGCTGTAGCCCACTTCATACACATCGATTAGTACATCGTAGTGATCCGTCGCATAACCAGAGTAGAGTGTGGTCAATACCTCATAGTCATCCTGAGTCGAGTCGCCATAAATGGTGAATACATCCGTAGTGTAGTAATGCACCCAAGGGCCGCCATTACGGCTAAGGTACAATTCGGCAAACAGATCGGCGCGCTCATTAAGATATGCCCCGAACACATCCACATCGAAGGTCACACTAAAGGTTTGATAAAAACCATCGTAATCAAAGTCTTCGAACATACGACTACTGGCATCAAAAATCGCAAAGTTGTGATAAACCGGGGCACGATAGGGATCTTCAGTCGCGGCGCTCGAGCTTGGAATGGGCTGACTCGTATGTTTGGCGATCACTTGTTCGCGGGTCATGGGTGTTGCGCCCATCAGTTGTATGCGATTTGTACTCGGGCTCTTAGTCGAGAAGGACGGTGCTAGCGACTTGACTGCAGCGGCTGCAACTTCACCCACACTCTGGGCGGGTGCCGACTGTTGCAATAGGCTTAAGGCTTGTTGTTCTTGCTTTGCGGCTTGTTCGGCATCGGCTGTTTTCACCATGCCAACACTGGCCGCGCTAAAGGGCGCCAAGCTTGGCTCCTCAGTAGACTGTGCGCTCACAGTCGTCGATGTCATTAATGCGCCAGCCAATACCATCGCCCTAACAAAGCTGGAGTTTGTTGTGGTTGCCATACCCTGTTGATTGAGTGTGTTCATCTTGAATACCCCGTGATAAGCCGTTCAAATTGGTGACATTAGAGGGCACTCAAGGTGAACATAAGCTGAACATTTGCATGCGTCGTCCTTCAGCGAAAAAACCGTTCAGCCTCAATTCATCTGCTGTGGTTAACACTGCTAACATGACACAGGATATGACTCGTGTACGATAAATAGGTTCAGGCGACAGTTAGCAAATCGCTATAATCTGAAGCACAGAGAATTTTAAAGGAATTGTGTTTACCAATTGGCTGATCTCTATGTGTTTGTTATGGTGATAAGGTATTCTTAGTCGACTCGATAAGCTATCCATCTAGCTACTCACTTAAGATCGCCGAACCTGCACGGGGAACAGATATGAAGCTTGGTTTAACACTGACCCTAGTCGCTTGCTTATGCGCTTCCTTTGGCAGCATAGCGGGCAATGATAAACACGATGATCGCAATCAATCGCGCAACCAAGGCGTGAAGAATGAGCAGCGCCAACTTGTAGTGAACAGTCCAGACCAAGCCGTGGCTATGGTGCAGCGTCAATATCGAGGAAAAGTGCTCAGCGTACAATCGAGTGGCTCAGGCTACAGAGTTAAAATCCTCAATAACGATGGCCAAGTTTTTTCAGTTTCGGTAGATGCCGCCACAGGGCGCGTTTCGAGGAATTAATATGCGACTCTTACTCGTTGAAGACGACTTAGCACTGCAAGCCAATTTAAAGCAGCACTTGCTTGATGCCCATTACAGCATAGATGTCGCCAGCGACGGCGAAGAAGGCTTGTTTCAAGCCATTGAATATAACTATGACGCCGCCATTATCGATGTAGGTCTACCTAAACTCGACGGCATTAGCCTTATCCGCCGCGTGCGTCAAAAAGAGCGGGCTTTCCCCATCTTGATCTTAACCGCGCGGGATAGCTGGCAGGATAAAGTCGAAGGCCTCGATGCCGGTGCCGATGATTATCTCACTAAACCCTTCCATCCAGAGGAATTGGTTGCCCGCCTCAAAGCCCTTATTCGCCGCTCTGCGGGTAAGGCAAGCCCTGTGATCACTAACGGGCCATTTAGTTTAAATACCAGTAGCTTAGAAGTACGTAAAGGGGATGAACTCGTCACCCTTAGCGGCTCGGAGTACAAACTGTTTGAAATCTTTATGTTGCATCAGGGCGAAGTGAAATCCAAAACCGCGCTCACTGAACATATTTATGATCAGGATTTTGATCTCGACTCCAACGTCATCGAAGTCTTTATCCGCCGTTTACGCAAAAAACTCGACCCAGATGGCCAATACAATCTGATCGAAACCCTGCGCGGCCAAGGCTATCGTTTAAGAGTCATCTCCCCAGAGCAAGGTGTTGATGAGTAAGCGCGCGCTTGCCTGGCAGTTACTCAACTCCCTCAAAACACGGCTCGTTCTCAGTGCGCTGTTGTTTATCTTAGTGCTACTGCCGCTGATCGGTATCGCCCTCAACAACGCCTTTGCAGAGCAGGTAAAGAGTGCCGCTAAAAATGAGCTGAGTGCCTATGTTTATTCGGTTTTAGCCGTCACTGAGGTCGAAAACAAGCGAGTTTTTATCCCTGAATTAGTACTCGAAAACCGTTTTAATCTCATCCAGTCAGGACTCTATGCCATTGCCACCACAGAGGATGCGGAGCATAAACAGAGCATAGTCTGGCATTCCCAGTCCTTTATGGGCATTACGCCGCCGGCGCAGTTCACTATTCCCCCGACGGGCAAAAGTGCCTTCGAGCAAATCAACCTCGCTGGCGCGCCACACCTTATCTATAGCTTTAGTGTGAGCTTTGCTAGTTTGAATGAAAATGTGCCCGTCACCGTACACATCATTAAGGATGAGCAGGAGTTCCAGCAGCAGATAACCCAGTTTAATCAACAGCTTTGGACTTGGTTGCTGATCTTAATCCTAGTGATGCTGGTATTTCAGCTGAGTTGGTTATTGTGGACAATTAGGCCACTTGCCCGCTTCACTCAAGAACTCCACGATGTGGAACAGGGTAAATCGACCCAGTTAAGCAGCCAATATCCCAATGAATTACAGGCGGTGGCGAGGCAGCTCAATATCCTGCTCAATACCGAACAAACCCAGCGTAAGCGCTATCGCAATGCCCTCGCGGATTTAGCCCATAGTCTGAAAACGCCATTAGCTGTGATTAAGAGTCAAAAGGATTTAAGCGAAGCCTCGAGCGAGCAAGTGTCTAACATCAGTCGCATTATCAGCCACCAGCTTAAACGCGCCCAAACAGCGGCGGCGGCCTCATGGCATTTAGGGATTAAGGTTGATGAGGTGGCCAATAAACTGCTACGCACCTTAGCCAAGATTTACCGAGAGCCACTGATTAACCTCAGTGGCGAAATCGCTGAGCAGGCCGTATTTAAAGGCGATGAAGCCGATCTCACCGAGATTTTAGGCAATTTGCTCGACAACGCCTGCAAGGCCGCCAAATCGACGGTCAAATTAACTGTGACTGGCGATGCCTATCAATTGCTGATCTGTATCGAAGACGATGGCCCAGGGATCAGCGAAGCTCTGCAAACTCAGATATTTGAGCGTGGGATCCGCGCCGATTCTTACCGCCAAGGCAATGGCATTGGGTTGGCGATTGTCCGTGACTTAGTGGACAGCTATAACGGTAGAATTTCAGTTTCGCGTTCAGAAACCTTAGGTGGCGCCCAATTTAGCCTCAGCTTTATCCACTCTGCTTAGTCTTTATTTTCAATAAAATAGATAAATTAATTCCTCATAATAAAGGTTTTTTCTGACGAAATACTTTCAGCTTATGTTCATATTCAAACGCCTATGATGCCAATAACATCCTCACACAGGATTATTGGAGCGAATCATGAACAGATTATATCGATGGAAATGGCTAGTGTTATCGGCGGCATTAGTTGCCCTGCCTTTCACCGCGCCAACCCAAGCCGCAGGCGTATCGGTCAGCCAAGGTTCAAGTGCTTCACTGGGCCAGGCCGAACTCGAACAGATGCTGGCGCCCATTGCGCTCTATCCCGATAGTTTGCTGAGCCATATTTTGATCGCCTCAACCTATCCACTCGAAGTGGTACAGGCGCAGCGTTGGTTGGAGGATCACCCTAAGTTATCGGTCGACCAAGTGATGTCACGCACCGAAGACAAGGACTGGGACCCGAGTGTCAAAGCTCTGATGGCCTTCCCCAATGTATTGCAAAAGATGAGTGAAGATTTGGATTGGACCCAAAGACTCGGTGAAGCCTTCTTGGCCGACGAGGCGCAAGTGATGGACGGCATCCAATCGCTCAGACAACAGGCGGATAAAGCCAACAACCTGGCCAATATGGATAATATGGCCATTACCCGCGCCAATAACCTGATCATTATCGAGCCAGCAAGACGCGAAGTCGTATATGTGCCCTATTATGATCCCCGTGTAGTCTACGGCACTTGGCGCTGGGGCGTAGCCTATCCGCCCGTATATTGGGAGTTTGGTGGCTATGTTGGCTATCCTTACCGCCCAAGCAACAGTTACTTTTATTGGTCACCCGGGATCCATATTTCCTTTAACTACTTCTTTAGCTCATTCCATTGGCATAACCACAGGGTCGTAGTGATTGACCACCATCATTCACACCACTATCGCCCACGGGAGAGATACTCTGTCAGCTATGGCGCTCAACCTTGGAAGCATAAACCCGAGCATAGACGCGGTGTGGTTTACCATAACCCCGTAGTAAAACAACGCTACTACAGTGACAGCAAATTGCGTGGCCGCGATTCTCACTCCAGCGGCAGTGGTCAGCACTTTACGAGTCAGTATGCCAAATCACGGGAACAGCAAAATGTAGGTTATCAGCGTGATAACAAGGGCTATGATAAGAGCCATAGTAAGGACAGAGGCTACAACTATAGCCGCGAACGTGCACCTAACTTCCAAAATACTCAGGCCGAGTTAAAAGAGCGTCGTTCCGTGCCGATGAACTCAGTTCAGGCTAAAAAAGAAGGTTACCCAAAAGAGCGTAACGACAATGGCCGCCATGATAATCAGGTCAGACAAATGCAAGCGAAGGCGTCGAGGGAACAAACTAAGGACAGCCCACAGCGGCAGTATCAAAGCCGAGACTCACAGCCACGCAATCTAGAAATACGGGCTCAGCCACAGAGACAGGAAACACGCCCCGAGGTCAGACGCGCAGAACCGCAGCACAGTGAGCAGCCCAGACAATCTGCACCAAGACAAGCCGCGCCAAAGCAGCGGGAAGAAGTGCGAGTGAGACAGAACGAACCACGCCAAAATATGCAAACGGCACGCAATGTAGAGCATAATCAGGGAAGATCGGCACAAAGCCAGGAACGACGTCACAGGGAGTAGTACAACAAACGAAAAGAGCGCGATAGTTGCGCTCTTTTGCTGCTTAAGCGTTTAAAACTTTAGGGTCAGGGATTGCCCCTCACCCATACCTTGCCACTCTATAGTTAACTCCATTATCTCATTGATAATATGCTCAAAATCAGATTCCGAAACCTCAGGTACGGCTAATTTTCGGTGACTACAGGCCTGCTCTAGTAAATAGATAAATCCGGCATAGCTAGGCGCATCGACTGACCACAACAGAGATTGTAATGCTTCGACAATCGATTCGGTTTGCCAAATTTCGGTTTTATCCGCAACCGCTAAAGAAGCCTCGTTATGCTCAAGGGTAAAATTGATATCGGCACCAGCGCGGATCTGCGAGAAGAAAGCACCTTGAATATGCAGACGTTTTTCAACTACGTAGTGGATCATATCGTGGGGTGCTATCCCCTGCTCGGGCATCTGAGTTTGTGTGGCACTGCCGTCCATACGCACACAACGTAACTGTGCATAACGTGCTGAACCTTTAGTAAAGATAACTTGCATATAACCATCCTTAGCCTGTGATTATTGAACCCATAATGCAAACTCAAGTGTAGCTCAACTCGCAAAGATAATGTGCCCCCCTGATAAGCCGTTACAAATTACGCTCGATAAAACGCCAACAATCTTCGGCTGCCAAGGGTTTACTAAAATAGTAACCCTGCACTAAGTCACACCCCATGCTTGAGAGCAGTACCAGTTGAGCTTCGTTTTCTACCCCCTCGGCAACCACAGTTAACCCTAGCTCATGGGACATTGAAATAGTGGCAGCACTAATGGCGGCATCATTTGGATCGCTCTCAATATCCTTAACAAAGGATCTATCTAACTTGAGTCGATCTAAGGGCAGCAACTTCAAATAAGAGAGCGACGAATAACCTGTACCAAAATCATCGATAGCCAACTCAATACCCTGCTGGCGTAACTCGGCCAGTAACTTAGCATTCTGTTCAGGGTATTGCATGGCAACACTTTCAGTGATTTCAAGCTCCAATGCTCCCCTGCCTAGCTCATATTGCGCTAACACATTGAGAATATCTGCAACTATGGTTTCTTTACGCAGCTGATGCGCCGAAAGGTTAACCGCCATCCGCAACTTTTTAGCCCCCTTTTCTCGCCACTGGGCAAGTTGCCTAAGGGCAGTTTCAAGCACCCATTGGCCTATGGGAATGATCATATCAATTTCTTCGGCGATGGGAATAAAACGATCTGGCGCAATTAGACCAAATTCAGGGTGTTGCCAGCGTACTAAGGCTTCGACACTCACAACTTGGCCAGTTTGAATATCGATCTGTGGCTGATAATGTAACCTTAGCTCATCACGGATAAGCACTTGCCTTAAGCCAGTTTCAATATGTTGACGTTCGGTCACCGAGGTGTTCATTGCCGAGGTGAAAAACTGATAGTTATTACGTCCTGCCGCCTTAGCACGATACATGGCCATATCGGCATTTTTCATTAACGCTTCAACACTGTCACCGTCAGTTGGAAACAGGCTGATCCCAATACTGGGGGATGAATGCAACGGTTTATTATCAATGATATAGACTTGACTCAGGCTATTACGTAATGCCTCGGCAACCGTGGCAACTGCGTCATGTTGGATATCTGACAACACGATCACAAATTCGTCACCGCCAAGACGAGCCACAATATCACGACTCCCCACCACAGCCTTAAGGCGATGTGCCACCTCGAGTAACAATAGGTCACCAACATGGTGACCCAAGGTATCGTTGATATTTTTGAAGTGATCCATATCGATAAACATCACAGCTATCTGGCTATGCGACGCCAATGCCTCTTGGAACACCATTTCGAGGCGCGACTGTAAACTGAGTCGATTAGGCAACAATGTCAGCGAGTCGTGGTGGGCGAGAAAATGAATTCGTTCCTCATTCACTTTACGCTCACTGATATCGGTGAAACTGCCGATGTAATGGCTGATCGCCCCCGTTTCATCCCGCACCACGGACATCATCAACCATTTAGGGAAATCATATCCATCCCTGTGACGATCCCACACTTCCCCTTGCCAAAATCCCGTTTGCTCCAGCGCGGCGCGCACTTGAGCATCTAGGCTTCTATCGGTACGCTCCGCCTCTAACAATCGGCAATTTTTACCGATAATTTCATCCCTAGAGTAACCCGTAATATGGGTGAAGGCGGTATTCACATCCACAATAATATCGTTGGCGTCCATAATGGTGATGCCCTCACCACTCTGTTGAAAAACCTGAGCCAACAGATTGACCCGCGCCGCAGTGCGTTCTTGTTCGGTAATATCCTCGACGATAAAGAGGATTAAAGGCTCACCATTCGCCGCCGTCACTAAAGTTCCATTAAGACGCACCGCCACTAACTGGCCATTCTTATGGCGATAATGCTTCTGATAAGGGCCGTAACGGCAGGTATGTTTTAAGCGCTCTAATTGCTCGGCTTCACTCGACTGATAGCGACTTGGCGTTAACTCCCAGGGTTCGAGTCGATTTAATTCCTCCAGCGTATAACCCGTAATATCAACAAAGGCTTGGTTTATCGCAACAAACTGCCCATCTCCTAGACGTTTAAGCACATGCCCAACCGGCGCCTTATCAAATAGATTGCGATATCTTTGCTCACTTTCACTCAGAGTGACCTGAAAAGCCTCGCTGCGGGCAATCTCCTTCGACAAGGCCATGGTTTTTTCAGTCACTTTCTCGGCAATACGATGGCGTTCACCGGAAGAGATCAAGGTCATGCCACCCACCACGGCGCAGGTGATAAAGGCGAGGAGCAACATGAGTAACGACAGGCTAAAGGTATCTCCCATCAGCGTGGCATAGGATTGGTAGATCACTATGTGCCAATTGCGGTCGGCTAACATCAGATTGGTCTGAAAATATTGCCCCGTCTTATCGCTATAAACACTGCCGGAAAACTCGGGAAAATCTTTCTGGCTATTGGCGTAGAGTAAAGTCCCGCCTGCACTGGTATCGGTCAGTTTCCAGTGCAGCCCTTGCACTTTTTCCACCCCACTAATAATTTCCCGTAGATCTATGACGGCCGAACAAAATCCCGAAATATGGCCTAGTCGATCAAAGACAGGGGCGATAAGCAACGAAGCTCCTGGGCCATTAGGATCCTGAGCCAATTGAATTTTTTCCGTCATTACCGGCGTTAGCGTGGCACGGACTTTGGCAATCGCTGCGGCGCGGGTGGGCTCGCTATTGAGATCTAGCCCAAGGGCGGCTTCGTTCCCTCGTAGCGGTTGTATATACATCACAGGCACTAACCAACCATCGGCATTGATATGCCAGTCCGCTGGACGTTTGATTTCATAGGTGCCAGCAATGGCATCGCGCGCCGCGGCTTCAAACTGCTCTTTATCTTCCACTGGGACTAGAGGCAACCAAGACCAAGCACGAAACCCCTCCGTCTGTAGCTGATTACGCTTACCAAACTGGATAAACTCGTCTTCGGAAACCCGTTCACTATTATCGAATAGGCTCGCGAGGGCGACGATTTGCTGCAGATTAGCTCCTTGAAAACTCTCGATATCACTGATGATGGCGTTAGATTGAATTTGAAACTTATCCTGCAACTGCTGACGTTGGTTGATATCTGAGTAGTGATAAATCCCCACGCAAAATAAAAAACCGACCAGCAGCGGAACCCCGGTCTGAATACGCCGAGACCGCCAGATAGTCCTAGGATCGAACAGCAACATAGTCAAAGGGATAAAGATCACCGCTCCGAGCAAATCCCCCATCCACCAATTGAGCAGACTGCCAAGTAAATCGGTACGGGGAATGGTGTCATTAGCGACTAAGGCTAAATTCCCAAACAGCGTTGCTATTAAGCAAGTGAAGCTTAAGCTCAGGCAGGATTTTATAACGGTATTGGGTCTATCTAAGGTCACCAGATGGTCGATACGGCGAAGGACATGGGCCGAGATTATAGCCTGCAGCACAGAACCGAATGCGATGACAATAGGCAACCATCCCCAATGTATCTGCCCGCCCACATTGATATTAATCAGCACAGATCCTATCAAGATGCCAATCCAAGGGGCGTATTCTTTCCATAGGATACAACTCGCGATGGCAATCCCTGCCGCAGGCCAAATTGCCGCCGAGTAACCTGGGGGCAGCGCAATCATCAAGCCCATTTTACCCACGACAAAATAGGCTAAGGCAATACAGAAATTAACCCTAAGGCAATGACTAAATGATTTAATATACAATCCCTTCGCGCTGATACTTATAGTGTTATTAATAGGCATAATGCCCTATTCACCGAATCAATCTCAAGCCCAGAGATGGGACTCCGCTGATTTAATGCTGGCAATAATCGTTTGTGCCCAGTTATTTGCTTTCCTAAGATCTCCACCACGACATTCTTGACACAGATGCTCGTCCTGACAAGTGAGCTACCACTCGGAACCGCTATTTGAGATAGCAAACCAAGATTTGACGAAAGTGGATATTAACGAAAGTCGATCACTTTGCTACCGAACAGATTCGCCAGTGCGATCACGCTTTTGCATTTTTTGAGACTTAGGCCAGTTTCAAATACGTTAAATACGTAAATAAATATGGCAACTATAGTTTTAATTAAGGTTTTTTTAATATTAACTCACTTTTTAGCAGGTGATCTGCTTTCAATCAATCCCCGCTTCTTGTTATCCTCCCGCCGCATAAAAAAGTTGCATGCTGAATATTTTTTATTCAGTTAGTTGACCCACGTTCCCGTTAACCCGGATCCATTAATTGAAATTTGCCCTTAGCCAATTCAGCGCTGAAGGATTGAACCAAGCGGTTCGATTTTCCCACTTCAGCATGACAAACTTAGCCCTGCTTTTTGGGTTACTGTTTGTGCTGCCCGCTGCGGACTTAGTGTCTGTGATGGTCGGCGGCTGCATCGATATTGGCGAATTAATCACCCTAAGTGATGGCTTTTTAATTGAGTTTTTCGGCGCCACGCTGCTGAGCATTTTACTGCTCAACCCCCAGATAATTAAGCAATTGTGGAATCTGTTCGACAATGGCTTCAAGTTTTTCAACAGCTTAGACCTCACTAATGCTGCCCAGTTTTTAGCACCCCCAAGGCTAAAATCCCTCGAACACCTTGCGCACGGTTGTCGCGCCCCACCATTGTAACTCTCTGTTTTAAAATTCAAATTTAGCATTAAGCGCTGAAAGCCGATCCTCAATCTCGCATTGGGGTGGCAGGCATTTTTGTGCCACGCTCGGGCCACTCTCGGATTCGCCTTCGGATAACGCCGCTCAATGCTACTGCCAATCTCTCTGGGCAGAGTTGTAAACCTTAGGGTTAGAGGAATCTTCCTTTGTTAATTCGAAATTTAAGTAAAGTCGCATTCGCGGCGATAGCCCTGATGCTCGCAGGCTGTGATGGCGGCGTATTGGATCCCAAGGGCCAGATCGGTGTCGATGAAAAGCACCTGATCATCATCGCTACCCTACTCATGCTGATTGTGGTTATTCCCGTGATCTTTATGACCTTGTTCTTCGCATGGAAATACCGCGATGGCCGAGATCATGAGGTTTACACGCCTAAATGGTCCCATTCAAGCGCGATTGAAACCGTGGTTTGGATTGTGCCTATTGTGATCGTTGTGATTCTAGGGGTGATTACCTGGGGCTCGACCCATGATCTCGACCCTTACAAGCCACTCGAACACCAGGCCAAGCCGATTATGGTTGAAGTGGTTTCTATGGACTGGAAATGGTTATTTATCTATCCAGAACAAGGTGTCGCATCGGTCAACGAGCTGGCCTTCCCAGCCAATGTGCCGGTGAACTTTAAGATCACCTCTGATACCGCAATGAACTCTTTCTTTATCCCGCAGTTAGGTAGCCAAATCTACTCAATGGCTGGGATGACGACTAAGTTGCACCTGATTGCCAACGAACCCGGCACCTATGGCGGTATTTCCGCTAACTATAGCGGCGCAGGTTTTGCGGGCATGAAGTTTAAAGCCATTGCCACGCCAACGGCGGCCGACTTCGATGCTTGGGTCGCCAAGGCCAAACAACAGGCGACTAAGACCTTAGATTCTGCGACTTACCAAGCCTTAGCACAGAAGAGTGAAAACAATCCTGTTGAATACTTTGGCTCAGTGAGTCACGGCATGTTCGATCAAATCGTTATGCAATACATGCACATGGACTCAAACGAGCACATGGCAGGCCATGAAGGTATGGAACACATGAGTGCCGACCACAGTATGGCTGGCATGCACCACGATATGGTGCATATGGCGAGCGAACAGAAGATGGCCGACATGGAAGGCTCAACCCATTCTGACACTTCATCTACAGAACACTCATCCACTCACAAAGTGGAGGCGGAGTAATCATGTCTTTTCTCGGTAAATTAAGCCTAGATGCGATCCCGTATCATGAGCCTATCATCATGGTGACCCTTGCGGTTGTTGCCGTGATAGGCCTGTACGTCGCAGCCTTTATCACTAAACACAAAAAATGGGGCGTGCTTTGGCACGACTGGTTAACCTCGGTTGACCATAAACGCCTCGGTATCATGTACATAGTGCTTGCCTTCATCATGCTGATCCGCGGTTTTTCCGACGCCATCATGATGCGTACCCAACAGGCACTGGCCACCAATGGCGCCGCAGGTTATCTGCCGCCTGAACATTACGACCAAATCTTCACTGCCCACGGCGTGATCATGATTATCTTTATGGCGATGCCATTTATGATCGGTCTAATGAACTTAGTGCTGCCACTGCAAATCGGTGCCCGCGACGTTGCCTTCCCCTTCTTGAACAACCTCAGCTTCTGGTTAACCGCGTCTGGTGCCGTGCTGATCAATATTTCATTAGGTTTAGGTGAATTCGCCCGTACCGGTTGGGTAGCTTACCCGCCCTTGTCTGAACTGGCTTACAGTCCGGGCGTCGGGGTCGATTACTATATCTGGGCGCTGCAGATTTCGGGGATAGGGACAACCTTAACCGGGGTCAACTTTATCGCGACTGTGCTTAAGATGCGTGCTCCAGGCATGAAGCTGATGCAAATGCCTATCTTCACTTGGACTTGTACTTGGGCCAACATCCTGATCGTGGCATCGTTCCCGATCCTGACCGCGGTTTTAGCGCTGTTAACACTCGATCGCTACATGGGTTTCCACTTCTTCACCAATGATGGTGGTGGTAATGCCATGATGTATATCAACCTGTTCTGGGCTTGGGGTCACCCTGAAGTGTACATCCTGATTTTACCTGCGTTCGGTATCTTCTCGGATGTGATTTCAACCTTTACCTCTAAGCGTCTGTTCGGTTATTCCTCAATGGTATGGGCCAGTGGCGCGATTTCGATCCTCGGTTTTATCGTGTGGTTACACCACTTCTTTACCATGGGCTCTAGTGCCAACGTCAACGCCTTCTTCGGCGTGATGACCATGGTGATTGCGGTCCCGACTGGGGTAAAACTGTTTAACTGGTTGTTTACCATTTACCGCGGCCGCCTGCGCTTAACTGTGCCAGTGCTGTGAACCTTAGGCTTTATGGTGACTTTCACCATTGGTGGTATGACGGGCGTGTTATTGGCCGTACCTGGCGCCGACTACGTACTGCACAACAGCTTGTTCCTGATCGCTCACTTCCATAACACCATTATCGGTGGTGCCGTGTTCGGTTACTTAGCCGGTTTTGCTTACTGGTTCCCGAAAGCGACGGGTTTCCACTTAAATGAGCGTTTAGGTAAAGCGTCATTCTGGTGCTGGCAAATTGGTTTCTATGTGGCCTTTATGCCGCTGTATGTACTCGGTTTTATGGGGATGACTCGCCGTATCAACCACATTGATAACCCAGCATGGAACATGTGGATCTATATCGCTGCCGTGGGTGCTTGCATCATCATGGTCGGTATCATTCTGCAATTCGTGCAACTGTACGTGAGTATCCGTGACCGCGACCAAAACCGTGACACCACGGGCGATCCATGGAATGGCCACACGCTGGAATGGTCAACCGCATCCCCACCACAGTTCTACAACTTTGCTAAGTTGCCACAGGTGTCTGATATCGATGCCTTTACCGATGCCAAAGAAAAAGGCACCGCATATCAACGCCTCAAACACTATCAGCCAATCCATATGCCGAAAAATACCCCGAGCGGTATCTTAATGGCGCTGGGCATTACTGCCGCTGGTTTTGCTGCGATTTGGCACATTCTGTGGCTCGCGATTGTGGGCATGGTGGGCGCGTTTATCGTGTTCTTATTCCGTGCTTATAACAACGATGTCGACTATTACGTTCAACCCGATGAAGTGGCACGCATTGAAAATGCTCACTTAAACAATGTAGTAAGGGGCTGATATGAGTGTTGCAATCCCAGCTGATTTAGAAGTTGCTCACGCCGAGGAGCACCATGACACGGGTGGCAACACCCTGTTTGGTTTTTGGCTCTACCTGATGACCGACTGCATCCTGTTTGCATCGGTATTCGCCACCTACGCCGTGCTCTATATGAACACCGATGGCGGTGTATCGGGTAAAGACATTTTCGAACTGGACTTTGTGTTGATCGAAACCGCAGCCCTGCTGCTCAGTAGTATTACCTATGGCTTCGCCTTGATTTTCGCTAAGCACCACAACAAAGCGGCGACCCTCACTTGGTTAGCCATTACCTTTGCACTGGGCTGTGTGTTTATCGGCATGGAAGTCTATGAGTTCCATCACCTGATCGAACATGGCAACGGCCCACAACGCAGCGCCTTCCTGTCATCTTTCTTTACCTTAGTGGGCATGCACGGCTTGCACGTGACCGCTGGGTTAATTTGGATGGCGATCATGATGATTGAAGTCGCCAAAACGGGCTTAGGCAACCGCAGCATCACGCGCCTGAGCTGCTTAAGCTTGTTCTGGCATTTCCTCGACATTGTGTGGATTTGCGTATTCACCGTTGTGTACTTATTGGGAGCACTGTAATGGGCGCACATACTCATTCGCATGATCATAGCCATGGCGCAGACGATCTGGCCGCCAGCATCAAGTCCTACTTAGTCGGTTTTGTGCTGTCAGTGGTGTTAACTGCCATCCCATTCTGGGCGGTAATGACCCATCACTTCGAGCAATCGACGACGCTTGCCATCGTCGTTGTCACGGCACTGGTGCAGATTTTGGTACACCTTAAGTACTTCCTGCACTTGGACTTCTCAAAGGAAGGCAAGATCAACACCTTCTCCTTCCTATTTACCGCGCTGATCATAGTCATGGTGGTTGGCTTGTCGGTATGGATCATTCTCGAAGCTAACGCTTTGATGATGTAACGAGACACAGCAAATGAACACACAAGCTAGATTGACATCGACGCAATGGAAAGCACGCTCCAAAGGGTATGTACAGGTGACTAAGCCTGGCATCATTTTCGGGAATCTGATTTCCGTTGCTGGCGGCTTCCTATTGGCCGCTAAGGGCGATGTGGATCTGGTCTTGATGCTGGCAAGCTTAGTGGGATTATCCTTAGTCGTCGCCTCAGGCTGTGCGATTAATAACTGTATTGACCGTGACATTGACGCCAAAATGCAGCGCACCTGCAAACGCGTCACCGTCACGGGCGCAATCCCCCTAAGCCATGTCTTGCGGTTTAGCATCGCCTTAGGCGTGTTTGGATTCGGCATCTTAGCCCTGTTCACCAATGCTTTAGCCCTGCTGTTTGCCGCTATTGGCTATGTCGTTTATGTCGGGGTTTATAGCCTCTATATGAAGCGAAACTCGGTTTACGGCACCTTAGTCGGCAGCTTTTCGGGCGCAGTACCGCCCGTGGTGGGCTATTGCAGCGTGACGGGGCAAATGGATATGGGCGCAGTGATTTTATTGCTGATGTTCAGCCTCTGGCAGATGCCCCACTCCTACGCCATCGCGATTTTCCGCTTTAATGACTATGCAGCCGCGAAGATCCCCGTGCTGCCAGTCGCCGAAGGGATGGCCAAGGCGAAGCATCATATAGTGCTCTATATCGCAGTGTTCGCCTTGGTCAGCACTATGCTGCCACTCGCAGGTTACACAGGCACCGCCTTTATGGCCGTGACCTGTGCCACCAGCCTCTGGTGGCTAACTATGGCCCTCAAAGGTTATCGTCAAGATGTGGATATGCCACGTTGGGCCAGACAAGTGTTTGGTTTTTCAATTATTACCATCACAGCACTCAGTGTAACCATGGCGCTCGATTTTCAAGCGGTCAGTCAAACCCCACTGTTTATCTTAGTGCGATAAACATAACCTTTATTCAAAAACAAAAGCGCTAACCTAGGTTAGCGCTTTTTATTTAACGCATTTAAACGCGGCACACTTTGGTAAGCGCCAAGCAGTCTCGTGGAATCCCAAATCAGACTATTCGGCCTTAGACAATGTCTTATGACGTCTACTTACAGATCTCAGTGATCAGTTGATAGTTTGGATCCTCGGTCTTAACGAAATCACCTTTATCCTCAACAATATCAAACAGTTTAATTGTGCACTGATCTTTTCCGTTAATTTTATCCACAAAATACTGAGCTTCATAACTTGCCCCAGCTTTAGGCGTAAAACTGACTTTTTTCACACAATAGGCATAACCATCAATTCGCGTGTTAGCGCCGTCAACCCATACACCGGCAAAATAGAATGAAAGTGGTACTCCCGCCTCTACTTTTAATTCAGTTTGTTGTTTTTCATGGACATCTGAACGATACAACGGCATCCCGATTTTCCGGCCTGCTTGGCGATTTGCCAATAAATTCGCTTTCATACCTAATACAGCAATTTCACCACCTGGAATGAAATTATGTTTGATACAACCTTCAGTGTTATCTATCCATACCGACGTATTAGCACTGTCAGTCGATAACACACGAAGAGAGGCGGTTTCTTTTCCTGAAGCAACTTTATAACCGCTAGTTGCACAAGCCGTTAAAACTGAGGACATTAATAAGACAGATATTGTCTTTAACTTCATAATATTTCCTTTTATATAAAACACAGATAAGGTTGTGCAATCCGCCAAGAAAGCACAACAAAAATACTTATATCAAATAGTTAAACAATTTCAGTCGAATGAAAAACGAATGGAATTCACTACTTCATTGCCGATTTTATATAGACATCGAAGCGGTTTTTCTTAGTCTCGATAACCATACTAGGCTTAATGCCTGCTAAGTCTTCGGCATAATCGGGGCGCTTAACGACCACGCGCTTACTGGCTAGGGCCATGGCGGGGGCGAGCAAACCGTCGGCATCGAGATCCGCGCCGACTAAGGTTTGGAAGACCCGCATTTCCTTTTTAACTAAGGCTGATTTGTCGCGATGGGGATACATAGGGTCGAGGTAGACCACATCAACTTCTTGCTCCAGCTTAGCAAGAGCCTCGAGGCTTGAACCATGGAAAAGCTGCATACGTTCACGCATCCAGTCGCCGATTTCCGCATCTTGATAGGCGCGGCGCAGGCCGTCTTCCAATAATGCGGCCACCACAGGATGGCGCTCCACCATAGTCACACTGCAGCCTAAGCTTGCGAGTACAAAGGCATCGCGGCCTAGACCCGCAGTGCCATCGACCACTTTTGGCGTAACGCCCTGCTTTAACCCAACAGCCTTAGCAATCGACTGACCACGACCGCCACCAAACTTGCGCCTATGGGCAACGGCGCCAGTCACAAAGTCCACCATAATACCATCGAGCTTAGGTTCATCCCGCTTATGCAGAGTCAAAGTGTCTGACTCAAAACGCAATTCAAATGCTGCATTCGCATCAAACACGAGCTGCCAGCGGGCACAAATATCCACAAGTGTTGGGTATTGCTGATTAAAAAAAATCGGGGTCACAGGCTGTCTTCAAACCAACGAAAATGATGGTCATTATGCCTAAAAATCTCATTTATGAATATGCAAGCAAATCACATCACCGAAAGCATCACTGCTTTAGTTAATTTGTCTAAGCCCCCCCTTAAAGAAGAAGACGAATATCACACTGTAATGTACTGATTTATAAAGATAGTAATCTATTTGTATAACAGTTTATTGATTTATGTTATATGTTATATCCCCAGTCAACCTGTGTGACTTCCGTATGGGATAAGGAATTTTTTTGCTTCAATGGCTGAAAGGTTTTTTGTTTATCAGGGAGCAAGACTTTTTAAATCCCGATAGAACGATATTAAAAACCAGTTTATTGCGGATTATTCTGCTCAGTGGTGCGATGCTGACCACTAGCATAGTGCTGCATAGCTCATTCATTGCCTATGAATTAAACCTCACTTTTGTTATCAGCATTACGGCCAGTTTTTTAGTAGTACTGTTTTTGTCTTTATGGTTTACGCGCAAATATTTACTTGCCAGTTCAATCAGTTTGCTGGCAATGGTGATCGCGGCCTGTTTATCTATGCTGTTGTTTATTCCCGACTTTAACCTATCGCAGGCAGGCATTACTTTCCTGTATACGCTGCCGTTAATGGCACTTTTCCTCTTTAGCAGGAAAGCAGCCTTCGCTATGATGTGTTTCAATGTATTACCTTTTTTATTGCTGCTGCGTAACCAAAATCTTCCCCCTATTATCGATATTGATATCAGCCTGCCCGCGACCCACGCTTATCTCAACGGGTTGCTATTTATGTTTTTTAATATCTGTATTCCCTTATCGGCGATGCGCCTGTTAAAAACCCAGAAAGTCCATGCACAGCAGATGATCCAGCATCAAAACGCGCTGCAACGCTCCTTAGATCAATATGCTGAAATCTTTGACAATAATGGTACTGCTTCTTTCTTCTGCAATGAGGAGGGGGTAATTCTCAATCTGAATAATGCGGCGAAGGACATTACAGCCAAGGTCACCCTCAACAGCACTCGCCTATGTGATATTTTTGAACTGACCGAAGATACCAGCGTGAATTTACTGGCGGCGTCATTTCAGACCCGTTTGAAAAACAATGAAAACAGTCGATATCTACTGCAAAAAGCCTCATTGGAGCACCATGATACTTTGTTGTTTCACTGCCACGATATCACGGCACAAACAAACCATGCGCTTGAATTAAGTCGGCTCAAAAAACACCATATCAGCACACATTTTTATGATTTAGTGACTGGGTTGCCAAACGAAAACCACTGGTATAATCCTGCCCCAAGCGCGATCCATCAAAAAATGACCGTCGCCTTGGTTAAAATTGATAATCTGAGTCAAATCAATACCGCCTTTGGGATAAGCGTCGGCGATGCCATCCTAAAAGCCTTTGCGATTGAGCTCAAAGAACGCTTCGGCCATCAGGCAAAAATATACCGCTTCAGGGGAGTATCGCTTGCACTCGAGTTTACTAGCCTGCCGCTGATCTCCCCCGAAAACCTAGCGCAACAATTACGTCAGCACATTCCAACTAGCCTAAAACTAAAGCAAGAACAGCAAATTGAATATCATCTCGAATATAGAGTTGGTTGCTGTTCGGGTAATAAATCGGCACCGCAACAGGCTGCCGAGCAATGCTTAATTGCCATAAAACAAACTACCCAAGCTAACCCTGTCATAGTGTACTACGTTGGTTTAATTAATAATTTATTAGAAGCATCATCCCAAGAAGTCAAAATCCGCGACGCGTTAAAACACAACCGACTCGAAATGTGGTTACAACCTAAAGTGATGGCGGATGGCCATATCATTAGCTTTGAAGCACTCGCCAGAATGTTCGATAAAGACGGCAGTATGATCATGCCCAGCACGTTTATCCCCATCATAGAATCATCGCAATTACAGGCGATTTTTGCGGTAAAAGTGTTTAGACAGTTACTCCAATTGATCCGTTCTTGGCCGAAAAATGTCCCTATGGTCACGATCGCCTTCAATCTATCGGGGCAAGATATTCTGTCGGATCGCTTCTTTAAAGTCTTGATCCAGACCTATATGAATCATCCCGAGCTTATCCCATTACTAGAAATTGAAATTACCGAAACCTCTGTATTTTCAACCCACAAAGAAACAGGCCGTCGCCTAAACACCTTAGCTCGCATGGGTGTATCCATTGCGATTGATGATTTTGGCACTGGCCATGCTTCATTGAGTCAGCTCATAGATATCAGTGCCGACACGATTAAAATCGACCGTTACTTCGTTAGCCAACTGGGCATTAGCGAGCGTCACACTCAAATTGTTAACGCCGCAATTCTGTTAGCAAAAAGTTTAAAACTGAATGTTATTGCAGAGGGGATCGAAACCGAAACTCAATTATTGCAACTCACCGCACTTGGGTGTGAACAGTTTCAAGGCTATCTATTTGGTAAACCGGCGCCCGCCGCGCTTTGGCTAAAAACATTTCAACTGCAAACCCCCACACACTGGCTCACCCATAAAAAACATGCTAACTGAGGCATTAATTTTACGCATTAGCGCATCCTAGGTATAATTGCCGATATGCATTTGCCTCCCTTTGCTTTGTTTGCAAATAACTAGGATCCCCCATGTTAAGTTACCGCCACGGTTATCACGCCGGCAATTATGCCGATGTGCTGAAACACGCTATTTTGCTGCAAACCCTGCAGTTAATGCATAAGAAAGACAAACCACTCGTGTATATCGACACCCATGCGGGTGCGGGTGGTTACGCGTTAACGGATGAGTTTGCCCAGAAGACGGGCGAGTACCTCGAAGGTGTAGCTAAGCTCTGGGATAAAACCGATCTACCAAAATCGCTGCAGGATTATGTCGCTGCGGTGCGTCACTTTAATGAAGACAATCCTGAAGAACTCAACTTCTACCCAGGATCTCCCGCCATTATCGATATGGAGCTGGGGCCAAAGGATCGTATGCTGCTGCACGAATTGCACGGTACCGATCATCTGCTGCTGGACGAATATTTCGAACAAGATAAGCAAGTTAAAGTTATTAAGGGCGATGGGTTAAAAGGGCTGATTGCCGCAGTACCACCGTTAGAGCGCCGCGCCTTAGTGCTAGTCGATCCTAGCTATGAGATGAAAACCGATTATCAAGATGTCGCCGAAACTCTGATTAAAGCGCACAAACGTTTCGCTACTGGAGTGTTTATCCTGTGGTATCCGGTGGTAAACCGCGCCCAGACCGAGGGCATGTTATCGCGCCTCGCCAACAGTGGCATTAAGCGTCAGCTTAGAATTGAGCAGGCCATTAAACCCGACTCCGACGAATTTGGCATGACAGCGGCGGGATTATGGATCATCAATCCACCTTGGCAACTGGATGAAATTGCAACCGAATTAATCGACTATCTCGGAAAAACCCTAGGCCAAGCGGGCGGTAACGTCACAGTCAAATGGGAAGTCGGCGAATAGGCAGGTTTACGATTAAGCCATTGCATAGAGCAGCAAATACCCTAAGGGTTCGCTGCTTTTATTTTTGAAGCTCAAAATCTGTGGTGGCAGCGAATCCTATACCTTAGTGCTGCGGTAACGTTTTAGCAGAATTTGCACCCGCTCAACATAGGCTAGGGTTTCAGGATAGGGGGGAACCCCCTTGTATTGGGTGACGGTTGTGGGTCCCGCATTATAGGCGGCACAGGCTAATGCAATATCACCATTAAACTGTTTTAGCATTTGTGCCAAATACTTACTGCCACCTAAAATATTTTCCTCTGGAAGAAACGCGTTCGTCACCCCCATTTCTTTGGCCGTTTCAGGCATCAATTGCATCAATCCCATAGCACCGGTACGGGACAAGGCTTTGGCATTGAAGGCTGACTCGGCATGGATCACAGCGCGAATTAAGGCGGGTTCTAGTTGATGTTTATGGGCCGCATTGGAGATCAAAGCGTCATAATTCTGGGTAAATAACCGGATACGATTCCAATCGATAGTGGAGTCGGGACGACAGGCAAAACAGTCGAACAGTAATATCTGATATTGGCTGTTACTCGGGGCTTTATCGGTAAAAACTGTGACCCCATTGGCCTGTTTATATTGATAAACTTTAACTTTCTCCTGCCCTTCACTGCTGGCGATACCAGTGTCGGAATAACGCGCCACGATACGAGGTTTAGGTTTAGCCACGCTTTCCTCCGCGTAGACACTCGGCATCATCAAAAACAAGATCACCCACAGGCTAAGCCCGAGTTGACGAGGTAGTGTGAGTGGCGCACGCGTATGCAGTGGACGAGTGAACGACATTAAAGCCCCGTGTGTTGATTAAGTTTAAGTACTTCAATAATAGCAAAGAGTTGCTTCATCTCACGGTTTAACTGGCTAAATTCTGCTGAAAAACTCGCGCCATGGAAAATAGACTGCATTTGAAAATGGGTTCGGCGATTCGGCAGGAACATAATCAACTTACTTCTGAAGAAAGCGCATTGGATCTCGCCGTTAAAATGTTTGGCAAGCTCCAGTAAACGCGCCATAAATGCCGTATTGAGCAAATAGCGTGACTCAACTTGATCCGTAGAAAAGACATCAAACTCCTTTTCAAACAAGGGATCTTCGAGTTTTACGCGCTCAAGTCCTGCATGGCTGTCGGAAAAAAAGTTGGCTAACCCACCACGATCCCTGAGCACGACAGTATGACCCATAAAGGTCTTATGGCTGCTCAACTCCACGACTAGTCCGCGGAATCGAGTTTCCGTTCGCGTCACGGTTCTGCGCCTATTGGTACTGATATCCAACTCTTCGACCTTCACATCCTTAGTCAGGGTAAGCTCATTGACGATAAGTTCTACCCCTTTATATTGGCCGTGAATATAGTCACCGAAACTCACTTTGTCGTAATTGGGCAAGACTTTCGCCGCCGAGAGCCGATGCATATCGACGCGCATCTCGCGGTTATAGATAAAGTCATCACCAAAGAACTTACACATGATGGGGTAAATTTCCTGTTGCACCTGACGTTTAAATTGTCGAGTGGGAGTAAAACTCCATAGGCTTAGGCCCAATAATGCCAGCAACGGCAGAGGAAACAGAAAAAGGCCACGACTCCACCCCACCATAGCCAATAAGACAAAACCTAAGACAATCAGCAAACTCAAATATAGGCGTTTGCGAGTGGCCTTTAGGCAAGCGACTCGCTTAGTCTCATATCCCATGGCTATGGGCGCAAGGTGCGCCTGATAATAGGCTTCCAATTGCGGTAACTCGGTTGAATCCGCAGACAACGCAGAGGGCTGCCGCTGAGCTTTAATCGGACGACCTAAGAGAAAGGACAATATATTCATTTATATCGCCCTTTTTGCAGGGCATAGCACCCGGTAACAAAAAAGAAGAGGTTAGAGATAATCAGCGGCATCGATAGGTGCCTTGGAGGCCTCATCCACCTCATAGAATGGCATCACTTTGATGCTCGCCATGGAAGCGATGATCGACCCAGGAAAAATTTCAACCGCCGTATTCAGCTCGGCAACGGCCGAATTGTAAAAACGTCTAGCGGCGGAAATATGGGCTTCCACCTCGTTGTAGGTCTGCATCGCCTCTAACATAGTATTGTCGGATTTAAGTTCGGGGTAATTTTCCACACTGACCATCAGCGCGCCCATTTTACTGTTCAGTTGCTCGGCTTGGGCGATATGATCTTTGACGGCACTAGGGTCAGTTTTGTTGTAACTGCGGGTGAATTGCGCACGCAACTCAGTGATCTCTGTGAGTAATGACTTTTCATGATCCATAAATCGTTTGGCGATTTTAAGGATATTGGGCACCAGATCGGCGCGCTTAGCGAGCTGCACATCGATACCCGATAACGCCTCAAGGGCGGTATTGCGCTTTTTGACTAGGCTGACGTACCAAAGATAGGTCACGATAAAAATCAGCGCTAATCCCAATAACAGTTTGTCCATCTTCCATCCTTAGTGCTTATTGTTGTTTTTAATGGCTACAGCTAATCATAAATAGGCAAGAATTTCATCTAAAGGATAGAAATCCTTCAATATTCAGCTCCAGTACAGCAAAGGTTGTTTATCGTTAGCTCGCACAACATTAGAGCAACCAAATTTTGCTCGTGAATACTGGACTCCTCGAGAGTCCATTTTTTTTACTTATATTGCTAGGGAATGTATCGGCACGCCTTAGTCATATAACCATTCCATTAAAAAGCTACAGATAAACAGAAAAACCCCGAGATTAAATACTAAGGCCTGCACTTTTGCCCTTATCGTCTTCTCCTCGGTTTGCAATAGGACTTGGTTAAGCGGCGTGAAAAACATCTTAGGTTCGAGCCCCATCCCCATAAAAAACACGGCTACGGCGATGCTGCGGATTAATTCGGGCGGCACTAACATCTGCCAATAAAACGCATATACGCCATAGGCTAATATTCCCAGCGCTATGGTGTGGCATATTATTCCCACGATAAGTTGCTTGGTCGCAAGGCTTGCCATCGATGACACCATTTCACTCCAATACTGTTAGTACAACACTGATTATGATTGATATTTGCCGCGCAGTTTATCTCTTCTATAATTTAACTGCATCCAAAGAGTCCAACCAAATAGCACGCCACTTATCAATATGCCCAACTTAACTCAGACTTCCTATCCATCCTTGTAACGAAATAGACATAAAAAAGCCCTACATTTGTAGGACTTAGATTTGATAGGATTTAGCTTATTCCGCCGATGTCGACTTTTGTTGTTTCGCTTTTCGCTCTCGCTTACTAAAGATCCGCTCTACGATCACAAAGAACAGCGGCACGAAGAAGATACCTAAGAAGGTTGAACTCATCATGCCGCCGAGCACGCCTGTACCAATGGCGTTTTGACTACCAGAGCCCACACCCGTACTGATGGCTAAGGGAACCACACCTAAACCAAAGGCGAGGGACGTCATCAAAATGGGGCGTAAACGCACACGTACCGCATGCAGAGTCGCCTCAATCAAGCCCGAACCTTTCTCGTAGTACTCTTTGGCGAATTCCACGATCAAGATGGCATTCTTAGTCGCTAAGCCGACAGTGGTTAATAGACCCACTTGGAAGAACACATCGTTAGGCAGGCCGCGCCCATTCATGGCAATTAAGGCACCGATAATCCCGAGCGGAACCACAAGCACAACCGCAAATGGCACAGACCAACTCTCATACAGTGCTGCCAGCACTAAGAAGACTACTAAGATCGACAGGGCATACAAGGCAGGCGCTTGGTTACCCGATAGACGCTCCTCGTACGATAGGCCGTTCCACTCGACACCAAAGCCAGGGGGAAGCTGCTTAGCTAAGTCTTCCATAATGTTCATCGCCGCACCGGTACTGAACCCTGGCGCAGTTGCCCCTTGAATATTCATGGCTGGCAAGCCGTTGAAACGCTCTAAACGGGGAGAACCATATTCCCATGTACCAGTGGCGAAGGCAGAGAAAGGCACCATATCACCCTTGTTGTTACGCACGTACCAAGTATCTAAATCACCCGGTTGCATACGATACTGGGCATCACCTTGTACATATACTTTCTTCACGCGGCCACGGTCAATAAAGTCGTTCACATAGGAACCACCCCAAGCCGTTGCTAATACGCTGTTCACGTTAGCAATTTCAACACCGAGTGCGCTCAACTTCGCATGATCAACATGTAATTGATAAATTGGCGCATCTTCCTGGCCGTTAGGGCGAACACCCACAAGGTTGGGATTTTGTGCCGCCATGCCCAGCATTTGATTACGCGCCGCGAGTAACTTGTCGTGACCTTGACCGTTTTTATCCTGTAGGTACATGTCGAAACCGTTCGCCGTACCTAACTCGATCACCGCTGGCGGTACGAAGGCAAACACAAAGGCCTCCTTCATTTGGCTGAATACGCCCATAGCACGGCCCGCGATAGACTGCACATCCATGCCTGGCGCTTCACGCTCCGACCAGTCCTTCAAACCAACGAACGCGATACCCATGTTTTGCCCTTGGCCCGCAAAACTGAAGCCCGCCACGCTAAATACCGATCTCACACCTTCCTCAGCCATAAAGTGATCAGAGACTTTCTCTAACACTTTCAGTGTGCTTTCTTGGGTTGAGTTTGTCGGTAAAATGGCCTGGGTGAATAAAATACCTTGGTCTTCATCGGGTAAGAATGCGGTAGGCATACGGACAAAGATCCAGCCCACGGCAATGACAAGCACAACATAAATCATCATGACCCTAAAGCCGCGCTTAATGATCCCTGCAACGCTTGACTCATAACGATTGGTTAGCCTGTCAAAACTACGGTTAAACCAGCCAAAGAAACCCGTTTCAATATGGCCATGGCCCTTCTTGAGGGGTTTTAACATGGTCGCACAGAGTGCTGGCGTTAAAATCAAGGCCACCAATACCGATAACGCCATCGCAGACACAATAGTGATAGAGAACTGGCGGTAAATCACCCCGGTTGAACCCGACATAAAGGCCATAGGTACGAATACGGCCGACAGCGTCAAGCCGATACCCACTAAAGCGCCAGTAATTTGGTCCATCGACTTACGCGTCGCCTCGAGTGGGCTCAAGCCCTCCTCGGACATGACCCGCTCGACGTTTTCCACCACCACAATCGCATCGTCCACCAACAAACCGATGGCGAGTACCATGGCGAACATGGTGAGTGTGTTAATCGAGAAACCCGTCGCAGATAGGATCGCAAATGTCCCCAGCAGTACCACAGGTACCGCGATAGTCGGGATCAAAGTTGCACGGAAGTTCTGCAGGAAGAGGTACATGATAACAAACACCAGCACGATAGCCTCAAGCAGAGTGTGCACCACGCCCTCAATCGATTGTTCCACGAAAGGCGTTGTATCGTAGGGATAAACGACTTCTAAGCCCTGGGGGAAGAAGGGTTGCATCTCATCGATTTTTGCCCGTACGGCGGCGGCCGTATCGAGGGCGTTTGCCCCCGTCGCCAGCTTGATTGCTAAACCTGTGGCAGGTTTTCCATTGTATAGAGAGACCACGGCATAGCTTTCGGAACCTAACTCGACGCGTGCCACATCACCTAAGAATACGTTCGCACCCGATGTATCCGATTTAAGGATGATCTTGCGAAACTCTTCCGGTGTTTGTAAGCGACTCTGCGCCGACACTGTCGCATTCAGTTCCTGGCCCTGTATTGATGGAGTGCCACCTAATTGTCCCGCCGACACCTGCGCGTTTTGCGAACGGATGGCAGAGATAACATCTAGGCTGGTCAGGTTATATTGGGTTAGTTTTAATGGATCTAACCATATGCGCATCGCGTACTGCGCACCAAATAATTGGATTTCCCCCACACCAGACACTCGGCTCATCGGATCTTGAACGTTAGAACCAACGTAATCCGAAATGTCGTTTTTACCCAATGAACCATCGCTAGAGACAAAGCCTAGTACCATTAAGAAGCCAGAACTCGACTTGTTAACGTTAACCCCCTGGGCCTGAACTTCCTGGGGCAATAGGGTCATTGCACCCTGTAATTTGTTCTGTACTTGTACCTGTGCAATATCCGGATCGGCTTCGGCATTGAAAGTCAAAGTGATTTCAGCATTACCAAAACTATCACTGGTGGAGGCGATATAACGTAAATGGTCAATCCCCTTCATGCGCTGCTCAATCACCTGCGTCACTGAGTCTTCGACAATTTTAGCGGATGCACCAGGGTAGTTAGCACTGATCACCACGGTTGGTGGAGCAATGCTAGGATACTGGGATACTGGCAACCCAAGGATAGATAACACCCCTGCCAGCATAATAATTAAGGCGATCACCCACGCAAAGATGGGGCGATCAATAAAAAAACGTGCCATAGCTATGCCCTATTGTGCTTGCGTTTCAGAAATAACTTTCGGGGTTACAGGCGCACCTGGACGGATTTTTTGCAATCCTTCCACAATCAACTTATCACCCACAGCAAGGCCCGCAGTAATGCGCCACTGATGATCGACCACTTCCGCAGTAGTCACAGTTCTCGCTTCCACTAGACCCTGATCATTGACAACCATAGCCACAGCTTCACCCTTAGAGTTACGGGTAATGGCCTTTTGCGGGATCATAATAGCCTGGGGATCGGTCCCCGCATTCAACATAGCGCGGACATACATACCCGGTAATAGGATACCTTCAGGGTTAGGGAACTCGGCACGCAGGATCACCGACCCGGTATTTTCATCTACGCTCACCTCCGCAAATTGCAACTTGCCTGGGTAAGCATAAACAGAACCGTCCTCGAGTAATAACTGCACATCGGCGTTATCCCCTGCCAGCAACTGACCCTGCTTTAGCTTGGCTTTAAGGCGTAATAATTGGACGCTCGATTGCGCGATATCCACATTGATGGGATCAAGCTGTTGAATCGTGGCCAAGGTCTGACTCTGGTTTGCCGTTACCAGTGCACCGGCAGTCACACTCGACTTACCGATACGACCAGAAATAGGTGCTAATACTTCGGTATATTGCAGATTGATTTTCGCCGTATTGATCGCCGCTTCCGCCACAGTCACGCTCGCCAGCGCTTCTTTATAAGCCGCTTCTGCTTCATCGAAGTCCTGCTTACTGATGGCGTTGGTTTTAACCAGTTGCTGGTAACGGGACGCCTTAGCTTTTGCCGATGCTAAACTCGCATTTGCTCTGGCTAAATCCGCATTCGCGCTCACGAGTGCTGCCTTATAAGTAGCAGAATCAATTTGATACAATGACTCGCCCTGTTTAACAGTACCGCCTTCAGCGAAGCTACGTTTAGTGATAATACCGCTCACCTGTGGGCGAACCTCTGCCTCGAGGAAAGCCTTACTCCGCCCCGGTAACTCCACCTGAATCACCTGTGGCTTAGCAACAATATTCAGAATTCCCACTTCCATGCTCTGCGACCCAGTACCTGCATGGGCTTTTTCCTCTTGGGGACTGCAAGCTGCCATCCATAACGCCACACTTATAACTGAGGCAAGTTTAATTGTCTGCCGCATGAGAACTCCTTCAAAGATGAACGACCTACATATCAACACACTTATTTGTGCTGATATGGCCGTAATTGTAACTAAAATCAAATCCGTTATTTATCGCACACCCTATTAGGATCAACAAGGAAGATTAGCCAACTAAAGTGTAAACTAATGAAAATATTTACCCTTCGAGTAATACTAAATTCAATCAATTGTTATTCCATTTAAACAGTATGTGAACAATCGAAAAGGTTGTTAGAAATATAGAATCTAAAGCATATTAACAGCCGACTCTATCGTTAGAATGTTGCAAATTTGTTCCATTCGACTCATGACACAGTAAATAAACGCTTATCGATGGCCCTTAAGCAGCAACAGACGGTATTAATTTGTCTGTCTCGATAAGGGTTTAATAAGCAATCACGCATGTACTTTCAACTAAAACCTTCGAACCAGCCATTTTAGTGGTAAGCCCAATGTAGGGCAAATTTGCAACAGGCTTTTATGCCCCATTAAATGAAACCCATATTCCCATAAATCGCACTTCTATTATTGGAATAATGGCTAGTATCCCGGCATCGCAATGAAAACCGCTCGATTCATTTTTTATAATGGGTTTATACCCTATGGTAGCAACCCACCATTTACTTTTGTAGCAAGATTCAATTTACCTAGCTTAATGTAGAAATTAAGACGCCCCTCTTATTGATAAGCCCAGTGAATTGGGCGGGGCAGACTGGAACCTTCAATAACTGAGGTGCGGTCACATCGACTCGCAAATATTTTTTGGGAAAATGCCTACAACAATCGTCTTGATAACGACTAAAGTTAAGGCGTAAGGTCAGTAAAAAACAGGGTTGGAGTTGGAACTGGAGTTAGTGTCTATGGAGCTTTTTTATCATCCATTATCGCGTTATTCACAGAAAGTGCTGATCGCGCTCTATGAAAAACAAGCAAATTTCTACCCACGTATCACTGATTTACGCGATCCATTACCGAGAAAAGCGTTCCAGCATTTTTATCCACCCGCTAAACTGCCCCTGCTTAAAACACAAGATGGCACATTAATCCCCGAATCCAGCATTATCATCGAGTATTTAGACAGGCATTTTACCCACGGTACTCAGCTTCTCCCTCGGGAATCACAGCGCAACCTGCAGGTGAGATTATACGACCGGATTATCGATAACGATATTAATAATCCTTTGTTTCAATTAGAAAAACTAAAGCATACCGACGAGATGCGTGAGTTTGAAATCAAACAAATTGAGAAGCAAATGCTCACGCAATTTCAACGCTTAGATACGCATTTAGGTCAAAACCATTGGATTTGTGGCGATAGCTTTACCTTGGCCGACTGCGCGTTAATCCCTTGCTTAAGTTATAGTTTTAAACACTTAAATCTATTGGACTTAGATGAACTAGTCCGTTACTGGCAGCAGGCACAACTGCGTGGGGCTTGGATGTTGGTGCTTGAAGAAGTGTTACTCGCAGAGATGGAGGAAGATACAGGCTTGAGGAGCATACCTTAGCCTAAGCTATGCTCCACTGGCATCACATATTGCGCTCTTTCTTCAACTGTAGGAACGCTTTCCACTTTACGACTTCTGGCGGCAGTTCAGGTGCAGCATCGGTATAACCCGCCTCTTTCACTAACACATCGAGCGGCACTTGCTTACCTTTGCACACAAATACGCCGCGCACATGCACGATACAATGTAGGCCACGTTCGCTCACAAAGCGTTGTTCAATATAGAAATATTTCTCATCCCAGCCAACGACTTTGGTTTTAATTTCAAAGGTTTTTAACGGCTTGATATCACGAATATAGGTAAATTCGGCGGCGTTAACTATCGGCATCCACTTCAACTTTAAGAAACGTTTTAGCAGGCCCATCTCGGCCAACATATAAGTCCGCGCCAGATCCATAAATGCGGGATAGCGGGAATTAGTCAGATGGAAATTGATATCGCAATCGCTCGGTAACGCCCGATAGGTGATACGGCTTGTTCCGAGAAAATCGATCTTACGGCAGTGGCGCGTGCGCCAAAATAATAACCAAAACAAACGAAAATACAGATTCATAACCAGTCGCCCTTAAAATAAGAGCCACAGGCTAACAGAGGTCATACCAGATAACAAGCGGGATCTAGGTCACAAAAAAGGCGCCGGATGGCGCCTTTCTATCGTTTGGTTAAGCTCACTAACCCGAGATAATCAGCCCGATACGCTGGGCTGGTTTATGATAATTAACAATAGCTTATCTAGCCTGATTAGGCCGCAATGCCTGAGTGTCTTAGCAGAGCATCGATATTCGGCTCGCGTCCCATAAACTGTTTGAACAAGTCCATAGGTTCGGCCGAGCCACCCATTTCGAGGATATTGTGCAGGAAGCGACGGCCCGTTTCTGGGTTGAAAATCCCCTCCTCCTCGAAGCGAGAAAACGCATCCGCCGACAGCACTTCAGCCCATTTGTAACTGTAATAACCCGCGGCATAACCGCCCGCAAAAATGTGGGCAAACCCATGTTGGAAACGGTTAAAGTCCGGCGGCGTTAATACGGCCACCTGACGACGCACTTCGTCTAAGGTTTCTTGAATACGCGCGCCTTTTGCGGGGTCGTATTCGTGGTGCATTCTAAAATCGAACAAGGAGAACTCGAGTTGGCGCAGCATCATCATGCCAGATTGGAAGTTTTTCGCCGCCAACATCTTATCTAACAAGGCTTTTGGTAATGGTTCACCCGTTTCGAAGTGACCAGAAATTTCGGCTAAGGCTTCTTCCTGCCAACACCAGTTTTCCATAAATTGGCTCGGTAACTCGACCGCATCCCAAGGCACACCATTAATCCCCGACACGCCTGCAACATCGATTTTGGTCAGCATATGGTGAATGCCATGGCCAAATTCGTGGAATAGGGTCGTGACTTCATCGTGGGTAAACAGTGCAGGTTTGCCATCGACCGGACCATTAAAGTTACAGGTCAAATAGGCCACAGGCTTTTGCAATCCATTGGCGGTTTGACGGCGCACACGGCAGTCATCCATCCAAGCGCCGCCACGTTTACCCGTGCGGGCATATAAGTCGAGGTAGAAACTGCCCCTATGTTCACCGGTTTCGTCATGAATATCGAAGAAGCGAACGTCCTTGTGCCAACGGTCAAAGTCTTTTTGCTCGACAATCTTAAGGCCGAACAAACGCGATACTGTATAGAACAAACCCGAGAGCACTTTATCTTCGGGGAAGTACGGGCGCAGAATTTCCTGCGAAATCTCATACTTATGATGTTGCAACTTCTCGGCGTAGAAACTTAAGTCCCAAGAGGCCATTTCAGTGACGCCGTATTGCGCCTCGGCAAAGGCTTTTAACTCGGCCAATTCCGCCTTGGCTTGATCCTTAGATCGCAGCGCTAATTCATTTAAGAAAGCCATCACCTGCGCCGGCGTTTCGGCCATTTTGGTGGCGAGGGATTTTTCGGCAAAGCTATCAAAACCCAGTAACAATGCCAATTCATGGCGCAACGCGAGGATTTCATCCATCAGCGGGCTGTTATCAAACTCGCCGGCATTCGGGCCTTGATCCGAGGCGCGGGTCACGAAGGCGCGGTAACACTCTTCACGGAGACTGCGGTTTTCACTGTAGGTCATCACGGGTAAATAAGAGGGGAAGTCTAAGGTAAATAACCAACCCTCTAATTCACGGGCCTCGGCCATCGCCTTAGCGGCGGCTTTAGCGGAATCGGGCAGACCCGCAAGCTCGGCTTCATCGGTGATCAACTTAGTCCAGGCTTGGGTCGCATCCAGTAATTGGTTCGAAAAACCACTGGTGAGTTCAGAGAGGCGCTTTACGATTTCGCCATAACGCATTTTTTGCGCATCGTCTAAGCCAATGCCCGAGAGTTCAAAATCGCGCA
Organism: Shewanella sp. CG12_big_fil_rev_8_21_14_0_65_47_15; assembly: GCF_002783505.1. GTDB lineage: Bacteria > Pseudomonadota > Gammaproteobacteria > Enterobacterales > Shewanellaceae > Shewanella. Next base: position 167,012 of record NZ_PFGL01000001.1, read on the forward strand.
GGCTGTGCTCAATCACCTTCTGCTGGGCTTGGCTCAAGTGTGCAAACTCATCCGATGCACGCAGGGCCTTATAGGCTTGATATAAACCTTGGTGTTGACCAACGTAAGTGCCGTATTCCGACAATAACGGCAAGCAAGCATCGTGGGCGGCACGCCACTCATCTGTGCTAGTCACTGAATTCATATGGGAAACTGGCGACCAAATTTGACTCAGCTCGTCGTCGACCTGTTCGAGTGGTGCGACTAAATTCTCCCAAGTGTAGGGACCTTGGTGTTGTAGCACTTCATCAATCTTAGCGCGGCACTGAGCAAGGGCATGCTCAACGGCGACTTGAATATGTTCCGGTTTGATCTGTGAAAAAAGGGGTAATTTTGCGCCGCTAAGCAAAGGGTTGCTCATAGTGATTCCTCTACAATCTGTGTCACTTATAGATAAGGGCTAATGTGCTATTTATCAAGGCGAGAAAACCGATTACCTCCTTCGGTTGGCTGCCTATCTAGAATCACCACCGAAAAAAGTGAGCCAGATCTCAATTAATCTTTACGCTTAGTTTACTGAGTGAATCTTGATGAGTTGATCGCAAATTAGATCCATTCTCATTAACAATTAGATTTATCGACGTTAGTATCTGCACCAAATCCACATCACTAGCCTGATTGGCAAACCTATGACCACCAGCTCAGTCAATTCCATCACTCGCACCCTCTGCACCTTAGGTCTGTTATTTCTCAGCCAAACCTCAAGCGCGAATGAAAGTTTATCCCAAACAGAGAGTCTTTCGAGTGCCACATTGCAGACTCAACCTATTGAACCTTTGGCAGTAAACTTGGACTTGGGCTGGGACAGCAAATACATCTCACAGGGGCGGAATAATTTATCACTGGGTGGCATCTATTGGCTAAACGCCTCGGTCCAGTATGGCAATCTAACCACCTATGCCTTAGTCGGCCGCGGCGATAGTCAAGCCTATACAGAGTGGAATATCGGCCTCGAATATCGCTTGAATTTGACTGATAACTTAGAAGCCAATCTGGGATATCAACGCATTGAAGGCTACAGCAGCAACCGCTGCCAAGATAACGAATTCTTTACCGAGCTTGCGTACACGGCCACCCCATGGCTAGTACCCTCGATGAGTTATGTCTACTCCACCGAGGCTGCAGGTTACTTAATCGAGGCGAGTTTACACAGTTACTGGGATATCACTGAGCAATTCACTCTTACCCCATATATCACCCAAGGATTTGATTTTAAATATCGAACTGAGGCGCACAACGGTCGAAACAACCTACAATTTGGCCTAGAGGCCGCTTACCAACTGCTGCCCAATATGAGTGTTAGCGGGCATCTTAGCCATAGCATTGCCCAGGGCGATATTGAGCAAGAAGCCGCGGCCAATGGCGATTTAGGCTCACAGGACCAAACCTACGCAGGCATTCACTTTTCGATGACCTTTTAATGCTCCCAATATTAGGCTGAATTTGGCAAAACCCGACCCGCTAACTACACTGAAAACGTCGACGGAGCGACGTTCATCTTCACCCCTTTTATGCCGAGGAACAGGGAATGTTAGCGCATCAGTTATATTTCACCCGCACTGCACTTATGGTTTTTGCCATACTTTTTATACCTTTAACAGATTCGGTCAATGCGCGTCAGGCACCCGACCCCAGTTTAGTGTCTTTGCCACAACCGGCGCAGGCCGAGCCTTTGCCCTTAGGAACGCTGCTCGACAGTGAGGGGAAGCCGATTATCATCCCCAGCGAGCCACAGAGTGGGTTCGAGTATTCGGCTCCCACTACCTCCGCAGAACCCAAAACCAAAACACCTAAATCAACCACAGCGACTAAAGCAAATAAGAATAAAAAACTCAGCCGTAAACAGCAGCTTGCTAGTCGTGAACGCGTCGCAAATGATCCTAACTGCCGCTGGCTAGACCAACGAATGAATCAGTTAGAAGCCCAAATGCGTAGCAAACAGGGTAACACAGCCAAATATCGCTCCGATGAACTGAGTGCCCGCCAGCAGGAATGGCAATGTTTAAAATGTGGTGCCGAAGGGCCAAATCAAGACGATCACTCCCGCTGCCAGTATCGCCGCTAAATGGTTTAACCCAAACGACCGTGCTACTGGAATATTTTCAGTAAAACCACGGTCCTATTGCCAACCCATGCAATAGGCTGGTCTGTAAGCACAATCCGCCCTACAATGACCTTCTGCTGTAAAGCACCTCATCCTTGAAGTAAGACGGAGAAACTCATGGCTCAACATTTTGACTATATCTGCCTAGGCGCTGGCAGCGGCGGTATTGCCTCAGCAAACCGAGCGGCAATGCGTGGCGCTAAGGTGTTGCTTATCGAAGCTAAACACGTGGGTGGCACCTGTGTAAACGTAGGCTGTGTACCGAAAAAAGTCATGTGGTATGGCGCCCATGTTGCCGAAGCTATGCACCTTTACGCCAAAGATTATGGCTTCGATGTCACTGTTAATAAATTCGATTGGAGCACCTTAGTCAACAGCCGCGAAGCCTATATTGGCCGCATTCACGATGCCTACGGCCGTGGTTTTGCCAATAACAAAGTGACCCTGTTAAATGGCTACGGCCGCTTTATCGATGGCAACACCATCGAAGTTAACGGCGAACATTACACCGCCGATCATATCCTGATCGCCACCGGCGGCGCGCCAACTATTCCAAATATTCCCGGTGCCGAATATGGTATCGACTCCGATGGTTTCTTCGCCCTGCGTGAACAACCTAAACGTGTTGCCGTTGTTGGCGCTGGCTATATCGCGGTCGAAGTCGCTGGTGTGTTACACGCCCTTGGCAGCGAAACCCACTTATTTGTGCGTAAGCATGCGCCGCTGCGCAACTTCGACCCTATGCTTATCGACGCCCTAGTCGATGCCATGGCCACCGAAGGCCCAACATTGCACACCCATAGCGTGCCAAAAGCCGTGGTCAAAAATGCCGATAACAGCCTGACATTAAGCCTAGAGAATGGCGAGAGCGTCACTGTCGATTGTCTGATTTGGGCCATTGGCCGTTCACCCGCCACCGGCAATATCGGCTTAGAAAACACCGAAGTGCAATTAGATAGCAAAGGTTATGTCATCACGGACGAGCAGCAAAATACCACTCATAAAGGGATTTACTGTGTCGGCGACATTATGGCGGGCGGCGTAGAACTCACCCCTGTCGCAGTTAAAGCGGGCCGTTTGTTATCCGAGCGTTTATTTAACGGCATGACAGATGCAAAAATGGATTACAGCCTGATCCCAACCGTAGTGTTTAGCCATCCTCCCATCGGCACTATGGGCCTGACCGAACCCGAGGCGCGCACTCAATACGGCGATGATAACGTCAAAGTGTATACGTCGACATTTACCTCAATGTACACCGCCGTCACCAGCCATCGCCAAGCCTGTAAGATGAAATTAGTTTGCGCTGGCAAGGACGAAAAGGTTGTCGGTATTCACGGCATAGGTTTTGGAATGGATGAGATCCTCCAAGGTTTTGGAGTCGCACTTAAAATGGGCGCAACCAAGGCCGACTTCGATGCCGTTGTCGCCATTCACCCAACGGGTGCCGAGGAATTTGTTACGCTTAGATAATTGTGGCGAAGCGTCTTAGAAGCAATGATTAAGGCCAGTAGCATAGCTGGCCTTTTTTATATTTGCGCGGTTCTCAATCTTGCCACCACTGTTGGCCTTCGGCGGTTTGACTGAGTAAACAAGTTTATCGCTTAGATTTGGTTTGCTTTATCCACAGCCAAAGGCCGCTTAGGGATACCAGCAATAACGCTAATCCGAAAATATCCCATAGCCACACGGCGTAGGCGCCAAATAAGCGGCCGCTGTGCAAATCTAGCATCACCCTTTCCCAGTTGAGGTTTGTGCTGCGGGCGTATTGAATCATATCTGCGTCCACAGGATCCGCTGGCGTGACCCACTGCAATGGCGCTAATGGCTGTGCAGGTATCCAATCGATAAGATTTTCGTCGGCTTGAAAATAGCCTGCAGTGGTTTTAAGCCAAACGCGATTGACTGTTTCGGCGTGGGTTGCATCGAGGGGAGATGATTCAATGGCTAAGGCCTCTAAACCTCTGGGTAAACCTGTGCTGCTATTTTGAGTTTCCTGTAAGTGCCCTTGGCTATCGAATAGATAAAGTTGATTATTATCAATAGCTATCAACAGATTAGGCAGAAACACCGCACTAATTAATGGGTTTTGAGCCTCGAGTATTGGTTCACGCCCCAGCCAGAGTCGGTTATCTGTGATCAATAGCGGCTGGGCTTCACTGCCAAATTGGGCAATATGCTGGGGCGTCGCAATCCCGTAATAATCCAACAACCAAGTTTGTTGCACTGGGGATTTATTAAGCTGTAGTGCTTGGCTGTGATTGATGGCGACACCCGTCACGGCGAGCAATAGGATAAATAAACAGCTTAAGATACCCAGTCGACGGTGCCAGGGGCGAAGCGCGCGGGCAAATTTGTAGCTAATAGTCTGTATCGATTGTGGTTTATGCTTACGAGTCATAGTTACATTTTACGTCTGGCTAGTTGACTATTATTGACTCTTTTCGGCCTTGGTCACTTTGGCTTTTGTAGCTTCGGCTTTTGTAACATAGTTATCGAGCCACAAAGCAATACGAGACAGTTTCGTCAAGGCTCTGACCGACAAGGTGGCGCCGGTAATACCGTCAATATGCTGATCGAGTTGAGTTTGGTCGTCGAGTTTGGCTGATTTAAATTGATCCGTAAAGAAATCATGGCGAACTTCATCGCCGCGGCTTTCACGGTAAACCAATACCTTAGTCCTGACTATGGCTTGGTCTTTAATATGGATCCCGACTGTGATTGGCGCTTCTTTGCCTATTTCATCTAAAATCCACACGGTTTCATTGTCTTGCTGCCAATAACGAAGGCGCATCTTATTGAAACTATGGGCAAGTATCGATTCGATAACCTGTTTGGCATGGTCGTCAACCCAATAGACCTTAGTTGTGCCTTTATTGCCATTAAACGCCTGTTGAATAAAGGCATCGGCACTTTGATATTCGACGGCGCTCAGCCGCAGTGGGCATACCACGAGTAATAATATCGCTAGGCTGCGAATCAATGATCTGCCAAGGCGCGGATTAGCCTTTGTCAGTGCAGGGAAAACTATGCCCATAAAAACCTTCAAGAATAATGAATAAAGTCACACATCCGCAGATGTGTGACTCGAGTGAGACACAGTGTTTAGAACTGGTAACCCACACCTAAGTTGAAACCGTCGGCGTCTTTAGCGCCACCTTGGGTTTCATAATCGGCTTTAAACACCACGTTTTCATGTAACCAATAATTCACACCAATGTTGGTTTGGGTGATTTCGGTATCAGTGCTATTACCAGCCTTGTTATCCCATGCATTGTAACGGGCGAAGACACCAAAGCTGTCGTTGAAACGATACGATGGCTCAATGTAATAACCTTGCTGCTTATCTTGTCCTAGGGCTTCGGCCTCTTTGCCATCGATATCCCATTGAGCATAAAGCGCTTTAATGGTGAAGTTTTGAATGCTGTAGATAGCGTGCGCGGTTAACAGCGTGGCCGATGCCGTATCGACACCCGCAGCCCCTTGGGTTAAATCCGTTTGGTATTGTGCAGAAGCGGCCAGCTCTAAACCTGGCACTGCGGTGTATTTCACGCGGGCGGTATAAGCTAAATCTTCACCCTTAGCGTTAGACACTTTTTGGCGACCGCTACGAATATTAAAGGCTTTGTCGCCCGTTGTAGCAACGGCAAGACCACTCGTCACTGCGGTATCAAATGCTAGGCCGGGAGCCGCTTTAATATTTAACGCTAAACCCGCTTCCCACCAAGTCGCGGGGATAATGTCAGCTTCAACGGGATTACGCTCAACACCGTAAAATGCAGGTGGCTCGTGGGTTTCGTTGGTGATACCGACGGGCATCAGGAACAGACCCGCTTTACCCGTGAAGCTCTGGTTAAAATCATGTTCGAGATAAGCTTGTTCTATCTCAACTTCACCCTTTTTCCCTTCACCGGCCAATGCATGTTCAACTTCTAGCTCGGAGAAAAAACGGGTTTTTTCAGTAAATTCATGACCAAAGAACAACACAAAACGATGAAAATCGAACTCTTTTTTGTCAGTGTCTTTAATGTTGTCAGAGATGTTGTTGTAGTGCAGTTCGCCATAACCACCAATGGTCGTTGCACTCTTGCTTGAGCCTGTTTCTTCAACGGCATCGGCGGTTTTTTCTACTCGTTTTTCAGTTTCTTCTAAGCGCTTTTCAAGATCCTGCAGCACTTGCTGTTGCTGCTCAATGACTTTACGCAGTTCTTGTGTTTCATCCGTTGCGAGCGCTTGATGGCTAGCAAAGAGGCCCAATAGCGCGCTAGCGAGTAGTGTTTTTTTCATTATTATCCCCAAAAATGGTCATTATTTGTAAACATATGTAAAAATTTGTGACGATTTTACACACTGGTTTAAATAATGCAAACAATTCGCATTTGAATTTATGATCTAGATCAATTCCTATTTACTAAAATACCACTAAGGTAAGGCTCGATGCCCACAACGCACTTTTAGGTATACCAAGCACCCTGAATTCCCATAAAAATCACAATTCAACAAATTACACGCTAAAAAAACCATAAAAAATAAATTATCCTCATTTTTTATATTTATATTTTGAACATTTACCATTTAACGCTAACCTGATTTAGATTTTGGTTATTTTAAAACCAAGGTTAGTGATGTTTCACAAATCCAATTATGCCAACTGTGATACCTTAAGCGCCCAAAAAACGTGTCAGGGCTGGGCTTTTTACGCTAAAAGCGAGGGCATGCCTGTAGCTAGAACGAGCCATAAGACACAAAAATGCCGCGGTAACTGGGGAGTTTCGCAAGAATGAAGAGCAAGAGTTTGTTAGGCAACATTGGTGTGCAAGTGATTATTGCCATGATTATTGGCGCACTCGTCGGTTTTATCATGGGTGAAAGCGCGAGCATCTTCGCACCGCTCGGTACTATTTTTATCCATTTAATCAAGATGCTAGTAATCCCACTGGTACTGGTTTCTATCATTAGCGGCGCAGCTAGCTTAGGTGATAGTCCCTCGGCGGGTAAGATTGGTGTCGGCACCTTCGGTTTCTTTATTGTCACCTCTGGGCTTGCCGTCGCCTTGGCGCTAGTCATGGGCATTATGTTTACACCCGGCGCCGGTGTCGACTTCACCGCCCATAGCAGCAGTGGTTTGATGGAAGTAACCGCAGAACATGGTGCTCTACCCGGGGTAATAGATACCTTTATTGGCATGATCCCAACCAATGTGTTCGAATCGCTCACTGGCGGAAATATCCTGCAAATTCTTGTGTTTAGCATATTTTTTGGTATCGCACTCACTAAAGTTAAAGGCGATGGTGCTAAACCCATCATGGCGGCGTTAAATACCGTCGTCGATGCCTTTGTGTGGATGATCAACTGCGTGATGATCATCGCGCCCATTGGGGTATTTGGTTTGATGGCCGATTCCGTCGGCACCTTCGGTTTCGATGCGCTAGAGGTCGTGTTTAAGTTATTTGCCGTGTTTGTGGCCGCGATTCTGATTTACGGTTTTGTGTTCTTCCCATTGATGGTGCAACTGTTCTCTAAGGTGTCGGCACGCCAGTTTATTTCGGCGATGAAAAAGCCGCAGGTGATGGCGCTATCGACGGCATCATCTATGGCAACGCTGCCGGTGAATATGGAGACCTGCGAAGAAGATCTAAAGGTCTCTAAGGCAACCACCGCCTTTGTGCTGCCCTTAGGCGCGACGATTAATATGAGCGGCAACGCGATTTATTATGGTTTAGTCGCCATGTTCTTCGCCCAGATGTACAACGTGGATCTGTCGATGACGGCCTATGCCGCGATTATCTTCACCTCCACCTTAGGCGCCATTGGCCAAGCGGGTGTGCCGGGGCCGTCATTTTTAGTGGTCGCAGTGCTATTGGCCGCAGGGATTCCGATCGATGGTTTACCACTGTTATTCGCCCTAGACAGGGTATTTGACATGATCCGCACCGCGCTAAACATCACGGGCGATGCGGCCTGCGCCGTTATTATGGATAAATATACTGCAGAGCAGACCTCGAACTAACTGCGTGAATACACTGATATACCCAGGCTTGAATAGGCTTGCCTATTCAAGCCTTTTTTATGCGCTACGTTTGCCCTTATTGTGCCCATTTACTCGACGTCCAAAACCTTAATGTGATCTTGTCGGCGCCTTGGACTAAGCCCAAGTGGCTTGGCCTCGCAATTCGTATTTCTTTATCAGCCAAGCCATACTGGCACTGAAGCTTTCTGCGATAATGGCTTGGCTATCGTCAGTCCAAAGGAGTGTTGCACTATGTCCGTCTTTGCCCCAGCAAGCCCCTTTGCCGACTTTATCTATCGCCATTTCCGCGCCATACACGCACTTAAACTCGGCCTCGCCCTGCTGATTGCCGTGACCATCAATGCCATTTGGTCGCCGCCACATTTTATTTGGAGCATGGTGACTATTGTGATCATTATGATGAGTCTGCCACAGGTAGGCGGCGCGATTGAAAAGTCCCTGCAACGGGCGGTAGGTACTTGTTTAGGGTCGGCTTACGGCGTGATGTTAGTGGCGACTATCGACAGTTATTGGCTGATTATGGGGCTGTTGATTTTAGGGGTAACACTGATCTGTTTTATCTCGGCGGGACGCTACAGTTACGCCTATCTGGTCGCGGGATTTACCATCATTATCGTCGTTGGCGATGCCAACCATGATACCTCTGAGGCGCTGTGGCGAACGGCCAATATTCTACTCGGCTGTATTATCGCGATTTTGGTGTCGCTATTTATCTTCCCAATTAAAGCTAAACAGGACTGGCGCAGTCAGCTCGCCAATGCCATCGACAGTATGGCCAAGGTGCTCACTCAGCATTTACAGGCGCCAGCCAACCATGATTTAGATTTTCGCGCCGATCTCGAAGCGGCCATGAAGGCGGTATTAACCCAGAAGAAACTGTTTTTCTCCCTCGAGTGGGAAAGCCAAACCCTGAAAAAGCATAAAGTGCTGCTGGCGGAATTAGTCAATAAACAGGTTCGGCTGATCCCCCTACTCGAACTACTGCCCTTAAGTCGCTGGCAGGAAGCCGACAAAGAGGCATACCATCAAATCAACCGCATCGCCGCCGAGCTTACGGCTTATCTTCAGCGTCTTGGCGCATTTGTCGCGGGTAAAACCGCGGCTTTACCGACTTTGCCCAGCGCCCTAGAGCAAGAGTTACAGCAGAGATTACAATTCAGCTTGGCCGCCCAGACGCCAAATTCAGCCCCTTTAGCAAATGAGGTGGCGCAGGGATTTGCCCTCACGGGTTACGGCTGGCTTATCTATCAACTCGCCATCGCCGTCGAAGCGCTTTATGCCGATATCGAGATTATCGAAATCGCCTATAGCGGACAAACCGTGTTACATAAAATCTCAAATCAATCTTAAGCCGTGACGGCGGTCATTGCGGCCAAAAACCGTGACCGTAAACCAAGATAAACCCTTGGCAGCCCTTGCGCTTGCTGGGGGTTTAATGAAAAGATACCGCCCTAATAAAAATTCGATATGTGGACTCTTTTCATGCGCTTGTTTTCCCTTTCCGTTGTCGCAATCGCCTGCTTATCGGCGGGTTCATTATTCACAACCCATTTAGCCGTTGCCGCGAATACCGAAGTCGCGCAACCCGAAGTGACGACTACTGGAGCTGCCAACGCTGAAGTTGCCAACACTGAGGCCACTAAAATCGCCGCGGTTGAAGCCAGCACCGAGAGCAGCGCTTCGCCCGCGACAGAAGCCGCTCCCGAAACCACAGTGACAGCGACACCGACTCGCGCCAATACCTTTGTAAATGACGCCATTTTACCGCCGAGCATCACTTGGCACGGTGCCAGCGAGTCGCTGTTACTCAGCGCAGACAATGAATGGGCGACGCCCTTCGAGCAAAGCAATGGCATCGAAAGCTCAAGCTATGACGATACCATCGCATGGCTCGACCGATTAGCGGCCGAAACCACTAAATTGCAGAAAGTCAGCCTAGGCAAGAGCCCTCAAGGTCGCGATATTTGGATGTATGTCGCCAGTAGCGAAGGCATAAACGAATCGGCGCGCCTTAAGCAAAACACTAAGCCGACGATTCTGGTGCAGGCGGGGATCCACTCAGGGGAAATCGACGGTAAAGATGCCGGCATGATGTTGCTACGCGACATTATTAAGGGCGAGAAAAGCGATCTAATCGAAAAAGCCAACCTGTTATTTGTGCCCATATTTAGTGTCGATGCCCATGAGCGCAGCGGCGAATTTAATCGCGTTAACCAACGCGGTCCAGTGAATATGGGCTGGCGCACCAATGCCAATAACCTCAACCTGAACCGCGACTATGCCAAGGCCGACACCTTAGAGATGCAGCATATGCTGCGGGCCATCAATGTGTGGCAGCCGGATCTGTATATCGATGTGCATGTCACGGACGGCATCGATTACCAATACGATATCACCTTCGGCTACAACCTCGCCCAAGGCTTGAGTCCCGCCAGTTTCCGCTGGCTCGAAAATAGCTACCGCCCAGCGGTAGAAGCGGCATTAAGCGAGCAGGGTCATATTCCCGGCCCGCTGATTTTCGCCGTCGACAATACCGATATCACTAAGGGCATGTCACTGTGGAACCCTAGCCCACGCTTCTCTAATGGTTATGGTGATGCCCGCCATCTGCCCACTATTTTGATTGAGAACCACAGCTTAAAACCCTTTAAGCAGCGCGTACTCGGCACCTATGTGATGCTAGAGCAAACCCTGAAAACCGTTGGCGACCAAGCGACCAAGTTAAAGAGTGCGATTCAAGAGGATAAATACCGCGCCTCGCCGCTAATCACATTAACCTGGAAATCGGCACCACTGGCTAAGGGCTGGGATTTTAAAGGCATAGATTACCAGCTTGAGCAGAGTCCGATTAGCGGCACCGAGGTAGTGCGTTGGACAGGCGAGCCAAAGCTGTACCCCAATTTACCTGTGATTGCCGAAACCGTGCCCGATATTAAAGTCACTCGTCCTAGTGCTTACTATATTCCCGCCCAGTGGACACAAGTGATCGACCGCTTAAATCTACACGGCATCCGGATGACACGTTTAAGTAAACCAACTGAGCTTAAGCTGCAGCAATACGCCTTAAGCAGTCCCGTATTTAATACCAAAGCCTTTGAGGGACGACTGACGGTGAAGGCCGACTCGACACTGGCCAAACTGACCACCACCTTGCCCGCGGGCACAGTGAAAATCAGCACAGACCAACCCTTAGGCGATCTGGCGATTTTACTGCTCGAGCCACAATCACCGGATTCACTGCTGCAGTGGGGCTTCTTTAACCCAATCTTTACCCGTACCGAATATATTGAGGACTATGCGGTAGAGCCGCTGGCCGCCAAGATGCTTAGCGACGACCCTAAATTACAGGCTGAATTTAATAAAGCGCTGGAAAACCCAGAGTTTGCCGCCGATCCCGAGGCACGCCTACGCTGGTTCTATGAGCGCAGTCCTTACTACGATAATCAATATCTTACGTATCCAGTCTACCGCAGCCGTTAATCCTCGCTATTAAAAATGGCAAGAATTACGCAGGCTTACGCGCACTGATGCTATACACCAAGGGCACATGCAGCCCTTGGTGTGTTAACACATAACGACCATCGGTTTGCGCCTCTAGCCCTTCGAAACAGTTATAGGGACTAAACGCAAATTCGTGGAAGAACTCCAGTTCCAAACCCGCCCGCAATAATGCATTGATCACTTCGGACAAACTATGCGACCAGCACATTAAGGTTTGCTGCTCATCACCGGCATTTTCGGTATAAGTGCCTTCCTGCTCAATGTCTGGCTCACCCCGATTAAAATAGCTATAACCATCGAATAGCTGCTGCGCCGGATGAAACTCGGCCATGTAAAACTGTCCGCCGGGCTTTAAACAGCGCGCAATGGTCTGCGCCCAAAGCGTTAAATCTGGCAACCAAACAATCGCGCCATAGGATGTAAAAACAATATCTTGCGGCTCAACTTTGCCCGCAACACTGTAGACATCGCTACAGATAAACTCGGCGGACAACTGCGCCTGCAGTGCCAACTTGTGCGCCTCTGCAATCGCCACCTCGGATAAATCGACCCCAATCACTTTTGCGCCCATTCGCGCCCACGACAGGGTATCTAGACCAAAATGACATTGCAGATGCAGTAAGCTTTTACCCGCCACATCCAGTTCACTCAGCTCGATTTCCGTTAAGGATGTTTTGCCATTCAAAAAGCCTTCAACATCATAAAAATCAGAGGTTAAGTGCACACGAGTGCGGGCATCCCAGGCGATTTTATTGGTCGTTAAGTAATCCATGTGAATCCTTTCAGGTTGCGCTTTTAATCAAGCAGGAATGTTGGGACACACGCTAACCTAATAAATGAGTAATTTCACTAATCAATAGCTAAATCACTTATTCAGCGGACATGTCCACTTAACGCTTGACGGACACATTTACAATATATCAATGATTATTAAGATATTTTAAAATTGGCATAGGATGTGCAATCTCGAGTGATATAAAGTTTATCGCTAACAGTTCAGCACTCAGTCGGTCGTCGAGTGTCGAAAACAAGGAAGAAGAAAATGTCACTACGCCCTTTTTTATTCACCCTAGGATTTGTCGCCCTCTTTACGGTTGGCGTGTCACTCACTGGCTGCATTATCAATGTTAACGCCGCCGGTATGCCGGATTTAGACCACCAGCAGCGTGAACTCACACTCGATAGTCAAGACTTGCAGGAGCTAGTCGCCGAAACCGGTGCGGGCAGTCTCGAGATTATCGGTGTAGAAGGCCTAACTCAAATTAAGCTAGTCGCTGATATCTATAGCAATAATGACAGCAATGACGATAGCAAGGTGATCCTCACCCTTGAGAAAAAGGCCAATAAAGCCATGCTCAAAGCCGATTTTGAGTCCCACGCTAACTTCAGTAATTACTCGCCCTATATCGATCTTAAGCTGCAGGTGCCAGCTGGATTAGCGTTGGATATTGACGATGGTTCGGGTGCAATTTTGATCAATAAGATGACCGCCGATATCAAGGTGAAGGATGGCTCGGGCGAACTGGTTATCCACGGCGGCAATAATGTCAGCATCGACGATGGCTCGGGCGCAATTGAAGTCAGCCAAGTAAATGGTAGCCTCGCGATTATCGACGGATCTGGTGGCATTCAAGTCAATGATATTAAAGGCAGCATTACTATCGATGATGGTTCAGGCGAAATTGCAGTCGCCAATGTGCAAAGCACAGTCACCATCAACGATGGCTCAGGCGATATTAACGTGGTGAACACTAAGGGTTTAACCATTCTCTCGGCAGGTTCAGGGGATGTGAGCTTCGATAAAATCGACGGTCCAGTGAGCATGAAATAACCCGAGTATTGACCTTCTTCCCGGCGTAGAGACTGATGTTGTAACGGTTCCCAACCAAAATGTCAGTCTTCTACCCACCCCTTTTGCGTTACCGTTTCATGGACATGCTTATGCACTTTATGCCACTAACCCCTTGTAGTGGCATCTTTTTTTGCGTCTGAGACTTTCTCAGACTCGATTCAGGTAAATTGCTGGTAACTTTTTACCAATTTGTCTTTTCGGAGCAAAATGTAGCAATGAGTATATAAATAAGGCGTTATTTTGTTTGTTGATATATTTAAAAAGTCAAAGTCGTGGGGCTTCACCCCACACCCGACCAAGGAGGACTGCTCGTCCTATCCTCCTTGCTAATGTTTTCACAAGCAGCCAAGACGCCCCTAGCGAAGTTACATGCATTAGTTACTAGCTTCGTGCTTATTCGAAAATCGCTAGCGCTTCCGATGGTACATCCCCTTGAAGTTAAACTGAGAGTCCGAAAGCTAACTCGGCATCCTGTCTGCATCACGCTCTATCCTTTTAATAAAGAGTCTTCAACGCCCCTCAGCAACTTCGCGGGGGAGATGAACTTCTGAACCTCCGGTGCAGGCTGTTAATCCTAAAAGAGTTTTTCCAGCCCTATCATTCCTGTAAGAAAATTTAACAGTGAGTGTCTAGATAAATTGGTTATTGGTAGCACTTTTTTACGCCAGCCATGCCTTGATGCTGGCTGGCTCTTCCGATGCTTTAGTCGGCAATTTCCAACGAGCCGATCATCTGGTTCATCTCGCCATAACTCAAATGACTCTCAGCAGGTTGCAAATAACCGGTTTGCTGAAATATTTGCATCTGAGCCAACACATGGCTATATGCGGATTCGGCCATGAAGGACCCTGCGCTATAACGTTTGACTCCTGTGGCGAATATTTCGTTGGCGCTTGGCGCACCCGATAATGCCATCACACTCAACGGTGCGTCGATGGCACGGGCGACTTGCTGGCACAGTGTCAAATCGATTAAACCGGGAATAAAAACCCCATCAGCACCAGCAGCAATATAAGATTGAGCTCGGTTGATTAAGCTGTCGGCATCCTTGTTCCCGCCGCGAAGCAATACATCCATCCGGGCATTAATAAATAACGGGTAGCCCAATGCATGGCAGGCGTCACGCAGTTGTTGAATGCGTTGTGCGCCGCTCACAAGGTCGAGCATACTGCCGTCCTGTGTATCTTCCAGATTCACGCCCGCCACTCCAGCTGCCAACAAATCTTGCGCCAAGTCGCTCATATTTTCACCAGTGCTTAGCAAGCCGTTTTCAACGTCGATAGACACAGGCAATTCGGTGCTGGCTACAATTGCGGCCGCATGTTGCATCACACACTTGCGTGGGATGGTATGGCCATCGGCATATCCCATTGACCATGCAACACCTGCGCTGGTTGTCGCAATTGCGGTCGCTCCAGCTTTTTCGGCAAGATGCGCACTCATCACATCCCATACATTATTGAGTAGTAAACCGCCTTGACTGTGCAACTGGCGGAATGTCGTGATTTTGTTTATTAATTTAGTGCTTAGCATGATTTTCCTATATTTTTAAGTGCCAGAGTGGTGGGTTGTTTGGGTATATCCATAATCTACTGCTTGGTTCTTCAACACGATTCGGGTTTGCAACCATAAATTTATTGTCGGAACATTTGCATACGCCAATTCACTTCCCAGGTTTTACCTTGATCAGCAGACATCGCTTGCTCCCAGCGCGGGGTTTCGGTATCAGTATCAAACCATTTATAACGAACCAGAATAGGTTTGCCGTCCAGTTCATCATCACATTCGAAGATGCCAATACCATTTTCAAACTTACCTACGACGGGCGGCATTAAACTACCGGCGCCATCAAGACCCGCGTTGGTATTGTCGAGCCAATAAATACTCCACAATTGCGTTTGCGGATTAAATAAACGCAGCGACATGCCGACAAAACCCGGGCGCCAGGAGGGTGCGAGGAAATCATCGTAGTTGCCGATGCCTCCGGGCAGCAATCGCATCTCTTGGTTCGCTTCGAAATGCTCCCAGTCGTTGGAGTGTTGCAAACGATGACGCAGCCGTTGGTTCTCTATCCGCCAGCGGCCGACGAAAAAATCAAAATCATGTTTAGGGTCATTCACACTTTGTTTTCCTTGACTGAGTGATGGTGTAGAAAGGGCAAGTGCCGAACGAGATCATAAGGTGCCGGTCTCTATCAGGACATAGACAAAACCAAGTAATTAGCCTAGGTGAACCACAGATTTCACAGATTTAAACCGGTTTTACTTTGGATTTCGCACAAGCGGCGAAAGCTTGCTAAATTGCCCCTCAAGTACAGGATTTAAGGTTGAAAAACGTTGCACATTTGTTAGTAACAGGCGGTACTGGTGCTGATTATAGGCGGCGCTGATACTGCAAATAACCGTTAGAAGGCACCCGTTTATGGGTGTACATTAGGAGGATTTCGGCAATTGATCACCATGACAGCGTGGACGGTTTTCAAACTGAGATGACAGCACCATCGAGGTACTGGTTTTACCTATTTTACCCAACGACATTAACACGCCTTGTAAATGTTCCGGCGAGGTGACACCTATGTGCATCAACGCACAGTGGTTACCGGTGGTCGCATGCAGTGCTAACACCTCGGAATGCGCTGCGGCCCAAGCATCTAGGGCAGCATGTGAATCCACCACAATATTGATAAAGGCTTCAAAGCTATAACCCAAGGCGCGCAAATTGACTCGTGTTTGGTAGCCCGTAATCACCCCAGCCTCTTCCAGACGCCGCACCCGCTCTGTCACGGCGGGCGCAGTGAGATGGACTTGCCGGCCAATTTCGGTGTAACTGATGCGCGCATTGCTTTGCAATAGGGCGATAATTTTACGGTCGTAGTTATCAAGTTCAAAAGCCATAGTAAACCTAGTGAAATATCTTGAATTGAGTGGTTATATCGCGGCAAATGCTTGGGATTTGCGCTGTATCGGAACGAGGTTCCCACTTACCATAGTGGCTTGTTTTTACCACTTTAGCAGATGTTCAACCATGAAAAATATCATTGAAATTCGCAGTTACCAATTAAAACCAGGCACTGGGTCAGAGTTCCATCAATTGTTACAGGAAAAATCCTTGCCGCTACTGGCCGCCGCCGGAATTGATGTGGTGCTCGCCACCGCCTCTTTGCAAACCCCAGATGCCTACATGTTAGTGCGGGCTTATCACAGCATAGCGGATTGTGAGCAAAGCCAGCAGGCGTTTTATGCCAGTGCCGCTTGGCAAAACGGGCCACGGACCGCCATTTTAGCCTGCATCGAAAGCTGCAACACCATGATGTTGGCGGCCGATGCTACTTTGCTCAAGAGCTTACGCCAACAGGCCGGACCAACCCTCTGATCAACAATGGCTGGTTCCACAACCAGCCAAGCATTGTAAACCTGTTTGCAGTTGCGTCGGTTTTGTTACTTTTTCCATTGCAGATCGATTTGCCTAAAGAAGTTTATCGAGAAACCCATGGTTAAATTTTGCAACGTAACAACAGAATTCGGATATGTGCAGGCTAACAGAACACTCCGTGGTTAACGGGATTAAGCACTGACATGGAAGTGACCGTCCGTGACATGGCCGCTCTTTCACATCCATGTGATCGCGGCATTCGCACTTCCATATGCAGCAGATGCCACCGTCGAGCCCTCAGGGATGAGTTCATGGCGAGTCACTGGAATGGCTGAGCTTAATCGTTCCCCGCCATCATACCTAACGCTATCAAAGCGAGCTTTTGACTACGGTTTAACTTTTTAACCGCGATTTCACGCTTTAGGGCATCGCTGCGGGTACCGACTGGTTCTCGATACATCAGGGTTAATGGCCCTTTGCCGCGCAGGTATTTTGCCGCCTTGGGGCTGCTTGATTGATGTTCGTTAAATCGCCGTGCGACATCTGTGGTGATGCCTGTGTATAAGTGGCCATTGGCGCAGCGGATAAGGTATAGATACCACATCGAGGCTTGTTCTATCTCTGACCTCGCACCTTGCTCCGAAGTAACAGCTTGCGCTTGGCTAGCCCCTTTTTGGGGGTTAGCCGAGGGAGTTGAACTTGCTGTTTCAAATACTAAATCGGTCACCCGTTGGCGCCTACTTAGTTATGCCTAGCTGGCTTAAGAAGAAGGCATATTCCTGCGCCGTGTCTTGATACTGGCGGTAACGGCCGCTCTTACCACCGTGGCCGGCATCCATATCGACGTCGAATAACAATACCTTATCGTCCAGCTTGTACCACTTATTCTGCACTTCGCGCAGTTTCGCTACCCATTTAGCGGGTTCGAAATACTGCACCTGTGAATCATGCAGACCCGTGGTCACTAACAGATGGGGGTACTCATGGTCGGCGACATTGTCATAGGGCGAGTAGCTGAGCATATAGTCGAAATAGGTCTTCTCATTAGGATTGCCCCACTCGTCGTACTCATTGGTGGTCAGTGGAATCGACTCATCGAGCATAGTCGTTACTACATCCACAAAGGGTACATGGGCCGCGATGGCAAAATACTTCTCCGGTGCCATATTGGCAATCGCGCCCATTAACAGCCCGCCAGCACTGCCGCCCGCGGCGACCACTTTATTCTTATCGCCATAACCTTGCTCGGTTAACGCCGTAGTGACATCGATAAAGTCATTAAAGGTATTCTTTTTATTTAGTAATTTGCCAGCATCATACCAAGGGCGGCCCAACATTTCGCTGCCGCGCACATGGGCGATGGCATACACAAAGCCACGGTCGAGCAAACTGATTACCGACGAAGAAAAGTCAGGCTCTACAGTGTAACCGTATGAACCATAACCATATTGATATAGAGGGTTAGTGCCGTCTTTCTTGAATTTATCCTTACGATACACCAAGGACACTGGCACCTTAGCGCCATCGCGGGCGGTGACAAATAAACGTTCGGCGCGGTACTGGCTGGCATCGAAGCCGCCGAGCACTTGTTCCTGCTTAAGCAGATCGCGTCTATCGGGATTGCTTAAATGGTACTCATAAATCGCCTCGGGCGTAGTCAGGCTCGAGTAGAAAATCCGTAACTTGTCGCTATCTTGCTGGGCGTTAACATCTAAACCTAGCACATAGGCGGGTTCATCGAAACTCAGCTCAAAGGGCTTTTGACCATTGAATGGCATCACTTTTATGCGCGTCAGGCCACTCTCACGGGTTTGAATAATCAGGTAATCCTTAAGCACGAGTTCATCTTCAAGCCGCGCATTGGGATTATGGGCAACCACCTCCTGCCATTTGGACTTATCGGCGGCATCCTTAATCGCCACTTTCATTAAACGGAAGTTGGTCGCCTGCCAGTTGGTCAGAATGTAATAGCTGTCGCCCAGCTTAGAGACGCTGTATTCATGGCCTTCTTCCCGCGCGAGTACGGGTTTAAACAAACTTAAGGGATCGTTGGCATTCAACACCGACACTTCACTGGTGGTGGTGTTCTCGTGGAATAGCACAATTTGAGATTCATCTAAGGTTTTGCCAAGGGCAATATAAAACGAGTCATCCTGCTCCTCATATACCAGCACATCACGGGACTGTGGCGTGCCTAACTCGTGGCGGTACACTTGATAGCCCAGCAGGGTTTGCAGATCCTTGGCGATATAAAACACATGGCGATTATCATTGCCCCAAACGATGCGTCCCTCTGTATTTTCAAGCACATCGGTGATCATGGCGCCGGATTCAATATCTTTAAAGTAGATGTGATACACGCGGCGGCTTAACAGATCTTCACCGAAGGCCAACATGGTTTCATCCGGGCTGACGCTGACACCACCTAAACCATAAAACTCATGGCCCTTGGCGCGTTCATTCACGTCAAGCATCAGTTGCTCAATCCCGTCGCTGCCCTTACGGGCGATCAGCGGATATTCGCTGCCCTCTTGGTAGCGGCGGTAATAGCTGTGCTGGTGCCATTGGTAAGGCACGCTCGACTCATCGGCGACCAAACGCTCGGTCAACTCTTTAAACAGTCCATCCTGTAATGACTTAAGCGGCTTAAAGTAAGCTTGGGTGTAACGGTTTTCGGCATTCAGATGCGCCAATACCTTAGGATCTTGACGTTTATCGTCACGCATCCAGTAGTAATCGTCGGTGCGCGTGACCCCGTGCAAGGTCATCACATGGGGAATTTTTTCCGCAACGGGCGCAGAGACTTGCCCTTTTTGAGTGGAGCAACCGGGTAATAGCATAGCGAGACCTAAAGTAAGCAGCAGAGTGCGCATTTATACGTCCTTGTGACGTTCAAACACCATCGTAAGATACGACGGCAAGCCAATAAATTGATGTGCCGGATATGATATACCCAAGCTAGCGCTTGTTGCGAGTTTCCTAAAGATTGCGCTTGCTTAAGGATCTCAAGGCGTTGTGCGCTTGCGCAAACATTGCCCAATTTATGGCGCGATTTTATTGCCATTCCAACTAAATAGGCGCAACATAACCGCGTTTTTAGGCTAGAGCCTAACAACAATTCTCAGGGCGGGGTGAAACTCCCCACCGGCGGTAAATAGTGTCGTGAGCGTTTTCACTCCCACTAAAGCCCGCGAGCGCCCGAACGCAATTTCGGGGTCAGCAGATCTGGTGACTTAGGTTTTCTCGCCATGGTTAACGCCTAACGAGGTAGCCCTAATATTCCAGAGCCGACGGTAATGGACTGTTTGCAGATAGCGACAGTACTGAGTCCGGATGGAAGAGAATGTAAGACAACACTAGGATAGTTGGCATTAAGCTTTGTCTGAGTATCCCGGCTGTTAGCCTCATATTTTGCAATTACCCGACCTAAGCCATTGCGCTTAAATGGGTCTATTGCTACAGCTAATCCCCTTTGGGGTAATAGCTGTATTTCTGCACGCCCTGATTCTGGAAATTCCCATGTCGTATTTTTAAGGATATTAACCATGAATCAGTCTTTACTTGCTCCTTTTGGTACAGCTATCGAACGCGTTGAAGCGGGTCTTGCTGCCCTGCGCCAAGGCCAAGGTGTGTTGGTCGTCGATGATGAAGATAGAGAAAACGAAGGCGACTTAATTTTTGCCGCCGAGTCACTGACCAATGCTCAAATGGCCATGCTGATTCGCGAATGCAGCGGTATCGTATGTTTGTGTTTACCGGATGAAAAGGTCAAAGCCCTCGAGCTGCCACCTATGGTGGAAAACAACTCAAGCCAATATGGCACCGCGTTTACTGTGAGTATCGAAGCTAAAGTGGGCGTCACCACAGGCGTTTCGGCCGCTGACCGTGTCACTACCATTAAAACCGCTATCGCCGACAATGCTAAGCCAAGTGATTTGGCTCGCCCAGGCCATGTATATCCACTGCGCGCCCAACCCGGTGGCGTGTTAACTCGCCGTGGCCATACCGAAGGCACTATCGATTTAATGCAATTGGCCGGACTTAAGCCTGCGGGCGTGTTATGCGAAGTCACCAATCCCGATGGCACTATGGCGCGCCTGCCAGAAATCATCGCCTTTGGTGCGGAGCACAATATGCCAGTGCTAACGATTGAAGATATCGTGGTTTACCGTAAGTCATTATTAGCCAATGTAGGCTAAGCCTCCAAGCCCATAAGAGGCAATGCTATACAGCCGTTATCCCCAAAGACGCTTGCCACCGCCAGCGTCTTTTTTTATTGCTTTTGCCACTCAAGGCGACTCCTAGCCCATAAGAAAACACACAATGCTCAAATGCCGCTCAATATCACAGACAAATGGTTATTTTGTTTGATAGGAGGGAAATACATAAACAAAAATAACACCTTAGATATATATATAACAAATTGCTTAATTTCGTGACCTAGATTAGATATCCATAAACTAGGGGTCGCGGCACTTCTCTGTCTATGTTAAATATCCATAACCAATGCCAGGTCTTTCACTGCTCAATACCGCATCAAGGCGAACGCCTTGATTTTTTTATGTCTCCCACCTGGCAAATGGAGTAGGAGTAAGTTTGCATGCCATCCACGCTACATCACCTCAGTTTGAAGCAGAAACTCATTCTGTTTTCGCTATTACCCTTGCTGATGATGAGCTTGTTTGTGCTAACACGTATGTATGTTCTTGCGAGGGAATACCACGCCGCGACTCACAATCATCTGGCCATACAAACAACGGTACAGATTACTGAACTCCTCTATCAGCTACATAACGAATACGGCCTAAGTGTTCAGCCGAATCAAACGGCAAGGTCCCAGGATCAAACAGGGTTACTACAGCAGCAACAGCACACGACTAAGACATTGGATGAGTTGCTCAATGGGCCATCTCTCATCGGCTTAATTGCCGCCTTAGATAGTGACCGACTGGGAGCGGCGCAATTGCAGGAGCGGCTCGACGCGCTACGGCTTTCGAGCCACAAACTCATATCGGCCCGTCAGGATGTGTTAAAACAATCTCCTCATGTCTTCAGCAACTTATATAATCAGCTTAATGCCCAGCTATTGCAGCTGATCCAACTGCTACAACTGCAAACCAACGACATTAGCCAGTCCCGCGCCTATGCCGATTTACTAAATCTACTGATGGTACAGGAGCTTGCGGTCAAAGAACGCAGTGCCATTAATCGTATGCTGTTATCAAACTCATTAAGCATCAATGATTATCGGAGCATAAGTACGATAATGTACGAATATGGCCAAGCCATTTTGCATGCTAGTAATGCCTCCATTTCAGATAGGCAATCCCTGACCCGCCAAGTACAAGCTTCGCCAGAAAGCCTACGAATACTCAATATCAGCCAACAGATTGAACAACAGATCCGTGTCAGCACTTTAGTACAAAACATCAATGCCCATCTAGGCTATGGCGGTTTAATCGATAGCTATCAGGACTATTTGCTCAGGGGCGACGCTAACTCACTGGATAAATTCAATCGGGCACTGGCGGTTATTCAACTTAATCTCGACGAACTAAATCATGAGATCCGCAATCTGCCAAGCTTAATCCCCACTGTCAATGTTATCGAAGACAGCATTGGCCAATACCAATTTGGCATGTCTAAGCTACAACAACTGCAACATCAAAGACTTCCCCTCGAAGAGATCACCACCCTCGCCCATGTGAACGACACAGATCTGAGTGGGGCAATAGAAAAACTCTTAATGCCACCCCATCCAGTAAGCAGTAAAGATTGGTGGTCACTGACAACGGATCGCATCAATGAACTGCATGCCATCGGTGATGAGATCACTGAGTCCATGGCGCAGCAGAGCGAAACCCAGCAGAACCAAGCCCTGACGCTTCTCGGCTTATACCTATTTTCCGCCTTTTTTACCGCCACTATCACACTCTGGCTTGGGCGTAAGATTATTCGCAGCTTTATCGACAAAATCACTAAAATTGCCAATAACATGCAGCAGATGGCGGCCGATCCTCAGCTCAATATCAATATGAATGTTTCAGGTTCAGATGAACTCGGCCGTATGGCCCGCGCCATGAACCTGATGATTAGCGAGCGCCAAAAGGCAAACCATGCGCTAAATCGCGCCGCCGCCGTATTCAATTATTCCGCCGAAGGCATCATGGTGACGGATGCGGATAACCATATTGAACTGGTCAATCCCGCATTTAGCCAAATCACAGGCTACACCTTAGATGAAGTGAAGGGACGCAGCCCCTCACTTTTAAGCTCTAAACGCCATTCCCAGCATTTCTACACCGCCATGTGGGAGGCGCTGCAACAGGAAGGTAAGTGGGAGGGAGAAATCTGGAATAAGCGCAAGGATGGCCAAGTGTACCCCGAGTATCTGGCGATCACTGTGGTACGAAACGAGCAGGGGAAGATAATCCAACATATTGGTTTATTTATGGATATCAGTAAACGTAAACAATATGAACAGGATCTTTGGTATCAGGCTAACTTCGATAGTCTCACCGGCCTGCCGAATCGCAAACTATTTAATGAACGTCTGCAGCATGAAATCCATGTAGCGCAACACGACTCACGTAAGCTGGCTATTCTACTGATCGACTTAGATCAATTTAAGTACATTAATGATGTACAGGGCCATGCCACTGGCGATCTGTTACTGCAAGATGTGGCAAAACGCTTAGAAGGGATCGCGGGTAAAACCGATTTTATCGCCCGCATCGGTGGGGATGAATTTGTGCTCATATTGCCACGCCTAACGAACGAACTCGCCATCGAACATATGGCAACCCGCATCATTGAAACCCTATCCGCGCCTTTTATACTGAACGAACGGGAGATCCAGATCTCCGCCAGCTTCGGTATTGGCGTGTATCCCGAAGATGGCCTCGACGTGAGTTCCCTCACCCGCAATACCGAAATGGCCATGTATCAAGCCAAAGATGCCGGACGAAACACCTTCAAGTACTTTACCGCAGGCATGAATCAAACCATGTATGCTCGCATGGAGCTGGAACAACGCCTACGACGCGCCGTAGCACAAAATGAATTTGCCCTGCATTATCAACCCATAGTCGATATGAAAACCGGCCGAGTGTGCAGTGTTGAGGCGCTTATCCGTTGGCAAGATCCTGATTTTGGCTTAATACCGCCGGATCAGTTTATTGCTATCGCCGAAGAGACTGGGCTTATCGAGCCTATGGGCGAATGGGTGCTCAACCAAGCCATGCACGACCTAAGGCAGTGGCAGAAAAGCGGCTTAAATATCAATGTCGCCATTAATGTTTCCAGCCGTCAATGTATCAACACCCGCGGCATGGGCTTCGACCAAGTGCTACAGGAATGCTTTAACCGCCACCATGTGAACCCATGCAATGTGCATATTGAGATCACCGAAAGCATGTTGATGGGCGATGCGAGCCACTGCTTAAGCACCCTAGAGTCCATTCGCCATTTAGGCTCGCAAATCTATATTGATGATTTTGGGACAGGTTATTCCTCATTGAGTTATTTGAAGAAATTCCCTATTTCAGTGATCAAAATCGACCGCAGTTTTGTGGAAAACGCCCTCGATAACAGCTCTAACGCCAATCTAGTTAAAGCCATTGTGATGATGGGCCAAAGCCTTGAAATGGAACTGGTGGCCGAGGGGATAGAAACCGAAGCCCAATGGAAATTCCTCCGCGACTTAGGCTGCCACTACGCCCAGGGCTATTTGATCTCAAAACCTCTGCCATTCGATGAGATAACGCCGCTGCTCAAGGTAAAACTTCCCTTGCTTTTACGTACGAATCAACATGGTGAATGCATAACTATTTGATTAATAAATAAAACTTAGACTTTACTCGACCAATTCTAAGCTGTTAGGTTGCTTGCCCTTGAAGAATAGTCACGAGATAAGCCCCATACAACACCAGCAACAAAACACCTCGCCTGCGTTCAATAACACCTGTACGTGTAGGGTAAGTGAACACCACGGCCATGAAACCGAACATCAATGTCATCGCGACTTCACGCCATGCAACCGTTATGGGATGGATGATGGCCGCAATTGCGATAACCAAAATGCCATTGAGAATATTGCTGCCAAGAATTGTTCCCAAGCCAATCTCGTCATGCCCGCGCAACTTGGCAATGACAGTTGTCGCGAGTTCAGGTACGGACGTACCCACCGCCACAATAGTGGCCCCGATAATAAATTCATCGAGACTAAAGGCGATAGCAATGCCCCTTGCGCCAGCCACAATGAGGTTACCGGCAGTAATAAGAAAGGCAAGGCCAACTACGCATGAAAGAACAACCCGCCATCCCCCATGTTCCCCAAGAACTTCTCCCACAGCGCTTCGTTGTTTTCGTGCTTCGATAATGGTCATTACCAACCAAGCGAGGAACATACTTAACAGCAAAAAACCATCGATTCTGGAAAGCTCACCATCAAGAAATAGAACCGCCGTAATGATGGGGATCAACAATGCCACAGGAAAATCCCGCTTTACACTGTCACGGGGACTTTGGATACCAGAAATGACCAGCGCAAGGGCAAGAATCAGTGCCACATTGACTACGTTACTTCCGAGGGCATCTCCAAGAGCGATTTGGGGTGTCCCTGCCAGAGCGGCATTGATTGAGACCGACAACTCAGGGCTTGATGTGGCGAATGCGGCAACAGTGACACCGATAATACCAGGAGAAATGCGCGCCCAATGGGCGAGACCAACCGTACCGCGCACAAAAAGCTCCCCACCGATGGCGGCGCACACAAGGCCCAAAATCAAAACCGCGTAATCGCTCATTGCAACCCTAGTGGTGTTAGCAGCTCTTCAAGTTTTGCACAGACTTCTGTTTATTGGTTCAAAATAGCAAACAGCTCGCCATAAAAAAGCAGCCTAGGCTGCTTTTTTATCGGATTGGTAAAAGCTAAGCCTGTGGCTGGCTCTGGGGGTTCATAATGCTCTCACCGCCCTTAGAAGCCAATTTAACCAGATCTTTATCAATAAAGAACAAGGCTTTACCGTCTTCACCTACTAAACGGATCTTATCGACAATCGACTTAAACAGCTTTTCTTCTTCATGCTGCTCGGCCACATACCATTGCAGGAAGTTGAAGGTGGAATAATCTTGATTAGAAAATGCGGTATGGGCTAGGGCATTAATTTGGCGAGTGATTAACTGCTCGTGCTCATAGGTCAACTCGAACAAGGCGAGCAAGGATGAAAACTGTGACTGCGGCGCCTCAATCGCGCCTAATAATGGCAGACCACCGGTTTCGCTCACATAGGTGAACAAACGACGCATATGGCCCATTTCTTCATCCGCATGTTCGCGCATAAATTTTGCTGCGCCTTCAAAGCCTTGATCTTCACACCATGCGCTCATTTGCAGGTATAAATTAGAGGAGAAGAACTCCATATTAATTTGTTCATTCAACTTTTCGATCATGGTTGCTGACAGCATAGTAAATCCTCTTTGGCATTCGAACTGAAATCTTGGTCCATTGTCATTAAGGGGGGCAGGAAAAGCAATAAAATTTACCTTTGAACATTTAGCTAACTTAATGATTATTTGATAAAAATGATTTTCATTTGTTCATCGACTCGCGTTTAAGTTTGAGATTTTATGTTAAGGCTATTCAACATAAAGCGCCCACTTTCTTACACTGTGGCAGTAAAAAACGGATTGCCAATCACAGAAACTCGCATGCAGATCATGGCCATCCCCGATCACCGTGGCATAATAAGCCCAATGTTGCCATACAACTCACAGCATATAAGGAAGACCCGATGTCCGTGAAAGCCGATCCTTGTTCGCAACCTAGCTTAATGCATCCCGACCAAGCCATTCCTCTTTTGCTTGAACAGGTTAGCCCAGTGTCAGACACCGAAGTCGTTACACTTCCCCACGCGCTTGGCCGCGTTTTAGCAGAAAATTTGGCCTCTTGTATCGATCTGCCGCCCTTCGATAACTCATCGATGGACGGCTATGCCTTCCGTTTCGCCGACTTACAGCAACAGACAGAGCAAACGGCTCTACGCCTTATCGGCAGCTCCTTCGCGGGGCATGGGTTCCAAGGTGAAGCCCAAGCGAATAGCTGCATACGGATCATGACGGGGGCCCCGGTTCCTGCAGGTTATGACACAGTGCAAATGCAGGAAGAGACCCAAGTCCAGGGTGAATCTATTCTTATCAATCACCCCAAGGGCAAAGGTGCAAACGTGCGTTGCCGTGGTGAAGAACTCACCCAAGGCACCCAAGTCCTCAATGCAGGGATCCAAATCGGTGCCGCCGAACTGGGTGTATTAGCCACCATAGGCGTCAGCCAAGTCAGGGTTTACCGCCAACTTAAAGTGGCGTTTTTCTCTACTGGGGATGAACTACGCCCGGTTGGTAGCGAATTAGCACCGGGGCAGATTTATGATTCAAACCGTTATTCCATCCAAGGCTTACTCAGCCGCGCCAATGTGGAATGGCTGGATTTAGGGGTGATTGCCGACGATCCCGAGGCGATTCGCCACGCATTTCGCCATGCCGCCAGCCAGTCGGATTTAGTGCTAACCTCCGGCGGGGTCTCGGTCGGTGAGGCAGATTTCACCAAGCAAATTCTCGATGAAGAAGGGCAAATCACCTTCTGGAAGCTCGCGATTAAACCGGGTAAACCCTTCGCCATGGGGCGGATTGGTCAGGCGATATTCTGTGGCTTACCGGGCAATCCCGTCTCTTCCATGGTGACTTTTTATAAACTCGTTTGGCCAATATTGAACAAGATGCAAGGTTTAACACCAGTAGAGCCTTTGATGTTAGATGCCACTCTCACCACGCCTGTGCGTAAACAACCGGGCCGCGTCGAATATCAACGGGGGATTTTAAGCCGTAATCCCCAGGGTGAACTCGAAGTGGCCATCACAGGCAGCCAAGGTTCGGGCATGTTAACCTCTATGAGTCTGGCAAACTGTTTTGTGCTATTGGAACAGTACCAGGGCGACGCGCCGGCGGGCACTAAAGTCACGGTTGAACCCTTTAACAGCGTACTCTGCTAAGGCCTCTTCATGAACGAACAAGTAGACATCCTTAGCGACAGCGAACTCACCCGCTACAGCCGCCAGATATCCATCAAATCCATGGATATCGACGGCCAAGAACGCTTAAAACTCGCCAAGGTCCTGATGATCGGTGCTGGTGGCCTAGGCTGCGCCGCGGGACAATACCTAACCGTTGCGGGCGTTGGCGAACTGACCCTAGTGGATTTCGATACGGTCGAACTCTCCAATCTACAGCGCCAAGTACTGCATCAGGATGCTAATATTGGCCAAGCTAAGGTCGAATCGGCAAAACAGAGCCTAAACCAACTTAATCCCCATGTAAAAATCAATATAATCAATGCAGTATTGGATGATCATGAAATTGAAGCCTTAGTTGCCAGCCACAGCATAGTCGTCGATTGTACCGATAATATCAGCGTGCGTGAGCAACTCAATCTCAGCTGTTTTAGGCATAGAGTACCCCTCATTTCCGCCGCCGCCATCCGTATGGAGGGCATGGTCACAGTATTTGACTATCAAGAGCAAACCCCTTGTTATCATTGCTTTAGTTCGTTATTTGGTGAACAACAGCTCAGTTGTGTCGAATCGGGTATTCTCGCCCCCGTCGTGGGCATGGTCGGTTGTTTGCAAGCAGTAGAAACCATCAAAGTCATCACGGGTATGGGTAAACCCCTCGCCGGGCGTATTTTGATGATCGATGCGATGACGATGGAATTTCGCGAGATGAAATTACCTAAGCAGCCCAATTGCTCGGTTTGTGGTCAGTAAGAGCATGAATAAGCACATCAATCCATAGGAAATAGCATGAAATTAGCTTCCCCCATTCTACTCAGTCTATTCATTTGCAGCAGCTTATTAGCAGGCTGTGGGGATAAAACCGAACAGACAGCAAACACTCAAACCGAGGCAAAAGTGCAACTTGCTAATCCAGCATCCGAATATTGTGTGTCCCTTGGCGGCACCTTGGAAATACAGAAAAATGTAGAAGGTGAGCAAGGCATGTGTACCCTGCCCAATGGTGAAAAAATCGAAGAATGGGTACTATTTCGCCGCGATCATCCCCAAGATAAAGCGCGGTAATCACTTTAATTATTGAGCAAACAGGCGCACTATGCGCCTGTTTTATTTAGACGATTTCAATCTCCCACTGCGCCACTGCAAACGTTTCGCCGCTGAATGGAAACTCCACGCCAGCACGCGGGTAATTTTATTGCCCTGCTGCATCTCAATCGTCTTCACTGTATCGACTCCAAGCTTTGCCAACGCCTGATAACAAGGTTTCAGGTTTTCCTTTTTCGACACTAGGCTAGTGAACCACAGGCATTGATCTGCAAACATCTGACTTTCACGGATCATGGTTGCCAAAAATTGTTGCTCGCCACCTTGGCACCAAAGTTCCGCCGCCTGACCACCGAAATTCAGCTTAGCACTTGCAAGCGGAGCCTTTCCCCCTCGGTTCGCAGCAAGATTGCGCACCTTACGCAAAGAGCCTTCGCTGGCCTCGGCAAGCGATGCATGAAAAGGAGGATTGCACAGGGTCAGCTCGAAGCGATCATCGGCCTCGATGATCCCCTTAAACACCGCCTGTTCATCTAGTTGTAATCGTAAACTTATCCGCCCCTGCAGCACTGGGTTTTGCTCGATAATGCGCCGCACATTGGCGAGTGAATGGGCATTGATATCCGAGGCGACAAACTGCCAACCGTACACTTGACTGCCCAATATGGGATAGATGCCATTCGCGCCAGTACCTATATCTAACACCCTAGCGTTACCCAGAGCCCATGACTTATCGCCTTCGGCTAAAAGATCTGCCAAGTAATGCAAATAATCGACGCGACCGGGAATAGGCGGACAAAGCGCACCCTTAGGAATATCCCAATATTCAACACCATAGTGATGCTTAAGCAGGGCAGCATTGAGGGTTTTCACCGCCAGTGGATCGGCAAAATCTATGGATAAAGCACCGTAGGGCGTCGGGCGAACAAAGGCTTTAAGCTTAGGTAATGCCGTGACTAACGCAGAAAAATCATAACCCTTAAGGTGAACATTGCGTGGATGCAGGGCCTTTTTTAACGGATTGCGCCCCCTGTCCGCAGTGGTTATCACCTTTTGCTTCTCCACGGGGTGGCTCTCTGGCGCCACTCGCTCAACATTTGGCCGCCTGTGTACTTTACCCCGAGATGCGGTACTGGGTTTGAGAGTGGATTTAACGGCAGGTTTTGACATAGCGGCTCTAGTGTATAGGGGTTCTGCTAGCGCAGCGGGCCAACATGCGTCGGCCTCCGGTAAAATAGTTGCGCGAGTTAATCGTACAGATAAGAGGTAAAGAGTAGATTCACGATCAAAGGTTTACCCGCTTCTTTGGTAATTAAACTATTGACCATATCGAAACACTCGCGTCGAATTTCTTCACGGCCGGTGAGCGATTTAATCTTTTCTTCCGATTGGTTGCCCAATACCTCAATGATCGCGGCGCGCAGCAACGGGTCGTGGCGCTCAACAATGATGAGATCATCGGGATCCTTCACCATTAATTCGACGCTGATCTTCACAAAGCCAAGCTTTTTGCGGTTCGAAATATAGTTAGTCACTATCTCGGGCTCGAAGCCGTAATAGGCATATTCACTCTGTGTTGCGGGCGGCGCTTCTTTTTCGTCGGCCGCATAAGCATTAAAGGCAAAATTGAGCAAAATCAGGCAGGCTGATAATATTTTTTTCATAGCGGCTTGCGGCTCCCTAAAAACAATAATGGTCGATGGAAGAAACTTCCCAATCTATCTGCTAGACTGCCGACGTTTGCTTATATTGTAACGAGTATTTAATGAATGTGACCAGCTTAAGCTTCCCCTATGGTGAATCTATTCAGTGGTTTTGTGCCGATAGTGCCGATAAACTTCCCCAATCCCCCCTGAAAGATTGGTTGCTCGCGCCGGGCAGCTTGACACAAAAACTAAAAACCTGCTGCAACCAGTTTGAGGTTAAAGTGTTAGGAGAAGGCCAGCTCGCCCCACTCGAAGGCGAATATCCCCAGCAGGGTTTAGTTTGGATCCGTGAAGTTTTACTCTGCCTCGACACTATTCCTTGGGTATTTGCCAGAACCTTGATCCCACAAACCTTACTATCTGAACGACAAGCAGATTTTCTTGGTCTTGGCACTCGCCCACTGGGAGAACTGCTGTTCAGCCAAGATAACTTTATTCCCGGCAGAATTGAAGTCGCCCGCTTCGAAACCTGTAGCCGCCTAGCTCAACTGGCCGCGAGTTTAGATCAAAGTGTCGAGGATGAACTTTGGGGGCGGCGGCGTTATTTTCACCACGGCCACGACGAGATGATCGTCAGTGAGATTTTTCTGCCCGCGGCAGTGCAAGCTATCGAAGCCCTCAACAAACGCTAACAAACAAAAATGCCTCTATTTAGAGGCATTTTATATTTATCGGCTCAACTTAATTGCATTAATGCTGGCGACGCCAAGCGAATAAGCCAAGGAATGCGAGACTTAACCATCCTAAACTTCCCCCGCCTGAACTTTCCTTCGCTGGCGGAGTTACGGGGGCGGTCACAGTGATAGTCTTACTGCTGCTAGCCTGACTATTCTGTTCATCGGTGACCTTCAATGTCACCGTATAGGTTCCCGCTTTCGCATAGGTGTGGCTTGGTGCGACGGCTGAGCTAGTTAAACCATCACCAAAATCCCATGCATAGGTTAAGTTGCCTGAACCACCCGCGGATGTATTAGTGAAACTCACAGTCAACTGATTAGCAGTGTGAGAAAAGTTAACCGTAAGAGGCAGAGTGATCACTAGGGCTTGAGTGGCTGTGGCTTGGTTACCCTTAGTATCTGTGACCGTCAGCGTGATAGTGTAATTGCCTCCATTGGTATAAGTGTAAGTCGTTGAGGCAAGCGTGCTTGAAGCCCCCGCAACGCCGAAGTCCCACGCGTAACTGTAAGCACCTTCCCCCCCTTGGGCAACCGCTGAGACAGCCACAGTTTGACCCGTTTGCACTAAGGTAATCGCGGCTGTTAATGGGGTTAACTCAGGATCGGTATTGGCATTTGCTAAGCGGATCACCGCGGTGCTGTTGTTACTCGCCTGGGATAAGACTTCCATAGTCACCCCCAATTTTTGTAACACCATCCCCGACTGAGGTTGCAGCGGCGCACTGTAATCTAAGCTGTCATCGAATAAGGTGACGGCTGCCAGGTGATTATCCCCAGCATAGGCGGTTTGTTTTACCGTGCTAAAGGCGGCATCGCGGATCTGCTCATCGGTTGAGCGAGTGCCTATCATATTTTGGTCGGCATCAACCACTCCAATCAAGCTATGGCCTGCATGGTCAACAACATTATTGTCGCTGTAACCGTAGTCTTCTAACCACAGTAATACCCCGGGATCATAACCCTCATCTTTCAGTCCCGCATCAATGCCATTATGGCTGCGTAACTGAATGAGGTAGCGGGATGCGGCGCCGGGGCGAGTGTTGGTAATGCGACTATAGCCTGTCAGAGTGGCTTTACCCGCAACTTCGGCATTATCGTCATACAGCTCAGTTGCACCTTGCTTGATGCTGATATTATCGATAGTGATACCCGACTCGGTTGCCGCTTCATCTGTGATGTAGTTGAATTCGACTGTGACGGCCTTGCCCGCATAACTCGATAAGTCATATTCCAAAGCGACCCAAGCATCACTGCCCACCGCAGTCGAAATAGTCGATGATTTATCGGTAATAATATGCCGGGCGCTGTTAATCGTGTTGCTGGACTTAGTGTAGTTGCCCGCAATCGCCGTACCATTCACTTTGACCTGCATATAGTCGTAGTCGGTTTCAATTTCCCAACTCGCCTGCATTGAAAGCGTCAGTTTATCGGTAGTGGCTGGCAGAGTAGTCGTAAAGCTCATGCTATTAGTCAGCATATCCCCTTGGCCAGAATAGTACTGATAACTGCCCTGAAAGGGCGCCTTAAAGGGAATGGGCGCGGCGGGCAATGGAATCGCAATTTGGTTAATAACCTCTTGATTAACCGCTTCATTTAGGGTGATTTCCATTCCGGCGTTAGGGATGCTCTCTAGGGCAATTTCACGCTCATTGAGCCATTTGCCTTTATATTTTTCCTGCAGGTAAGAACGGGCATAGGGACTAAATCCACTGGGCTGTGCACCGGGTATAGTCCCTGCCCAACTGCCACCGGACATTAATGACCAGAGCCCCACTGGCGAGCCGTCTTTACCCTCAGTATCAGAAGTGTCGTACTCATCGGGTAGGCCTAGATCATGGCCAAACTCATGGGTACAAACCCCCGCTGCCGCATCAATAGGTTGAATGGTATAACCAAAGAGTTTTTTGGTTGAACCCGGAATACTGTAACCCTGAGTACTCTGGTCAACGTAATAACGATGGGACCAGATGGCGTTATCCCCTAATTTCCCGCCCCCGGCCTCTTCACCTATGCTGGAGTGGAAGATCATCACATGGTCGATAATACCGTCGGGCTCGTTCTTATTGCCGTTATTGTTTAAATCATACGGATCTTCAACATCATAGCTTGCTAACTCAGTCTCCGACATATTAGCAACGGCTTGGGATACCGCCTCCTTTACCAGTTCAGTCACTTGCGTATCACTGCCAGTGTCTGGATCATTGGCACCATAGTATTCGGCATTTTGACTGGCGCTATACCAACCCTTTACATCCCCAGTGAAAAAGAAACTCTTACCCGAAACCGCTTGATAATACTGATATCCCGAAGTCAGTGTCTGGCCCTGTGGGCCTTCAAATCCCGTCGTTGAAAAGAGTAAACCTTTATAGTGTGCAGTGGGATAGCTGGAGTAATACATGTCGGTATCACTGGCCGTTAACCCATTGTTATTAAATTTTAAGTCCGGAAAATCAATCAGCACTGTTAAGACTTTAACGGTTTTGGTCACATCGGCATCGGCCAACGCACGCTGTGCTGGAGAACGCAGCATCAGGGATGATTGGGTTGTTTGCTGGCGGGCATGTTCGGCTTCAACCTCAATGCGAGGTAACTTAGGTTGTGCGACCATGGCTCGCTGAATATAAGCCTGAACTGCGGCCTGCTTGATGCTCTCACTCGCATCGGCTGACACTTCGCCCCGCTTAATCAGCCAATATAAAATACGATCTTTATTGATAACGCCCGCATCCGCTGGCGTTTGCTGGGGTGCAGCCATACTCGCGCCGCTGATCAATGCCAGCATCAATCCAAATGCCGTCATAGCTTTTATTGTTTGCATCTTCAGTTTTCCTTCCATAACGACTTATGCGCCTCGGCCAAGCAACTCATTAAGGCTAGTGCCCATTGGTAATAAGACAAGTGCGCCTTTATATACGGCAAGATTGAGTTAACTCTTCCAGCCTAGGCAGGAAGAGCAGCCAACATTATCAGCACCACATATGAGTAACAACTTGAACTATTATTTTACAGAGTTGATTTTATATTTTGTCAGCATCCATTCAGCTAACCGTCCATAACCACAGTTCAGGTGTTCAGCCATAAAAAAAACGCATTAACGCTAAGTTAATACGGTTTTTAACTAAATAACTGCTCCTAATTATGCTGCATCGTAGGGTACCGCACACAGGCACGCCATTCACTCTTCCCTGAGGACTCCACCGCGCCATCCATGGCGCAGAGGGTCTGCTTACCGATACCCTACTCGCTCTATAAAGTGATCTACAATTCGAAACGGCTATTTAGGGGCATGTTATCCCGCGGTTTTCATATAATTTGAAACACCATCGAGGAACATTTGCACCGATATCATCACCAGTACCATACCCATAAGACGTTCAACGGCGGTTAACCCCTTTTCACCCAACATACGGGTAAAGAGCTTATAGAACATCAGGATCACCGCACTCGCTCCCCAGGCCGAAACCAAAGCTATGGTCCAGTCTCCCATGCGCGAGCTGTCGGTATGTGCCAGTAGGATCAAGGCAGCTAGGATCGATGGCCCCGCCATTAATGGGATCGCCATAGGGACGATAAACGGTTCTTCACCTGCGGCAAGACCGACTACGCCACCGGGTTGGGGGAAAATCATCCGAATCGCAATCAGGAATAAAATGATGCCGCCCGCAATACTCACGGATTCGGAACGCAGATTTAAGAAACTTAAGATAGCCTCCCCCGCGTAAAGAAAGGCAAGCATGATCACTAATGCAAAGAGTAACTCACGGATCAGTACCCTACGGCGCTTCTTGGGATCGATATGCCGTAAAATCGACGCGAAAATAGGTAAATTCCCGAGGGGATCCATAATCAGAAACAACATAACCGCTGCAGAAAATATATCCATTTAACTTTATCAACGCCTAAGCCAATATGAGCCGATATTGTATAACTTTTTCGCGTTACAGATGTGAAAAATTATCTATAAAATTCCTAATGATGGCCTCAAGCAACAACGCCATTGTCAATTTCATCCCGCTGAACGCTTAGGGCGCAGCAAGATTAAACCTTTGACCGCAAACTTCATTTCTTCGAGCGAAATAACAGGGAAACGGTTGCTTTGGTAAATTGCCAGTAAGTCGCTGCTCATTTTAATTTCAACTGGTATACTATGGCGTTTTTTCAGCAAAATTCGTGGAATCCATGCTCTATCTTCTTGCTAGTTGTATCGCACTCTTAATCGGGCCACTGTTTTATCGCTACTTTTCATCGGGCAGCGGGCTACAGAAGGGGCTCGATGGCTTTATATTCGTCTCCTTAGGCGGATTAGTGCTGATCCATATTTTGCCGGAACTACTGGAACATGGCGGCCTGCTGGCAATCGTCTTTGTCGTACTCGGTTTATGGGGGCCGACGGCCAGCGAACGCTTATTCCATCGCTATTCTGAAATCACCCACAATCTCACCCTATCCCTTGGGATTGGTGGGCTATTACTGCATACCATCACCGATGGTGGGGCTATGGTATTAGCCCAGCAGGACGGAAACTCTAGCCTACTCGCCCTTGGGGTGATTTTGCATCGTCTTCCCGTGGGCCTAGCCATTTGGTGGCTGCTCAAACCTCAGGTCGGCACCCGTTGGGCAAGTTTAGTGCTCACGGCCATGATGCTACTCACCGGCGTGGGTTACTTTGCGGGTGAACAATTATTATCGCAACTCAGCCTAGATAATACCGTCTATTTGCAGGCCTTTGTCACTGGTTCGATTCTACATGTCGTGTTGCATCAACCCCATGGCCAACACGATGCCGATAAGCAGGGTCAGTACGAATATCAGGCTGGCATCGGCAGCTTATTAGGAATTGGGTTGTTAATGGCACTGCTGTTGATGGACTCTGGTGGCCACGAGCATGCCCATCACGACCACAGCACAGAGCAATTAATGAGCTGGCTAATGACCATAGCCCCCGTACTCTTGCTCAGTTATGCCGTCGCCACACTGCGTTTTAAATTTGGATTAACCCCACAGGACAGCAGCCTATTCCGACGCTGGTTCCAACGCTTAGCGGGCCCAGAGGCGCTGGTGATTACTGTGCTATTGCTTGGTCCTTGGTTGGCACTATGTCAGCTACTGGTGGTTTTTATCCTGAGTGCTTATTTGAGCCACAATCGGGTTGAAATCACGGATCCGCACACTAAGTTACCCAGCCATGCCCTGCGTTTTGGTTTTGCCCATTTAGTTGACCGCAGTGCACCCTGGATTTTACTCAGCCTAGTGTTGGTTAATCTGATCGGTCACCCATCTGTGCCCTTAAGCAATCCAATGTTGCAGGTCATAGTGTTATTGTTAGTCTTTTTACCTATGCGCTTCTGTAACTTAGGTGCCGCCGTACTCGCCCTCGCCCTCGCTTACAGCGGTTGGAGTCCAGTGGCCATCATGCTGCCTTTGATTGCCGCACCTGTGCTCAATATCGCCCAGCTCAAATTGATGACATGGGCACAGAGAGGTATTCTGCTGACGATCATTAGCGTCGCTTTAGTCGCGGCGCTGCGTTTGCCTATGTGGTTCTCATTGATCACATTGCCGGAAACTCTCAATCTAGTCGCATTACTCATGCTCTCAGGACTCTTTGCCGCGAGTTTGTTACGCTTAGGTCCCCGTAAATTTTTACGCCGCCTGATGTTGGTCAAACCAGCTCCCCATGGACATGGGCATTCCCACGGCCATCACGCCCATGAACACCCCCATTCCCATCATGTGACCCCAGCATCGGCACAGGAGCAGCAGGCTCGAGCAGATAAACACAGCCACCACTAATACTGTTCATTTGTGGTTAGACAGGCTAAGTTAATTCTATCGTTGAATTAATTTAGCCTATCATGTGCATACTCTTCGTCGCCCTTAATGCTCATCCTCACTACCCCCTAATCATCTGCGCCAATCGCGATGAATTCCACCATAGGCCAACGGCGCCAGCGCATATTTGGCCGCCGGAGCAAAATATTCTCGCGGGTAAGGATTTACAGGCGGGTGGCACTTGGTTTGGAGTGAATAAGCAAGGCCAAGTTGCGGGCGTCACCAACTTGCGCATGCCACAAAAGCACCCAGAAGCCATGCGCAGTCGCGGCGAGCTTATCACTAAAGCATTGAGTTCTGGCTCCTTGATTTGTCCAAACTGGCTCGCCGAACATTGCGATGATTATCAACCCTTTAATTTGGTTTTTGGCCAAGGCACTGATCTGTATTGTTTTAACAGCATCAAGCGGGAAACGGTAAAATTAGCCGATGGTTTCCATGCGATTAGCAATGGTGCCCTCGATGATATTTGGCCTAAAATGGCCAAGGGACAGCAGGCACTAGAAACCCTGATCAAGCAGGCGAGCCAATTGGACGTGCAGGCACTGATCCAACTGATGCAAGACGACTCCCTTCCCCTGGACAGTGAGCTACCCAATACGGGTATAGGGCTCGAATGGGAGCGGCGTTTAGCGGCAATTTATATTCGCCACCCCGACTATGGCACCCGCTCCACCAGTATTTTGCTCGAAGATACATTGGGCGCAATCCACTTTACCGAGGTGAGGTTCGATGGCAAAGGCCGGCGACTCGGGCAGCAGGATTTTCACTTTACCCTGCCAACAGCGTCCGTTGCACCAAAACGTTCACAACCCTGATTTAGCCCGTTAATCCGAACTGTGGTCCATAGTGATCACCCAGCGGTCATCAATTTTTTCCACCAAGAGGGTAAACACCCCTGTCGGGGCATCCTTTTGACGGTGTAAATCCCAACGCCCCACCACCATGGCCGCATAATTGCTGAGCATTTTGATTTCTGCAATAGTGAACTTAAGCTCCCCTAAGGCGGCTTTGTTCGGGTAGTTTTTCTTATAGGCGGCGAGGGTTTCATCCCAGCCGTAACGAAATTTACCATTAGAAACAAATCGCAACTGGCTACTCTTCCAGTAGCCTTGCATATAGGCATCGAGATCGCCGCGGTTCCACGCATCTTCCTGCCCCTTCAGCATTTGGGTGATCTCATCCGTAGGTACCGCACTGGCATAACAGCTCAGTAGTAGTAATAACAGAGTGGAACCCTGCAAAATGCATTTTTGTATCCATCCTTTCTGCAACATCCTTCTTTCCAGCAACATAGTATCGCTCCCCAAGAATCAGGTTAAACTGTACTATAGCGAATTCGGCACAGACTATCTTGTCTAAGCCGATTTATAATTCAAAAAAGCTGATGATATTATTAATTTTTCGACTCTGAGCACTGAACTATGTTTACAAGATTATGTTACTGGCTACTGAAGATTTTGGGTTGGCAGATTGAAGGGGGACTGCCCGCACTGAAGAAATACATTGTGATAGTAGCGCCCCATACCAGTAACTGGGATTTTATTATTGGCGTCCTCGCCCGCGGTGCTTTAAATACTCGAATCCACTTCCTCGGTAAGCATCAGTTATTTATTCCGCCTTGGGGTTGGTTCTTTCGTGCCATAGGTGGTAGTCCGGTAGATAGGCGCAAAAACAACAACTTAGTCGATTCTGCCGTACAGCTTTTTGAGTCAAAACCCGATTACAAGCTGGCGTTAGCCCCCGAGGGAACCCGCAGTCCCGTTAAGCGCTGGAAATGTGGCTTCTACCATATAGCTAATAAGGCTGGGGTGCCGATTGTTCCCGTAGGCCTAGACTTTAGCCGCCGCACTGTGGTGATCCATACCCCACTGCAACCCAGTGGGGATATAGCCCAAGATATGGGTGAGATTTTACATTTTTACCGTAGCATTAAGGGCCGTCATCCGAAAGTTATCCCCGATTATGCCCCTGATGCAAAACACTAACTGTCCAATATCCTTTAGCCCTGATGTTTATCCCAGGGTATTAATCGATCTTAACCGATTTTAAACTGCGGATATCGTTGCCCGTGGGCGCTTGGAAAGCCTGTAGGCCAAACTCGGGCAAGACCGCAAAGATATGATCGAAGATATCCGCTTGTATCGCTTCATAAAATGCCCAGCGGGTATCGTTAGTAAAGATATAAATCTCTATCGGTAACCCCTCGGTCGTTGGCGCGAGCTGACGCACCATTAAGGTCATGTCCTTGTGCACCTTATCGTGACGCTGTAGATATTCCTGCAGGTAAGCGCGAAAAGTCCCCACGTTTGTTAGATGGCGACCGTTAACCATCATATCGAGATCGGAAATCTTAGCATTAGACTCTCGGATCTCATTGATCTTTGCTGGGAAATATTCTTTCAAACAGTTGATTTTACTGAGACGATTTCGCTCTTCCTCAGTCAGAAACTTGATACTGTTGATATCGATATTCACCGCACGTTTGATCCTGCGACCACCCGACTCCGACATGCCTCGCCAGTTACGGAACGCATCCGACACTAAGGCATAGGCGGGGATCATAGTGATGGTTTTATCCCAGTTACGCACTTTAACTGTGGTCAGCGAGACTTCTTCTACCGCACCGTCGGCGCCGTATTTGTCCATCTGGATCCAGTCGCCCTTACTCACCATACGGTTAGCCGCTAACTGAATGCCCGCCACAAAACCTAAGATAGTGTCGCGAAACACTAACATCACAAAACCCGTCGCTACCCCTAAGCCGCTGAGGAAGTACACGGGAGATTGGGCGGCCAGCACTGAAATCGAAACGATAAGCCCCACGAAGAACAGGAATAACTTAGTGAGCTGCACAAAGCTTTTCACAGGTAAACGCCGGCTGACTAAATTTATATCTGAAATTTCATTTACCGCGTCTAGGCCGGCGTAAATAGCGCGGATCATCAGCACCACCAACCAAATGCTCAGTAGGCGATCGACAAGACTACTCAGCACTGGGTGCTCAGTTAATGTGATAGGAACCAATAAATTCAGCACGATAGCCGGGACTAACATGGCGAGCTTTTCGAGCACTCTATAGCGCATAAATACATCGTCCCAAGTCACCTTAGAACGTTGGATCACCATATTCACCGCGCGAATAACCCCGCGACGCATAATAAAGTACGCGATTGCCGCTAACAGTACACATGCCAGCAGCATCACACTGGTCGATATGCCGTCCGAGGGTTGGCTATCAATCCCAAAGCCCGCTAACCATGCCGAAATTTCGAGTCTTATTTCCTGATCCACAATTCCACTCCAACCTAAACGCTAGCGCAACAAAACCATACAAAGGTAACGGCCGAGTTGACCTCGGTTAATATCACCCTAAAAAATACTGATACCCAAACACAATAAATTTACAAACACTTATTTTAAAAGAGATTTTATCATTTTGAATTGACCTGACACAAAGGAAAATGAACAATCTTCAATCTGATCCTAAGGAGCTTATCCCATGTGTCGTTATTCATACCCGCTAACCTGTCTTAGCATTGGACTACTGAGTCTATGCCAACCGCTTCAAGCGGCCGAATATAACACTTCGCAACCATCTGTTATGTCGGATGAAACTGAAAACACCCCTTATATCGCACTGATGCTCGACTACGTGCCCAGCGAGGATAATCTCTACGGCATTACAATAGCACCCTATCATTTCGATAATAATTACCAGCAATGGGGATATTACCTAGGCTATGCTCGCAGTCGTGAAACCGACATTACCGTGCCAGAGCCAGCGCAGTCCCACCGCCAAGAAAGCCTCTGGCGCTTAGGTTTAAGCTACAGTTTAACGGCTGACTTAAGCTTTTATGCGGGCGGCAGTGCCTATATCAGCACCACAGCTTATACCAACAATATTTCCCCCAGAATTGTCGATGGCAAACCCACGTGGGAAGAAGATAAAACCACTCAATGGGGCGCAGAAGCAGGCATTAGATACCGTGTCACCGAACATCTCATACTCAGTGCTGGCTATAACTCCAGCACTGAATCTGCGTTATTTAGCATAGGTTACGCAGGTTAGTGCCAAGTGATTGGATTCGGCAAACTGCGTTCGGTTTCAACATTCTGTTTAACTAAAGAGCATTCGCCACCACATGCCGGGCAGACTCGTAAAGCCCGTCGTGTAGTGTTTTAACTCGGCATCTTTAAAGATCATAATGGTTGGCGTCGCCTGCAATGACCAATCACGGGCAATCTTGCTGTCACTATCGTTAATAGTGTCAAAGCCATAGCCTTGATGTTGAAGATATTTTCTTAGTTTCTCATCCTCACCAGAACCCATGGCAACTGTCACCACGGGGTAATAGGCCGACATTTGATTAACCGCCGGGCTGACATAATTACACACAGGGCACCAAGTGCCCCAAAAGTACACTAATACAGCCTGATCTTGACTAAGTTTTGCGATATCAACCTCAGCCCCAGTCAAAGTCATCCCCTGTAGCGGCGGCAAATTATCCCGCGGGATATCTTTGCCACGCCAAATATCCATCACGCTGGTTACCACTAGGGCTAACAATAACCAGAGTAGTAGCTGCTTAGTCCAGCCCCACATGCGTTTAGGCAAAGAGATCGAAACTTGTTCGGCGTTCATATTCTCAGTTTCCTTTGGCTGCATCTTAACTGCTCTTCTGGGTCTTATCTTGAGCGGCAATCGCGGCTTCAAGCTGCTCTTTTAACACTTCGTAAGGCACTAATCCTGGAATAACAGTGTCGGCCACTATCATACTTGGGGTGCCACCAATGCCTAGCTCATTCATTAATTTCACATTGTCATGAACCATTTTAGCGACACGCTCATCCGTGTTACCCACCCAACGCTCGGTTGCCGTCAGTTTAGCGACCTTAGCGATGGCGGCGGCATCGAGCCCACGCGGACTCGACATCAACATATCCTTCACCTTGAGATACTTTTCAGGCTCATTTAACCAAACCGTTTGGGCAAAATCGACCGCCATTTTGGAACCTTCCCCCTGCAGCGGCACCATTTTGACTATGATTTTTAACTGCGGAAATTCTTCAATCAGTTGGTTCAGCGAAGGCTCGATTTTCTTGCAGTATGGGCAGTTAAAATCGGTGAAGTACACCATCTCAATCTCAGGTGTCGCAGCGCCCTTCCAGGGATCGCTTTTGGTTTCATACATGGCTTGATGATGGGTTGCTAAGCTCGCCTGCATGGCGGTATTAGCGCCCTCTTGCTCCCTTGCTTGCCACGCAATTATCGCCTCTCTCATAAGATCGGGATCATTAATCAAGGCATCTTTAATGATGGCTCGCACTTCTTGCTGCTGCGCCGCCGATAAACTACTGTCCTTGGCATAGGCAGAGGTCGTCAGCGAAGGTAAGGAAACCACTAGCATGGCCATGGCCACACCCGATACGGCAAACATCTGCAACTTATGATGTTTTAAAAAAGAGTTAAATTTTGACATAACTGTGGCGCCAATGACTCGATTGTCCTGCATTGATTTATTTGCGTCTTTCGCTTCAATTGTCTGTTTCATAATGCGTTTTTATTGCCTTAGGTCAGGACTCAACCTGACCGGAATATTTGTTTAGCCTCATTCGGAACGTCCAAATGAATGGCTGTTCGTTGGCGTTATTTCCCTGCCTCTGCGGATGGTTTTCCAGTCGATGCAGAAGCCTGCTCTATCGCAGCAAGCACAAGCTCAGTCGATAGAATTTCCGGCAACTCAATCCCTTGCGGTGCACCCGGGCCGTAAACCACGTTGAATGGCACCCCAAAACGATTATGGCTTTGCAGATAGTGAGTAATAGGCTCAGAAGGCGTGGTCCAATCGCCCTTCATCGGCACTATATGCTGCTGTTGCAACAGGCTATAAACAGGATCTTGCAGGATCACGCCTACTTTGTTGGCCTTACAGGTGATACACCAATCGGCCGTCACATCGACAAACACTGTCTTGCCCTGGGCGACCTGTTGATTGATCGATTCTTGGTTCAATGGCGTCCAAGCAAGATCCGCAGGTAAAGGTTTAGCCCACTGGTTCACCGTCATAAAGGCGATGATTGCCGACAGTACAACCCCGACACCTAAGCAGCTCACAATGGCAATCGCGCCATATTTTTTAGCCATAAACACCATAAATATCAGTGTAATGGTAGCCGCTAATGGCCACAGGTAGAGCACATCAATAAAGCTAGCCAACAGGCTAATCAGCCACAAACTGGTGATCAGCAACATGCCGGAGAAAAACACTTTCACAGTGTTCATCCAACGGCCGGGTTTAGGGAAATAACCCGCCACTTGCGGAAATGCCGCCACAATCAACCAAGGGAACGCCATACCCACGGCCAACGCGGTAAAGATGGCAAACAGGCTCAGTACATCGGCGCCCAAGGCGAAGGCAACCGCGGTACCCAAAAATGGTGCACTGCACGGT
This sequence comes from Shewanella sp. CG12_big_fil_rev_8_21_14_0_65_47_15, assembly GCF_002783505.1. Taxonomy (GTDB): domain Bacteria; phylum Pseudomonadota; class Gammaproteobacteria; order Enterobacterales; family Shewanellaceae; genus Shewanella. Next base: position 210,691 of record NZ_PFGL01000001.1, read on the forward strand.
GTCGCCAGTAGCGTCGCAAACATACCCTGTAAAAAGTGACCGCTGTTATTATTGCCGCCCGTTGTCGCCAACTTGGTTTGCAGGTTAGAGGGTAGATTAATCTCAAATACACCTAACATATTGAATGCAAACACTGTGGTCACCAGCGCCATAAAGCCGATAAACCAAGGGTTTTGGAACTGCACGCCCCAACCAATCGCCTGCCCCGTGAGCTTAAGCATTAAGATAAAGCCAGCCAATAACCAGAATGAGGCCAATATCCCCAACGCCGATGCGATGAACTGTTGACGGATTTGATTACGTTGCATATCGGGCGCGGCAACCACTGAACTGAGCTTCATGCCAAGCACTGGTAACACGCAGGGCATGACGTTTAAGATTAAACCGCCAATAAGCGCCAGCAAAATCATGCTAAATATCGAGGTACTTTCCTGGGTAATCACCACAGGCTTAACTTCGGCGCTGTATTCCAACGCCCGCTCGCTATCGACGATTGTGACATTCAGCGACTTACCTAAGACTTCGGGCTCACCCAGCCAACTTTGACCAGTGAAAATACCAATCAATTGCTTGCCGTTAGCATCACTTTCACTTGGTTTTAAGCTCACTAGCTTAAATGTGGTATCTGGCTCACCATCGATAATCACGGTTGGACTCTGCCAGTTGGCATCATTGAGTCTGACTTCAAGTTGGCCTTTGGCGGCATCCCAACCCATTGTCATGGCAGGATTTTGGCCCTCTTGGGTCAACACTTTTTGTGGCACAAGCGACACGGCCTTGTTGTAGGCCAACATGGCATCGGTATCCGCTTGCAGCGCATTGGGCGTGAAATCAAGACTAATCTGATAATCCGTCAGCACACAGATAGTGGTGCAGGTCGACAAGGTCACTTTGCCACGCAGCTGAGTCGGGGCAGCGATATCATCGACGTTTAGGGTTAATGGAAAGGTGGTATTGCCTTTGTAACCAAAGGTTTGCAACCCTAATAATGAGAATTCCTCCGGCGCAGGCCATCGCCAATCTACCTGCTGTAGATTGCGAGAGCCATCCCACTTGATGGTCGGCGCAATGCCGCCCTCCCCAGGACTGCGCCAATAGGTTTTCCAATCGCCCTCGAGTTGTACTTCAAGCACAGCGGGCAAAGTATTCGTTGCGGGATCAACTTCGCCCGTCAGCATAAAACGTACTTTAGCTGGCGGGTGATTATCGTTAACTAACCACCCCGTCGATGCGGCCAATAGTGACGGACTCGTCACCATTAGGGCGAGTATCCAGAATTTGGTAAATATGGATTTTAATATACTCATTTTGTTCCCAAAATAGGCATTAACTGTTTGTTATGCCGAGTAAAGGCTTACTTTGCTTCTTAACCATGCTCTAGTGATAAATAGAGTCACGGCTGAAGAAACATCAGCGTGATAGCAGGCTTAATTCAAGAGTGGATAAATACGTTATTTCTATTCTTGAAAGCGGCAGAATGTGAGATGTATTCGCCTAGGCTTCGCCTGATAACCTTGTATGGGTAACAGTGTTATCACGCGGGAAACGCGGGGAAGTAACGGAATTAGGAACAACAAGATCAGCAATGGAATAGTGCTCGGGGTATCGATACAGGCTCGGATCGATTTCTCAGACAATTCACATTTTTTAGACTCACTTTTAACCAACTCAGCACCTGCCGATTGGGCGTCAGCATTGCTAGCCATACTGCTTGAAGCTGAGTCTGTGTTAACGACTGAGTTGGCGCTGACAGCAGCACCCGAAAAAGACGTAGCCGACATCGCCTGCACACTCGACTCATTGAGCAACAAGTTAAGTAGTCCACTGTTTTGAGTTAAACAGAACAAGGTCAGAATGGTAAACACCATCACGCCCCATAGCTTGCCTGTTTTCTTATTCAGTAAGGTAAAAATTTGGCTTTCTCTTCGTCTTAATCTTTGATTGTAAAAATAAACGTCTAATAAAAGCTAACAGCAGATAAGACCGGCGGATCGTAATAATAGTTCATCAACCAGTAAAGTATTTGGGCTTAGCCCGCCAAATCATTCCTTTGGCGGACTTTACGATCAGCAGACTCACACTGTGTGCCTAAATGATATTACAAGCTGAGCTTAAGCTGAAAACCCGCCATCAATCATCAGACTCGCACCAGTGATGTAGCCCGCTTCTGGGCCAGCGATAAAGGCGACAAAGCTGGCGATCTCTTCGGCTTTACCATAACGCCCCAGCGCGCCCATCGCCTTAACTGGCTCAGATGAATCACCGTTATCAGGGTTCATATCTGTATCTACTGGGCCTGGTTGGATGTTGTTCACCGTAATAGCTCGTGGGCCTAAATCCCGCGCTAATCCCTTGGCTAAACCGACTAAGGCCGATTTACTCATGCCGTAAATTGCACCGCCCACAAACGGAATACGCTCAGCATTGGTGCTACCGATATTGATAATGCGGCCGCCGTCATTCATGTGCAGAGCCGCTTCTTGGCTCGCCACAAACACACTGCGCACATTAGTGTTAACGGTTCGCTCCCAGTCCTCTAAGGTCAGATTTTCGATGCTATCCCAAATCAGCGTGCCCGCATTATTCACCACAATATCTAAGCCACCGAAATGCGCTTTGGTCTCGCGAATGGCACGACGAATAGCCTCAGGCTCTGTGCTGTCGGCCTTAATGGCAATAACTCGGCCACCCATAGTAATCACTTCATCAACTAGCAATTGTGATTGGGCTTCTGATGACACATAGGTAAAGGCAACCGCGGCGCCCTCTCTCGCTAATCTTTTAACGATGGCGGCACCGATACCACGACTACCACCTTGTACAAAAGCTACTTTACCTTGCAGATTATTCGACGAATTCATAGTTTGCTCACTCAATAGGGGTCAAGGTTGATTGTATAGAAAAATCTTGTTAATCAATCACAAAATGGCTCTCGCCCGTTGGTTAACACACATTTTCATACTCTGGTCGTAGCTTACGCGATTCACTTCCCCTAATTAAGTCACTAAAATTACCTTCACTAAGTCCTACAGGGAATTAATTGCCGTGATAAATAATCAATTTGTTGAGATACGCCATTTCGTCACAGTTGCCCAGCTCGGCAGTTTTACCTTAGCGGCGCAGGCGTTAGGTATGACGGGTTCTGCACTCAGTAAAAGCATAGTGCGCTTAGAAACCCGCTTGGGCACTAAGCTACTGCACCGCACCACACGGCGCGTGAGCTTAACCAATGATGGCGATTCATACCTAACCGACTGCCAAAATGCCATCGCCATTCTAGAAAATGCCCAGAGCCGACTCGGTAGCGAACAACAAATCCCCTCGGGTCGAGTGCGAGTGGATTTACCCATCACCTTTGGGCGGCGATATATACTGCCAACCCTGTTAGTACTATCGCAAAAATACCCCAAACTCGAGTTATCCATCACCTTCAACGATAGAGTGACCGACTTGTTTAGTGACGGCATTGATTTAGCCGTGCGTGTCGGACAACTCAATGACACTGTGGATTTAATCGCCCGTCGATTGGGGGAGCAGCGACGAGTGATCTGTGCATCTCCCGATTATTTCGCTCGACTCGGTACACCTAAGAGTAAAAAAGACCTCGGCCAGCACCAATGCATTGTCGGCTGGCCACTCGGGCAGCAACATCGCTGGTTACTTAAAAATGAGGATGGGATCACTGAGGCCTATGACATTCCAGTACGTCACGAAATCGCCGATTGTGAAGCCATTTTAGCGGCCACACTGGCGGGAGTAGGTTTAGCACAGGTACCTATATGGCTGGTTGAAGATCATCTTAAAAGCGGTGAACTAATCTCTGTACTGGACGAGCTTGCCACCGAAGATACGCCCATCCACTTAATTTGGTTAAAAACCCCTTATATCCAACCTAAGTTACGAGTCATCATCGAAGCGCTAGTCGAATTAGCCAAAGCACCACGCAGCAGGTTCAAAGCGGCGATAAGCTAAAGGTTCAAAAACCTTTTATTTACCCAAATGCGACTTAGGCAGTGACTAATATGCTGCAAATTGTTTATGTTAGGGCAGAATATTGACTCAGACGGATACCGGAGCCAGAAATCCAATGCAAACCCCATTTCGCCTTAGTGTACTTAGTTCACTCCTGTTGCTTTCATCCTCAGTGGTGGCCGCCGATGTGGCACCTGAAGTCGCAAGAGTCACCCTTGAAAACGGTGCCCAAGTCAGGCTTAAAGACGACTTTACCTGGGAATATATAGTGACAGAAACCAAAGCGGCCGCGGCGGTATTAACCACCCAAGCCGTAGCGCCAGCGGTAAATGCCCCAGTGGTCGCCACTAGCGCCGCCGTTACTGCAGCCACGGTGGCAACTGCCGCACCGATCACTACACTTACCGCCAACGCCATAACCAGACCCGAACTTTTAGGCTCTACCGCCAAAGATGGCATTAAAGTCAGCTTTACCGACAGCCAGTGGAAGGGCGATAAACTCGGCCTTAGCTTCGAACTTGCCAGCACCAGCGGTGAGCATGTGACCTTAGTTGAAGTCGAAGCCAGCTTCTTTGGCGATGATGGTACACTCCTCAAAACCGAAAAACTCGAAGTCTGGGAAGCCATTTTCCGCATGCCAGAGACTTATTTGCGCAAAGGCGAGCAACGTAAGAGCCCTGTTATTTGGGTAGAAGGCATAGATAAAAACCAATGGCAGAAACAACTTATCAATCTCAAAATCACTGAGATCAACTCACGCTGAGTGAACCTGCAGAGGTAAGGAATTGGAAGCAGGCTTTCAATTCCTTGCAAGCAATCCTTTAAGCTGCCTATCCCAAAACAGTCTTAGCGTCCCCGACTTAGCACAGGGTTAACCAGATAAGCGTTAAAAATGATGCCAAGCCGTTAAGGTGCAATTTGGCACACTAGGGCAAAAAAGTGTCCACTGACCGCTCGGACACATTAACGGACACGCACGGCCGCTACACAGGATCCTCACGGACACTCACAAATCTATCCGATTGATAAATAATATAAAAAATTATGGCATAGATACTGAATAGCCACAGATATGCTTAGCAGACGCAAGCAGTCAATCCCCCTTCAACACCAGGAGACACTATGAGTGCAAGCACAAAAATCATTGGCAGCCTGTTTATCCTCGCCTTAGTCCCAGCCACAATTTGGGCTACCCAGCAAACGAACCGAGAAACTCAGCACAGCATTTCAATCATAAGCCAAAACCAAGCTGATTTTTCATGGATCTATGTGCAAAAAAATGGCGAGATGACGGTAGGTGCGGGCCACGACGACGATTGGGAAAAACTCGCACGCCAAGGTAATCCTTACCAGACGGATTATCTGTGGTTCGAGACCGCGGGTACTTCCTATGTGATCACCGATCCTGTATTGGTCGACCAAATCAAAAGCGCCATTATTCCAATGCAGCAACAAGGGAATAAAATGCAGGCTGTTGGCGAACAGATGCAGCAAAAAGGCGATGCCATCGGCGCCCAAACCAACAAACTCTTGCTCAATCTCACCTCTGGCGAAGAAGACCCCGAGGTCAAATCACAAATCGAAAATCTGAGCGAGTCGATGGAAGTTCTCGGCAAGGAGATGGAGCAACTCAGTAAGGTCCATCAACAACTGGTCAGCCAAGCAGAAAAGCAGGTGATAGCCCTCGCCCAAGAAGCCATTCAAAACGGTACGGCGACAACAATACCTGCCAGCAATAAACAGATTTAATTTAATATGTGTACAAATATATTGAATATTTCTGTTTATATTGATTGAATTTCCTAGTGAAATTGACTATTTTCACGCCGTTTGTCACTTCATTAGGAAAAGGATCAACATGGAACAAGTTATTACCGCAGGGAACGATAATCCCATTCAGATGACGGATATTGTCTATTCGAAGGAAAAATCGCTGTTCACCCTATTGGCTGTTATTTCAGGGATCGTCTGGGCCGGATTGATCATAGGCACCTTAGGTGTCGCGCTGATTTATGTATTGGCGTTTTTCATCATCTACCTCTTTAGCCATTCCGCCTTTATCAGTTACTTAAAAGGTACAGCCGTTGAGATCAGTGCAGAGCAATTCCCTGATTTACATAAACAATATTTAGCCTGCTGCGAGCGCTTAGAAATAAAAGAACCACCAAGGGCCTACCTACTCGCCGCCGATGGCATGCTCAATGCGTTGGCGACCCGCTTCCTTGGACGTCACTATATAGTGCTGTTCTCATCCATTGTGGATGCGCTTGAGTCAGATAAAGATGCGCTTAACTTCTATATCGGCCATGAGCTAGGCCATATTCGCCGCAATCATATAGGCAAAGCGCCTTTGTTAGTGTTCGCCACTTGGTTGCCGTTAGTCGGCGCGGCCTATTCCCGCGCCTGTGAATACACCTGCGATCTCCACGGGCTGCGCTGCTGTAATAGTTTACGTTCGGCCACTAATGCCGTTGCCGTGCTGGCGGCCGGGGTTGAGCAATGGAAACGTATGAATGTGGACCAATATATTCGCCAAACCCAAGAATCGAGCGGATTTTGGATGTCATTGCACGAGCTTAATGGCAGCTATCCTTGGTTAACTAAACGTATGGCGAGGATCCAAGCCAAGGCGCAGGGCAAAGATTATGCGGCGCCTTCTCGCAGTGCTTGGGCTTATGTTTTCAGCCTGTTTATGCCGCGTATGGGCACAGCGGGTGGTGGTATGATTATCCTCGCGGCCATTATCGGTATTGCCGCTGCGGTCGCCATTCCCGCCTATAAGGACTACCAAGAAAAGATAGGCGCAAGCATAAGTTATGAGGCGCCAGCAGATCAAACTCAGGCTTTAACTTTGACCGTTCCCGATACCGATGCAGCGGTTAAACACATAAATCAATTACATCAATCATTAACCCCCATTACAGACACCTTAACGGCCTACTACCAAGGCAATAAAGCTTGGCCAACTGAATTGGAAGCCCTAGGGCTCACGGATGCGCAACTGGCCACCTTCAATCTCTACACCGATGGCATAGTCGGGTTTGTGGGCGGTGAAACCCTAGGGGATTACCAAGACTATGAGGTGTACCTATCGCCCAAAGTCGATGAGCAAGACAATGTCACTTGGGTGTGTAGCAGTAGCGGTATTCCGGATGAGTATTTACCCGCAGATTGCCAAGGCTAAGCCTGCGCCAACTCGGTTAGATATCGACTGAAGGAAGCTTTTTCTGAGGAAGTTATTTGTATTTCCTGAAGAAATAGTAAAAGGCACAAACAGAAGTTTGTGCCTTTCCTTATCTTACTAACCCTAACTAAGCCTAACTAAGCCTTAAAAGCCAAACCTAAGCGCCTTCGGTAAGCAGGTTATTGTCTTGATTGACTCATTGTGAGCATATCCACTTTCACTCCACACTTCAGCTTCCACTTCTTTACACTCCGGGGACTCCACCATTCTTGACCCCCTAATGCCTTACAGGCATCATAAATACGCAAAGAAAGTCTCATATTTTATCAAAGCATCAAGGAGTGATTGCATTGAAATATTTTGCAATTATCAACAAAAAAGCCAATATCATTCATCAATTAAACGCACTCGCTCACATGAGTTTAGGTCTTGGGCATCAATTATCCGACGAGTCTAACCACTTCCATGACTATATTGATGGCAGTGGTGGCATTCACCCAAACATTTCAATGTATCCATTTATTATTTACACATCAAAAAACTCAAATCAGATAAAAAGAATAAAAGCTGAACTCATCGCATTAGAATGTCGCCATACTAATTTTTTACACACTATGTTAGAAGGTGGGCACGAAGAGCAAGTAAGGCAAACTCGTGAAATCGATAGTGAAAACTTAGAATATATTGGCTTATGTGGTAGGTCTAACGATGAAAGTGTCTTCGCATTACTGAAAAAGCTATCCCTGTATCGATAAATGGATTATTTGGAGTAGGTAATGAGCACCTTGAAGTACTCTTGTTTTAAAGTAAACCCTATATTTCCTGAGGTCATGACCTCCCTGGGACATAAACTCTCCCATGAATGCTCGCCACACTTTCACCTCGATTATGATTTCACCTTAGTCACATCGGGAATATTAGAATTAAAAGTCGGCAATAAAACACTATTCTATAGTCCTAATCAAATAAGCATCATCAACCCTGGCTATGTGCATTATGGTAAAGGTGTGGGGAAAGAGAGCCTTTCCACCAGAAACGTCAGAATAAGCCAGAGATTTATCCATCAGATAGCGAGAGCAAACCATCCCAACTTCGAGTTTCCTCTTTTATTTTCTGAATCACCCATTTTTAGCACTGCAATGGTGACTTTATTTGAAACTTACTTCGACTTGTCGAGGAGTGATGATAGCCATCCCCAGGAAGTGTCAGAAATGGGTTGGAAACTATTCAACTCACTAATCGACCTATCCAGCGAGGGAAAACCTAATCACTCAGATGACAGAAGGCGACTCAGTAAAAGCATAGAAATAATGGATAGCGATATAGGGACAAAATTGACAGTGGCAGACATAGCGAAAGCCGTTAATTTGTCAGAATATCATTTCATCAAAAAATTTAAGCAGATTTTTGGTTTGACCCCCTATAGCTATTTTATGCAAATGAAATTAGAAAAAGCTTTTAACGAACTGATTAAAGGAGAAAAAGTGAGCGATGTTGCTGTTAAATACAACTACTCAGATCAGGCTCACTTAAGTCGCCTTATAAAAAAACACTATGGCTATACCCCAGTTAAGGTGAAGTCAATCAGCCATAAATGAAAAGCCTAATATTATTCCACTCCGTTTATTTTATATTAGAAAATGAAGTTAACTAATGTCAAATGAACGGCCAAACCAATACCTATCGACGCCAGTGCATTTTTTCGATACCAATAAACTAATAAAACAAGCAGTGCCGATAAAATTTGCGGCACACCATAAGGCTCAATGCTAAAGTCGACATGGATGAAGGAGTAGACCACAAGCAGCGTCATAACACCGACAGGCATTCTCTGTCCAATATATTTAAAATATTGGTTATCAGACAACTGAGCCATCAAAATAAAAGGGGCGAGTCGCAATCCTATAGTGACCGCGGACACTGTTAGTATCACCCAAAGCACATGCGTATCAGATATCATTAATGATCGCCTCTTCTCTAGAGTAAATATAATCTTTACTGATTAAGCTTAGATAACAAATTAAACCAGCTGCTAAAAATGCACTATGAACGACGTAATACTCCATCAAGACCCCAAAGACACTCGAAATGACAGCATATGTGATGGGCTTATTATCCACAGTATGGCGCACAGCATCGATAGCCAATGTCACAAACATAGCGGTTAAGGCAAACTCAAACCCTGTTATTTCAGGAGGGATCAAAGTGCCAATAAGCGCGCCGATTAACGTGGCGCCGACCCACCATAAATGACTAATAACTTGCAGCAGGCTAATCTCAGCTCCTGTCAGCTTCTTACCCTCACTCGTACAAGTTATGCCATAGGTTTCATCGGTTAATGCGAAAATACCATATAACTTTTGCAATGGCGTACGCAGTAACTTAAGCGGAAAAGATAACCCATAAAAAATATGACGAAAATTAACGATTAACGTCGTCCATGCCACAGTCGCCAATGGCAGCCCTGCGAGAATAAAGCTAACGACCAAGAACTCAATTGAACCGGCGAAAATAACCAATGCTGCCACCGGTGCCCAAAACCATTGAACGCCACTCGACACCATAAACACCCCCAAAGCAAGCCCGAGTGGTACATAAGCGGTTGCGATGGGGATCGTCAATTTAGCTATATAAAATATGCGGTTTATGTTCACTACCATCACCTAGCTGAATAAAGAAGATTTAATACCCACGAAATAAAGATTAAGTTATCACTGACATTGAAATAACGGGCTCATTCAACCTGAAATTGCCCGTTACATAGCCTAGAGACGCTCACTCACGGCCAATGTATCCAATATCATATTTAAACATGTCCTGAGCAATTGTTCGTCACGGGCATAGGTCAGTCTAATACCATTTTTTGTTCCAAACACCTCTGCAGGCATCACCAAAAGCTGATGCTGTTCCAGTATTGTCCTGACAAGCTTTGCTGAATCGACCGCATTTTTGGTATTAAACCAGGCGTAAGGTGTTTGATTAGGCGGGATCAGCTCTAAGTGATCTTTCGTCAATTCGGCAAACTTATCGAGCAAGGGACGGCCAATATTAAGATAATTACGGAATCTCTTAATATGCATTTCTTTTTCTGACAACACTTTCTTGGCTATATTTTCCAAGAGCAGTGAATTACATACCGAGGTATAACGCTTATAGTTAACCATATTCTCAATAATATTATCGTTATTCGATACCGCCCATCCAAGCCTTAAAGCTGGTAACCCATATATTTTTGAGAGACTGGATACAGATAACGACAATTCATATTTATTAATGATTGAACCTGAAAAATCGAGTAAATATTCTTCATCGTTCACAATCCAAATATTTTTACGTTTACACAAGAATATAATATTTTGCCACTCTTGATCACTGAGTATTGCACCTGTTGGATTACAAGGACTATTTAACACTACCTATAGGACGCACCAGAGAAATAGCTCCATTAACATTATTGAGAGAGACGCAATGAATCGCGATATAATCGAATCCATCCCGATGGAATCCTTCGGGGGCAGGATAGCCATTAAAGTCATTTTCAGCAGAGATTCGAATTTGATGACAGCCGATCTCATAATCATCTTGAGGGATTTTTGCACTCTTTATCAGTCGATGAACAATAGACTCAATATAATGCTTACTTTCCATAATTAAGGGTTCAAAATGCCGAATGACCCCTCCCATATAACGGTTAAGTTCCTCTGACTGTAGAAAAGTCGTGTTTTCTTTCTAATTTAATCTACTATTGGTGATTGAGCCTACGCTATAGGCGCGATGACGAAATACAGATTTAGACTTTAAATAATTATCTTCCTTAAGCTGATTAAATGAATTAAACGGTGCAAACTTAAACTCTTCCTGTAACTCCAATATATCAATCATCCTACTTACTCCATTATATGCAGGTTTCGGAGAAGCATAATAATTCTATTGAGGCGCGTATTGAAGGATATGGTTAATAACTTTGAAGAATACTGCGATTATTGCATCAGGGTGAGGCTCAACTCAAAAATAGGGCATTAAAAAAGGCACAAAACCAAGGGTTTGTGCCTTTTTTGTATGCATTCAGTGCTTAAGCGAACTTATAATAATGCCCCTTAAAAGCTGGCTAGCGTTCCTGCTGGCAGGTAAGCGTTAAAGCTTGCTGTGTATAACAAATCTGTCGCAGCTTCGATATCCGGTGCGAAGTATCTGTCTTTATCGTAATAGGCAACGACTTCACGTAATTCGGCTTTGGCCTTAGCCACTGCTGTACTTGGGGCTAAAGGTGCGCGGAAATCTAAACCCTGCGCCGCTGCTAACAATTCAATTGCCAGTACACCACGGGTATTTTCGCTCATATCTCGCAGGCGGCGCGCCGCGAAGGTCGCCATAGAAACGTGATCTTCTTGGTTGGCCGAGGTCGGCAAACTGTCAACCGATGCAGGATGGGCGTAGGTTTTGTTTTCAGAGGCCAATGCCGCCGCCGTCACTTGGGCGATCATAAAGCCCGAGTTCACCCCGCCGTTCTTAACGAGGAAAGGTGGCAGTTTAGACAGGCTAGAATCGATGAGCAGCGCGATACGACGCTCAGCAATCGCGCCTAATTCAGCAATCGCAATCGCCAAGTTATCCGCGGCCATGGCGACAGGTTCGGCGTGGAAGTTACCGCCAGAGATAATATCGCCAGTATCTTGGAACACCAGCGGGTTATCGGTCACGCCATTGGCCTCAGTGCCTAACACTTCGGCCGCGTGGCGAATTTGAGTTAAGCAAGCGCCTAACACCTGTGGCTGACAGCGCAGTGAATAAGGATCCTGCACCTTCTCGCAGTTCACATGGCTTAAGCTAATTTCGGACTCATCACCCAGTAGATGGCGGAACACCATGGCTGAATCGATTTGACCTTTCTGACCTCGGGCGGCGTGGATGCGAGGATCGAACGGACTACGGCTACCCATAGCCGCCTCGACGCTCATGGCGCCAATCACTGAACTGGCGGCAAATAAGTCTTCGGCATGGAACAGACCTTCCAGCGCCAGCGCGGTAGACGCTTGGGTGCCGTTAAGCAGCGCTAGACCTTCTTTAGCGGCTAAGTCGAGCGGCTTAAGGCCGGCGATTTCTAAGCCTTCGGCGGCCGAAATAATCTGCCCTTGGTAGCTCATTTCACCTTCGCCCAGCAGCGGCAAACACATATGGGCTAACGGTGCTAAGTCGCCGGAGGCGCCAACGGAACCCTTTTCAGGCACGCAGGGATAAACCTCGGCATTCACTAAGCTAATGAGGAAGTTGATGACTTCTAAACGAATGCCCGAAAAACCACGGCTTAAGGAGTTGATCTTTAACACCATCATCAGGCGCACTGTGGCGTCCTGCATATACTGGCCCGTGCCCGCCGCATGGGATAACACGATAGAGCGTTGCAGTAATTGCAGATCTTCCGGGGCAATCTTAGTGTTGGCCAGCAGACCAAAACCTGTGTTGATGCCATAAACGGTGCGGCCTTCATCCAATACCTTTTGCACGATTTGCGCGCTGGTGTTGATCTCGGTAATCGCCTCTGGCGCCAATTCGAGTGTCAGTTTATGGCGACTGATTTCACGCAGTTGCGCCAGGCTTAGGCTGCCGGGCGTTAATACTAAATGATTGACTGATTTCATTTTTATATCCGTATTCTTCTGGTTGTTTTTAACGGGGCTGTTTTTAACAGTTTGCTTTTCACGGTTAGCCTTTAAGCATGGGCAGATCTAAGCCCTGCTCCTTGGCGCAGTTTTTGGCGATCTCATAACCCGCATCCGCATGACGCATCACGCCTGTCGCTGGGTCATTCCACAGTACGCGGCCAACCCGTTTAGCCGCCGCATCTGTGCCATCACAGACGATCACTACGCCCGAGTGTTGGCTAAAGCCCATGCCTACACCACCACCGTGGTGCAGCGACACCCAAGTCGCGCCACTGGCGGTGTTGAGCAGCGCGTTTAGTAATGGCCAGTCTGATACTGCGTCCGAACCATCCAGCATAGATTCGGTTTCACGGTTAGGGCTGGCGACTGAACCTGAGTCTAAGTGGTCACGGCCGATCACTATTGGCGCCGACAGCTCACCGTTTTTGACCATCTCGTTAAAGGCTAACGCTAAACGCGCACGGTCTTTTAAGCCCACCCAGCAGATACGCGCCGGTAGACCTTGGAAGGCGATGCGCTCGCGCGCCATATCTAACCAGTTGTGCAGGTGTGGATTGTCGGGGATCAGTTCCTTCACTTTGGCGTCGGTCTTGTAGATATCCTCTGGATCGCCAGACAGAGCCACCCAACGGAATGGGCCGATACCTTCGCAGAAGAGTGGTCGAATATAAGCAGGTACGAAGCCAGGGAAATCGAAGGCGTTTTTAACGCCAGTTTCGAAGGCCATTTGGCGAATATTGTTACCATAATCTAAGGTCGCCGCGCCCGCCGCTTGCAGATCCAGCATGGCTTGCACCTGTACCGCCATCGAGGCTTTAGCCGCTTTCACGACTGCCGCTTCATCGGTTTTACGCATGTCGGCTGCTTGCGCCATAGTCCAACCCTGTGGCAAATAGCCATTCAGTGGATCGTGGGCTGAGGTTTGGTCGGTCACTACATCGGGTGTAACACCGCGCTTAACTAACTCGGCAAACACATCGGCGGCGTTGGCTAATAAACCCACTGACACTGGATGACCTGAGTTGTTTGCCTCTTCAATCATGGCGATGGCTTCATCTAATGAAGTCGCCTTTTTATCCACATAGCGAGTACGCAGACGAAAATCGATGCGAGTCTCGTCGACTTCACAGGCGAGCACAGAGAAGCCTGCCATAGTCCCGGCGAGCGTTTGCGCGCCGCCCATGCCGCCTAAGCCGCCAGTGAGGATCCATTTGCCTTTGGAGATGCCATCAAAGTGTTGTTTTGCCACGGCAACGAAGGTCTCGTAGGTGCCCTGGACAATGCCCTGAGTACCGATGTAAATCCAAGAACCCGCGGTCATCTGGCCATACATGGCCAAACCTAACTTATCTAACTCGTTGAAATGCTCCCAATTTGCCCAATGTGGCACTAGGTTTGAGTTAGCAATTAATACCCGCGGTGCATCCGCGTGGGTGCGAAACACGCCCACAGGCTTGCCCGATTGCACTAATAGGGTTTCGTCATCTTCGAGACGTTGTAGCACTTCGATGATTTTGTCGTAGCAATCCCAGTCGCGGGCAGCGCGGCCGATACCGCCGTAAACCACTAAATCCTCTGGGCGCTCGGCCACATCGGGATGTAAGTTGTTCATTAACATGCGCATTGGCGCTTCGGTTAACCAGCTTTTACAGCTTAATTGGCTGCCGTGGGGCGCAATAATGCGGCGGCTTGGGTCGTGTCGCTTATCCATTGAGATGTCCTCTTTCAACCTGTTGAACTCACTCGCCTTACGGCTAAGTGCTATTGTTTTTATTGTGTTTTTGTCGCTAAACCTAAGGTTAAAGGCATAAGCTCTTAACGGGTTTTCGCGAGTTGTTATTTATTGAATGTCAGATGTCCGCCGAGTTTAAAGCGGCTACCCGGGTGTACTAATTTGGCAAAACTCACCACCCCTTGGCGTGACCAAGTGCGGCGTAAAATCTGTAAACAGGGCTCGGTCGCGGGGATCGCTAACCTCTGCTGCAATTCGCTACTGGCAATAATAGCCTCAATCGTATGATGCGCTTCGGTCAGTGGCGCCACCTGAGACAAATATTCATGGGGTGTCTGTTCACTAAAATCCTGCGCCAGATAGTCGGGCGCAAAGGCGGGGTTCACATAACGCTCCTCCACCTGGAGCGGCACGCCCTGCTCGCAATGCACTAATATTGAATGAAATACCGAACTGTCCACTTCGAGCGCCAGTGCGATGGCAATCGGCGCACTAGCATTGACTCGATGGAGTGCTAACTGCTGCACACTGTAACCATGGCCACGGTCTTTGATTTCGTCGGCGATATTGCGAATGGCGAGCATGGAAGATTGCGACTTACGCCCCGCCACAAAGGTGCCAAGCCCCTGTGAACGCTCTAGCACCCCATTGTCTGTCAGTTCCGTCAAGGCACGGCGCGCCGTCATGCGGCTACAGACAAATAGCTCGGCGAGCTGGTTCTCCGAGGGCACGCGGGCATTCTCTTCCCACTCACCGGACTCGATACAGGTGATAATGTATTGCTTAATTTCTGCAAACTTAGGAATAGCCAAAACATTTCCTCGGTATAAGAATCTAAAATCTAGTAGGTGCTAGCCACTCTTTCAAACGTTCGAAATTGCGGCTACAATCCTAGCTTGTATATACAAGTAAATACAAGCTAGCTCACATAACTTTCGATAATAAAGAGTTTGCGGGGCCAAAAAACCAACGCAGCGAGGGATAAAGATGTCTTGGGATCAGGTTTGGATAGACGTTAATTTAGCAACAATGGACCCTTCCATATCAGCACCTTATGGTGCGATTACCGATGCAGCCATTGCAGTAAAAGACGGTAAAATTGCCTGGTTAGGCCCACGCAGTGAACTGCCCACCTTCGATGTGTTGTCCATTCCTGTTTACAGGGGCAAAGGCGGCTGGATCACTCCAGGATTGATCGACGCCCATACTCACTTAGTGTTTGCTGGCAATCGCGCTAATGAATTTGAGCTACGCCTAAAGGGCGCCACCTACGAGGAAATCGCCCGCGCCGGCGGCGGGATTATTTCGACGGTTAACGCCTGCCGTGAGGCCGACGAAGCCGAGTTATTTGACCTCGGTCGCCAACGTTTAAATGCCTTAGCAAAGGAAGGCGTCACTACGGTTGAGATTAAATCTGGCTATGGCTTAGATACCGAAACTGAACTCAAAATCCTGCGCGTGGCCCGCGAACTCGGCCAACATCACCATGTGGATGTGAAGACCACCTTCCTCGGTGCCCATGCGGTGCCACCCGAATTTAAAGACAATAGCGACGGCTATGTCGACTTAATAATCAATAAGATGCTGCCTGCGGTGATTGCCGAAAACCTCGCCGATGCGGTGGATGTATTCTGTGAAAACATCGCCTTTAACCTAGAGCAAACCGAGCGCGTACTGAGCGCCGCCAAGGCTGCGGGTTTACAAGTCAAACTGCATGCCGAGCAATTAACCAATATGGGCGGCAGCGCACTGGCCGCACGTCTTGGCGCTAAGTCGGTTGATCATATTGAATATTTGGATGAAGCAGGCGTAAAAGCCCTAAGCGAAAGCGGCACCTGCGCCGTGCTGTTACCGGGCGCGTTTTACTTTTTGCGGGAAACCCAAAAACCGCCAATCGATTTATTGCGCCAATACAACGTGCCTATGGTGCTCGCCAGTGACTTTAACCCCGGCTCATCGCCCATTTGCTCGACCCTGTTGATGCTGAATATGGGTTGCACCCTATTCCGCTTAACGCCGGAAGAAGCCTTAACTGGCCTAACACTCAATGCCGCTAAGGCGCTTGGGATTGAAGATAACGTCGGCAGCTTAGTGGTCGGAAAACAGGCGGATTTCTGTCTGTGGGATATTTCAACCCCAGCACAACTAGCCTATTCCTACGGCGTCAATCCCTGCAAAGATGTAGTGAAAAATGGCAAGCTTATTCACCAATAAACGGCTTAAGCGTAAGATGGATTATGCCTTGCTGAATTAATTCTTACTTAAATAAAGTCTTTAAACTGTAAACTTAACGGGGATAACTAAAATCCCCGCTTGAATTACCACTTAACGATGGCAGACAAGGTAAGTATCTTCTGAGATCCCACGTATACCTCTCCCCTACATTCGGCACTAAATTAGGGCTCATCCCAACAAATTTATTCCCTATCGCACTTATTGCAGTAATGTAATAATTACGTGTAATGTATGTAGCTCACAATAATAAGCGACTAGCTTGCATAGTTGTTGATTGATTCATCTATAAATCATTTTTAAAGGACATTTGTCGTAAGGATACACTCTTCATGAAGCAATTTTTGCTACTAATCTGTGTCGGCTGGCTGTTAAGCGGTTGCATACAACCCATCTCAAAGTTAAAAAACGATCAAGACAGGCCGCTCGATAGCAACACGGGTTATTTGCTGATGTCGGTGGATACCAATGTAGACTTACACAGCATAATGCTTAGCGGCACTAAGTACCTGCAACTGACTGCACAAGATTTAAAATTTGGCTCTAATTACATCATGGTTGATGTGCCCGCGGGTGACTATGAAATTAGTGATATCAAATTAAATCGCTATCTAAAAATAGGGCTAACAGATGATATGTGGAATTTTCATGTTGAACCTGGAAAAATAAACTATATTGGCCATTTGAGTATTGATGCAATATGGAGTTATTTCTCATTTGATGGCGTTAGAGCTATTTTAGAAAACCAATCAACCAACGCACTCGAGTATTTAGAAGATCATTTCCCTAAAATTTACCAAGTAAGAGAACTACATTACGCAGGCCCAGGGGAAGATCATTTCTTTGAGTACGCCCGTAAAGTTAAAGAAGGGGCTGTACAATGAAAAATCTATTTATACTATTTACTTTTATATTTGGATTAAGTGCGAATCATTCCATTGCATCGCCCATTCCTGCAAATAAATTATTTGCCAACTCAGCATTAAGCAATCTGCAATTTTCACCCGATGAGAAATATATTTCCGGCGAAGTTATTGAGGAAAAAGGTAAGTTTCTATCATTAATTAATGTGGAAACCAATGAATACACGAACATCATTCAGTTAGATGCCGATGAAAGCATTACAGAATATGCTTGGCTAGACAGTAACAGTATCTATGTAAAATATTTGCAAGGGCGGAACAGCTTTCAAGCCGTGCTAGACATCATCCACAAGGATGGCGTTGTACGGTCAAAAACCAATCGATTAACGTTCGAAGGCTCCCTTGTTAGGGTCAAACCTAACTCAGGAACCCTATTATATGGTTATAACAGCCGTAATAGTGAGTATCAAAAGTTATACGAAGTCACAGTAAATGAATTAAAGAACAAGGTATTTTCATCAAAAACCTTAGTTGATGATGATCTTCGAAATGTTTTTGGTTATTTCTTTGATGAAAATAAAGAAATGCTGTTTGCATTAACGCTGGATAAAGATGCAAAAAAAGTTGACTTTCACTATCGATTCCTTACGAATAAAAGATGGCAACACTTGTTTAGTTTGACATCGGACAAAGAAACCTTTATCCCGCAACATATTATCGATAACAATACCATGTATGTGCTTAGTAATCAGAGCACAGACAAAGTCGCGTTGCATAAATTCGATATAAAACAGCAAAGAGTGACCGAACTCGTTTATGAAAATCCAAAATTTGATTTAATAGACAGTACTTTTGATGAAAACAATCAATTGCAGTCCGTATCATTTTACGAAAATGGCCAGTTAAATACACAATATTTTGATCAACAGGCTAATCTCCAACAGGCAGTATTTAAGCATTCATTCCCTAATAAGCATACGGTAGTGACAGCGACCTCACCGAGTGGCAAGTTCAGTGCATTATATGTTTATGCTTCTGATGATCCAGGCACTCGCTACGTTTATAACAATGAGACGAAAAAAGCGTTTTTACTCTCTAAAGTGCTACCCAATCTCGAAGGCTACACCTTAAGTAAAACCGAAGCCTTTACGGTTGAATCCGATACTGGCGTATCCGTGGAGTCATACCTCACACTGCCCCAATCGGATAATGCAAATGGTGTGCTATTAGTTATGCCCCACGGCGGCCCAGTTGGTATCCGCGATTACGATGGCTTTAATCCGGAGAGCCAATACTTCACTAGCAGAGGATTTGCGGTATTAAGGGTGAATTTCCGCGGCTCAGCCGGATATGGAAAAGCCTTTCTTACAGGTGGTGTAGGTCAATTTGGATTAGACATAGAAAAAGATATCACAGCAGCGGTGGAACATGTTCGAGCAAAACACCAATTTAAACGTAGCTGCGCTATAGGTGCCAGTTATGGTGGCTACTCATCTGTGATGCTCGCCATTAAACATCCAGACCAATACCAATGTGTCGTCGGCGCATACGGTATTTACGATCTACCTTTACTCTTTAATTCCAGCAACATCAAAGCAACCGAAGAGTTTCGCCAAATGACGGCAAATGCCGTCGGTAAATACAGCGCTGAATTAAAGGCAACATCACCGGTTTATTTGTCCGATAAAATGAATGCTCCCTTGCTATTGATTGCTGGCACTGAGGATATGACCGCCGAGCTAGAACATAGCCACAGACTTGAATACGTTTTAAAAGCGAGGGGGCGAGCACCGGAAACCTTGTATTACAAGAAAACCGGACACGGGCACACGAATCTCTATTGGTTGCAGCATGAAACGATTAGCACGGCAGATTTTTTACAGCGCACATTAGAGCTGCCTGAGTACGAATCTACAGTCACGGATAAAAAAGCGTTAGCCGCACTCGCCGAAGATTATGTAACCCTTGGTGATGCCCGTAACTGGGAGACTAAGATAGAACTCAATAAAGGGCTAGCCATGGAGTATTACCTTAGGGCAGCTAAAATGGGCAGTGGTCGAGCAAGCTTTCTCGTTGGCATTAAACATTATGATAACGAAGAAAAGCTCGCTTCAATTTCTTGGTTTGAAAAAGCAGCTGAAGCAGATTTTGCGCCAGCTAACTATATGCTAGGACTGATGTTCACTGGTGAAGATGGCATGACCACAGATCTTGCCAAATCCTTCCACTATTTTGAGTTAGCTAATGAGCAAGGTGCCGACGCTAGGGCAAGGCTAATGATGGCCAAAGCGTTATGTACAGGCGCTGGTGTAAGCAAAGACGTAAGTCGCTGTGCAGAACTCCTTGCCTTGTCTGACTTGAAAGCTAAGCCCACTTACTTACAAAAAAATGAAGTCACTAAAGCGAGTTTGTCTTTGCAATCACAGGTAATCGCTGAGATTTTTGCTGAGACTGATTTTAATTCGGGTGAGTTGCAGCTGCTGCAGAATATGATAAATAGCGAACTGAAAATTAAGTTAAAACCTTTAGCTCTCGATGATGTCGCGGCAGGCATTATCATTGATTCCACGGGAAGCAAGGGCAAGAGTGAAATCCAAGTTGCTAAAAACGTAAAGTTTAATCCCGGAGATGTTATCGGGACGGTATTTGCGGTTGATATGGCATCCAAGCAAGACAATGTCGGTCTAACGTGCAACTGGAGTTACCTAGACGCAGAAGGGAATAGCAAATCACTCCATAATCATTTGCTATGGGGCAATAGTGATAATCAGGAGTGGAGCTGTACTCATAAAATACTTCCAGAGGATCAGCCAACGGGGACTTATGTAGTCACCTTACGTGATCTGTCGGATAGTGTCTTGTTAGTAAAAGAATTTAACATGATTCAATAATCGAAAATGACGTGCCTAGGTTAAACACTTAATGATGATCGCATGATGTTCCACAGGGTATAGCACCTAGGTGCGCCTGCGCTTAATCTCATAACAAGCCGTCCTAAAAAGTCCCTCTGAACCACTTAGAAACAGAGGGACTGCTTAGGCCTCACCCGTCCGATAAAGTGAGCGACAATTAGGAACTACCATTTAACTATTTTGCCCTTTTCAGCAACCAAACGAGACTGAAATAAATGCACTTTCAGCCCTAATTCGCATTTTATTCTTCAAACTCACTATTTTGCTGGCACCCTAGAAAACCAGTGTCATTAAATAATCACCAGAATAAAATAAATAAACAACATGGGATGCAATTAATTATTTATAACGCTTGTCACACCATATAAAAATATCAATTTATAGAACGACAAACTGATTAGTACCTGCATAAACACTAAAGACATTTTGAGCCGAAAAAGTTCACTTATTTCGAGAGAATACGCCCGATATGGGCAAGATAAGCCGTTAAAATCGCCCTTTACAGCCGACGCCATACACAAAAAATTAACAGCAATCACACTTTAATGACATTTAGATTGTGGCATAATGCTGCGGTTTTTCTCGATTATCACTCTTTAATCGATTGAAACAAAATCATTCTGGGGTCCAGTATTGGCCGATATAAGGTCAAACTGAAAATAAAATAATAATGAGTAATGTTGATGATAAATAAATCCAAAATCGCAATATCTATGTTTATGGCGGGCTTGGCATTGAATGCCAATGCCGAACTGTTAATTAGTGAAGTACTATATGACACACCCAATAATGACAGTACCGAAGAATATATCGAACTGTTTAATCCAGGCTGCGATGCTATCGATTTAAGCCAGTATCAATTAAATGATAACGGTGCCAGCTTAAATCTCACAGGCACTTTAGCCGCGGGTCACTATTTGACCGTTGCAATCAATGCCGCGGGTTTTAACAACCTCTTTGGCACAACTGCCGATATCGCCCCCATGCCACTCACCTTAGGCAACTCCGGGGACTATGTTCGCCTCACCAAGGGCGCAGATGAAATTGATCTGGTCGCTTGGGAAGGCGGAATCTCAGGCTGGAGTCTCAATGTTCGTGATGTTTCCCTCGTTCGAACGACTAGCCTCAACACTAAGTCTCAAACGGATTGGGCCGCAGCCATCAATGCTGGGACGCCGGGCAGCGGCAACTTAGCCTCACTATGCGATACCAGTGGTGGCTCTACACCCCCAACGACCAATGACAATCTGCTTGAACCAGGCGAGAGCCAGCTCAACCTCAGTGCGGCCCAGGGCCAAGTGCTTAAATTTGTCGCCGATGTGCCAGAAAATGCCACTGAACTGAGCTTCACCATGAACGGTGGCAGCGGTGATGCCGATATGTATGTCCGTTACGGTAACGAGCCAACGACCAGCCAATATGACTGCGCACCTTACCTTTCTGGTAACAATGAATCCTGTCCTATCGCAAACGCAGCGGCAGGACGTTATTACGTCAATCTAGTGGCTTATCAGAGCTTTAGCGGCATTAGCTTAACGGTTAATTACACTATGCCCACCCCCACATATCCCGATAACGGTTCTGGCGGAAACACCGGTGGCACCACACCGGATCCCGATGGCTATAGCTTCAATAGCTATTACGCGAATGCGATAGGGAAAAGTGGTAGCACACTAAAAACCAGTTTAAACCTGATTATTCGAGATCAGACCCAATTCAGCTATGCGCAGGTTTGGGATGGACTGAACTACACCGATGAAGATCCAAATAATAGCAACAATGTGATCCTGTTATATACGGGCCGCTCAGAACCGAAAACCAACCGTGCGGGCATGAGCAGTTCCTTAGATGCTTGGAATCGGGAACACGTCTGGGCCAAGAGCCATGGCTTCCCCAATAGCAGCCAACACGCTTATACCGACCTTCACCACTTACGCCCAGCGGATGTGACAGTCAACAGCACTCGCGGTAACAAGGACTTCGCCTTAGGAGGCACACCGCTGAGCGAAGCGCCGGCAAACAAGACAGACAGCGATAGTTTTGAACCTGCCGATATGGTTAAAGGTGATGTCGCCCGTATGGTCTTCTATATGGATGTGCGTTATCAAGGTGGGGATAACAGTGGAACGCCGGATCTGAGCGTAGCGAAGGGCACGACAGGTGAAGGGGAGCCCTTACTCGGCGATCTTTGTACCCTATTGGGCTGGCATATCCAAGATCCCGTGAGTGATTGGGAACGTCGCCGCAATAATCGCGTTTATGAGCAACAACACAATCGCAACCCGTTTATCGATAACCCACAATGGGCTGCAGATATCTATAGTGCCTCATGTAACTAATCCCGTTACTTAATCCTCCAAGCTAAGCCCGACCTAGGTCGGGCTTATTATTCTCAGCTATTCCCAACCAGCTATATTAAACATTTCCGCCCAATGCGTTATTCCCGCAATGCTTCTACGCGGGTTGTTAAACTTCTGAGTCAGTTCTTAAAAGATTTGATTCATCTGATGAAAAACGTCCTCAAATAGCAACAAATGGGGCGCGAGAGCAGGGTTTAGCGGAGGGCGTGAATCAGCCTGAGATAGAGTGATTTATGGGCACTATTTAAGGTAAAACGACCATAAGAAAATCTATAGCTGACGCCCGCCTAAGGGGCTGGAAACGCCACGCGTTGACAGTCCCTCTTGAGGCGTTTGTTATATGATTAGAGCCCAAAATCGCTTAAAGTCACACCAAAATAAGGAGTCAAAATTTCTAATTCAAATTGTTCGACTTCATGTTCAGGTACACGCGTAAACGTAGAATTATCATTAGGAGTCCACCATTTGTGTTCACCAGAGTAACTACTGCGATTATTGGAAGCAAAGATGAACTTAAACTCTCTTTCTAACCAACCATCACCATACTTTGAAAATAGGTTTGCCGGTCCAATAAACTGACCAAGAAGGTAAATGCCTTCATTCCCATGAGTGAGGTAAAAGTAATCACCAATATTTGCATTAATAAAATCTTCTGCTTGAGATGTAGAGGAAGTACCTTTACCTCGCGTATCTTTATGAACGTAAACCAGTCCAGAATTGATAGATTCAATAAGATCTCGAAATTCAAACTCACGCGTACCTTGAGATAATTTCCAAAATTTAGGTTGCATTATTCATCTCCATTAAAATCAGTCACAAAAATTAAAAAATCACATAACGCTGCCATAAGGGGTGACAGCCAGCGGCTTGCCGCGTCGTGGCTGGCACCCCATGGCGCGAAGCGCCCTTAACGGCTTTGTTAACTTATAACTCGTCCCGCGAAAAATCAGTGATACTATCTCCGAACTGACTGATGGCTCTTTCCTTCAACGGATTTAGTAACAGACGCAGCTCGACCAGATCGTTGCCAACATCAGCAATTTCATCCGGGTCATCTGAAGTTTCGCATGTTTCTGCCATTTGTTGTTCGAGCGCTATGAGGCCCTCGAGCACGTACTTAAGCTCTGACTCTGCAAGTTCAAGCTTGAACTGACTCATACAACTTTTCCTTCTTTCTTAAAAACCCGAGATGCTTTTAGGGCCATTTCCTCAAGAAGTCCTTTGAACTTGTCGACCGGCATATTCCGAGTGGGCGAAATAGAGTAATGATGTGGCTTATCCTGAACCATCTTTAATCCATGAGGCGGCTGGGTGTTCGGTGGAAACCTCCAAACCCAACCGGTCATCGGCGCATTGTTGATACCTTCTTTATCGAACACGCTGATTCCTTTTCCGTTCGCGATGATAACCTTAATTCCATTTACGGTTGTGACATCGACATCGCGAGCTCGAACATTAGATAGACGAGGACTTGAGGCATTTCCAAGACGGAAAAGCTCTTCGGGTAGGATGTAAAATTCCTTTGGGTACATAATGATCTCCATATCGTTGATAAAAAAGTTAACGTCTTAGTATTTATGCGCTGCACTGTTTACCTCATTAGACCAGTAAAAACGCGCATGATTAACTAACTGTATTACAAAGAACTTATCAGCTTTCCATCAAATACACCATCCGCAAAAACGCGCATGCGCGTTTTTCAAACCTATTATCTAACCAAAATAAATTTAAGTAATTAATTTTTAATAATTTTATCTTTACAGGATTGGGATAAAGCGCACGTATATTGACTAAAAAGCACTCAAAACCACGCATTTTTGAATACAACTGTATAACGATCCAGTTTCAGCCACTCATGGTAAATCTGCTGAAAGCAAAACTAGATGAGCATTAATTCAAATGGCCTCAGAAAGCCCCTTTATCGACATCATAACCCAATTCTCCTGGTACCAACGCCACTGCCGCAGTTATTATCTGAATTCTGGCCGCCGCTACCATGGTAGGTTTCAGCATCTAGATTGATGATTTAACTGCAATTAATGCAGGAAAAGTAATTATTGACGAAATCCCCCCAACTAGTGCCCGAGGCTATACGTGAAAATGGATCGCCGTAGGGACTGGCACCTAAGTATTGGATGGTTCCATCTTCAACTTTGAGTCTTGCCAGTAAGATGGCTTCGGTTAAATCCCTTTGTGCTTTAATTAACCTCTTAATATCTTGGCACTTATCGCAACTCTTCCTTGACCATAAACGTCTTAGTATCTATGCGTTACGCTGTTTGCAAGGCATAAACCGCTTGTTCACTCAAACTTAAATATGACCACGGCCATATCAGTGTTAATGGGTAAAAATAATGCCCTAAATTCCCTATCGACACCCTACTTTTTCCTTGTAATATAAAGCCTTTACTATTGTTAAGGGCCAAGAAAGACAATGTATATTCCCAAGAACATGATCATGTCAGGCAATGAGGCCATCACAAATTTTATTGCCCAGAACAGCTTTGGGTTGATGGTTTCTGGCTCACTTAATGCGACCCATATTCCCTTTGTGCTCGATGCGACAGCGGGCAAAAATGGCGTGTTATATGGTCATGTTTCAAGGGCTAATTCGCACTGGCAGGAAATAGCAAACCAGCGAATATTAGTCGTTTTTAGCGGGGCACACTCTTATATTTCTCCCACTTGGTATGATGCTAAACCTGCGGTGCCGACATGGAATTATACGGCGGTACATTGTTATGGGGTTGCACTCTTACTTAATGATGACGAAACCCAAGCCGTTTTAGATAAACTAGTGGCGCAGTATGAACCGAAATTACTGCAAGATAAGCAGCTTATGCCAGATGAGTACCAGCAAAAACTGCGACAGGCCATAGTCGGTTTTAAGATTGTGATTGATGAAATACAAGCGAAGGAGAAGCTCGGTCAACATAGATCCAGTGGCGATCAACAGGGCGTTTTTAGCAGCTTAAGTGCCAGTCCCCATCCCGATGCTAAACAGCTAGCTCAATATATGCTTCAACGCGATATTGGTAGAGGCAATAAATCAGATAACTAACCTAGTTTTACTCAGCTTCCTATCGGTTAACTTCTCTGCATATAGGCTCAAGAAATAGACTCTAGGCAGAGTCACACTAACTAATCAATTTGCGATCAATTTGATAGAAAATACGCCAGAGGCAGAGGATTTAAGTTATCTACCCAGCCTATAATAGCCTCAGCCAGTTTGGAATGGGATTGTGGTAAAAGATAGCCTGCTCTAGGTCGATCAGGCTATCGTTTCTTTTACGCAGTGAGTTAATCTATGCCTTCATTGCAAGCCTAACTGCCTATGGGACATAGTAAAATCTCCAAGAAGACGAAGTTAGTTTAAAACTCTTTCTTCATGGTCATCCACTTGATGATAGAACTTCACTTCTTTAATTTTTTGCTCTGACTCTTCTTCGGTTAACACTTCTTGTTTGACTAGCCATTTGAATTTGTTGATCTCATTGCCCAACTCATTCTCTGGGTTGATATCTGCATACCAATGGGCAAGTTGCACTTTGCGACGCGCCATTAATTCTGCAATCAACGCATCATGGTGTTTGTCTTTAATGATAAAAATGTTGGCGCCTTCAGCTTTAAATACCGTATAGGTCACCTTAGTCATTAATGCCCATGTTAAGCAGGCAGCCCCAATAAATATCCACATGGGGTCAAAGTAAAAGACACCTCGCATAAAACTGCCGTAGCCACTTTGAAAAAGGCCAAGCACTATCCACAACACCCCAACGTTTCTAAGCCAATCATTTTGTTCAATTTGCTCGGAGCGCTTAAGGGGTAAATCACCGTAATAAACTTCAACATCCCCTTTGCCTGAAGCATCTTCATAGGCGTATTGGAACTGCTCTTGCCCCAAACTAAAGGTGTGTTTGTTTTTTCCCTTTTTTTGTATTACTTCCATTTTTTATCCTTTATCACTCATTCATCCAAAACAATGATATTTAAACAACTTATTGGCTTTTGAGTCAACAAATTAGCAACATTTTGATTCAGTTGATAGTGCCACAATACCCAAAGATGTTGAGTGCTAAAAACATGCAAGGCTTAAGCAACGCCAAAAATCC
Organism: Shewanella sp. CG12_big_fil_rev_8_21_14_0_65_47_15; assembly: GCF_002783505.1. Lineage (GTDB taxonomy): Bacteria > Pseudomonadota > Gammaproteobacteria > Enterobacterales > Shewanellaceae > Shewanella. The sequence continues at coordinate 237,721 of NZ_PFGL01000001.1, forward strand.
CATTCAACATTAGCAACAAAATTCTTGCGGTTTGGATGCAATAAACTGCTAGGATAACCGCTCAACTTTGAGGTTGATCACATTTATGCATGGTTTAACACTTTAGGTTTCTCTGCCAAACCACGGCTTAACCTGATACCCACCTTATGAGTAATTCGATGAAAAGAATAATAAATAGCTTAATAATAGGTCTGTTAGTCACGGGTTGTAGCGATCCAAACGATACGCCAGCGACTCAAACAACAGCGCAAACTTCGGCGCAAAATGCCACTCAAGCCGTGAGCCTTAAGCAGCAATTATCGGCCATTACCCAGAGGTATTTCGCCCTAAGACCCGAGATTGCCACCTATTATGGCGTGCCCGATGCGCAAGCGGGCAAAGGGGTGATGTCAAAACTCACCGACTACAGTCCATCCGCTGAACAGCATCGCCGTGAAGCCCTTAAAACCATACTGAGTGAGCTGAATGCTATCGATAGCAGCACCCTTAGCGCCTCCGAGCGAGTTAGCCTTAACTCGATAACATCCGAGGTGAAAGGTGCACTACTTCCCGCCGAAACCATAGCCTATGGCACTATGCTCGGCGAGTACGGTGTATGGTTTTTACCCTATTCAGTCAACCATTTATCTGGATTACATGTTGAATTCCCTGGCTATATGGAGGACAAATTTGCCGTCACTAATACCGCCGAGGCTAAGGCTTACCTTAACCGTTTAAGCCTGTATCTCGCGGCTATGGGTACCTTAATCGACAAACTCGCTCAAGATGTGCAGATGGGGGTGATCCCACCGGATTTTATTATCGATAAGACCATAGCCAATTTGCAGCAGCAGTTAGTGCACCATGCCAATGAGCATCCCTTAGTCAGCAGTTTTAACGCTAAGTTAGCCGCCGCCAAGGTGCCTGAAAGTGAGGCTTTAGCCAATTCCGCCGCCGAGTTAGTTGAAACTCACTATTACCCCGCGACTCGCCAGCTGATCTCTGCATTGCAAAGCGTGCGTTTAAAGGCGTCCCATATTGCGGGGATCGGTCATTTGCCCCAGGGCGCTAAGTTGTATCAGGCGATGATTAAGCATCTTGCCAACTCGGACAAAACCGCCGAGGAAATTCATCAACTCGGTCTCGCGGAAGTCGCCCGTATCACGGCTGAAATGGACGCTTTACTGAAAAAAGTCGGCTATCGCAAAGGGACTGTGGGCGAACGTATGCAAACACTGCTACAGGATCCTAAATATCTCTACCCAGATACCGCCGCAGGTAAACAGCAGTTAATGGCGGATATTCAAGCCAACCTTGCGCTAGTCAATGCCAAATTACCCCTATGGTTTGGCCGCTTACCCGATCAACAAGTCGCAGTTGAAGCCGTGCCCGACAGCCGCGCCGCGGCCACCAGTGGCGCATTTTACGATGCACCGTCCCAGGATGGGACGCGTAAGGGGACATTTTGGATAAGTCTGTACGATATGGCGGCGCTGCCATCTTACTCGCTGCAAACCTTGACCTATCACGAGACCAATCCTGGCCATCATCTGCAAACTATTATCGGCCTATCGGATAGCTTACCGCTGCTGAGCACCATTTTTTACTCTAATGCCGCTGGTGAAGGCTGGGCCCTGTATGCCGAGCGTCTTGCCGCGGAAATGGGGATTTACCAGGATAACCCCATCAACAACATTGGCCGCTTACAGTCAGAACTGCACCGCGCCGTGCGTCTAGTGGTCGATACTGGCATGCATGCCAAAGGCTGGAGCCGCGAACAAGCGATTGATTATGCCGTAAAAACAGAAGGCATCCACCACTCCGAGGCAACGGGCGAAATCGAGCGTTATGTGGTTTGGCCGGGACAAGCCTTAGGTTATAAATTAGGCGAGCTTAAAATTATCGAACTACGTGAAAAAGCCAAGCAAACCTTGGGCGATAAGTTTGATATCAAAGTCTTCCATGACAGGCTGCTTGAAAACGGCGCCCTACCATTGGATCTATTAGAGCAAAAGATTGATCAGTGGCTCGAAACGGCAACGGCTCCCGTAACAACGGCTTAGGGCTTTGTAAAATCAGTAAGATAAATTCAGGGGCAGTCAAATACTGCCCCTGAAATTATGCACTAATCGACCTTGATACACCCAAATATCAAGCCCAGAGCCAGTCTGTGTTAGGCCCAACCCCAATAAATGCCGCGATGTTTATACCACAGCCAATTCAACAGCTTCTAAACGGCTCACACGGTTTGTGAAAACCGACGACTACGGCGCTGTAATAACCAAAAAATCATTAAAACACCAAAGGTTGCGGCAAAAAGGGTTAATGCTCTGGCAACACCGTAAAAATTCGTCAGATTAAAGGACACCCCATCGGACCAAAGTACCACTAAACCCAATGGCATTTGCAGTGCAATCGCCGCAAACCAATCGAAGGGTAATCGAGGAAAAAGCCGGTGATATGTAAAAAGTATCAGCCCCGAGAGCAAGATTAACAGCCCGGCATCATGGGCTCCTAAACCCAGATAGACAGGACTGTCATGGCTAAGATTGGCAACACTCCCGAGCAAGGCGTACATATAACCCGCACTGGCAACCAGTGCAAAACTGAGAAAGCTCAATACCGCTAAGAGAATACCTAAGCCAAGTGCGGGTAAATATTTCATAAACTGCCTCATCAATGCTGGGCGCTCAACCTCATCTATAAAACCATCAAGTTGAATAAATTAAGTCGAAAGAGAGTAAAGCTACAATAACAGCCCCAATTTCCCTTAGCTATTAAGACTATAGTCTTATGGCTAGCACATACTTGTGCGCAATATACAGTGAGCAACCAGGCAAAAATGTTCCGCCCACTGTTAATACACTTATTGAGCCGCCTGATATTCAGCTAACTGTTTGCTGTATTTGTTTTGGAAAAATGGATGATCCGTTAATTCAAGCGCTTGCTTCTCATACTTAATGGCCTCGGCCAACTGACCCTGGCTTGCATAGACACTTGCCAATGCATGGCAGACCTCGAAAGCCGTTGGAATCGCTGCTAAGGTTTGCAAATAAATATCGATAGCTTTGGTGGGGTCGGTCGTCTCGAAAGAACTTGCCAACGCGATAAGCGAATCGGTAGCGGGCACATCAAATCCATATTTGTCATTCGACAGGGTTTTATAATGCGCCAAAATGGCTGCTGCGCCCTGGCGTGATATTGCCGAGTCAGGCTTAAGCACTTGGTGTACATCGTTAAAAATCGCTTCAATACCATAAGCCGTCGCCAAAATAGGTTGGGTCATATAGTAAGTGCCATCGAAGCGCTTGATGCGATAGTCGAGTGCATCCGTGGCATTTGCTTTGATGATGGCTTCGAGCTTGGCAAAGTCCGCTAACTGATTTTGTTCGAAATCACTGTCGCTAGTGCTCATAAAAAGGAATCTTGGCTTACCTTGCATCCCCGCGAGCTTCTTAGCTGCATCGGTCATCACAAAGGCGTAGTTATCATCCAGTACCGGACTTGCGGCGATGTACGCATTAAATAAGCTTGGGCGATTCAAAAGTGTGTAGAGACTAAAAGTGGCATTGCCAGTGAAGCCATTGAGGATCCGAAAACCATTCGTGCGATATTGTTTATCGATAGCGGGCAGTAGATCTCGCTCCATAAAATCTAAAAACTGCTGATTTTCTTGCTGCTTAATGGCTAAGCTTTTTAACTCACCCAAGCCAGCATGACCATCTGGTGCCGTCACGATAATCGTTTCCAGCCAAGGCCAGCCGCCGTTATGGCTCATCCAGTCTTCCATTCCAGCGAGATAGCCATGGCTACGAGGGTGTAAATCCACCAATACCACATAGCGTTTATCCGCTTTCGATTGGTAACTGGCCGGTAATGTCACCTTAAAGTCAGCGGGCTCAGTTAACAGGCTCGAACTGACCTTTAACATCTGTGGTTGAGCGGGAAAGGTATTATCGGCATTTGCCGACACATTGAAGAATGCAAAGCTGTAAATCACCAGCAGAATTAATAGCGTACGCATAAATTTCATTCCTTGAAAATCAACTAGATGGGCATAGACCAAAGTTAACATTCGTATTATTGAAAGTAAATCCGGCATGTCGACCTAGCCCTTTAGCCAAACACAGCCTAGGCATCAAACATTCCCATTCTGGCTGTGATAGCTGTGGTAAGAGTCACGAAATCCACTAGCCAATTGTGCCAATAACGCTTAGGATCTAGGTTGCATTTTTAAGCCAACATATTGTGGAGTATCAAAACATTATGGGTATCAGAGCCATAGTCGTAGACACAGCGGGCACCACGACAGACCTAAACTTTATCCAAGATGTACTATTCCCCTATTCTGTCAAAGCCTTGCCAGACTTTTTAGAACAGAACCAACACAATGTATTGGTTGAAAACTGTATTTGTGACACTAAAGATATCGCCCTAGAACCCGAGGCGGACCTTGCGCGCGTGACTGAAATTTTGCAGCAGTGGGTCAGTGAAGATCGTAAAGCGACGCCACTGAAAACCCTGCAGGGGTTAATCTGGAAACAAGGCTATGCCCAAGGCGAATTTAAGGGCCATATCTTCCCGGACTTTATTGAAGCGGTGAAACGTTTTAGCGCGCAAAAACTGCGTATTTACAGCTTTTCATCGGGTTCTGTCGATGCGCAAAAACTGTTATTTAGCCACAGTGCGTGCGGCGATTTAACCGAGATGTTTAACGGTCATTTCGATACCCGTACCGGCAATAAACTGGATAAACAGGCCTATGCGAATATCCTCAACACCATCAGCTTAAGCCCTAAGCAAGTACTGTTTGTGTCTGATGTAGTTGAAGAATTAAAAGCCGCCGAGGCTGCAGGCATGATGACCTACCAGATGGTACGCGACAGCAAACAGCGCACCGGTGAGTTTCGCAAAATCAGCAGCTTCGATGAGCTAGTGATCGAATAACGCCTCCGCCAGCTGACTTAGCCGATAAAATAAAAGCGACCTTCTGGTCGCTTTTATTTGGCTGTTTAGCTGCTCTTCACAACCAACGGAAACGCAGCCGATATGCACTTTTTCACTTCGAAGCGATAACCATAATGCGCTTTTTTATCCGGTGTGATCTGTAACATCTCGTAATCATTCAATTCAATCACATTAGACTCGGCGGGTTTCTCACACCGTGAACGACCATTGGCCTCGAATGTAAAGGCAAAACTCGCTAGCAATTGTCGCACTAAGTGTTGATATTGAGCCCGCACCGATGCATAGGTTTGCTTACGTTCCTCCTCCTCGCGTTCTTCGGTGCTTGGCTCCCGTGCATTAGCACCTTGGTCATTTTCAAGGGTTGGCTTAATCAGAACCAAATCAAGGGCTGGAGCCTTAGTCTCCCCTGTTGTATCCGGTGTCAGCCCTAATACTGGTTCAATGGCACGCTGTTCAGGGGTTTGTTGGCTTGCCGTGATTAAATCGGCATATGACGTTTCAATACTGCCCTCTAAATCGATCAGCAGGCTCAAGTGATACAGCACCACAGACGCTAACACAATGCGGACCAAAAAGGTCGTTTTACGAAATGAGGTATGCGAGGTGAGCCGTAACGATTTGACACCTAAAGGTTTAAGTAAAAAGATCAACACTAAATAAATGGGAATAATCAGCTGCAATGCCAGCAGTAAAATGGCACTCACCATCAAAAACCAAGCGGGCATATAGAGTAAAATCGCTAAGTTATGGGTGTAATCTAGATGACTCGCCGAAACGCCAACCACTTCGTTCACTATGGCACCGGACCAACCTAAGGCAAAGTTGGCAATGATGGCATAAAACAGCAGTAGCACAGCTTTGCCCGCGAGGCTGTGCCAGACCCGCTCGAACACAGGCCAAAACTCGATGGCCATAGCGATCACGGCAACCGAGGCAACTAAGCCCATTCCATTGGAACTAAAGGCGAGTATCAAGGCGATAAGATACAACTTTTGCGCAAAGGATAACTTAGCGACCCCTTGGTTTAAGTAACGCCATAACTTGCTTAATCCTAGCTGGAGCTTGCTAGGCAAAGGCTCAGTGACTTGCCGTAGATGCTGGCGAGCAGATTCAGTGTAACGATCTAAATTCATTATTATTTTAAATTCCGTTTACGATTAAGACGTGCATGAGTTGCCGATATAAGCTGCGAAACCTATGGCGACACTCGTATCACCTATGCCAGTGTAGCGATTAACTTTAGCAATTCGCTAGCAAAACCTGCCGAATCGCCCCTTAGCGGCGAAATGAATCTCCCGCGAGATTCTATGTCGATGATGCGGAACAGAAATACCGTTTAAAGGGATTTGGAAGTATTTCAGTCAGCTTAGCTAAGCCCTGCACATACCTTTGATTACCCATCTTTGACTCCTGTTGGATTGACCACAGAAGCCAGCTTACGCCTTAGAGTTAACTCTAAGTCAACGGTTGATTGATAAACCCAATCCATTGCGCCTCTTTTTCCGCATAGTCGCGGTGCCCGCTCGCATTTCGCACCACAGACTGCAGCAGGCCGATTTTCTCGTAATATCTGAGCGTGTGCGCCGACAAACCAGTGAGTGCAGCAAACTGACCTATATTCATAATCTAACGATCCGCAGGATGGTTAACGCCATCATTCGTGGGCACATTGTCTAGTTCGAATGGATTGACGCCTTCGAGGCAACCAATGTTGTAGCCATACTCATGGGGATTGGAACGCCGCTGGTGATGGGTGTAAATACCACGGCACCGCAATGGCAAGACGCTGTATGTTTTGGTTGAATAAGGGTTTTACCCACTTGTTTAATCACACTCGACTCCTTGTTTCGCTTAATGTTATCGCTAAATGCCCATAACGCTATGGCTTGTCGCTTGTTCTTTATACTGCTAGTCTGACCATCTTAAACGAGCGTTTCAACTCGGATTTTTATATGGGTAATTCAATGCAAAATACATCGGAAAGTACAATGGAAAAATTTCTCGCACAGCATCCCATAGTCACAGAAATACCCGTCGCCTGGGGCGAAATGGATGCCCTGCAGCATGTGAATAATGTCGTCTATTTCCGTTATTTTGAAACGGCGCGTATCGACTTCTTTAACCGCCTCTTCCCGCTAGATGCACTATACAAGTCAGGTATCGGCCCAGTGATCAGCGAGAATCAGGCCCGTTATAAGCGCCCAGTGACCTTCCCCGACACTTTATTGATTAGTGTCAGCATCAGCGATATTCACAGCGATAGATTTACCATGCATTATCAGGCTTTTAGTAAACAGCAGCAGGCTGTTACAACCCTAGGAACTTCGGTCGCAGTCATGTTTAATTTTAAAACTGGCAAGAAAGCCGAACTGCCCGAAGCACTGCTGACCATTCTCAAACAACACGAACTCGCCTAAACTATCCGAGTCCATAGATAAATGACCATTCACTTTAAACCATAGGGAAGCATATATGTCAGATAAAGGAAATATCGAGATAGCCATTGAACATCATATAGATAGACAACGTTTTGTGATCCCCTTCGAAGGCTATGAAGCTGTTCTGGAATACCAAATATCAGGCAAGGATATCGATTTTAATCGCACCTTTGTCCCCAACGAACTGCGCGGCAAAGGCCTCGCCGAACGCTTAGTTCGCCACGGCCTAAAGTGGGCCAAAAGCCAAGATCTCACTATCCAAGCCAGTTGCTGGTATGTGCAGAAGTTTTTGAGATAATAAACAACTTCTGCATAAATATTTTTACATTTAATTATCTAATATTAAAATACTCTACAAATGTGAGTTGTTTTTACGAGCTACCTTAAAATGAATAATGATATGTTGAATGCTAAGACTGAAAAGAAAAACTTCAGGGAGTACATGTCTGACTCGAATACATTAATAAGCTTCTTACTGACATTACTAGCAGTATTAGCCCCCACATTCAGAGGTTCAGACTTTTTAAAACAGCTTATTCAACTAAATATTGATGGATTACTTTTATATCAGGCTATTTTTGCTTTTTTCGCCCTAATTGCTGCATTTGCGATATTATTCACAGTTAATCGACTAGTTAGTCATGCAAAGGTAAGAAATACGTGGCGCAGATATGGATATTACGTTTTTGTATTTGCCATGCTTGGCGCTCTATCTTTAAGCCTGAGAGAGTTTTACGCTCCTTCATCTTCACTTAGTAACTACTTTTTAGAGAAAGAAGAGCGTATCAACTATGCCTCAGTACAAGTAGAAGCTGGTCTAGAAATCGAATTAGAATATTGTTCTAAATCAGGTTCCCAAGTAATCTGCAATCTTGATGTTCGTAATGTTTCAAATGAAGATTTAGAAGTCAGTGGAGTCGGTGACACCAGAATATTTGATCAAGAGAATACGAAAGCCGAATTGGAACGTATACACGTAGCAAATGAGTTCATACGGTCTTACCAAAAAATTTCACTGACCAAAAAGTCATCGACATCTTTGAAACTATTTTTCAAATACCCTACAGAATCCAATCCAACTTTAATTAAAAAACTTAGTTTTAATTTAGATTATTCTGAAGGAAGAAGAGCTTTAGCATTCCGAAACATAGCAATTACAAGCAGTATTTAATCTGAGAAATCAAACTAAATGAGCGCAATAGTTATTGCGCTCATTTATAAGTAATAATGTTAACTTTACTAAATCCAATAAACAGGGTAGTGACGCTTGGGATCGGTGGAGAGATTATTGACCACCAACGCGACCAGCAGAAGCAAGACTGAACCTAAAAATACCGGCATTATGGCGTAGAGGAAGCCGAGTTGATGCACATTTTCACCACCAATCAGGCGATCAATGCCGTTGCACCACCGGGGGGATGAAGGGTGCGAGTCAGGTACATTAATGCGATAGATAGAGATACGGCTAAGGCACAGGCAAGTACCATATAATCGGCAAAGACTTGGTAAACGGCGACTCCAATTAAAGCCGATAATACACTGCCACCAATCAAGTTTCTGGGTTGAGAAAACTCCGCCAGTGGTGCGCCGTACACCAGTACAGCCGAAGCACCAAAAGAGCCAATAACAAACATGGTCCCCATAAAATTGGCATTCATATGAGTCGCTAGGCTGGCAACTAAATAGATGCCACAGAAAGCCCCAATCCATGACCACACAATCTTTTTAAGTGGTTGTCTTGGTGGACAAATATCCTTTGAACGCATGCGGGTAAAATAGAATCTCATGGTTAATCCGAGCCGATAAAAATAAAACGATGCAGATTAAGTGATCTGCATCACAGTTAACGGGTCGAAAAATTAACGCTTTAGCCGCGCAATTGCAATTGCGCTGACCAAGGAGTGCGCAGATTAAGCGCTTTCACCACTCAAATTAGCGAGTATTTCGCGGATATCTTCGGGGATAGGGCGACTTTTTTCACAGCGGTAGTCGTAATGTACTAAGGTGGTTTTCACTTCAGCGGTCTTGTTACCCGCTTGCCAACAGCTTTGGGTCAGCTCGAAGCTACTATTACCGATGCGACTCACATAGGTTTTTATCGTCACACTCTTACCGTAGTAAGTTGGGGCGATAAATGCCACGGTAAAACCCGCAACGATAAGATTCCATTGGTGTAAATCCAGTTCTGGGTTAAAAATCTCGAAAATCGGCGCGCGAGCGGTCTCGCACCATACGGGGATCACTGTGTTGTTAATGTGTCCTAGACCATCAATTTCGGTAAATCTTGGGTGGATTTCTAGGCTGTATTCGGTGGCTGACATACAAACTTCCTTTTTATTATTTTATGAATGGAAGAGCGTGGTGATTATCGCAATTAACCCAAACCATCAAACTCATCCATTATCCTAAGCGAAACGGGTTCTAGCATCTAGAACTGGCAGCTCGCGGTTTCTGCGGTTTGCTTGCCATTAGCATCGTACTTTTTCATACAACCAGCCTTACCCATATCATAGATTGTTTCGTATTTGAGCTTGCCACTGCTGTCGTAGGACTTAAACACGCCATGGCTTTTAGGGTTTTCTAAGTGATAAATTGTGCGTCCTTTGGTGACGTGCGAATAATCGGAAAAACCCGGCTCTTCCTGATAAAGCACCCCTTTGATATAGCGCTTATGGATCACATGCTGTTCATCGATACGCAGCATTTCACTCGATAACTTGCCATTCTGGTCGTAACACACTTTATCCACGGCATAATTACTGTCGAGGTTTTCGATACAATTTATGGCACCATTATCAAAATACTCCCGCTGTATGCCACAGCGCGCAATGGCGTTATCCCAGTAATAAGGTTCACCATTCCACATTTCCCCCTCTTGTTGGCAATAGTTCCAAATATCCTTAACCTGTCCATTAGGATAGAAAGTGTAATGGGGGCCAGAGAGACGGTTATTCACTTGGTGACCATAGCTACGCAGGGAATAACCACCATCGGTGGAATAACGCAGACTTGGGCCGTATTCCTTACCCGCTTGGTAACTGGTGATATCTAATAAACGGCCATTGGAATCAAATTGATATGCTTTATCTAACAGGCCATTAGTGTAATAGGACAATTTATATAAGTTACCGCTGCTATGGTACTCGCGCTGCTCGCCGTGTTTTATCGATGATGTTTCTGTATCTTTTTGATTGATTACCCCTTCACAATCATCTGAGTAGGGATTCTCACGCATAATACATTCGTCGTGCGAGGGCTTAAGCGTCACCGCTGCATTGAATTGATAACTCGTTAATTCAGTCAGCTCACCGCTCTGGGGATTAAAGCGCATTTGCTGGCCATCTAGCTCACCTTGGCGATAGTTTGCGATATAACTCACTACATTCGGACTTGAATACCAAATACTCTGGCCATTGAGGCGGCCTTGATCGTATTGGCTGGCAAGATACATCACATTATCTTTATTGAATGACTTAGACTCACCTTGGCGCAAACCATTAAGGTAACTCACCTCTGTTTTATTACCCTCGGTAAAAGTAAACACCCAAGGGCCAGTGCGTTTGCCCCCGAGGTAACTCCCTTGACCTGTACTATCGCGGTAATGCCCAACCGATATTTGTTCAATCCATGGCCCTTGTTTTACGCCTTTTTCATAGCGACCTTTAGCTCTCCCTTCTTCCAACCATTCTCCATCTTTCACGCCATTGCGATAAATGCCTTTTTCAGACAGCTTCTTCGCACCTTCGGTGCTGGAATCGTAATCTAGCGTATAGATTTCAGTTGGGCCGTCGAGCACATCCTGATTGTAGTGGGCAAAACCAAAGTTATCGGCCTCATCGAATATCGACTGTGCAATCCATTTACCTTGTTTTTTACCATCAAGGTATTCGCCTTCCCAATAGGTTTCTCGGCTGTCGGCTTCCATCCACTTACCGACTTTTTTACCCTGCTTATAATCGCCCGAATACATCACATTGCCATTGCGGCCATCGTAGGCTGCATAAGCGCCATCGAGCACACCTTGGGCATAATGACTTTCACTGGCAAGCCCTGCCCAAGTGCTACCCATGCCCATACTCATAAAATCGTAGGATGGGCCTGTTTTAGGAATGGCGGCACCACCGCTTTTAAGCCAATCAAAATCATCGGCCTCAAAGGCCACGCTCACCAATACAAAACTACCGTCTTCTTCGCTATAGCCACTGCGGTCGAAGGTGGTCACTAGGCTGTATTGACGATCTATGCCTTGGGCATCTTTATCTTTGCGGGTAAGCGGATAGCGCAGCTTATATTCGACTGCGGTCTTCACATCGACGGGGGAGCCTTCGGAATTACGATAACCCACTAAGGTCGGCTTGAGCTGAGTTGAGCCATCAACAATCGCTTTAATGGCAGGATCTTCAATCGCATCAACATCATAAGTCATACGATATTGTTGCGGTGGAATTTGGCTTAATACTTTACGAACGCTGCCCACAGTAAACGAGGTTAAGGTTGGCGCCACCGCATCGAGCACGGTTTGTAGGCGCGGTAACTTAGTCAGTTGGTCACCCTCAAAACCATAACCTCGCAGATGCTGACCCTCTGCATCCTTGAGCATGACGATCACTTCTTTAGTGCCGCCTTTATCAAAGTCGAGATAAAAAACCGCCACGATTTCTGCAGGACCATAATCATCGATACGCACACCGGGCGCATCGCCATAGAGCATTTCGCTCCATACTTGATGATCTTTCTGGTAGAAGTCCAGCCATTGGCCATTGGGTAAATCCACGGGACCGTGGACGATTTTGTCGTAATCCGCCGCCATAGCCGCAGGCAGTACGACAAAAGAAGACAACAACGCCAGCTTCACAGCAGCGCATAAATTACGAATCGAAAGTTCCATTTAACTATCCTTTATACCGACACCTTGCGCCTCGTGCGCACCAGCAAGCGCGCAAATTTTAAGCCAAGACAAGCACTTCAGGAAGTAGTAGAGACAAAAAAGGCCGCGATGGCAGCCTTTCAAGATCAAACATTTAACAATCAATTATTGTACATAGCATTAATTTCATGGGCGTATTTATGGTAGATCATCTTACGACGCAGCTTGAGCGTTGGGGTGATTAGCCCCGCTTCCATCGAGAAGGCTTCAGGCAGTAGAGTGAACTTTTTAATTTGCTCAAATCCCGCTAACTCATGCTGCAATTGTTTTAAACGCTGCTCAAAATGCTCCACCACATGACTGTGGCGCAGCAGATCTAAAGGAGACTCATACTTCAGCCCTTTCTCCTTCGCCCACGCCTCCAGAGACTCAAATGCGGGTACGATCAAGGCGGTCACATAGTTGCGGGCATCGGCAATAATCGCCACTTGCTCGATAAAAGGACAACGACCCACAGTGCCTTCGATCCTTTGCGGCGCGATATATTTACCGTTGGAGGTTTTCATCAGTTCTTTAATGCGATCTGTGATAAATAAATTACCATTGGCGTCAATCCGCCCCGCATCACCGGTTTTTAACCAACCGTCCTCAAAGGCGGCTGCGGTGTCTTCTGGGCGATTGTAATAGCCGCGCATCACAGTCGCGCCACGGACTAAGATCTCATCGTCCTTGCCTAACTTGATTTCGGTTTCTAATAGCGGCTGACCATTCGAGCCAGGCACCCGATTATCTAAGGTATTGCAGGTCACTGTCGCGTTGGTTTCCGTCATGCCGTAACCGCAAAGTACCGGAATACCAATCCCGTGGAAGAAGGCGCCCACATTAACATCTAACGCCGCACCACCACAGGGCATAAACTTCAGGCGACCACCGAGCACAGCTTGCAGCTTGCTGTAGACGAGTTTATTGGCAAGTTGCCATTGCAACGATAACCATAAACTGCCCTTAGCACGGCCCTGACCGACCTCGAACTGACGTTCACCCATGCGCATAGCCCAAGCAAACAGCTTTTTACGACCGTCACTGGACTTAGCCACTTTGTCTTGCACTGCGCTATACACTTTTTCGAGGAAACGCGGCACCACGCACAAGGTATGCGGACGCACGGCACTGATTGCCTCTTTCACTCTTTGGGTGTTTTGCAGGTAGACGTTATGTCCACCACGGCACAGCACATAGAAACTCCAACCCCGTTCAAACACATGGCTCAGGGGTAAAAAAGCTAAGGACACATCGCCCGTGCTGAAGGCCAGTTTTTGATCATGTTGACGCACGGTTGACGCCATATTGCGATAATCCAGCATCACGCCCTTAGGATCGCCCGTAGTGCCCGAGGTATAAATTAAGGTCAGTAAGTCATCGAGATTGGCTGCTTGTAAACGCTGATTAAGCTCGGCTTCTTGTTGGATCTCTTTAGCCGTGCCCGCTAACAGCGCGTCTAAATGCCAATGCCGCTCGGCACTATCGGCAGCCAGAACCACACTCGCATCGAATACAATGATCTGCTCTAGGCTAGGACATAACTTTTGCAGCTCGCAGGCCATAGCGTATTGCTTAGCATCGTCGACAAAAATGATTTTCGCCGCCGCATCATTCACGATAAAGCTCGCCTGCTCGAGGGTACTAGTGGGATAAATCGGCACCACAACGGCACGACTCTTAAGCGTACCTATATCGGCACAAGTCCACTGCGGGCAATTTTGCGCTAGGATAACGCAACGGTCTTGCACTTGTACGCCAAACTCAATCAATAACTGTGCAATCTTGCTACTGATCTGATCGAATGCTTGCCAGCTGACCCTATGCCAAGGTGCAGCCATTTCAAAACCTTCCAGCGCTATTGCGTCCTTTAGGGACTGACTCTGCTGCTGTAAGAGTCGAATTACATGATATTGTTCGAGAGACATAAGTGACTCACCTTTTAGCTTACAAGTGTACCGCTTTTGCAGCATTCTACCCGATGACTAAATAAAAACTAAGAGTTTTTGCTCTAATATTATGCAAATGTCGCCCAAATCACGGGGAAAAGTCCGTTTCAACCGTGAATAACATCACCTTTCCAGAGGGTTCTCTTGCCCCAAATCAGCACGAGATTCCCCAGCAGCATTAATACAAAATCCCAAATAAACCAATCATCTAAATTGCCGCCATCCCGTAAAGATGCAAGGCTAATAGACACCCACAGGGAATGCGCCACGACTATCATCATAGTGAGAGTGATCTGCCAAACTCGGCGACACATACTGCCAAAACCTAAGGTCAATGCGCAGGCCCAATAAGTGCTGAGCACCAGATGGCCAAGTAACGGTATATTCAGATCACCATCGAGCCAACTCAGCAGCAGAGTGCACACCAGCACTATGCCAACCACCACATTCAGCAGCCGTTGCTGCCCACGGCAAAATGCCGCAATGAGCCCCTTTCGACCATCAAACCCAGGCATCAGCAATAGGGTTTCGGTCGAGCGCGAACGCTGCACTCGGCTCCAATGCACCAATCCACAGCTAATCACGCTGAACTGTGCCAACAGCTGTAATACAGGGAAATTCCAATGGAATTGATGCGACAATATCCAAAGCACTATGCCGACTACAGGTAAGAGCAAGAGTAAAATCGTCAGCATAGGGCCGATAAAAAAATTGGTGGGATGCAGATATCGCTCGAAGCGACTTAAGATGCGCATAGATTGCAGATTGGGCAGCCAGAACCAGCCCATCTCGAGGCCATTAAGATAGACTGCTCTCGCCTCAGCACGCCAAGGTAAGGCGCGGCAGACACGGATTATCAACCCACCAAAAACCACCAGCGTCATCATGCTTAACCACAGGGGAATATGGGCCGCAATCGAGGAAATAAACGGCACCAACACAAACAGTAAAAACGACGCGTAAAACCACTGAGTGCTGAGTAAACAAAGCCAAATAAAGGCAAGACTCATCACCAAGGCCAAGACTAAACTGGCTAGGCTCGAGGTTAACTCCAAAGCCAAACAGCACAATACGCCTATGGCAAACACACAGGCTAACACCACCAAGCTTTGGATATAAATATGGCGGCGATAATGGGGAATTAACTGGGAACATTCGCTCGCCATTAGACGGATAAGTTGCCAGGCCACCGCCGCCGAGCTTGAGACTATTCCCATAGAAAACAACAGTTCAACACTGTCACTTTTGCCATTGGCTGCAGCGATACCAGCTAAGATCACTCCCAGTAAGCCGGTACCTAAAAAGCTCACACTGCCGATATCAAAGCACCAAAGGCGCAACATGCCCCTAAAAGGATTTAACCTCTGATGTGCCCTGTTTGTTGTCGCGGCGGGCATAAGGTTAAGCTCAGGCGCACTCATCTGTGTAGCTCCATAAACAGCTGCTCAAGATTTAAGGCTTCATTCTTTAACACACCCGCGATTGGCGCGCCGTGCCCACCTAAATCCACCAGCACTGAATCACCCACACGACTCAATACAGTAACAGATTCGGGCAATACCGCTTCGGGGGCGAGCATGAGTAAGCGCACTTCTTCCCGTAGGGCATCGATTTCCTTAAACAGCACTAACTCACCCTGTTTGATCAATGCCACATGGCTGGCAACCCGTTCGAGATCTGAGGTGATATGGGATGAAAACAGCACAGCAGAGCCAGACTCGAGGGCGAGATCGAACAAATCGACCATAAATTTGCGCCGCACAATCGGGTCGAGACTGGCGACGGGCTCATCGAGGATCAATAGCGCGGGCCGATAGGCCATCGCCATAATCAAGGCTAAAGATTGCCTTTGACCAACAGATAATCGTTGCACCTGTTGGGTCACCTCTAACTCGAAACGAACCAGCCAATCCTGCTCTAATTGCCTGTCCCAATCGGGGTAAAAACTGCGGTGTAGATCGAGGGCTCGCTCGATAGTAAAACCTTCATAACCAAAGGGTTGCTGTGGAACATAGCCAATACGCTCCTTCAGTTGTGACGTTAGATTTTCGGGCGTTGCGCCTAAGGTAGTGATACCGCCAGCATCCGGCGCCAAAATGCCCAAGGCGCAGCGCATCAGGGTCGACTTACCCGCCCCATTTTGCCCCAATAACCCGACGACCATGCCCGCCGTCAGCGTTAACGATAAATCCTTAAGCGCCCATTTTTCACCCGCGCCTTTGCCGCGAAAGACTTTACTCACTCGGTTAAATTCAAGTATTGGGGTATGGGCTTGGTCCATCGAATATCATCCTTTTTATGCTATTTATCGATACGTTACTTGGGGTTGATGACTAACCTTGCCAGCGGTCGTTGATCAATTTCAGTAACTCAACTTGGCTAACGCCTAACTGCTTAGCCTGTGACAACAACGCATCGAGCTGGGGTTCGAGTAGGCTCACCCCCGATGCCATAGCCTCGGTTCGCAGCGCAACCCGAGTCGCTTGGCCACGGCGGCGTTCGAGCCAACCTTGGTCGACAAGCTGCTGAATCGCGCGGGAGACAGTCATGGGATTGACCGCGAGATGCTCGGCAATCTGGCGTACAGAGGGCAACACATCTTCCACCTGCAGTTGGCCACCCACAATTAAACGCACGACTTGCTCGTGTAATTGTTTATAAATGGGTTCACCACTACTGGGGTTGACATTTAAAAGTTCTAACATTAGCCTTTACACACTGTATTAATACATTGATACACCGATACACTGGTATTTAAATTAACACATTCGCCCTGAAATGCAAAAAGGAAAGCGCGCATGAGAGATAGCATGATACACAGGAAGTTAAGCAACGCCGCTCAACGCCCTTCGCCCACTCGGCAACTGCATGGCGCTAAGGCCGCATGGTGCACGCGCATGTTAAGCATAAGCGCACTTATGCTGGCGATGGCAAGTTCGGCAACCTGGGCGAGTGATGTAAAAAGCCAACAGATGACAACAGTAAACAAGACCGACACTTGCTATGTGGAAGGCGTATCGGATCGCCTAAACTGCGGTTTTGTGACTGTGCCTGAAAATCCGAACAAACCCGATGGCAAACAGATCCAAGTGCATTACGTGGTCTTGCCGGCGGTGAAAAATGCCAACCATGAGGAAGCCTTACTCGCCATTGCCGGTGGTCCAGGACAATCGGCCATAGACAATGCGGCGGGTTTCAACGCCATGCTGAGCAAAGTCCACCAGCAGCGGGACATCCTGCTTATCGACCAAAGGGGCACGGGCCGCTCGAATCTATTGCAGTGCGACCAAGGGGCGCAATCTGCCCTGTCCTTCGACGACGACAATGTCGATAGCTTAGCCGAAGCACAAAAATGCCTAGCCAAAATCGATGCCGACGTCAGCCAATACGGCAGCCTCAATGGGATCACAGATTTCGAAGCCGTGCGCCAGCATTTAGGCTACAAAAAACTGCATGTGTACGGCATCTCCTACGGCACTCGCATGGCCCAGCTTTATATGCGCCTATACCCAGAGCACTTAGCCACAGTGACCTTAGACGGCATAGTGCCAATGCAGCAAAGCGTATTAGAAATTGGCGCATCGATTGACCGCAGCTTCGAGTTATTGTTTAAGGATTGCCAAGAAACCGCGGCTTGCCATGCCCAGTTCCCTGAGCTTAAAGCCGAATTCGAACAAGTTGTCGCCTCACTCGCCAACGCGCCGATAACGGAAAATGTCGCCGACCCTGTAACTGGTGAAAAGACCCTCTTGACTATGACGCGGGGTAAGTTCTACGGTTCCATCCGCATGGCGCTGTATCAAACCAATGTGCGCGCCCTTGTACCCCATGCTATTCATCAAGCGGCTAAAAATAACTTTCAACCGCTTCTGGGGCTATATGCCCTCACTATCGACAATGCTGGCATGGCGATGGGCATGCACGCATCCGTTGTCTGTGGCGAAGATATGCACCGGATTACACCCGCCATGCGCGAGCAGGCTAAAAACTCCTTTATGGGCAGAACTATGCTCGAAGGCTTAGAGGCGACTTGTAGCGTGTGGAAAGTCCCCGCGGTGGATACCAGCTTTAGCGAGCCCATTAGCAGTGATATTCCGACCTTACTCTTATCCGGTGAAATCGACCCTGCCACACCGCCGAGTTGGGGCGAGTTAGCGATGGAAAAACTCACCAATGCCAAGCACTTTGTCGCGCCCTATGCGACCCACGGCGTGGCCTATCAATCCTGCGCCAATAACCTTATCGCCGATCTTGTCCGCTCGGGCTCAGTCAAAGATCTCGACGGCGAGTGCTTGAAGAAAGATGTGCGCCGCAGCTTCTATTTAAATGCCAGCTCGGTAGAACCGCTCGATGTGACCAGCATAAAAACGACGACAACAGATGATAACGCCAGTACTGGGGCCAAGGAGTAAGCCATGATCAAAGTATCCCATCTATCCAAACGCATCGGTGACGTGCAGGCGCTCAAGGATTTAAGTTTTAGCGCACAAAACGGCCAAATCACTGGCTTGCTCGGCCCCAATGGCGCGGGTAAAACCACTTGTTTACGCACGATTTTTGGCTTGCTGAAACCCGATAACGGCAAAGCAGAAATCGAAGGCATAGATGTCGCCATCGACCCTATCGGCGCTAAGCAGCAACTCGGGTTATTCCCCGACCCTTTCGGTCTGTACGAGCGCCTAACGCCGCGGGAATATATTCGCTATTTTGCCGAGCTAAGCGGTTTATCATCCCGCGATGCAAAGGAAGCCACCAGCCAAGTAATAGCTAAATTGCGCCTCGAAGATATTAGCGATCGCCGCTGCAAAGGCTTCTCCCAGGGGCAGCGGATGAAAACCGCCCTCGCACAGGCGATTGTCCACAGCCCGAGCAATATTATCCTCGACGAGCCGACTAGAGGGTTAGATGTAATGAGCACTCGCCTGCTGCGTGACATTCTTATCGACCTTAAAAATCAAGGACATTGCGTGCTGTTCTCCAGCCATGTGATGCAGGAAGTCGCCGCACTGTGCGACCAAGTGATCGTCATGGCACAGGGTAGCGTCGTTGCCATTGGCAGCCCTGCAGAACTCTGCGCCCAAACTGGCAAAGCCTCGCTAGAAGATGCCTTTATTCAACTGATCGGCACGGATGAAGGGATAGCGGCATGATGATCCAAGCGAGCAACAACGCGGGCTGTATCTATGATGTACCAGCCCAGACAGGTATGAGCATGGCTAAAGGAATAACAGTATGAATAAGATAATCGCTATGGTTCGCAAGGAACTTATCGATGCCGCCCGCGATAAGCGATCGGTAATGGCGGGGCTCTACTACGCCATAGGCACGCCGCTGATCATGTGCGGCCTATTTTTAGTGTTAATTGGCCAGTTAACCAGCCCAGATGATTTAAAAATCACCATCACCCATCCCGATAAAGCGCCGGATCTCGTCCGCTTTTTATCGAATAAAGGCATTAGCAATGGCGAAACGAAGGACACTGACCTTAAAGCCATAGAGCTTATCATCAGCACCGGCTATGCCGAGCAGATGAACCAAGGTAAAGGCGCCGAGATCACTATCGTTGCCGATAACTCCGATGAAAAACTGCAAAACTCAATTCGTCGCTTAGAGAAACAGTTGCAAGCCTATAGCGCCGAAATGGGCAGCCTACGCTTAATTGCCCGCGGTATCGATCCCCGCGTGATGCAGCCGCTAAAGGTCAATATTCACGACCAAGCGACCACTGACTCTAAGGGCGGGATGATCTTAGGTATCGCGATTTTCACTATGATTTACTCGGTATTTATCTCGGGCATGAACCTTGCCATAGACACCAGCGCCGGCGAGCGTGAGCGTAACTCCTTAGCCCTATTGCTGAGTCATCCACTGACCACTCGCCAATTAGTGCTGTCGAAAATCATCGCCGTGAGTTTGTTTGCCCTCTTGGGCTTAGTGTTGATCCTGCTGGTGTCTAAGATCGCCTACGCCTTTGTACCTTGGCAAGAACTGGGCTTTAGCGTCAATATCACCAGCGAATTTATCGCCTTGATGTTAATCGTCGGCATCCCAGTCGCTTTAATGGCCGCTTGCCTGCAATTGTTTGTGTCTTTTATGGCGAAAACCTTTAAGGAAGCCCAATCCTACCTGACCATAGTGCTATTTGTGCCCTTGGCCCTGTCAATGGCCGCCAGCTACAACATAGCGCCAGACATGCTGCAGTGGCTGCCGGTCTCTGGCCAGCAGCAGGCATTAATGGACTTTATCAAAGGTAAAGACTTGCCCATGTTGCAGTTACTGGTGTCGACCTTAGGCACACTCGCCATTGCGGTATTACTCGCCTTTGGCATGGAAAAGTCCCTTAAGAGTGAAAAAGTGATCTTCGGATTATAGGATGCGTCGATTGATCAGCTTGGGGGCGATAAGCCTATCGTTCCCAAGTTAAAAATCTCAATAGCCACGGGAGTGTGTTATGGAAAACGAATATGTCTTAATGGTGATTATGGTCACCTTCATCATAGGTATGAGTGCCACTGAGATGTTTAAGCACTATCTAAAGGCACGCCAACTGGGATTAGGTGCCATGGATAATGGGCAACTTGAGGATAAAGTGACTCAGCTCAGCCTACAAAATCAAGCCTTGATTGAGCGAGTGCAAGTGTTGGAGCGCTTAGTCACTGAAGCCGATATCACAGGGAGCAATTGCCAGTTAGCGCAGCAAATTGAAGCCTTAAGGTAAGGGCTAACTTGGCTTAAGGCTCACAACAGGCTTCAATATCAAACTCGTATTGCTGGGTATTAAACCTTTGCCTATAGGCCCTAGGTGAGAGGCTCGTTAGCTGAATAAATAATTTGCGAAACGAGCTTACGTCCTCATAACCAACCCGAGCCACGACCTCCTCTAAGGCTAAACTGGTTGTTTCTAATAGGCGTTTAGCCTCATCCACCCTAAGACGCTGCACATAACTGGCGGGCGTTTCATTTAATGCTTTTTTGAAACGCCGGATAAGCGTGCGTTTGCCAAGGGCAAACTTATCGGCGATCTCATCGAGAAGTAAAGGCTCGGTCAGATGATGCTGCATCCACTGCTGAACATTCCAAATCACTTCATCCTTATGGCTCGATGCCATTAATTCCATTGTCATAAAAGGCTGCTGCGATTGACGATTAGGATCAATAAGTAGAATTTTTGCCATCTGGCTGGCGACGTGTTCCCCCACCAAAATATGCACCATATGCAGCGCCAGACTCATATTAGAGGTCGTCGCTCCCGCCGTATGAAGATGCCCATCGGACACCACCAACTTATCCATGCGTAAGTTCACTTTGGCAAAATGGCGCTGAAACATTTCATTCAGCCACCAAACCGTTGTAGCCTCACGTCCATCGAGCAAGCCAGAAGCCGCTAAAATCAAGGTACCAGAACAATAGGCAGCCAGCGGTTTACCCGAGGAAGCATATAAGCGTAGTGGCTCAAATAAGGATTCAAAATCATTAAGATAGTTTTGAAACTCAGCCTTGTTGGTTACCAATGCCGATGCCAAGATCACCGCATCGGATTGGAGAATATCACTGGGTTGCTTAAGCCCAGTTGCTGGTACCTTAATACCTTGATTTGTCAGAATATCACCGCCGTGACTCGACACCACTTGGCACTCAAATAGATCTTGCTCAGCCTGCGGATTCACTCGCCGCCAATAGGTATTGCAGAAGCTAAACACATCGAGAAATCCAATAATCCCACTAGCGACCGTATTATCCGTTGCCAAAATCATAACCCTTTTCATCCCATCCCCTTACTCATTCGCATCGCCAAGAGCCGTTATTAGAGTCTAGTGTATTCGCCAAAATGTCACTACTCACCCTTAAACTGTCAATAATGACACTTAAAGGGCCTTAGCAGAACCTTTAAACTGTGCTCAAATCTCCAGCAACAAGGATGACAACATGACTCAATCCCTTCTAAACGGCCTTTCACTTAATCGACTGTTGGCCCTAGGTTTACTCAGTATCACTTGGACGCTATTGCTGTGGCTCAATTTCAGCATAGCGCCAAACGCCTTCGCGCATTTTGTGGCAATCCCAGTACTCTTTATGGCAACAGGCATATCGGCCCTGCTGATCACCAGCAAACACCGCCCTAAACGAGCAATAAAAAACCCAAGCTAGGCTTGGGTTTAATGGATAAACGGCTAATTGTGCTTACTTTACCTTAGGCCTAAATGGCTTGATCACGGCTTCGTTGCACTCTAAATACGGGCCTTCCATCAAGTCGATGCAGTAAGGTATAGCGGGGAACACCGCATCTAAACATTCACGAATCGATTTTGGTTTGCCGGGTAAGTTCACGATCAAAGAATCGCCCCGTAACCCTGCGGTTTGGCGCGATAAAATGGCGGTGGGAACAAACTTCAATGACTCGGCACGCATCAACTCACCAAAACCTGGCATCATGCGATCACAGACGGCTTCTGTAGCTTCTGGGGTAACATCGCGTTTCGCAGGGCCAGTGCCACCGGTGGTGACAATTAAACAGCAATCCTGCTCGTCGGCCATCTTGATCAAGGTGGCTTCAATCACATCCTGCTCATCGGGGATCACTTGATAAATCGGCTCCCACTCGCTGCTGAGGTAGTCGTTGAGCGTGTCGATAATCGCCTTGCCCGAGATATCCTCATAAATCCCCGCGCTGGCGCGATCGCTGACCGTCACAATACCGATTTTTGCTTTGCCCATAGGAAATCCCCAATGATGTTAAAATAAAAACCTGTCGAAATACACAATGTCGACATAAAGCACGGCAGCCGCCGCTACACCTTCGACCATAAGCCGCAGCTAAAATAGCATAAATGCTCGGGAAAGGGGGCGACTAAAACGTGACTTGGCTCGCGCTATGCGTAGCATTTGTATGTATGGGGGAGCTGCTATGAGTACAAAGGGCAATATTGAAAAACGAACACTTTCAGCTTAGTCAATTGCAGCAAGTTATTATCCAAGCGCTGGCCGGGTCAGAGTGCTTAATCTGGCCGTTATCCTATCATTCATCATTTGTTTAAGCTGCTCACTACCGGGGGCATTTGCAATAACCTTCTCCCGAGCTTTTGCCACTTTTTTGCCAAGGTCATTTATCAGTACTTTTCCTGCTCGTTCGCCCAACCCAATCGCTTCGGCAAAGGCAATAAAATCATGGCCTGTATAGTAACCATAGTGCTCATATGATGATGTACTGAATCCTCTTTCCACCTCTGACTCAAGTAACCAAATACTTAACTCACCCGAATTATCGTATTGCTTATAGGGAGCAACTGAGACCATGTCATAGATGGGGGTGTACCCAGAGGCCCTGTTACTGTCACTGGCACGGCTCAGGGAAATATTTTTCAAATGCAAATCATTGTTGCCAACGATATAGGCCATTAGGACCTGCAGAAAGCCATCTTTGAGCAATTGCACATGGCCACCACTCAATTGATACGCTTCTTTAATCGCTCTTTCATAGGACAATGTATCGCTACTCTTATTCCCCGGCGCAACATTTAGCGCAGATGCCAGATCTTCGATAAATTCACGCCTTCTGCCAGTCTCTCTATCCAGATCAAACCGAGCAGTCACATAGGCCAGTTGCCCGCAACTAAAGGGAACTAAGTGATGTTCAGCAACATTGAAACCAACAGCCTTACACAACTGCATGACCATAAATTCGTTCTCCGCCAACTCTGGAAAGTCGTTGGGGGAAGGTTTGACTATGTATGGCCCCATGCCGACGGCGTTGGTCAGCGTTTTGGGTTTGCCTTTGGCATAGGTCAGAAACATTTTAGGTTGAACACCAGAGATAGAAACGCCCCCTAAGGATTCCATGGCCACTGCGTTAAACTCGCTGCGGGGGAAATCAATCTGGTAACCTTTAAGACTTTTCTTTGGCACAGAAATCAATTCTATCGCCGACGAGATATCATCACCACGATACTCAGTCAGCACGCTAACTGGGCCAATAAGCTCGGCGCCATTTCCCAGTAATAAGCCAAACTTGTCATCTTGATCTAGTCTGGCGATTTTCGCATGATGACGCCTCACCCAACCTTCACTCATCAGGTTAGCAAAAAATGGTAGCAAATGGTTTCGGCGGTATGGCTCATGGGTAATTGGCAGCTTATAACCTATCTGCGGCAGGCCTGACGCAATATACGAGGCCGCATAGGTGAAGCTGTATTCATACCCCGCTGGTGTGTCGTACTCTAGCAGTTCACCGACAAACCGTTTGTTGCTGTAGACATAACCAATCCGATGAGTTCTCATGACTTAGCCTCATTCGAAGCGTTAATTTGCCCACTCACATCCGGTGTTTTCTTACCAATAAATAAATCGAGCCCAATGGTATTGAGCAGTGCCTTTAGGGTGCCAATTTTTACCGACTCAAGCTTGCTCATAATTTTGTAGTAAGTGGCTGGTGCAATATCGGCAAATAAGGTTAGCTCCTTCACTTTAAGCTGCCCCATATGTTCCGCCACCATATCCCGTAGCGTCTGTTGCGTTAGCGGCTGAAATCCATCACGCTTTTGTTTAAGAAGCAGTATTTGCAATTCACTATCTAACGCTGCCATCTGCACAGCTAACTGGTTTCTCATGTTAAGCATCTGGTTTATTTGGGTATCACTTCCTACGTTTTTTATATCAGACATAAGTACCACCTCAAATTGCTAGGTTTCACCACAGGTATTGCACAGCAATAATCATCACTAACGCAGACTTTTTATGATGAAAACAATGAATAGTTACACTATAGCAGTATATTTTTAATATTAATCTGCTTTAGTGATATTTTCAGCATAAAAAATAGATTTAGTGCATTACAGTGAAATATATGTGCAATTTATACCAGGGAGAAGGGACGAATATCGGCTCAAATCTAAAGCAAAAATGAGCTGACCTGCGCCAGTGTGGGCAAAGAAGGAAACGCGCCCTTTTGCCCGCAGGTAATCGCGCCGCAGCGAGTGGCAAATACCACCGCCGCCTCTAAGTGTTCTTTGCTTTCGAGCCTCTGTTTCAAGGTCAAATAGCCTAAATCGTATTGCAGATCTAAACCTAAGGCGAACAGAAAACCTGAGATAAAACTGTCGCCCGCGGCCGTGGTATCGACGGCTGAGATTTTGGGGACGGGTACGCTAAACCTTTGCTGCGCTGTGATGCATTGCACTGGGTTGGCACCATCGGTAACCAAAATCACCTCAACCCCTTGGGCTAAGCAGAACTGCAGATAATCTTCAAAACTCTTATCCCGCACCAGCGCTAAATAGTCCGCTTCTTCACGGCTCATCTTCAGCACTTGGGTGTAACGGAAACACTGCTCAACCCGCTCGGCCAGCAAGGACAAGTCTTGCCACAGGGATAAACGCAGATTCACATCGAAACTCACTAAGGTCGCGAACGCATTGGCACAACGCGCGCCATAGAGGCTAGTATTAAAGATGGCGGTTTCGGTAAAGGTATTCGAGCAAAGGTGAAAGATATCAATCCCCTGCCATGGAATATGGTCGAAATGCTGCTTGCTGTAGCGCATATCGGCGGTGCCATTGCGGTTAAACTCAAAGGTGCGCTCACCCTGCTCATCTAAATTGACCAGTACAGTCGCGGTAGCGGCGCCCGGCACTTCGGCCAAATAATCGGTCGCCACGCCTTGATCCGCTAAGGCTTGCTTTAACATGACACCATAATGGTCGGCACTGATGCCACCGGCAAAGTAGCTCTTACCGCCAAGTTTTGCGTAACCCACGGCCACATTGGCGGGCGCGCCACCGGCAATCGGCTGATGATGTTTGCCCGTGGCATCGGTTGGCAGCAAGTCTACTAACACCTCACCGAAACTGAGTAATACCGTCATTTTCACTCCAACTTTGTATTCTATATTCTGCATTTTGTATCTGACAAAAAGCCCACTTTCATGGGCTGTTTTGGGCTTAGCATTTTTTCTGTATAAACAGTTTCTGTACCAATATCCGCTTAGAACTCGTATTTCAGCGTCGCACTAGTGGTGCGGCCATTAATGGTACGGGCACGAATGATATTGTTATCAGGGATTGAGCCTTCTTCCGCCTCGGTAATACCCGTGACATCAAACAAGTTGTTGACGTTTAAGGACACACTCATGGCTTCGGTCAGATTGTAAGTCGCAAAGGCATTCACTTGGTTGTAGCCATCGAAACTTAAGTCATTATTATCTTGAGCATAAGAATCCGTGGTACCGATTAAGTTAACGCCCACTGAACCTTGGTCAAAGTTGTAACTGCCCATCAAAGAGTAGATAAAATCAGCCTGTCTTCTTGGGGTGTTACCCACCACTTCTGGCGTCAATGCATCTTTAGCAATCTCGGCATCGGTCCAGGTTAGGTTGCCTCTAAAGTCGAAGTCACCGATAAAATAAGCCGACTCGATTTCGATACCTTTGGCTTTGTACTTACGGTCGAAGAAACGTTGGCTGGTGGCTTCAAAGTTTTGCTCTTCGGTTTCAGAGTAGAACGCCGTCGCAAACACAGACAGATCATCGTAACGGTACTTAACACCTAACTCGTACTGGTCAACGATATCAACCGCATCTTCCTTCGCCACCGAACCATCGGCACGCACTTTACCAAATAACAGACGGTCGGCATTGGCGCGGCCACCGTGGCTTAAGCGACCAAAGGCGGCTAAGTCACTGGAAAATTGATAGTTAGCACCTAATGAATAAGAGGTGTAGCTCCAATCGTAATTTACTGGCTGAGGATTCGCATTGTCGATGGAAGACACGCTCTGCTCAGGGATTGAAATCACCCCATCGAGATTCATATCCACTTGTGATTGCACGCTACCGGCGTAGTTACCGCTCGCATCACCACTGTCATAACGCACACTGGCATCGAGGGACAAGTCACCAAAACTCGAGGCTAACGCGAGGTAAGGCGCTTTAATGCTGTAGTCGGTATCGTAATTACGTTGGCAACAATTTCCCCAGTAAGGTACGCCATAAGCATAGAGGCCGTTGTCAGAATACGCCGTACCATCGGCGGCAACCACATCTAATAGCGCGGCATTATCGCCTTTGACTTCCATCAGATAAGAGTTCCACATCCAACTCATGCCGATGTTTTGGGTGGCGTTGTAATAGCCTAAGGTCACGCTGGTATCATCAAAGGTTTTAGTCAATTTCAAATCGTTTACGATTGAGCCAAAGTCATTCATCTGCACATCGAAGGTATTGATACGCATGGCTAAACCATCCATAGGATTGCCCGCATTTGGTCCATTGGCGTAAATCAACTTAGCGCCTGTGCCCGCAATACTGGTGGCGATATCGCTACCGTTGGCCACTTCGGCGGGGAATGGCGCGATGAAGTTACCGCTCACATCGGAGAAACGGAAACGGTTTTCGACCTGCCAATCGTTACCTAAATCGAAGGATGCCTCTAAGCCGACAGAATTCACCACGGGGTTCATGCCATCGCGCATATCGCCGCGGCGACGTTCGCCGTCGGCACCTAAGCTCAAGGTTGATTGGAAATACGCGGATTGAATCGCATCGGATTTAGCATCAAAACCTGGGATTGAACTGCCATCCGAGTACATAGGCATAGGTAAATAACCTATGCTTTTATCGTCTAAATGTTTGAAATACAGGCGAACATAACCTTTATCAAATTCTTTGGTTAAGTTTGCTTTGATCTGGCCGCCTTTGTTGGCGTTATAGCCAGCGTCCCGTGGGCCTTCACCTGTGCGCACAAAACCACCCACATGGAAACGCAGACTGTCGTTGATGCTAGTGCCGTATTCAAAGTCGGTACGGAAGGTATCGTAATCCAGCCCTAGGGTGGTAGCCACACTGCCCGAATCCGAGGTGCCCGTTTTGCTGATCACGTTGATAATACCGCCGGGGGCATTACTGGCCGCCGTCGATGCCGAGCCACCACGGATAGACTCAATGGTTTGCACTGTTGAATCTAAACGTAAAAAGATGTCTGCGTTACCGAAGGCGATATCGCCAAACTGCAGGATTGGCAAACCATCTTCTTGAATTTGCAGGAACTTAGCACCACCAGACGCCACAGGTAAACCACGCACGGCTATGTTAGCGTTACCTTCACCGCCAGTAGACTCGACCTTCATCCCCGGAATAATACGGAATGCTTCGGCCGATGAACGTGGCGTACTCACTTCAAGCTCAGCCAGTGACACACTGCTGACTGACACACTCGAGTCCATAACACGAGTGCCGCGGGCAACCCCAGTCACGGTAATTCTTTCTAAACCAAGCGCATCTTGCTTGGCTTCTGACTTGGCGTCTTGCTGTTGTGGTGCGTCGGCAGCCCAAAGGTGAGAACTCACCAACACGGCCAATGTACTTAACAAGAATTTCTGTGATGTGCTTTTTATCATTTTTATGTCCCCACCCATATTTGAGATGCAACCCACTCTCCCCATGGCTACATCTACCGAATTGTGATTAATCGAAGAACCATCTTAGTGATTACTCAAGGTCATATTGAATTTAACCTCGAATCAACTTAATCGATTAAGTTAACAAGTTAGCAACTTAGCAACAAAAAGCAAGTGCGTTTTTTGCACAATTTTGGTTCGCACTCTGGATGCATTAGGTTAAAGTATTGATTAACAGAAGGAATGTGACAGAAAAATATTTTCTGTCACAGCCAAAATTAGTGCGCATCGAAAGTTAACAAATGACGGGCAGGATCTTTAACGAGATTAAATCCGCTCAGGAGGCATAACAAAATGGCAAAACCAGTGGCAAGGTAGAAGCCATATTTAACATGGCCGAAGATATCGCCCACGAACCCCATCAACAAGGGCCCAACCGCGGCGGACACGGCAGTAAAAAACAGAATCACCCCGGCCACAGAGCCATGCTGATCCACAGGGAAACAGCTAATCCCCTTAGAATTGAGCGTGGGATACATCATCGACATAAACAGCCCAGACAAGGGCAACAAGATAACAGCCGCTTCGATACCGTAGATCATAGATCCAAAATAACAAGCACTTATCGCGAAGCTAAACCAGAACATCACCTGCTGCCAAGGGAAGCGATCGAGCACCCAGCCACCTAAAAAGCGCCCACCCGCACGCAGGGTAAAAAAGATCGTTAGGGCATAAGCGGCCAAGGTGGTGTAATCGCCTTGATAGCTTTGCAGCAAGGTCGGCATCCACACATAAATCGCCACTTCGGTGGCAACATATAAACCTATCGCGAGTGAAAACCCTAATGCATAAGGGTTTTTCATCATCTTAAAAGTGCTGGCAAGGTTAATGGCATCCGTCGAAGAACGTTTGATTTGCGGATAATCCGCCCGATAAGCTAACCAACACAGCACTAAACAGAAGCAACCCGCGCCAAAATACAGATACTTCCAAGAGACGCCGCTGATCAGTAAATAACTGACAATGGCTGGCCCTATCATGGCACCGACACCAAAGTAGCCCTCCACCGTATTCATAGTGCTCGAATGCTGTTTTGAGGAAGTCGAGATATCGCCAATAAGCCCAAGTGCGCCGGTTTTAAAGACGCCAATCGCCGTGCCGACAAAGGCGAGTAGGAACAGGAAATAGTAAAACGATTCCCCCAGCGCGAACATGAAGCAGGCGAGCGCAAATAACAATAACCCCAATAAAATGGTTAACTTACGCCCTATCTTATCCGCCAAGAAGCCTAAAAACAGTCCACTCATCGCGATAAAAATCATCGGCATATAATGGAAAGCACTGGCCTGCGACATGGACAAATCAAACTGGGATATCAGCTCTGGAATAATGACCCCCACGGCATCTGAGGTCATAGCGAACATGAAAAACATTAAATATGTGAGTACCCGAATACGGGTGTGATTGCGGTTATCGCAACCTTTTGAATCACTTACCATACCATTTCACCTTATCGTTATTATACCTACTCACTCTCGGCTGCTAAGTAACCACATGCTGAAAGGGTTTCGGCTTTTGTGTACAGCGGTGAGTCAGCTCCCCCTCCACGCAAGAACAACGTGAGGCTAACTCAAAAATCCAACAAACCACTTGAATAATGTTTCATATTGGTTAAATATACAACTTAATCGATTAAGTTTAGTTGTGCAATCAATTAACGATTGCCATAAACCTTTACTCTAAAAAGACAACTCAAGCGTGGGCAAAGTATGAAAAACCAAGTGCAACTGATCACCTATGTCGACAGAATTACCCATGCCGGGCTCAAGGAGCTTAAAGCGCTGCTCGATGACGAGTTGCAAGGTCTATTCGGCGGCGTACATCTTTTGCCTTTCTATTTTCCCATTGACGGCAGCGATGCGGGCTTCGATCCGATAGACCATGTGCAAGTCGATTCACGCTTAGGCAATTGGGATGACGTTAAACGCATTGGTGATGACTACGACATCATGGCCGACCTTATCGTTAACCATATGTCCGCCGAGTCACCCGAATTTAAAGACGTGCTCCAGCACGGCAAACAATCGGCTTACTGGGATTTGTTTTTAACCAAAGACAAGGTATTTCCTGATGGATTAAGCGAGCAAGATCAAGCCGCTATCTATCGTCCACGCCCGGGCAGTTGCTTTAGCACTTACACCTTAGCCGATGGCTCGACCGAAGAGTTTTGGACCACCTTTACCCGCAATCAAATCGATATCGACGTTCATTCCGCCGCGGGTAAAGATTATTTAAACCGAGTGCTGGCGCGTTTCGACCACAGTAAAGTGAATCTGATCCGCTTAGATGCTGCGGGCTATGCGATTAAAAAGCCCGGCACTAGCTGCTTTATGATTGAAGAATCCTTCGAGTTTGTGGATAAATTAGCTAAGCAAGCCAATGCGTTAGGCATGACAACCCTGGCCGAAATTCATTCGCACCATATGACTCAAGTCGAAATCGCCAAGCGGGTCGACATGGTATACGACTTCGCCCTACCACCGCTCATCTTGCACACCCTGTTTAGCCAAGATTGCCAAGCCTTGACCCATTGGCTCGAAATGGCGCCGCGCAACTGCATTACCGTGCTCGACACCCACGACGGCATCGGCATTATCGACGTCGGCCCTATGGATGGCCTACACGGATTATTGACCGAAAATCAAATCGATAATCTGGTTGAAACCATACATGGCAACAGTAAGGGCGAGAGTCTACAAGCCACAGGCGCGGCAGCCAGCAACGTCGATTTGTATCAAATCAACTGCACCTATTACGATGCCCTCGGTCAGAATGACCTAGATTATTTGATGGCACGGGCGATTCAATTTTTCGCACCGGGTATTCCGCAGGTGTATTACGCGGGTCTGCTGGCGATGCCGAACGATATGGAGCTGCTCAACAGAACCCATGTCGGACGCGACATCAATCGCCCTTACTTGAACCGTGAAAAAGTGCAGCAAGCCATGCAGAAACCTGTCGTTAAGGCGCTAACGAAGCTGATTAAACTGCGTAATAGCAGCCCAGCCTTCGATGGCCGCTTTACTATGACAGCGAGTAAGCAAACACTGACGCTATCCTGGATCTCAGCCGATTCCCAGGCGAGTCTCACCCTCGACTTTGCCAATAAAGAGGGTCAAATCATCCTTTTAGATAAGCAAGGTAAAGAGACACAAATGACCTTGTCTAGCCTACTGGCTCAAGCATAAGCTTGCGTTCCTGTTCGGGTTTGAGTTTAGGCTCAAGCCAAATTTAAATAGCAAAAAGGCGCATTGAATGCGCCTTTTTTAGTTAAAAGATGTAGCGATTAGCAGCTCTTACCGAGACGTAATTCATAGCCCAAAACTTCCGCATGCACAGCATCACTAACAAACATTTGTGCCGCTTTGCGGCCCTTCTGCTCAGAGTATTGATAGACGGTCGTTAACGGCGGGGTTGAACGTGTGGCTTCATCTATGCCATCAAAGCCCACCACGCGCACATCTTCGGGAACACTCAGCCCCATAGCCTGCGCCTCACCGAGCACACTCAAGGCGATTAAATCACTCATACATAAAAACACATTTGGCCGCGGTGTCGAGTTCAGCGCTTCTTTTGCCGCAATCCGCGCATATTCCGCATTACTCTCGGGAATATTCCAAATGCGATCATTGCCAAGTGTAACACCCGTTTCTTCAATCGCTTGCAAGTAACCCTGTAGCCTCTGGTGGGCAATAGACATATCGATTTCGAGCAGATCTAAATCATACACTCGGCACGTTAAGTGGGTATCGAGCAAACGTAGCCCCAAAATGGCCACATTGTCTGCGGGCGACTGCAATGCCAGTTTCGCCACTTCATAGGCGGCTAACTTATTGTCTATGCTCACAGATGCATTGCGGTGGATATCAAAATCGACCGTGACGACCTTTTTCTTGACCTGCTTTAACTGCTCGGCCAACAGCGCATTACGCGGGCGACCATAACAGATAAAACCATCCACAAAGTCGGCCACCGCATTCACGCTGTCCGAACTGCCCGAAAACAGCAGTAAATTGAGTTTCTCTTGCTCCAAGACAGAGGCCACGCCCTTCATAAATTTACTGGCGACGGGGTCGGACACCATGTATTCCACGCTGTCCGACAGCACTAAGGCGACAGTATCAAACTTGCCCTTACGTAGGGATTGAGCCGCTTTATTTGGCCCGAAATACCCAAGCTTAGTGCAGGCGGCCAAAATGTCGTTACGACGTTTTTCCGATAATTGGTCGGGGCGATTAAACGCGTTAGAAACAGTGGCGTTAGAGACACCCAACTCGTTGGCAATGCTCTTTAGGGTCCAGTGTTTTGTTGTTGTCATGCTTATGTCCTGGAATCGAATAAAGGCCACAAAAATACGGTTCAGCGCAAATAGTACACGGCTTAAATTCGCCGTGCACCTGCAAATCTAGGCTTAATGCGCAGTTTCGCTATCGTGATCTTTTAATGCCGTTGCAGGGGATAAAAAACCGACTATCGCGGCACACAATGCCACGGTTGACGCGGCGATAAAACCGTATTGGAAAGCCGCATGCACCGATTCGGTGGGTAATTGCTTCATCGCTTCAATTCCGACTTCCTCCCCCTTAAATGGCAATAAGCCGTAGAGCAACAAACTAAATAATGCCGTTCCAATCGCCGCCCCCATAGAACGGCATAATGACACCATAGCCGTGATCTGGCTGAGTCGCGCCTTACCCGACACGCTCTGCACTACTAGTTGCACACTGGGCATCACAGTGCCTAACCCTACGCCCACCAGCACTCCTAAGCCACCAATCAGATTGGCATTGGGCGGCACTAAACCGATCAACAACAGGCCGACAAACGCCAGTGCCATGCCAAAGGAGGGTAACCATTTAGGTGCCACATCTTTACTTAATAGCCTACCCGCGAGAGTTGAGCCTGTGACTATGCCAAAGGTCATTGGCATCAGTAATAATCCACTTTTGGCGGGATTGGTGTGTA
Source organism: Shewanella sp. CG12_big_fil_rev_8_21_14_0_65_47_15 (assembly GCF_002783505.1). Classification (GTDB taxonomy): domain Bacteria; phylum Pseudomonadota; class Gammaproteobacteria; order Enterobacterales; family Shewanellaceae; genus Shewanella. The sequence goes on from NZ_PFGL01000001.1 coordinate 271,371, forward strand.
AGCCCACTTGCAGATAAATCGGCAGGAAGAAAATCATCGCAAACAGGCAGGCCGCAAACAGTGCAGCGGTTAACAGTGGCATATAAATGGCTTTCTTCGCCAGTAAATCTAACGGCAGAAACGGGCTCGCCAACCGCCGCTCCCACAACAACAGGCCTAGAATGCCTACCACCACAAAGACGGCAAAACCAAAGCTGGTCGCAGAAAGCCAAGCAAACTCCTGCCCCGCGGCCGATAACCAATATAAGAGTGCGGTGATAATGGTCGGGAACAAGACCACGCCCAGTAAATCAAACCGTCCCTGACGCACGGGTTTAACGCTGCGTTTATGCAAACCGTTAAGTCGCCATACCGCCAGCATGGCCAGAGGAATATTCGCCCAAAATAGCCAATGCCACGAATAGGCATGCACCACAAAACCGCCAATCACAGGGCCACCGACACTCGCTAGGGTAAACATAGCGGCAAAATACCCTTGGAAACGCGCCCGCTGCCGAATGGGGACTAACTCCCCAATCAAGGATTGGGACAAACTCATCAAACCGCCACCGCCCATGCCCTGCAGAATTCGCCCCGCTATCATATGGTCCATAGTGCCCGCACTCGCCGAAACGATGGAACCCAGCGCAAACACAACTAAGGCGATCATCAGGATTTTCGCGCGGCCGAAGTTATCCCCTAACCAGCCATAAATCGGCACAGAAGCGGCCATCGCCAGCATATAACCGATAGTGATCCACGAGGCTTGGCGCAGGCCGCCAAGATCTGCAACTATGGCTGGCGTCGCCGTCGCGAGTAAGGTTTGATCGACCGCCGCCAAAAACATGGGCAAGAATACGGCCGAGAAAATGGCGAGAAAAACAGAAGTTGGTAGAGGGTCACTCTGGGATAACGCAGGCTTTAAGGGCATATTGTCTCCGCTAACTCATCAGCCCAAGTGCAAAAAGAAAGTGTATAAAGAAGATGTGCTAAATTCGCCGTGCATTCCAATACTTAGACGCCCAATAACTGTTATGCAGGCTCGAGATCTTCACCCCTTGGCTAGTGGAAACATGGAGGAAATTATCGTCGCCCACATAGATGCCGACATGGTGCGTACTCCAACCTGTCTTGAAAAACACCAGATCGCCCTTACGCAGTTGATCTCTCGGCACGGGTTTACCTAGGGCTTGCTGTTCTTCAACCGTGCGCGGCAGCGTCATACCCAACATCTTTTGATAGGCGACGGACACAAAAGCCGAGCAATCTATGCCCCGCTTAGTGCCACCGCCTAAACGATAGGGCACACCGCGCCACTCGGAATGTAACTCGGAGATATTGCTATCGCTCCACACCGAGACGGGTTCAACTTGCTTTACCACAGGCTTAGGTTCTGGCGCGCTCGCACAAGCGCCAAGACCTAAGGCTAAGATAACTATCAGTAATCTCTTCATAAACGTCACACTCATCAAGGGCAGGTTTTACATTAACGTAATTTGACGTTTTTATCAGGTGAATTTGATGCAAATAGAGCACAAAAACGACACAATAGCACTCCTAAATAATTGCTCCTAATTATACCCAGAACGTGTCCCCTATGGCGTTGAGAGGCTCTCCGTTCCTACCTATCAAACAATTTACAATTCTGAACCGTTATTTATCCTAAAGTATAAAAATTTGAAACTGATTACATGATTTATATTTAAAATTGATCGCCACGTATCTATTCATTACAATTTCGCCCCATAAGTATAAAGATGTTACGTTTTCACTTCTTTATACTTTGACTAGCTAATAAATGGATTTAGCCAACCATTAATAGAACAAAATTTGTTCACCCATGTTAAATGGTTAATCCAACTTGATTCTTTTCTTCAATTTAAATTAGTTCTCTCCCACATAAAACTGGGCAAACCGAACCTTAATATAAGGATTATATTGTGTTCAAAAATACAACAAAATGCTTCGCGATTCTATCTGTGTTATTACTTTCAGGTTGCGCACAAATCTTAACCGCTGAACAATCAGCCCCTGAGATCAATTTCAGCACAACCGAAAAACCACTCACTATTGCAGTGATTGATAAACGTGAATACGTAGTAAATAATGATAAAACCCCCGCTTTTGAAGGACTAATCAGAAGTGGTTTCGGTATTCCTTACTCTTATAATACCCCCACAAATGAAGCCATGTCTGTCTATCTAACAAACAGACTCTTAGCGGGTTTTAGCAAAAGAGGGATTAAAGCCGAATCGGTTGAAACATCACCCAATATGAGCATAGACAGCGCCGTCACTCAGGTGAGCAAGAATGGTAGTAAATCAATTATTTTTGTATTAAATGAATGGAAATATGACTACCACGCCCTATCTGATAATTCTTGGTACAACCTTGACCTGATGATTATCGATGAAAATGGCAATGAGAAGCTTGTCAAAAATTTTACGGGTGAAAATGATATCCCCGGTGGGGCCATAGTAAACGAAATGCAGCTTATTTATAAGCAACGTTTCGAAGCAATATTTAAAGATGCGGAAGTCATTCAAGCATTAAGTTTATAAATTTGGTTTGAGATTTGATTAAAGTCCGAAGCCATGTGGCTTCGGATTTTTTGTTTTAGCAGTTGGCTAAAGAGGAAAAACTTAGCGTGCGCCTATGCAGGTTCTGCCGCCATGTTCACTAAGCAAGGTGACAATCGCGCCGATTTGCAAAATCCATAGGAATACACGAAGCTAAAACCTTCGACGCGAATGCAAGATGGGATCTAAACCCTTTCTGCATCCCAGACTAACACTCTGTGTGTCCTAGCAAAGGAATAGGGAGCGAACATGAGCGAACAACAAGCACAGTTTTATGGTGGCCCTAAGGAATGCCCTATTGAAAATGGCCGCATTCAGGTCCAACGCCTTGCCTCAAAAATCGGTGATGTCGGCGGTATTCCCGTGGCACGGGCAATACCACAAAAAGCGCGTCGTCTTATCGGTCCTTGGTGTTTCCTCGACCATATTGGCCCTGTCACCGACGGCCCACTGATGAATGTCGGCCCGCATCCGCACATTGGGCTACAAACCTTTACCTGGATGCTCGAAGGCGAAATCATGCACAGGGACAGCCTAGGTAGCGCCCAAGTGATCCGCCCAAAACAAGTTAACTTGATGACAGCCGGACACGGTATCGCCCACACCGAAGAGTCCGTCGAAGGTCATCCCACTATGCACGCGGCGCAGCTATGGATTGCCCTGCCGCTGGAGCACAAAGATACCACTCCCAGATTCGATCATTATCCCGCATTGCCAATATGGCACGAGGCCGGTGTCGACTTCACCCTATTAATTGGTGCTTGGCAGCATAAGCAGGCGCCCACATTGCACTTTTCCCCCATAGTGGCCATGGATTTATTTGCCACAAAAGACACAGAGCTAACCCTACACCTCAACCCTAGCTTCGAATATGGGCTTATGCCGCTGGAGGGCAAATTCCAAATCGAGGACGAAAACTTCGATAATAACGATCTCGCCTATCTGGGTATGTTGCGTGAAACCGTGACGGTAACACTCACTGCCGCTTGTCGCATACTGCTGATTGGCGGCGCGCCACTGGCTGATCCTGTCAATATTTGGTGGAACTTTGTCGGTCACAGCAAAGCGGAAATTGCCCAGGCCCAAGCCGACTGGGAAGCCGAAGATAAGCGCTTTGATACTGTCCCCGGCTATGTTGGCAAACGATTAGTGCCACCGCCAATCCCTTGGTAATCAATTTTACGGATTTTTTACGCGCTATCTAAAAATGCCTTTGTTAGAGTAGCGCTAATTCCGGCAAGGCTATCTTTACCCCATGACATTTGCAAAGACAGTTTCCATGACCCAATACTGGCGCTCACAACCCACTTTGTTTACTGGCACAGTATTGGTGGCAGCCATTTTCAGCAGTTTTTTCATCGATCGCTTTCTAGGCTCAACGATTGCCGTACTGCTGATTTTACAGCTGGCCGTGGTACTCATAGCGTTGCAATGTAATGCTAATTTTGCCTATTTCTCCGCCGTGTACGAGGCTGCCAGTTACAACTTTTTATTTACCACGCCACGCTATTCACTACAGATGTTCCATCTTGATGACATTCTTAACTTAGCCGTATTTCTTATCGTTGCCCTCACCACCAGCAAGCTGGCCGAACACTATCGCCGTCAGCAAGATGAACTCAAACAGGCAAACTTAAGCAACAGCATTTTGCTCTCGGTCTCCCATGATTTACGCACGCCGCTCTCGACCATCATAGGCACACTGACGACACTGAAGGAATACATGCCTAAGCTCAGCCAATCGCAAAAAAATGAGCTGATAGATAGTGCGGCCGCCGAGAGCCATCGCCTGCACCAATATATCGAAAACCTATTGCAGGCCACTAAGTTACAACATGGTGCACTCAAATTCAGTTTGAATGAAGACACCATCACCCATGTTTTACATCAGGCTATCGGTCGTTTTCCCACCACACAGCCGCGGATTATCGTCGAGAGTCAACCCAATCTCCCCACGGTGATGATCAGCAGTTCATTGATTGAGCAGGCTATTTTTAATGTGCTGGATAATGCACTGCGTTACTCACCCCAAGATAAAAAAGTCACCGTTAAGGTGTATCGACACGAAAAGATGCTGAGGCTGGATATTCAAGATCGGGGTAGCGGTATAGCAGCCGCAGATAGAGAAGCCGTTTTCGATCTCTTTTATCGCCAACATCCCTCCACGGATGGCGGGGCAGGCCTTGGGCTCGCTGTCGCTAAAGGCATCATTACTGCCCATGGCGGCCTGATCAGTGCCGAATCTGCGGCAAAGGGTAGCCTTATCCGCATTGCTCTACCGATTAACAGGGGCGAGAAATAAATGCCATACAAAATCTTGGTCGTGGATGATGAAGCCCAAATTCACACTTTTATGCGGATCTCCCTAGAAGCGGAAGGATTTGAATATATTGGTGCATTATCAATTGCATCGGCGTTAACACAATATCATGCACAGCAGCCACACTTACTCGTACTCGACCTTGGCCTTCCAGACGGTGATGGCATGGAATTACTACAAACCCTGCGCTCGAGTGACAAAATCCCCGTATTAGTGTTAACCGCCCGCGATCAAGAGGCAGAAAAGATCCGCCTACTAGAAGCGGGGGCCAATGACTATTTAAGCAAGCCCTTTGGGATCAGAGAATTAATTGCTCGCATTAAGGTATTGCTCCGCGATCTCGTGGACGAGTCTGCAACGGGTGATTTACTGCACTTTGGCCCGCTTAAACTGCAAAAAAGCACCCACCAGCTATGGCTCGCACAACAGGAAATGGCCTTAACCAAAAAAGAATTCGCCCTGATGGAAACCTTAATGTCCCACCCGGGAAAATTAGTCACACAAACCGAATTACTGCGCAATATCTGGGGGGAAACCCATCAGGAAGATAGCCACTATCTACGGATTTTAGTTAGCCTGTTGCGTAAAAAACTCAATGATAGCAACGAGCAACAACTGATTAAGACAGAAGTCGGCTTAGGTTATCGCTTGACTGACCCGAGCCTGCAATGACTCTTATCGCAATCTAAAAAACTCTCAGCAAAATCTCGAAAGGATATTGGTATGGCACATTTTACTGTCATCGGATTAGGCCGCTTTGGCGTTGCCGCGAGTCTCGAACTCATGCACTTAGGCCACAGGGTAACAGGTGTCGATAGTGACCCAAAAATCATTGAAAAATATGTAGAAAGCTTGACCGAAGCCGTCATTTGCGACTGCGCCGATGAAGCGGCGCTACGGGAATTAGATCTGGCCAGTAGCGAAGTTGTGCTTGTCGCTATCGGTGAGGATATGCAATCGAGCCTGCTCTGCACGCTGGCGCTAAAAAATCTCGGCGTGCAAACGATTTGGGTCAAAGCCAGCACTAAGGCGCACCATACCATAGTGTCTAAACTCGGGGTCGCTCGCATCATTCACCCAGAGGAAGAAATGGGTATTCGAGTCGCCCAGTCGCTGAACTATCCCATGGTCAATAACTTCCTCACCCTTGGTGACGGACTCTATATTGTTGAAATCCATATTAAACCGCACTTACATCAAACGACAGTTGGCCAACTACTGGGGAGCTTGCAGGATAGCGGCAACGATGAACAAACCAATGTCGCCCGCAGCCCCAAGGGCAAAGTGGCGGTGCTAATGGTAAAACGCGAGCTAACGGTGTTTAGCAAGATTGATAGCGATTTTATCCTGCACACGGATGACGCCCTATTCCTCTGTGGTAGCCGTGCCGAGTTAAAACACCTAGCACCAAGGTTGGTGTAAGGTGGTTCAGTGGCATCCCTCCATCATGGTAATCGAGCATCACCCCAGATCCGATAGAAAGCTGTTAGGCGCCCCACCTTTTATCTTAAGTGCGAGCTTTGCGCTGCTGATCCTCCTCGGCACTTGCTTACTCAAACTCCCCATCGCCACCGAGTCACCCATCACTTGGTTGCAAAGCCTATTTACCGCCACCTCGGCGGTGACGGTAACTGGGCTGGTCGTTGTCGACACTGGGACGGTATTTACCTCCTTCGGGCAAATCGTTATCGCACTGTTAATCCAACTCGGTGGACTCGGGCTGATGACCTTTGCGATTGTCACCCTTATCGCCCTTGGAGGTAAGATTGGTTTCTTGCAACAAACCGTAGCGAAAGAAGCATTTAATCAAACAGATACATCAACGCTGGTTTCAACCGCAAAAGCCGTATTGCTATTTTCCCTATTGGTTGAAGCCATAGGCATGCTGATTTTATCTGTTTATTGGAGCCATGAACTCGGTTGGCAAACCAGCCTATTCCACGGTTTTTTCTATACCATTAGCGCCTTTAATAACGCCGGTTTTGCCCTCAGTGCCGACAGCCTAATGCCCTATGTGGCCGATCCTGTTGTCAACCTAACGATTACGGGATTATTTATCGTTGGCGGCCTTGGGTTCTCGGTGTGGATTGACCTTCGACGCAATAGACGTTGGTCAAAACTCAGCGTTTACAGCCGGATGATGATCACAGGCACTATGCTTATCAATGCCGTGGCCGTGATTGCGATTTACTTGATTGAGTACAACAACCCCAACACCCTCGCGCCCTTAAGTGAACTCGGCAAATGGTTAGCCTCATGGTTTCAAGCCGTTACCCCGCGCACCGCAGGCTTTAACACCCTAGCCATAGACCAACTCGAAGACGGCACGACGCTACTTATGCTGATATTGATGTTTATCGGCGGTGGATCCCTCAGTACCGCCAGCGGGATTAAGGTAGTGACCTTTATGGTGCTAATCCTCGCCACCTATGGCTATTTGCGCCGCGACGAAGCCATTTATGTGTTTAAACGGGAAATCCCTAAAGATACCGTCAGCAAGGCCTTGGCGCTGACCATGATCTCCATCGGTGTGACTTGGCTAGCGATTTTCGCTTTAGTGTTAACCGAAAAAGCGCCATTAATCGATATCGTCTTCGAGGCCGTATCAGCACTGGGTACTGTCGGTTTATCCCGCGGATTAACTGGCAATTTATCGAATGCAGGCCAAGGCATTATCATCTTTATGATGTTTATGGGACGACTCGGCCCACTGATGCTCGCCTACTTCCTTGCCAATCCAAGGGTAAAAAAGCTGCGCTATGCAGAAACCAAATTGGCAATTGGGTAAGGATTGATTGGTGGTGGCACACCAAATTTACTGATCATCAAATAGGAATGATGTTGAGCAAGCGAGGTAATTGAGTTGGCTATGGAGGCGCTGACTTATAGGCGAACCATGGCATTTGCTCTACGACACGGTGAATAGAAACCTTGGGTTTCTAAGCTTATGAACGAGAGCCATGGATGGCGAACTGGCCGTTAAACACGGATGTTGTTCAAGTCCATCCGTGGATGCTCGACCGCCCCGTCTGATGTGAAAGGATTCACAAATGCCGCGATGGCATGGATACCAAAAAGCGGCCATGGGGCGGACGGTCGTCTCACTAATCACCGTGACTATTCTGTTTAACATCGGTGTAGCCTGTTTGTTTTGAAAGAAGATTAGTAACTCGTTTATGGGACATTTTCGAGTTAAAGCCTTAACTCTAACGCGTCTGTTTTGGATAAAAATATCTATGGAGATAACGCCCAATTAAGGTGTGAGGCACGCAATACCGATGCCGCCGCATACCGCCTTAATCACTTAAACCAACGCATAGTAAAAATGCCACGCGTGCCGAATCACTCTTAAATTGTTTGTTATACCCGGAGTTAGTCGTCTGTAAAGTAATCAGTATCAACTCTGAAAGTTGCGTAGCTTTTTACCGAAGTGACACCTACCCCGTGGGTTAGCATGAGATCACAAAGAAGATCACCATCAATTAAAACTATACTTTTTTGTTGCTTTTCAACATATGTTTCAGCAGTTTTAGCAAATGATGACGTTGTAATAAAAACTCCTTTCTGAACATTCTCCATCGCACCAACAAACTGTTGTAGGTCTGGACGACCTATTTTATTAGACGTGTAGCGTTTTGCTTGGATATAAATCTTATCCAAACCTAGTTTGTCTTCTTTGATAACACCGTCAATGCCCCCGTCACCCGGAGAGCCACTTACAAGCCCAGCTCCTGGGAAGTCACCTCCATATCCCATAGCTAATAATAAATCGACAACTAAGCGTTCAAAGAAAGCTGGCTCTGAAGATAATATCTGCTCCAAAAGTTGGTTTTTAACGCCCGCACGATGCTCAAGATATGCGTCATACAGCTTTTCTTCTGGAAGTCTATCGTTTGAAACTTGTACTGATTTTTCTTTTTGTTTCTGAGGCTTTGAAGTCAGTTGCTGGTCAAGCAAATAGTACTTTGTAACTTTTCCATTTTTACTATCAATAACAAAATGCTTGGCAGGACTAGCTGACGGAAAATCCAACCCGAAGCAATGCTTGCGAAGTTTGCTGTTTACAATTGCTTCTGGAACCTTAGCACCAAATTCATATAAATTGCGGCTGATTATTTCATCGTATATTTCTTTGTATGTAAGAGGTTTTTTCAATGTCGAAAGAACTTCTTTTATCACTTCAACAATTGTCACTGAACTTTCCTTTTATATATTAGGGTATAACGTCTTAGTATTTATGCGCTGCGCTGTTTGCAGGGCATAAATCGCTTGTTGACTCAATCTTAAATATGGCCACAGCCACATCCATGTCAATTGGTATAAATGATGCTATAGGAATTTGCTTTTTTGCGGTAGCGGTTTTTTATACAGTTTGATGGGTAATCACTTGATATTGTTTTACCTTTCTCGTTCTTTCACGCTTATTTTTTTGCTGATGAATCGCTATCTAACGACTCAAAACTCCAAGGAATACACCTCCCCTCGGAGTTGCCGCAGGGCGAATAGACAAATTGCGTGAGTCTCGCCATGGATG
>NZ_PFGL01000016.1 GCF_002783505.1 Shewanella sp. CG12_big_fil_rev_8_21_14_0_65_47_15
AAAGATGGGATACATAACTTCTAAGTCGAACCATCAACTTTTCTATAGGTAAAGCTTTACTTGGCCTATTCCCCTTTTGAACTGCGAAACCCACTTTGGGGCAATAGCTTCTAGCTAAAGGAAGTCGTTAGGATTACTAAAGCAGCAACCATCCACCTAGGGTCGCTGCTTTACATCTCACTCATAGGGATAGGGAAACGAGACTAGTCTGCTTTGATGACGGCTTGTTTGAGTATTTCTTGGTCATTTTTATACACCACTAGCTCGCCTGGAGGGCTATCACTGGTGCCTAAGACGGTGACATAACAGTGATATTGGTATGGGCCGCTGCGAAATTGGAATGAATGATTCCCACCGCTACCGTCGAATACGAGTTTGCCCTTATTCAGCACTAAATCTGGCTTTTCACTCAATGGCTTACCCTTTGCCCAAGCAGCATAACGATATTCATCGTTGCCCATATTATCGACACTAATGGTAAATTTAGCGGTCTGCCATGCTAACTCAGGTCTCACGAACTCACTCACGCTCGCATGTAATCCCGTTTTTTGCTTAGCAATAAGCTCTGCTTTCAGTTTTGCCTCTACCGGTGTTTGATAGTTAATGGCGATGATCTTGCCATCAAAATCTAGCCACACCACACCGCTGCCGAGCATAATCCCGCGCCAGCCCATAGTCTGCCAATCGGCTTCAACCTTAGAATTGGCAATCTGCTCAAGCAGCTGTGAATCGAATACTTGATCAAAACGTGTAACCATTTCCTGCATATTTTGAATCGCTGGGATCGGATATTCACGTTTAAGTGGGTAAGCCACTCGTTTGGCAATCGCCTCAGGATCATTTGCCTTAGCCGCATCGATAAGCCCTTGCACCAGAGGAATATATTCCTTTGGTAATGCCTCGTCGGCCGCATTCACTGCGCTACTTAACCCCATAGCACCGAATATCAAGGCGACATAACATGCGATTTGCATTAGTTTAGCTTGGCCGAAAACAGCTAATTTTATTGCCTTTAATGGTGAGGCGAGTGGCATTTTTATCCCTTACATCCAAACGTCTCTGCTGAGACCAAAGACCAAGCATAACATAGGTGCATAGGACTAAAACCTAGGGCTCTGCACCAGACTAAGCCGTCAGCAACAGGTTGGCGTAAATCGCCAGCGCCACCGACATAAAAATCACCCCAATAACCGCATCAATAATCGGCGTTAGGCGCTGCAATTTTAGTTGCACCTGCGCCTTTGAAAGCATTACCGCCACAAAGCCAAACCATGCCAGTGACAGCGATAACAACAAGATAGCGGCAGCAATTTTAGTGCTAATCGTAACGGTCGGCGTAATCAAAGCCGAAAACAGGGTTAAGAAAAACACTAATGCTTTTGGATTCAATAAATTGGTATAAAGCCCAGTTAAAAAACCTTGCCTACGCGACATAGCGCCAGCTAAGCCACCAGCAACAGACGCCACGCCTTCAACGTCACCAGCGCTAATGACAGCATCATCATTTGTCCCTGCATGGACTCTGGCACTCGCTTTACGTTTGGCCAGTATCGCAAGACCTGCACGCAGGGCACCAAACCCCATCCAAGCAAGGTAAGATGCACCCACAATTTGCACTAAGAGATACAGAGTGTGCGAACTCTTAATGAGTAGACTCACACCGGTCAGGCTCAAAATCGTGTGGGCTAAAATGGCGATTGAAATTCCCACGGCTGCGGCAATCGCCGTGCCTCTAGGCTGCTGAGTCGCAATCTTCACCATAATAGCGAAATCGGGTCCCGGACTGATCAAGGCAACCGTGTGGATCACGGCCAAGGTGAGTAATAAAGATAAATCCATAGAGATGCGGCTCCGCAAAAAAGGTGATAAACGATAACTGAGGCGGCCAGTATGGCCATTTGTCGCCGGACTGAATTGTAATAAATTGCACTATTCTGTTTTATTCGAATCAGTCGTCGAAAGACGGAAAAACTAGAGCATACGTCGCTGAAATTGCACCGGCGATAATAGGAATGCCTGCTTAAAGGCTTTATTTAAATGGCTCTGATCGAAAAATCCGAATTGCTGCGCCACATCCGCCACTAAGGCGCCATGGCTTAAGGACTTTTTCGCCAACTCTAAACGCACCCGCTTGAGATAAGCATGGGGAGTCATCCCTGTCGCCTGTTTAAATTGCCGTAAAAACTGAAACTTACTTAAATTCACTTCATTGGCTAAGGTTTCAAGTTGAGTATTATGCCAAGGCTCATCGTGAATTCGCTGTTTCACTAAGCTCACCTGCAACTTAGATAACCCCTGCGGTTGATTCGGTTTAGATAGGCCAGATGAAATACCGCTCGGGTAACGCTCCAGCAGCAGATGAATAAAATTCAGTAAGTGGGACTCACCCGCAAGCGCACTGCATTGGCTTTGAATTAATAGCTCGTGTAGCTGAATAAAATATTGATAAAGCGTTGGGTCATCCACCATAGGCGCGCTGAAAAAGTGCTCCTTCAAGCCCAGTTCTTGGCTGACTTCATTCATGTATTCCACGGGGATAGACATGACTTTCACCCGATAACCGTCGGCATCACGGCTCTGGCCATCGTGGGTTTCGTCGGGGTTTAAGGTCGATAGACTGTGCTGACCGAGTTGGTAACTGCTGCCCTTATTCACAAACTGCTGCGCACCTTGGGTGACCACACCTAAGTGGTAATCCAGATGCACATGTTTATCGAAACTGAAATGCGTGAATTCCGCCTGACTCAGTTCTATGCCTGATAAGCTGGGATGACGCCAATAGTTAATGTTTTCAATGGGTGTTGCAGTGCTCATCGCTCGCGGCTATTACCTATAAATCAGCATAAAAACTGGGGAAACTCAAATCCACTAAGGTTCATTCTAGCCTTCATTGTCAGCGCGGGAATAGTAAATTATTGCAGCCATATCGTTTGCTGGAATGTGCGCATAGATTCGCGCTGAAGAAAAACAAAAACGCCCAACTCTGTGGGCGCTTATAAATAAGGTGATGCTTAAGTTAAGCGCTAGGCTCGTCAGTATCACTTACACTTAATATCGATTAATGCGAATGACTGCCGTGTCCGCCTTGGGCTTCAATCGCTTGGCCTTCGCTGTTGTAAAAACCGCTGCTGCCATGCTCGATAAAGCCTTGGTTGATCATCTTAGCGATAAAAGGATCGGACTCACTGTCGCCCACATCGGCAAAATCAATATCTTGATAATCTTGGGTTAATACCACAAAAGCATCGCTATCAAATGGCTCTACGTCCACCAGCTTGTAGGCTAGATTCGGTTGAGATTGACCTAAGATAAACTCAGCGGGCAGGCCGATGGCATTAATCCATACCAGCTCACTCTCTAAGCCGTTAACCTTACCTTCAAAGCCTTGAGTCGCAAAACACGCCTCTTGCTTAGCTTGTGTCTTGGTCATATGTGTTGGCAATGCGGGCGATACTACATGGTACAACTGGTCGCGATCGTGCTGAATGTTGAGTGCGCGCAAATCACCTTTGCGATAAGTCACAGAACGTTTTTCAGCGGGGAAATAACGCACGTACTCGCCATTGCTCGACCATTGTTCAAATGTTGAACCATCACGCTGAATAATAAAGTCTTGTCCATTACGGATGAGGGTCATTTGCCATTGCTGGCCCTTGCCATCGGTCACTTGATATTGAGCCTTTAAATGCTCGGCTTGTAGCGTTGGACACTGAGCCTCTTGCGCTGCCATAGCAATATTTGGCAGAACTAAGCTGGATAACATTAGAGCCAATAGACGGTTTTTCATTAGACTTCTCACTTGCTGAACAGAGTAAACACTTAAGCTTTTGTAAACGCTTTGGGATGTTAAATCGTTAGGCTAAAGGCCGATGGATGACATATGCCATCCATCAGCACTGCTTTTACTCAACTATTACTGCACTATTTCTTACTTAACCGCAGCCGCTTCAGCTTTAGCCACTAAATTTGCCGCGCGGTTCATCACGTGGAAAATGTGGTTCTGCTCAACCGTACCTTGGATAAGATCCGAACTTGGGCCGCGGGCGAAAATCGCCACATCTTCCCCAGCATGGGTCTCATCGCTTAATGGCACTAGGGCTTCTTGGTGGAATCCGGCGCTTTGGGTATCAACAAAGTTCAAGTCCTTACGACCTGCGTCCACAGGGAAGTTGTAACGCTCATCGCCACCTGTCGCTAATGACGCATAGCCCATGCCGTTAGCGTAACCGACTGTGGTATATGGCAGACCGTTAGCATCGGTAGAGTTAGTCACTTCAGCAACGCCATTGGCGTCGTTTGACTTCACTAAACCTAGGATAGGGTTACCACGGGTTGGATAACCTGCAATGGTGAACACATGGCTGTGATCCGCTGTGACCATTAACAAGGTATCGTTGGCCGAGGTTTTTTCCATCGCCACACGTACCGCTTCAGACAATGCCACAGTATCATACAGCGCACGCGCCGCGTTACCTGCATGGTGAGCGTGGTCGATGCGGCCAGCTTCAACGATCAGCACGAAGCCTTTTGAGTTTTTCTTCAGAATATCAATCGACTTAGCCGTCATTTCCGCCAGTGATGGCTCGCCAGTCACGCCCGCTTCGGTGCGATCGTAGTCGTATTCCATGTGCGATGAGTTGAATAGGCCAAGCAAATGATCTGTGCTTGCCGCATCCACACCGAGGAAACCATCTCTGTCTTGCACGTAAGCGGCGTTAGTGTATTTGCTCATCCACTCGGTTGTGAGGTCGCGACCGTCGTTACGCTTACCGGCTTTACCTTCTGGATCAATGGTCGTCTTAGGAATAAAGCTACGGCGACCACCACCCAACATCACGTTAAGACCGCTGCCGTAGTTAAAGTCGAGCATTTGCGCGGCGATATCTTTACAGCCGTTAGTCACAGCTTCGGCTGGTAGATTTGAATCGGCTTCCCAATCACGTTCTGGCACATGGGCGTAAGTCGCCGCAGGGGTTGCGTGGGTTAAACGCGCCGTTGTTACCACACCCGTTGCCATTCCCGCCATTGCGGCAAGCTCGAGTGATGTCACTAAGTTTTGATCTTTAGTCGAAGCACAGTTAGCACGTACTACGCCTTCAGCCTGTGAAATCACGCCTACGTCAGTTTTAACCCCTGTCATCATCGCCGACATAGTGCCTGCAGAATCCGGCGTTTGGCCGTCGACGTTATAGGTTTTAGAAAGACCCACATAGGGCAAAGTTTCGAAAGATAACGAGTTTTCTTCACCCGTTTTGCCTTTTAGCTGGCCTTCTAAAATACGTGCGGCGGTAATGGTTGATACACCCATACCGTCACCCACAAACAGGATCAGGTTTTTAGCGGCGCCCACATCATTGTTAACCGTTAAGCCTTCGGCTTTGGTCACGCGAGCTTGGGCATCGACATACCACTGATTCACAGCAGTCCAATCTTTGCCATTGCTACCGTTAGACCCATTTGATCCATTGCTACCCGGAGTGCCCGCGGCACCGTTATCACCATCGCTACCGCATGCGGCTAAACCCAGCATGGCTGAAATCGCGACTACTAGTAATTTCTTATTCATTTTTTGCTCCAAAAGTGAGGACTCAGTAACTAATTCGGGATTAGTACTTAGTGCCGCCAAGCTGCTGCGCTTGGTTGATAATGTGGAAGATCACGTTCTGCTCAATCACGCCCTGAACCAGATCCGAACCTGGACCTCTGGCATGTAGGCTGATGTCTTCACCGGCGTGAGTCTCACTTTCCATTGGGATAAGCGCTTGTTGCATAAAATCTTTATCTTGCGTATCGACTGAGGTTAAGTCGTCACGCACACCCACCACAGCACCAGGGCCGTTGGTATAAGCCAGCGTGGTGTAAGGCTTGTTGTCATTCGCTAAAGCCAATGAACCGCCCACATCGTGCACTAAACCTAAGATAGGATTACCGCGTTCTGGATAGCCTGCGATAGTGAACACATGGCTGTGATCCGCTGTTACCATGATCAAGGTATCGTCGCTGCTGGTTGCATCCATTGCCGCTTTCACTGCATTAGATAATTCAACCGCATCGGTCAGCGCACGGCTCGCATTGCCCGCATGGTGGCCATGGTCGATACGGCCAGATTCAACGATCAGCAAATAACCTTTATCGTTCTTCTTCAATATGTCGAGGGATTTGGCGGTCATTTCAGTTAGTGATGGCTCACCAGCTACGTCATCGGCGCGGTCTGCTTCATATTCCATGTGCGATGGATTGAATAGGCCGAGTAAGTGATCTGTGTTGGCGGCATCAATGGCGTCGAAGCCTTTTTTGTCCCACACATAGGCAGATTTGCTGAAGTTATCGACCCAAGCTTTGGTTAAGTCTTTGCCGTCTTTACGTTTACCGGCTTTGTTCTCGCCATCTGTCACTGTCGTTGGGAGGAAGTAACTACGGCCGCCACCTAATGCCACAGTTAACGAATTAGCTTCATCGCGCATCACCAATTGGCTGGCGATATCGGTACAACCGTTCGCCACCGCTTCGGCAGGTAAGTTGAAATCGCCTTCCCAATCGCGCTCAGGTGATTTGGCATAGGTTGCCGCTGGCGTGGCGTGGGTTAAACGGGCAGTAGTAACAATCCCTGTCGATAAGCCTTTGGCATTAGCAAGGTCGACCAGAGAAACGAGTTCATTGCCTTTTGAAGACAAACAGTTACCACGTAAGCTGGTATCTGAAATAGAGATAATACCCGCCTTGGTTTTAACGCCCGTTGCCATGGCTGTCATAGTGCCCGCAGAATCTGGCGTTTGTTGGTTAGTGTTATAGGTTTTCACTAACGCCGTGTGGGGGAACTGTTCGAAACTTAAGAAATTTTCTTCGCCGCCTTGGTTGTCGGCTTGCTCCTGCCCTTGCAGAATACGGGCTGCCGTTAGCGTCGACACGCCCATGCCGTCACCGACAAATAGAATCACATTTTTAGCGGTTTTCTTGGTTTCAACCTGCGCTTTAGCCGCGACATTTGCCGCACTGTCTTTAAACCATTGGCTGTCTGTTTGCGTTGCGGGCAGGACTGCAGCATGGGCCACAACCGTCATTAAGCTGCATGAAATGGCTGCAGCGATCCGTTTAATATTCATCACGTTCATCACCGATTTATTATTGAGTGTATGAGGGTATTCCCTGTAGAGGCGACCCGATTTTCAGGCATTTATGTGACGAATAGGTGTGATTTGAATGGCGGTTTTATTGCGGCTAAATGTCAGATTTATTTCAACTAACAAGATGCAAGACGTTAAGTTTGACCACCAGCATAAACGTGATGTATCAAAAGGTATTCAATAATAACGTGTGGCTTGCGTACTATTGCACAGACTCGGCTGTGCCTATTCTCATTCCGCAACTAAGCCATAGGAGTGGTAAATCTGCTTAACACGACCAGAAGCAGCCATTTCAAGCAGTGCTTGATTAAGGGCAGCGAAAATGGCCAGATGGGGGGATTTGCTGGACATGCCAAAATAATGCTCAATCCGATTCTGCTGCCTAAAATCGGCATAACTAAAACGATCATACGCTAACTGAGTGAGAGCACTCTCAATGGCGGCGCGATCGAGCACGGCCATAGTATCGAAACGCCCCATGATAAACATGCGTGCCATGTTTTCATCATCGATAGATTCCACTTTATTCAGTGCCAGATCCCCATCAAAGCGTTCGAAATAAACCGTTCGCCGCTTAACCCCCACGGTAACCTTATATAAATCTTCATAGGATTTAATCCGCGCCTCCTCACCCGCTTTGACGAGGAACAGAATATCCCGCTCCTGAATCGCGATAGGGCCAAGAAAATGGATAAATGCCTCTCGCTCTGGAGTTCGTATCGTGCGAGGTACTATATCGACCATCCCCACCTGCAACTCATACAGGCTGCGGGCAAAGGGGCGAGCGGTCCATTCGATGCGATATCCAACCTTAGCCGCCGCTTCTTCGAGGATATCCTTAACCGGCCCCGTCATCCGATTGTGCTGCTCGTCTAGCACCATTTCGGGCGGTCTATGCCGAAAATCGGCGCGCAACACCTTAGGTAAGGGAGCCGATAGTGCCTCCACCGCGAAGAGTATGGTGACTAAACATCCACAAACTAGAGCAAACCATATGTGGTTAATTGGGTGTGACAAAGTGATGTTCCTCTTATAAAACATGTAGATGCTACCTAGCTTTTAGCATAGCTCAGAACGCTTACATCAACACTCGCCAGCAAGTTAAATCGCTCTCGCTCGGCGGTTTAAACTTGGAGGCAAAATTCCAGTGACAGCTATCCCGCTAACACGGAAATCATTCCAATGCCAAGCCCTACTATGACTATACTGTATTGGTTTAACTTGAAAGCATAAGTGCGGATTAAAGCATCGATATGGACATTCATGCCATAGATGGAAATACCCTTTACTAACAAAAACATAACACGCTTTTGTATGTTAAAAAGAATCAATCTAAGGAACAGATGAAAATCCCAATAGTTCTCTATGGCCGCGGCCAATGCAGCTTACCTCCCACTCAATTGCCCCTTTGGAAGTGGTGGCAATGCATGGATCACGGGGAGTAAGCATGAGAACCAAGCTTGCTAACAGCTTAGCGATACTACGGCAAAGATCCCGTTCAACCGTTGCTAAAGTATTATTAATCATAGGAATGTTTGTAGGGATCTGCATCATTTTAGCCACACTAGTGTATCTTCAAGGCAGCATTTTTGATGGTGTACGCACCTATGTCCGTGGCGAAGGTTTGTGGGCCAAGGCGCAAAAAGATGCCATCTTTTACCTCACATACTATTCCTATAATAAAGACGAAGTGAACTACCACCGCTACCTCGGCGCAACTAGCGTTATCCTGGGCGATTATAAGGCCCGTCAGGCCTTACTCTCGGTCCCTGTCGATGAACAAGCCGCCAAACTCGGTTTTATGCAAGGCCTCAATGACGAACGGGATACCGAATCGCTCATTTGGTTTTTCCACCACTTCCACTCGACACCTCATATGCAACAAGCGGTTCAGTTGTGGGGCTTAGCCGACGAACGTTTTGAGTCTGTAATGCAGCTCGCTGAAAATATACGTAATGAAATCAACCAATTTGGTGGTAGACCCGAAATTCTTGCACAGTATCGTCAACAGTTGATTGAGGCCAATGATGAGTTACTACGCCTCGAAATCGCCTTCTCTGCGATCCTCAGTGAAGGAGCCCGCTGGGTAAAGCAAATGACCTGGTTGCTTAGCCTTGGCACACTCCTGCTATTTATCGGCATTGTTATCTTTGCCAGTCGGCAGATCATCCACAATATTGCTAAGTCTGAACAACTGCTGCTCATGAGTGAATCTCGTTTTAGCAGCCTGAAAAACTCTAACACTATTGGCATTATTTCATGGCAGCTAGATGGCAGCATCCAGGATGCTAATGATCACTTCCTCATGATGCTCAATTTTGACCGCGCGGACTTAACCTCGGGCCTAATCAACTGGCGCTCACTCACACCGCCGGAATGTGAAGCAAGAGATGCCATCGCCCTTGCCGAGTTGGCGCAATTTGGCCACTGCCAACAATATGAAAAACAACTGATCAGCAAGAACGGCGCCTTAATCCCTGTGATGCTAGGGGCCAGTTTCTTAAATGGGAGTGATCGGGAAGGCGTGGCATATTTTATGGATTTAAGTGCCAGCAAACAGGCCGAAGATAAACTTAGACTCGCAGCGACCGTATTTAATGCCAGCACCGATGGCATCATTATC
Organism: Shewanella sp. CG12_big_fil_rev_8_21_14_0_65_47_15; assembly: GCF_002783505.1. Taxonomy (GTDB): domain Bacteria; phylum Pseudomonadota; class Gammaproteobacteria; order Enterobacterales; family Shewanellaceae; genus Shewanella. Next base: position 9,748 of record NZ_PFGL01000016.1, read on the forward strand.
ACCGATCCACAACTAAATATTATTTCTACCAATCAAGCATTTACTGATATCACAGGCTTTACCCAACAACATTTACAGGGGGATGCGGCACGTTTTATCAATAGTGGACATGAAACTGAAGACGCTTACCAAGCTATGCTAAACCTGCTACAGCAGGGTGAACAATGGCAAGGTGAAATCCTAAAGGAAACGCTATTGGGCGATAAACTTTCACTCAGTTTACATATCAATACGGTACGCAATGATCAGGATCTGCTCACTCATTTTGTCATCGTCATCACAGATATTTCCGAGCGTAAGGCAGAGGAAGAATACCTGCGCCATATCGCCCACCACGACGCCCTAACCAATCTGCCCAATCGCGTACTGTTCCACACTAAGCTCGAACAAGCCATAGTGCATGTCCAACGAACGAAAGGGATTTTTGCCATATTGTTTTTGGACTTAGATAACTTTAAGCCGATAAATGATCAATTTGGTCACGATGTCGGCGATAGACTGCTACAGCAAGTGGCGAAACGACTCTCCTCTGCCATTCGGCAAATCGATACCATCACCCGCCTCGGCGGTGATGAATTTGTCATTTTGCTGGAACACTTACCCCATGCCGAAAACGTGCAGATATTACAGGAAAAAATTGTCAATGCAGTCACTAAGCCATACACCATTAGCGGCCACTTAATACATATAGGTGCCAGCATAGGCTCGGCGGTTTATCCTGAGGATGGCACAGATGTAAAAAGCCTGATCAATCATGCGGATCAGGCCATGTACTCGATGAAAAAAAACAATAAAACTCACCTGCAGAGCCTAGGTTAGGCCTTACTTGTATGCGAGTTTGCGCCAACGCAGCCCATCGCGGATCACCTCATAGCCAGGGAACATAGCGGTAATCACTAGACTATAACTTAGCCATTGCTCTAACTGCAGCAGTGTAAATACCCCTTGAAATTCAGCACCTTGACTCTGTACTTGGTTTTGTAATAGTGGCGAACTAAAGGCCAGAAAGACTAAGAACGAGGCATAAGCAAGATTGATCCCCATATTTGCCAGTAACAATTCACTGGTCCACACTCGGCGGCGTAATTGCCACATACTATTACCCATAGACAGCAGAATAATAGGGCTAAACCATTGCAGCCATTGCTGAGCATTGGCGCTAAAAATCACAGTGCGCGCGGCTAATTGCTCGCTACTCATCCACACTGAGCACCAGATCACTAGCAAAAGGAAGAGATAGGTCGCCAGATCGACAAACACATCACTTAAACTAATATGCTGCCAACCTGGGCCGACCTTTGGCAAATTCTGCGGCTGCCATTTTTGGCAATTACTGCCGGAAATCGGTTTTCCCTGAGCCGAAAAGCTCCAAAAGGACAAGCCAATCGCGGTAAAGGCAAGGCAAGCATCGCCGATAAAACCACTGGCGAGATGTTGGATAAATCTAAATAGACTCCCCTCTGTCGAGCCCAGCCATTGTGTCGTACCGCCCACAACCTGCAGCACAAACAACACGCCGAGCACCATAAACAGGGTATGTTTAAACAGCGGAATATCCTCAGAGGCGATAATAGGCACTGATGGGACAAATTGCTGTGCGACCTTACAGGGATGGCCCATTTGCTTTAGCACGGCGGCAACTTGTGACTCAGTTAATTCACCTTGTTCAGAGAGGGCATCCAATTGGTCGCAGATATTGGCTTTTAATTCACGGCCAATTTCCTGACGTTTGTTCTCGGGCAATTCACGCTGCACCGCGGCGATATAGCGATCGACTAATTCCATATCAAATCTCCTCTGCACTCTCGTCTAGGCTGTTCATATCTGAGCCATTAGTGTCAGCACTTTGCTCCAGCAAAAAAGCCAAGGCGCCATTAAGTTGCTGCCATTCATCGGTCAGTTGACTGAGCAACTCAGCCCCCAACGATGACAATTGGTAATAACGACGCTCACGCCCTTCGGCCTGGCGCCACTCACTATCCAACAATCCTTGATCGGCTAGGCGGCGTACTAAGGGATACAGCGTCCCTTCGTCAATATCGATACCGCCGTCCTGCAACTGTTTGCGGAGCGAATAACCGTAGTGGGGTTGTTTTAATAATCCCAGTACCGCCAACACTAATACTCCACGGCGCAACTCGAGTCGCATTTTGACTAGCTGTGAACTTGTCATGGTCGAATTCCTATTCTTAACACTGTGTCACACACACTGTGTGCCACACAGCAAATACTATGCAGCACACAGTAATAATGCAAGTTTTAATGCACAGTTTTTATTCATTTTGTTTAAAATAGATACAAACCATTGTTTGTATTGAATTTAGAAAAATGCCAATCTCTGCCGCACACAACTCAAGTCTCCCCGCCGTCATACACCCAAAGCGAATGACTTATAGATAAGCAAAGCTAAGATAAAAAATTGCAAAACTTTCGATGCTTGAGTAACTTAGCAGTCACTATTGAATCGCTGACTTATTAGCCTAAGATCGGCTGTATCTGCAAAACGGCATACATTAAGGACATAGAAAATGCTTATGGATAGAGGCGTGCTGGTACGCTGGAACGATGAAAAGGGATTTGGCTTTATTCAGCCCGATAAAAATGCTGCCCAAGATGTGTTTATTCACATTTCAATGTGAAACGGGCAAAACCCATTGCAGCCATATGCGCTCCTGTGCCGAAGCGACTTTTTACATTAATCACTGCCCAAATACACAAATGGATGGTAACGGCGATGGCATTCCCTGCGAGCGCCAGTGGTGCGGTTAATCCCATGATTTTCAGCAGGTTTAAACAGAGATTAGCGAAGATAAACCATGTCTACAACCGCAATCCATTATATTGAATCGCCAGAGCAACTCGAGGCCCTGCTTAAGCAACATGCCGCCGTGTTATTATTTGGGGCGCCAAGTTGTGGCGTGTGTCAGGCTTTAAAACCGCACATCGCCGCCATGTTGGCCAAGAATTTCCCTAAGATGTTGCTGGCCTATATCGACTGTGAGGCTCAAGTCGAGATTGCCGCAAGATACCACGTTTTTAGTTTACCCGTGGTGGAATCGGTATTTTATGGCAAGCCCTTTGGGCGGTTTTCAAAGGTATTTTCGCTAAGTGATCTCAAAGAGGCGATTGCTCGCCCCTATGAATTAATGGATGAAGAATAACGCCATTACTATTTTGGTAATGGTCTGAAGCCACTGTATGCGATGGGCTTGCCTAAGGTAAAAGTTGGCGGTGCTTGAGTAAGGCTCGTGATAGTTTGATTTGCCTTACCGCCGCAACCACAACTCCCTTTAGCACCGCAGCATCCGCCCTTGGCTAAATGCTTAAGGGATGTGCGCCCCTGTGATGCCTGGGTTAAGCGCAAATTCACCTCTTTACTCTGGGCGAGCAGAGTGACTATCGAGAGTTGATTATCCCCTCGGCTCACACTAATCCCCGCATCGAGCAACTTACCTAACATACGCTCGCCAATATGTTGCACCACCACAATATTGGTGTTCTGAGCGCGAATGGCCTCTAACAAGGCTTTTTTATCTTGGCAATTGCCGCCAAGGGCGGGGTTCGAGATAGAAAGTAACAGCTGATGATTTTCATCATAAAAATGGACTTGCTGCGCCTTAGTAAAATGGCTGGCAAGCCGTCCACGGCTAATAGGCAGGGCGATAATCATACTAGGTCCTTATCGGTTGGAGTCGGTAATTTCAACACCAGTCCTTGAGTAATGGCGGTCGCCACTTTTTGGCGAGCACTGGCGAGGAGATAACCAAAGGTTTGCCGCGAGATCCCCATTTGCGCAGCGGCCTCAAGCTGACTTAGGCGCTGCACATCACCAAGCTCCAAGGCTTCAAACTCGTCGGCAGCTAAAAGGATTTGAGATAAGTTGGCCGCCGGTATGCCATTAGGTTTGAACAGGCTACAGGGCACACAACTTGATAATTGACGGCATTTTTTGGGTCTTGGCATCGTGATTGCACCTCAAGGGCAAGCAACATCTCTTTCTCATCTTAAATAGTTTCTGGCGTAGGCCAGAAACTATTATTGCCATTTCCTCCATATAAACCGAGGGCATCATCACAGATCTACTCATAGGGTTTTATGGGGTTCGCATCCTTTGAGCCAACTCACCGATCACGCAGAGCGATGACTCATCTCAACCGAATAGCCGTTATCTTGCTTGATAAAATCGACAAAGTTTTTAATGGCAGGTAAGGCATCTTCCCTATGGTGGGAAACATACAGCAATTGGCTAAGATGATGCTCGGCAATCATCTCCAAGGCCCGCATCACTAAGGTGCGATTGATAAAATCTAAGCCCTGATACGGTTCGTCCAAAATCAACAGTAAGGGCTGTTTAATCAAGGCCCTACCTATCAGTAATAACCTCTGCTGACCATAATCCAGTTGCTTAAAGCCCGTGCTAGCAAACTCACTCATATGTAAAATCGCCAGCCATTCCTTCGCCAGATCCAATTGAGGTTTAGTGGGTTTATGGTACAGGCCAATGGAGTCAAAAAAGCCTGAAAGCAGCACATCTAATGCCGAGCAACTGACACGGTATTGTAAATGCAGGGCAGACGACACTATGCCAATCCGTTGTTTAATTTGCCAAATACTCTCGCCGCTGCCGCGAGGGCGACCAAAGAGGGTAATGTCATTACTGTAGCATTGGGGATGATCCCCCAAAATCAGCCCTAACAGGGTACTCTTACCGCAACCATTTGGTCCCCGCACTTGCCAATGTTGGCCCGCGTTAATCCGCCAATTCACACCTTTAAAAATCAAGCCGCTCACATACTCCACCTTGCCATTTTTAATCTCGACTAAGGGATCAAAGGCTTCGGCATTGTGGCGTTGGCGCTCCATTAACGCCAACAGCTCGGCACTGCGATTGGCCGAAAGCGCATTGAGCTGCGCCATCACAGGGTGATTATGCCACTGCTCAATCGACATGGGCGCACTGAGTTGATGTACATGCTGTCCAGATTTGAGCATCTCACTATTAAACAGCGCCACATGGCTAATACACGGCGGTAACTCTTCTTGGCGAGAGGTGATGATAAGCAGCTGAGTATGTTCGGCAACCTCAACCAGCAACTGCGACAGGCTAAGTTGATGCTCGACATCCAGCCCTGCGTAGGGATCATCTAAAATCAGTAATTCAGGCTCAGTCGCCAGCGCCCTGGCTAACATCACTCGACGGGTTTCTCCGGTCGATAACTGCCGAAATCCCCTCTGTTTTAAATGTGTTAATTCGACTTTCTGTAGAATGGGTGCCAAGTGTTCATCACTGCGGCAGCACTCCCGCACGAGGGACTCGACCGTCGAGCCGTAATCCAGTTCATCCTTTTCGAGTTCCCGCTCGAGCAGCGCCTGTTGCAAACCGAGTGACACCCAACCGATTCGTGATGGCAACCCAGTGATTTGTCCCGCATCGGGCTGAATATCCCCCGCCAAAATCCGCCCTAGGAGTGAGCCGCTATAGCTGTCGGTCGCAAAAATGGCCCAATGCTGCGCTGGCATTAACTGCCAATCCTCAACCACTAACAGTTCATTGCCTCGGCCGTAGCGTAATCCTTTAACGGCAATCGCCTGTGAGTCTGTGGTGTGATGCTGCATTGGGTACGTCCCTTGGGGTTATTTTTATCCAAGTCTAACAAGCTGTTATCATCTTTGTCCCTTCGACTTTATGCAAAGGGACTGACATACAACGGATTAAGAGCGTAGTTTGATATACAACTCGCCCTCGCGGATTTGAATATCTTCGACGCCGTCGGCAAAGGCATTCCAGAATCCTCTGTCGCCGAACTCACTGACAAGATTCACATTCTTCATATTGCCTAGCCAAGCGTTAGGGATAGGCACGCCCATCAGGCTCACGCCCACCAAGGACACACTCGGACGGCGATTGGTATCGAGGTGGATATCGAGTCCGGCATTGACCCGTAAAATCTCCCCCGCCATCACAGGAAAGTCCCGCGGGATCGGCACTAGGATTTTGGCACTTGCTAAATTATCCGAAAAATCAATAGCAATGCGCTGCGCAAAGTCGGGGTTGCGACCAATAATGGCGTTGACTTCGCGCTCGCTGAAACTCACTTGCCGATCTTCAGCGCGCTCACGGTAGGGTTCGGGTTGTAAATCGTCACTCGGGGACGATTTAGCCGAATCCTTTAAATGACTCGCGCCCCTGCGCTCCGGCTGCCAACCTAACTGACTCAGTTTATCCTCCAGCTTTGCCTCTTCTTTGCTCGATAAACTCACAGGTGTCAACGGCTTAGGAAAGATATAACTGCGAACCACAAAAAAGGTGATCCCCATGGTGAGCACTATGGTCACCAGTATCATCAACAAGACTTGGACACCGGTAAAACCCCGCTGCCAAAGGTTAAGTTTTTTGCCTGAGTAGCGCTGAGGCATTGCCAGATGGGAGTGAGATGTTGGGATCATTTTATAATTCGCTGCAAAGAAATTTCCCCGATACTACTTGGCTAAGGGCGATAAGGAAACTTCTAAGGCCAACAAGCTACGCCCGAGAAGCCAAAAACTGTTCTTGGCAAAATAATAAAAAGTCCACCCACGCACAGGGCACAGATGGACTTGAGTAGTTAACCCTCGGACGATTTACCCGCGGGACGATTCGGCTTAGATATCGAAGCGATCGGCGTTCATTACTTTATTCCAGGCTTTGATAAAGTCTTGCACGAATCTGTCTTGACCGTCTTGGGCGCCATAGACTTCAGACACGGCGCGCAGCTCTGAGTGCGAACCGAAGACTAAGTCGACGGGTGTCGCGGTCCACTTGAGTTTGCCGCTATTACGATCTTGTCCTTCGTAGATACCCTCTTGCTTCTCAGACTTGCTCCACCTGGTCGACATATCAAGTAAGTTAATGAAGAAGTCATTGCTTAGGGTGCCAGGCTTGTCGGTAAACACCCCGTGTTTCACGCCAGCACTGTTCGCATCTAAGGTACGCAGACCACCAACGAGCGCGGTCATTTCCGGCACGGTCAAATTAAGCATATTGGCGCGCTCGATCAGCATCTCTGCGGGAGACAAGCTGCTGTCCTTAGAGTAATAGTTACGGAAACCATCGGCCTTTGGCTCAAGCACCGCAAAGGAGGACACATCGGTTTGTGCCTGAGTGGCATCCATACGCCCAGGCGTGAATGGTACTGCAACCGTCACACCCGCCTCTTTTGCCGCTTTCTCGATTGCCACGTTACCACCGAGAACAATCACATCGGCCAGAGAAACCTTCTTGCCACCTTTGAGTGAAAGGTTGAAGTCTTTTTGGACTTTCTCTAACTTCGCCAGCACCTTAGCCAACTCTTTTGGATTGTTCGCCTGCCAGCTCATCATAGGTTCTAAACGAATGCGCGCACCGTTTGCCCCGCCACGCATATCGGTACCACGGAAGCTGCTGGCCGAGGCCCATGCAGTTCTCACCAATTCGGGAACCGTTAAGCCCGAAGCTAAGATCTTATTCCCTAAGGCTTTAATATCGGCGTTATCGATAAGCGGATGATCGACTGCCGGGATAGGATCCTGCCAAATCAAGGTTTCCGCTGGCACATCGGCACCTAAATATCTCGCCTTTGGCCCCATATCGCGGTGCGTTAACTTAAACCATGCCTTAGCGAAGGCCAGCTCAAACTCCTTTGGATTGTTAAGGAAACGGGTGGTGATCTCGCGGTAAATAGGATCCTCCTTCAGGGCGATATCACTGGTAAACATCATAGGCGCATGGCGCTTATCCGGAAGATGCGCATCGGGCACTAGATTTGCGGCCTTACCGTCGGCAGGGGTCCACTGGATATGGCCTGCAGGGCTCTTAGTTTGTACCCAATCAAAGGTATACAGCCAAGTTAAGTATTCCATGGTCCATTTGGTTGGGTTTGATGACCAAGCCCCCTCTAAACCACTAGTGACTGTATCTTCCGAGTGGCCTTTACCGCACTTGTTTTTCCAGCCTAAACCTTGCGCCTCAACCCCCGAGGCGGCGGGATCGGCACCGACACATTTAGAGGGGTCATGGGCGCCGTGCGCCTTACCAAAGGTGTGGCCACCCGCAATAAGCGCAACGGTTTCTTCATCATTCATCGCCATACGGCCAAAGGTGTCACGAATTTCCTTCGCCGAGGCTAAGGGATCGGGCACCCCATTCGGGCCTTCTGGATTGACGTAAATTAAGCCCATCTGGGTCGCGCCCATCGGCTTAGCCAGCTCGCCCTTTTCATTGCGTCTTTTGCTATCGAGCCAGGCTTTTTCTGAGCCCCAGTTCACCTGCTCCGCTTCCCAGTCGTCCACACGACCACCGGCAAAACCAAAGGTCTTAAAGCCCATAGACTCCAGCGCCACGTTCCCCGTGAGCACCATTAAGTCGCCCCAAGAAATCTTGCTACCGTATTTTTGCTTGATAGGCCACAGCAGGCGGCGAGCCTTATCTAAGTTCACGTTATCTGGCCAGCTATTTAATGGCTCGAAGCGTTGTTGACCACCGGCAGCGCCACCTCGGCCATCAAAAATCCGGTATACACCCGCGCTATGCCACGCCATACGAATAAAGAAAGGCCCATAGTGACCATAATCGGCAGGCCACCAGTCCTGAGGTTCGGTCATCAGGGCTTTGATATCTTTTTTAACGGCTTCGAGATCTAGGGATTTAAAGGCTTCGGCGTAGTGGTAATCACTGCCATAAGGATTTGATTCAATCGCATTTTGACGCAATGGGCTTAAGTTTAATTTTTCAGGCCACCAAAATTGATTAGCTGTCACTTGCTCTTGCGCAGTGGCCGCTCCCGCCCCTAATGCGAGAGACATAGCCAAGGTTAACGCCGATAGCGTAGGAAGGGGGTTAATTTTCATGATAGTTACCTAGTTTCGTCCTGTTCGGCCCATTTATGCGTGTTAAAGCAGGGCCATCCTTTTGCTGCTTAACGGCATACAGCAATCCATTCAGTGGTGTCGTTTCGAGGCAAAAATTGCATATGCCGTTAACACAACCGTAATTGCAGTGTAATGATAGGATTGTAAGTATTTGAAACGATTAAAATCGATAATTGGAATCGCAAAAACAGATTAGTGTTGGTTAATTTATGAAAGCATTAACAAAGTTGGCTATTACAGAAATCCATACTGTATCTGCAAAAACGAGTATTGAGGGTGATAGTCAATGACATCATGGGCCATTTGCCCATCCACTACTCGGAGCTATCTGTGATAAAATAGCGGCCGTTTTCCGTTAACGTCGATAGGGTATTGCAATGAATCCGATTATTGCCATCTTAAAAGAACACAATGTCACCGATGAAAAAATTAACGAGCTTTTTCAAGCTTTAACCGATAATCCCTTGATGGCGATGGGCATTATTGGCCAACTCGGGATCCCACCTGAAAAACTGCAACAGCTGATGGCGCTGGTGATGCAAAACCCTGCCCTGATAAAAGAAGCCGTACTCGAGCTTGGCTTAGACTTCGCCAAGGTCGAAGCCGCCAAGGCGCAACTGCAACAATAAGCCTTATTTATCGTGCCCAGTGGTAAGGGCAGCATAACTTGCCCTTACCGCTCATCCATAAAATTGATACTCATTCAAAGCCTTACCTTTACAATCGGCATATTTGATTACCAAAGAGATATAAACCTTGTCGCGCCTAAGCAAACTGTTCTGTTACAGTGGGTATATTACGCATCGCTACATAAAGGAACTCTGTATGCGCACCATCACAACGCTCCCCCTGTCCCTCTTGCTAACGCTATGTTTAATCGGTTGCAATGAACAAACGCCAGCACAACCACCACAGTCGGCAGTAACAGAAAGCGGCACAACGACTAGCCCTCAAAACCTTGACGACTCAGCCACACAAAATACCCCAGCCATCGCAGCCAAAGCCATAGACGCCAAAGCCGTCGGCACAGAAGAGCCACAGGTTGAACGCGATAAAAACCGCTCCCAGATCGCCTTAACCAATCCGGCCTCAGATAAAACCAACATTATCGCTAAAGGAGATGGCATTATGCTTCAAGGCACTGTGAGATATATGAATTTAGAAGGTGGGTTTTGGGGCATAGTGGCAGATAACGGACAAAAAATACTGCCTAAAAATCTTCCCGCAGAATACCGAAAAGATGGTCTGCGCTTAAGTTTTAGCGCGCAGGAAATCACTGGCATGATGACAATCCAACAGTGGGGCACACTCTCCAGCGTGAGTGATATTAGTGTGATAGGCCAAGTCGATAGCCAATCCAGTGATCCACGACTTTAAAGCGGGGTTAGAGTAAATTTTATGGGACGTCCTTACAGGGACGTCCGATTTCCTCTATTCAAGTAATCTGAATACCTTTTATAAGCCTAGCTCTGCAAATTTAACAATGAGTAGCTTGTTACACTTAATTTGCAGCCTTATGGCCGAGGTGAATCAAGGTCGTGGGGCTTCACCCCACACCCGACCAAGGAGGACTGCTCGTCCTATCCTCCTTGGATGCTCCAAGACGCCCCTAACGGAGTTGAAAGCCCCTT
>NZ_PFGL01000042.1 GCF_002783505.1 Shewanella sp. CG12_big_fil_rev_8_21_14_0_65_47_15
CAGAGAGTAAGCTACTCAATTCAACCTCACTCGCCAGCTTGCTTTCGCTGTCTGCCGTGTCAGTGGATGCGCATTATAGGGAGATTGAGAAAGTGCGCAACCCCTATTTTTAAGATAATTGTCATTTTCTCGCTGTTCGTTGGATATTTGACCTGACCAGCCAGTTTTTAACCTTTATAATGCAAAAAACCACTCAATTAGGGACTTTTCTATGTCAGGGCCACTCAGAACTTACCAAGGTATTCACCCTCAATTAGGCAATAATGTGTATGTAGATGAAGCTTCGGTGCTTGTTGGCGATATTACTTTAGATACTGACGCCAGCATTTGGCCTATGGTGGCGGCGCGTGGTGATGTTAACCATATTCGTATTGGTAAGCGCTCGAACGTGCAAGACGGTAGCATATTACATGTGACGCGTAAGTCAGCTGCTCGTCCCGATGGCCATCCACTGATTATTGGTGATGATGTGACTATTGGTCATAAGGCGATGCTCCACGGTTGCAAAGTCGGTAACCGAGTATTAGTGGGTATGGGCGCGATTATTCTCGACGGTGCGATTTTAGAAGATGATGTGATCTTAGGTGCGGGCTCTTTAGTGCCACCGGGCAAGGTACTACAGAGTGGCTATTTATATGTAGGCAGCCCAGTTAAGCAGGCTCGTCCATTAACGCCTGCCGAAATTGCCTTTTTGCCAGAATCTGCCGACAACTATGTCAGACTGAAAAACGAGTACTTAGTCGAGTTACAAAACCTCTAATCACTTAGAGTTAGTCGATTACAGTTAGTCACTTAGCGTTACTATCGCTATATAAGAAAGGCGGCAAAGACTCATTGAGTCTCTGCCGCCTTTTACTATTCGCTAATTGATTAGCACTCTATCTAACTTTGGCGTGTAACACCGTTTTAACGGGCATATATGGTTAACAATTTTGTTAATTGTATTTTTCACTAAGTACCAGAATATCAGGCAAGTTGTCCTGCCATTTGGGCCATGAATCCATTAAGTGAATATGATCAAAGTCATTGCCAAGTTTGTCCATTTCATTTGCAGCATCATTTAGAAACTTGGCTATATCTCTAAGATCTGATGAGTTTGCTGCAATGGCAATTGAATCCAATTCGATTAAGCCATCGGTTGTGACATCGTGTTTATGGGAGCCAGTTATTTTCATGGACCCTATCTCTTAAATTCATCTAGCCTAAGTGTACTGCCCCGAACTCATCGAACTCTTCGGCTTTGATTAACTCTTCCGCCATTTCTTCGGCATCAAATCTCACCGCATCAAATAAGGCCAGCATAGCAGCGGCTTCATCGGTACTCGGCTGCGGGGAGAAATCATTCAGCTCGGCCAACTTATTCGCACTGATATAACACTTGATGTTCATCCCCTGGGACTGGGCGATAAAACAGATCTGTCCTTGGGCATCATCCCAATATTGTAGATCGGGGAAAAGAATACTTTGATTCATGCTTCCTACTTAGGCTCAGCCTTTAGTTTGTCCCGCAAAAGTGCCAACACCACTTGGGTGTCGGGCTCAATACCTCGCCATAGGGTAAAACTTTTAGCCGCTTGTCCGACTAACATGCCGAGTCCATCGATGACTTTTGCCGCACCTTGGGAGAGTGCCCATTGGTTAAAAGCGGTGACCGAGGCGCCATACATCATGTCATAACAAACCGTTTGGGTGGTGATGATATGTGCTGGCAAAGGTGGCAACTCGCCCGCAAGGCTAGCGGAAGTTGAGTTAATGATGATATCAAACTCACCCGCAAGAGCACTCATTTCTACGGCGGAGACTCTATTCGCAAAAGCCCCCTCATCCACAGCAGTAAAGATATCGACCAGAAGCTGCGCCTTAGTATGAGTGCGATTGCTAATCGTTAGCTGCGTAATTCCGGCATTTAATAACGGTAGAATACAACCGCGCGCCGCACCACCAGCACCAATAAGTAACACGCGCTTATCTTGTAGGCTGCCTAAGTTAGCGATGAGATCGGCCACCAGCCCTAAACCGTCGGTATTATCACCACGAATAGTGCCGTCGGCCAATACGCTTAAAGTGTTTACCGCGCCGGCGAGTTTGGCCTCTGGGCTAAGACTGTCACACAGCGCAAAAGCTTGCTCCTTAAAAGGCACGGTCACATTCGCCCCCTTGCCGCCCGCATTGAAAAACGCCGTCAAAGAGGCTTCAAAACCATCCACAGGAGCAAGAATGGCTTCATAGGTTAATGATTCTTGAGTGGGCGCAGCAAATTGTCCATGGATAAACGGCGATTTACTGTGGCTAATGGGATTGCCAAACACTGCGTATCTGTCTGTCATAGCGATATTAAATTTCAGGTTCAATGGCTTTGCAGTCTAACGCGCTTTTAGGGGCACGCAAGCCAAATTATACTCAACTGAATTTCATACTCTATTTCACGCTATAATGCGCCATCGGCTCAATATTTTCTATTTTAGTAAACGACTATTCAAATGAACTGGCTTAAAAAGATTTTTAGTAAACACAACACTCCACCACAGGATGATCGCGATCCGAGTCAATCGAACGCCTATGACTTAATCGGCGGCGAAAAAGTGCTCCGCGCTATCGCCAAGAGTTTTTATCGGAAGATGGCAAACTCGGCAGAAACGACAACACTGTTTTCCATTCATAGGGCGCCAATTGCGGAATCAGAGCAGAAGTTGTTCGAATTTTTAAGTGGTTGGCTCGGTGGACCGCAGCTCTACCAGCAAAAATATGGTCATCCCGCATTGCGAGCACGGCATATGCATTTTGCTGTCGATGAGGCGATGCGCGATCAATGGCTGTTTTGTATGAAGTTTGCGATTGAAGAGAACATTAACAAGCCAGAGCATAGGGCCGCCATTTATGAGGCGATTTCAACTCTGGCCAATCATATGCGTAATCAATAAAGTGGATGCTGTATCCACTTTATAAGATTAATGGCTAAACCCAGTCGCGGGGTTTGAGGTAGTTATCGTACAAATCTGCCTCTGGGCTTTCCGCCTCCGGCGTATAGCCATATTGCCAACGCACTAATGGCGGCATCGACATTAAGATAGACTCGGTACGCCCGCCCGTCTGCAGACCAAACAAGGTGCCTCTGTCGTAGACTAAGTTGAACTCAACATAACGACCACGACGATAGAGTTGGAACTGGCGCTCACGCTCACCGAATTCAGTATCTTTACGGCGCTCGACAATCGGCGCATAGGCCGTTAAGAAGCCATTGCCCACGGCTTGCATAAAGCTAAAGCTTTGATCGAATCCTGCTTGATTCAAGTCATCGAAAAACAATCCGCCTACACCGCGGGTTTCATTACGATGTGGCAGGAAGAAATATTCATCGCACCATTTCTTATACTTGGGATAAACCTCATCCCCGAAAGGCGCACAGATAGCCTTAGACGTTTGATGCCACTCGCGCACATCTTCCTCGAAGGGATAATAAGGCGTTAAGTCAAAACCGCCGCCAAACCACCACACGGGATCTGCGCCCTCTTTTTGAGCGATAAAGAAGCGCACATTGGCATGAGTCGTTGGGATATAAGGATTATTAGGATGGATCACTAAAGACACACCCATAGCTTCGAAGCTGCGACCCGCCAGTTCTGGGCGATGCGCCGTTGCCGATGCCGGCATAGCGGCGCCAGTCACATGGGAAAAGTTAACCCCTGCCTGCTCGAACACCGCGCCTTGGGTTAATACTCGGCTGGTGCCACCACCGCCTTCGGCGCGGGTCCATGAATCGGTGGCAAAGGTCGCTTGGCCATCTAACTTTGCTAACCCTGCACAAATTCGGTTTTGTAGATCGAGTAAAAACGCTTTTACCACTGCAGCATTAGGCACACTCATCTTGTTATCCTTATTATTGGTTTGCTCATTGTCCATTGCGTAAAATTTTGCCGCTTCGCGCATCGATAATGGTAGAGGGCTGGCGTTGTTCACCGAGTTCACCCAATACGAGTGCATCAATTTTACCTTCAAAATCGGCAAGGATTTCAGCGGCGGTTAATGCGGGATCTTCACCGGCAAGGTTAGCGCTGGTCGATACTAAAGGTTTATTAAGCGCGCGGCACAGGACTTGTACCCCAGCATGGGCAGATACGCGCACTGCGATAGAGTCAAACTCGCCACAGAGGTATTTCGAAACATGCGCTTTGGTTGGCATCACAAAGGTAAAAGGCCCTGGCCACTTAGAAAATGCAAATTCGAGCTGCTCAGCCGTTAATTGCGATTCATCAACATAGGCTAAAAGCTGCTGAAAATCACTGGCGACTAAGATCAGTCCCTTTTGCCATGGGCGCTGTTTTACCACCAATAACTTTTGGATAGCGGTGTCATTATCCGGGTCGCAACCTAGGCCATAAACCGCCTCGGTTGGATAAGCGATAACGCCACCGTTAAGCACAATGTCTTTTATGTCAGATGGGTACAGCTGCAGCATCTTAGGATCACCTTTTGAGTATGGTCGATTTCTACAATCAAATCATTGGATAAATTCGAATACTGACCGCCCCATCAGCGGCCAGCCAAGGATTATACTCAAGCCACTTTCATCGGCCAAATATTAAGATGCAGGTCACACAATAAACTAAAGGGGTCTTTTGTATTTGCAGCTTTTTTGCGGACATTCTAAGCGCATCCCTGCCGCCCCCTTACGCTCAACCAAAATCCCATAACCACAATTCGGGCACTCTTCAGCAACCGGTGGATAATTCACAATAAACTTACACTTAGGATAAGCGCTGCAGGCATAAAAACTCTTACCGAAACGGTTCGTTCTATGTTCGAGTTTACCCGTTTTGCATTCTGGACAAGGGATATCTGGCTTATCTGCCCCTTGATCGGGCTTTTCAATATGCGTGCAACTTGGATATTGAGTACAGCCGATAAAGATCCCAAATCGACCAGACTTTACCGCTAACTCGTGGCCACATTCAGGGCAGACTGAACCTTCAATCACTTGGGTTTCAATGGATTCGTGCTGCACTAAGGGACGAGTGTACTCACAGTTAGGATAGTTATTACAGCCAATAAAACTGCCGTGCTTACTGTGTTTTACCGTTAACTCACTGCCGCACTCGGGGCAAAGTTCGTATTCTTTTTCCAAGGCGTGCTCATGGGCACTAAATAATTGTTCATCGATCTTAGACATAATCATTCACCACCAATCAAAGCGCATAACGCTTGGCCACCAACAAACTCATGGCATCAAAAAAGGAGGGCTTAGCCTCCTTTCTCTCATTATTCATAGTATCGCAACGATTAAGAATGTAGTCGGCCTTCGGGCTGCTCAAAAATTAAATCTTCCATTTGCTCATAGGCGGATTCATGGCCGGGGGCGTTGAATAGCACCATCAAGATAACCCACTTTAGATCTTCGAGGACTAAGGTAGGTTCATCAAGCTCCATGACTCTGTCGATCACCATTTCACGGGTTTCGACATTCAGCACTTTAACTTGCTCTAAAAACAGCAAGAAACCACGGCATTCCACATCTAATTTTTCCATTTCGTCTTTGGTGTAGATACGAAATGAATGTTGATCATGGTTACACAGGTAAGGTTTATCCCCTTCCTGTAGTTCCGCGAGACGTTCCAACCAAGTTAACGCTTTTAAAATTTCGGACTGATGGAAACCAGCGCGAGTGAGTTCCTTGGTTAACTCGTCTTCATCCACTAATAGTTCAACTTCACTGTGAACATAGTTTTCAAATAGATACATGAGGATATCAAACATGGCTAGCTCCTCTTTACTCTGACGTAACCACCGGGTACTGCAACAACCCAACCTTGCAACTCAAGTTCAAGCATTTGTTCTAACACCAGATCTATCGTTTTTCCACTATGTTCAACTACAGCATCAATTGTTGTAGCCTCATAACCTACACTAGCTAACAGCGACGCAAATGGCAAATGACAAATCTCACCTTGCTGTAGCTGTATATGGTGGCATGACTTTAATTCTTCAAGGTGGAAAGCGGTCAAACTTGCCAACTCATTTACTATATCGGCCGCGGTTTCCACAAGTTTTGCACCATCACGCAATAAATCATGGCAGCCCTGATGATAGCCACCAAGGATGGAACCGGGAACGGCAAACACCTCGCGCCCTTGCTCCATCGCCAACCTAGCTGTGATTAAAGAGCCGCTTTTACGGCAAGCCTCAACCACTAGCGTACCTAAAGAAAGACCGCTGATGATGCGATTTCGTTTCGGGAAATTACCCGCAAACGGCCCCACATCCGGCCAAAACTCGCTGAGTATACAGCCTTGCTGCTGAATATTCTCATAAAGCTGTCGATGCCTACGGGGATAAATAGTATCAATACCGGTACCCAGTACAGCAATCGTCCTTCGATCCCGATCGACACAGGCTTTATGGGCGGCACCATCAATCCCCATTGCCATGCCGCTGCAGATACCAAATCCCATTGAGGATATCTCAGCGGCCAACTGATAAGCGACCTGCAATCCGCTAGGAGATGCATTACGACTGCCAACAATCGCAAGATAAGGAAGGGCTAAAGCCTCCAAACAACCTTTAACAAACAGGACGGCAGGCGGATCAGGGAGTTGTTTTAATAAGGGAGGATAAAGAGGATCGGAGAGACAAATTAAATGATGGAACTCAGACTGCTGTTGCCACTCAAGGGCAGCATCCACTTTTTGATAATCAATAGCAAGGCTATGGAGCCGTTGATCAGATAAAGGCAGGGCTTGTCTTTCATGCTCTAATCTCTGCCTAAGATCGTCCACATCCATGTGTTTTAATAATTGTTGGATCTGGGCGGGTCCAAGCCCAGATACAGCACTAACAACTAACCAATCGACCAAATGTGCAGAAATTATTGACCTCTATAGGCTAAAGAGTCGGGAGCCACTAGTTTATCGTCAACTCGAACCGGACGTTCATTGGCGACAATTAATCCTAAGCTTGCCTTATCAAACACTTTAAAAACTAACAATCGACCATGATAGATATCAGGCATTTTTATCGCGCGATCCGATGAGATGGATGCGACTATATTGTCATAGGCCGTACGTTCGGTGGCGGGTACGGGTAAACCATCATGGCTGATGACTATCTCTTCACCATCACGGTAAATCGAGAACACTTCACCGGGGCCGACGCCATCTTGTTTACCTTTATCTAAGTACACGACATCCAACTTACCCGCTTCACGCATCTTAGACTCAATGGCTAATACTGTGGCTGGCGTCTTTAAATCCGCGGGTTTAGGGGTGAAATAGGCAGACATTAAAGAATCATCTTCCATCGGCAGCACTTTAAAACCGGCCTTAGTCTCACGGAAATTACTCAGCAGTTTGATTTTAGAAACCTTACCAGACTCTATAACTTGCCCCGTTGATGCTAGAATCGCTTCCTGCCCTAAGGCTTCCCCCGTTTCCTTATTGAAAAACTCACGACCACGCTCATAGACACCGTATTTTTTATTTAAAGGTAATTCGCTGTCGATATAAATCACATCATCCAACACATGGTGGCGTGAAGGGCTTTCCCCCGCGAGCACCATAGGTTGTGCTGTGAGCCACTGCGAATCAACCACTCGATTTTGCACCAAATAATTCTCAATCAGAGCGAGATCGACGGCGGGTACAGCGTCACTCTTAGCAACGATACGGCCCTCAGGACTCTTTCTGACATGGGGTTTACCGTCGCCATTACGCACTAATCTGGGTTGGCCATCGATAAAGACTAATGTGAGCTGGTCACCGGGATAAATAAGGTGGGGGTTTGCGATCTGTGGGTTAACATCCCATAGACGCGGCCATTTCCACGGATCATTTAAAAACGTCGCGGAAATATCCCAAAGGGTATCGCCCTTTTTTACCACATATGACTCGGGATGCCCCGCCTTAAGCGTCAGGGTATCTGCGGAAACAAACGTGCAATTGAATGTCATTAACGCGAGTAAAATTAACCGTTTCATGGTGCAGTCCATGTTGTTTGGCTCTTAAATCGAGCTTTTACTGTTATTGATAGGCACTAAAGATTAAAATTAACCCATTAGCCTCAGTCAGTATAACCAACTGGCTGAGATTTGACAGACTTGTTAAGAGTTTAAGTATGGCACTGTTAAAAGTTTTACGCTTTCCCGATGAAAGATTGCGAACCCAAGCAAAACCTATCACAGAGTTTAATGCTGAGCTGCAAACTCAAATCGATGATATGTTCGAGACCATGTACCAAGAAAAAGGGATTGGTCTGGCCGCAACCCAAGTCGATTACCATAAACAACTGATCGTCATCGATTTACAAGATGAAGTCGAACGCCATAAGGTATTTATCAACCCTGAAATTATTGCCAGTAGTGGTGGTTTTTGTAACGAGGAAGGCTGCCTGTCTGTCCCAGGGATTTATGCCAAGGTCGATCGCGCGGAGTTTGTCACAGTCAAAGCCTTAGATAGACATGGTAGTGAATTTACGGTTGAAGCCAGTGAACTGTTTGCCATTTGTATCCAGCATGAAATGGACCACCTGAAAGGCAAATTGTTTGTCGATTACCTGTCGCCGTTAAAGCGTCAACGGATCAAACAGAAACTAGAAAAAGCGGCCCGATTGGACGCCAAAGAAGCATAGGATCAGATTTGAAACCACTCAACATCATCTTTGCCGGAACACCGGATTTTGCCGCTCGCCATTTACAGGCGTTGCTCGACTCACACCATAATGTGATTGGCGTTTACACTCAGCCCGATAGACCCGCTGGCCGCGGTAAAAAACTGACCGCCAGCCCAGTAAAAGAACTCGCGCTCGCCAATAATATTCCAGTTTATCAACCCGGCTCACTTCGCAAAGAACCCGCACAACAAGAGCTTGCCGCACTCAATGCCGATATCATGGTGGTTGTCGCCTATGGTCTGATCCTGCCCAAAGTCGTCCTAGATACACCGCGTTTAGGTTGTATCAACGTGCATGGCTCGATCTTGCCACGCTGGCGCGGCGCGGCACCGATCCAACGCGCACTCTGGGCGGGCGATAAAGCAACCGGTGTCACTATTATGCAGATGGATGTGGGGCTAGACACGGGCGACATGTTGCTAAAAACCACTCTGCCGATCGAAGATGATGACACTTCGGCCAGCCTCTATGAAAAACTCGCAGCGCAAGGTCCCGTCGCCCTATTGCAGGCCCTCGAAGGTCTCGGAAACGGTACCTTAGTCGCAGAAAAACAAGATGAAACCTTAGCGAATTACGCAGAGAAACTCAGTAAAGAAGAAGCCAGACTCGACTGGAATAAATCTGCTAAGCAGCTATGGCAAGAGGTCCGCGCCTTCAACCCTTGGCCGGTGAGCTATTTTGAGCACCAAGGCAACACCATCAAGGTTTGGCAGACCCAAGTCAGCTCCACCAGCAGCAATGCCGCACCCGGCACTATTATCAGCGCCAGCAAGAAAGGCATCGAAGTCGCGACTGGCGATGGCGTGTTAACCCTGCTGAGCATGCAATTACCCGGAAAGAAACCACTCAGCGTTGCCGATATTCTCAATGCCCGCGGCGAATGGTTTAGCCCTAATACTCGCCTCAACAGCGAGGCACAATAATGATGAACTTGCGCGCGCTGGCGGCGAAAGCCATTTTCGAGGTATTGGAAAAGGGCGTGTCACTCTCGGTCGCCCTACCCGAACAACAAAAACACCTGACCAGCGGCAAAGATAAAGCCCTGCTCGCCGAACTCTGTTACGGCGTGATGCGCACTCTGCCACAAATCGAAAAACGCATCAGCGAATGCCTCGAAAAACCATTAAAAGGCAAACAACGGATCATTCATCAGCTATTAATTGTCGGCTGTTATCAGTTGTACTTCACCCGCATCCCTAGCCATGCTGCGATTTCAGAAACCGCCGAAGCCTGCCGCCAGTTAAAATTTGAAGGCATGGTCAAAGTGGTGAACGGCGTACTACGTAATATTCAACGTCAATTAACCCCGCTGAGTACCGAGTCGGAAACCTTAAGCTACAACACTCCAGGCTGGTTAATTAAACGCTTGAAGGCAGCCTATCCCGACAACTGGCAAGAAGTCATCCAACAGGGTCACGAGCGGCCGCCGATGTGGCTGCGAAACAACCGCTTATCCCAGAGCCGTAGCGATTACCTCGCCGCCTTAGCCGAACTTGAGATTGAAGCCAGTGCAGGATTGAGTGA
The DNA here is from genome assembly GCF_002783505.1 of Shewanella sp. CG12_big_fil_rev_8_21_14_0_65_47_15. GTDB lineage: Bacteria > Pseudomonadota > Gammaproteobacteria > Enterobacterales > Shewanellaceae > Shewanella. The sequence goes on from NZ_PFGL01000042.1 coordinate 10,183, forward strand.
TGATGCCATTCTACTCGCCCACCCCAAGGATGTGGCGACACTGCCGCGCTTCTACGAAGGCGCTGCATCTGTGCAAGATGGCGCAGCCCAATGGGCGGCGACACTGTTAGCGCCGAAGGCCAATGAACTTGTTCTCGATGCCTGCGCGGCGCCCGGCGGCAAAAGTTGCCATTTACTCGAACTTGAACCCAGCATCAAGCTAGTCGCCGTCGACTTTGATGCCAAACGTCTCGAGCGGGTGCAGCAAAACCTTGATCGACTGTCATTAACGGCAACACTTATCCATGGTGATGCGGCCAATATCGACTCATGGTGGCAGGGTGAACAGTTTGATCGTATCTTACTCGACGCACCTTGCTCAGCGACGGGGGTTATCCGCCGTCATCCCGATATCAAATGGTTACGCAAAAACCATGACATAGAAGAACTCGCTGAGCTGCAAAGACAAATTCTCGATCACTGCTGGAAGTGGCTCAAACCCGGTGGCACACTCCTGTATGCAACTTGCTCGATTTTACCGCAGGAAAACCGCGATCAGATCAGTGCATTTTTAGCCAAAACAGCAGATGCTAAGCTAGACACACTCTCCCAGCAAAATTCGCCACAGGATATTGGTTGGCAAATCACGCCGGGACAACACAAGATGGATGGGTTTTATTACGCCCGTTTATTGAAAGCGACCCATTAGGAAGTAAGCAAGGCCATGAAAATTATCATATTAGGTGCGGGTCAAGTCGGGGGAACCTTGGCCGAGAATTTGGTCGGTGAGAACAATGACATCACCATAGTCGATAGCGACAAATCCAGATTACGCGCCCTGCAGGATAAATATGACCTTCGCGTCGTGGCGGGCCATGGTGCCCACCCCGATATACTAAAGGAAGCTGGCGCCGAGGATGCCGACATGCTTATTGCTGTCACCAACAGCGATGAATGCAACATGGTTGCCTGCCAAATGGCCTACAGTCTCTTTGGCACTCCCACTAAAATCGCCCGTATTCGCTCTGAACCCTATCTGGCGTTGCGCGATAAACTATTTATCGATAGCGAGACCAAAAACAGTGAGGGTCGCCCCCGTGGCGGTTTTGTGATCGATGAATTAATCGCCCCAGAACAGTTAGTGACCGCTTACATTCAACGTCTGGTCGAGTATCCTGGCGCACTGCAAGTGCTCGAATTTGCCGAGGGCCGCTTAAGTCTTGTGGCTGTGCGCGCCTATTATGGTGGCCCACTGGTGGGGAATGCGTTAGCGGCACTGCGCGAACATATGCCCAATATTGATACCCGGGTTGCGGCAATTTTCCGCCAAGGACGCCCTATCATGCCCCGCGGTACCACCATTATTGAGGCTGATGATGAAGTCTTCTTCGTCGCCGACAGCCGCCACATTCGCGCAGTAATGAGTGAGATGCAAAAACTCGATAACACCTACCGCAATATTATGATCGCCGGAGGTGGCAACATAGGGTTAGGCCTTGCAAAGCGCCTCGAGCGCACTCATTCAGTGAAGCTTATCGAACATAAGTTTGAGCGTGCGGAAGCCCTCTCGGAACAGCTTGAAAACACCACTGTATTCTGTGGTGACGCATCGGATCAGGAGTTATTGCTCGAAGAGCACATAGATCAAACCGACGTATTTATTGCAGTTACCAATGACGACGAAGCCAATATTATGTCAGCCCTATTGGCAAAACGTATGGGCGCAAAAAAGGTGATGGTATTGATCCAACGCGAGGCCTATGTGGATATAGTCCAAGAAGCCAATATCGACATCGCTATTTCCCCCCAGCAGGCGACGATTTCAGCCCTATTAACCCATATCCGCCAAGGCGATATCTGTAACGTATATTCATTACGTCGCGGTGCAGCCGAGGCGATTGAAGCAATTGCCCATGGTGACTCCAGCACATCTAAAGTGGTGGGTAAGGCGATTGGAGAGATCAAATTACCGCCAGGAACCACCATTGGAGCCATAGTGCGCAACGAAGAAGTGTTAATGGCCCACGACAAAACCGTGATAGAGCAAGGGGATCATGTGATCTTATTCCTCGTGAATAAGAAGTTTGTCGGCGAAGTCGAGAAACTGTTCCAACCTAGCGCCTTTTTCTTCTAACTGCCTTAGTAAGCTAATGTATGCTGAACTTTAGACCACTACTGTTTATTCTAGGGCTGTTTCTCTCCATGTTGACAGCCTTTATGTTTGTGCCACTACTCGTCGCCGTTTTCAATGGCGAAGAGACTGTGGGATCATTCATGCTGTCAGCCTTGGCAACAGGGGTTTGCGCCAGCCTTTGTCTGCATAACGGCCAAAGTAAAGCGATTCACCTCAATATTCGAGATATGTTTTTGCTGACCAGCCTAACCTGGCTGATTGTGAGTCTCTTTGCGGCCATGCCTTTTACCTTGTACCACGGTATTGGTTACACGGACGCCTTTTTCGAGACCATGTCCGGCATCACAACGACAGGCTCCACCGTCCTCTCGGGTTTAGATACTATGGATCACAGTATCTTAATCTGGCGCTCATTGCTGCAATGGCTTGGGGGGATTGGTTTTATCGTCATGGCGGTAGCGATTCTCCCCTTCTTAAACGTCGGTGGTATGCGGCTATTTCGTACAGAATCTTCAGACTGGAGCGACAAAGCCGTCCCTCGAACCCAAAGCATGGCTAAGCACCTGTTTTTTATTTATGTTTTACTCACAGCAAGCTGTGGCTTTGCCTATCACCTTGCGGGTATGACTTGGTTTGAAGCCATCAACCATGCGATGACCACCCTATCGACTGGCGGCTATTCCACCTCCGACAGCTCTATGGCGGCATTTTCAAACTCGGCCCACTGGGTTGGTATCTTCTTTATGGCTGCGGGAGGCTTACCACTCCTCATGTTTGTGCAAACCGTACAGCAAAGGGATCTTCGGATTTGGAACGATGCTCAAGTAAAAGGCTTCTTATTTTTCCTGACCTTTGTCTCTTGCTCTATTGGCTTTTGGCTATGGCAAACCCGCGAGATTGAGCTGCTCGATGCACTGCGTTTATCCAGTTTTAACGTCGTTTCCGTAGTGACAACTACAGGTTATGGCTTAACGGATTACGCAGCTTGGGGCGCTTTTGCCAATATCGCCTTCTTATTTTTAATGTTTGTCGGCAGTTGCTCTGGTTCAACCTCTGGCGGGATTAAAATCTTTCGTTTCCAAATTGCGGGCGCTATTATGCGCGAGCAGTTGAGACAGCAATGTCATCCGAATGGTATCTTTAGGGAACGCTATAATAATCGCATCATCAGCGAAGATATTGTGCGTTCGCTAATCACCTTTATGCTGCTTTTTATGATGGTGATTGTGGGATTGTCGGTGATTTTAGTGCTCACGGGGCTCGACCCTATGACCAGTTTCACGGGTGCTATCACGGCGGTCACCAACGTAGGCCCAGGTTTAGGCCCAATCATTGGCCCTGCGGGTAACTTCTCAACCCTGCCCGATGTGGCGAAATGGGCGTTGTCGCTCGGCATGCTCCTCGGTCGTTTAGAAATTCTGACCGTAGCAGTGTTATTCCACCCGAGTTTCTGGAAGTATTAATTCTGTAGAGCTTGAATACTGAAAGGCGCTTAACTTGTTAAGCGCCTTTTTTATTAAGCCTGACCCGTCCTAAATAACAGTAACGTCAGCTAATTCCAACAGATGATCGGCATAGACCTTCACATCTGCCCAGTCGGTATAATCGATAACCGACTTAGGATCGGTTGGGCCTTTGGTCATCTTCATAATCAACTGGATCATCCACCTGTCGTACCAAGGCCATGAAGGATAATCCACTTTTCCCGCAATGATTTTAAGATCGGCTGGCGTCCACGGTGATAGCGCAATAAATTTTTGTAGGTATTTATTATTCTCAGGAATACGTTTTTCTGGATTTCTCGCCACCACATTGACGCAGAAGAAACTGTTTGGCAGTGCACCCAAAGCCTCTGCATGTTGCTCGATAAACTGGAACACAGTCTTATCGTAGGTGCCATAGAGTACGCAGGCGCCAAAGGCGACGACATCATAATCGGGCCAATTAATGCAAGTGGCGGCAGCACTATTGATATCGACGAGGTCGACCTGTGCTCCACGAGATATTAATTGCTCGGCAATTGCGCTGGCAATTTTGGCCGTATGACCACCGCGGGTAAAATAAAGCACAAGAATCCGTATCATAGGCTGTTTCCGATCCACTGAGTTAATGTCACCATTGTGGCCATATTCGGCTCAATAAACCCCTAATAGGATCACAAATCGGCGGTATCTCATATTCTGTCATGCAAAAATTGAGATCTACATTACTGAGCAGTATGATTGCGTATATTGAAGTATTCAATTAGAATTATCTAATCAAAGGCGATAAAGTGAGTGACCTTATGCAAAATGACATAGATGTAGCTGCAATGGTAACTAATGCGGAAAGTGCGGCTAAATGGCTCAAGGCCATAGCAAACCCTTATCGCCTAATGATTTTATGCCTACTGCTGGATAAAGAATTGAGCGTAACCGAGCTTAATGCCACTGTGCCATTAAGCCAGTCGGCACTATCCCAGCATTTAGCCGTATTACGCGCTGAAGATCTGGTGGATACCCGTAAGAGTTCACAGATTGTTTACTACAAGCTCAAGAACGAGCAAGTTACCCAAGTGATTTCTATTCTCCACAGCCGCTACTGCGCTGTGTAATGGCAAAGCCCACCTAAAATTAAGCCCCAACGACTGGGGCTTAATTATTTAACGTTGGCTAAAACGGCTACCAAAGGCATCAACCTTAGCCCAATCGGTAAACTCGAAGGTTCCCTTAATATCGGTCGGTCCCTTCGTCATCCACATGATAAAACGTATTATAGTGCGATCGAAAAAGCCGTATTTGGGATAATCAATCTTACCCGCAAAGACGGCTAACTGCTGTGGCTGCCATAGTGAAAGCTGCAAAAACTTTTGCATATAAGGATTGGTTTCAGGCGTATTTTTTTGGGGTTTGCGCGCCACGACGTTAACGGTAAAAAAGCCATTAATCTTAGTATCGAGCACCGCATGGTGACGGTTTACAAACTGGTAAAGTTCAGGTCTATGCTTACCATAACGAATACTGGCGCCGATCAGCACTTTATCAAAATCCGCTAAGCTCAACGCTTCTGCCTGCGCTAATGTGACCAGTGAAACCTGCTCTCCCGCCTGCTCAGCAATCGTCTTCATTTTTTGGCAAATTGCCAATGTTTGGCCATCAATTGTCGAATAAATTATTAACGTCTGCATGATCAATTCTTCCAAAAAGTTGGCGTAAACAAAATCAGTAAGGTAAATACTTCGAGGCGACCAAATAGCATAGCCACGACCAATACCCATTTAGCTTCATCGCCAATACTGGCGTAGTTACTGGCTACCGCGCCTAAGCCTGGGCCTAGATTGTTTAAGCAAGCCGCGGTGGCACTGAAGGCGGTAATATCATCTAATCCCATCGCCATGAGTGCAAGCATACAGATCACAAACACCAGCGCATAGGCAGAGAAGAATCCCCACACGGCATCGACAACGCGATCGGGCAAGGCTTTAGAACCAATACGGATAGAGAACATCGCCTTAGGATGGACCAGTCGCTTTAATTCGCGCGAGCCCTGTAACAGCAGCAGAATAACCCGAATCACTTTAATCCCGCCCGCTGTTGAACCGCCACAGCCACCGATAAAGCTCGAAAATATCAATAGAATGGGTAAAAACAGCGGCCACATATGGAAGCTTTCAGTACCAAATCCCGCAGTAGTGGCCACGGAAACCGCCTGAAATAAGGCATGGTCTAAGGTTTCTTCCGGCGAATCATAAATGCCCGAATGATAAAGCGTGAGGAAACAAATCGCGGTGAGAATAAGTTGAATCGCCACCAGCATCTTAAATTCAGCATCTTTAAAATACACTCTAACGTTAATGCCTCGCCGCGAGAATGCCGCAAAATGCACGCTAAAGTTCACCGCTGAAACGATTAAAAAGAACACACAAATAAGGTTAATCACAGAGCTATCGAAATATCCCATGCTGGCATCGTGGGTCGAAAAGCCGCCGATGGCGATAGTAGAAAACGAATGGCAAACCGCATCAAACACACTCATTCCCGCCAGCCAATAGGCTCCAGCGCAGGCAATAGTTAACAGTAAATAGATATACCACAAGGCCTTAGCAGTTTCGGCGATCCGCGGTGTCATCTTACTGTCTTTCACTGGGCCCGGAATTTCGGCGCGATAGAGCTGCATTCCGCCGACGCCAAGTACTGGCAAAATCGCCACGGCGAGCACAATAATCCCCATACCACCGAGCCATTGCAGCATATGGCGGTAAAACAGAATGGCTTTAGGTAAGAAGTCGAGCCCGACAATCACTGTGGCTCCGGTGGTGGTTAACGCAGAGAAAGATTCGAAGAAACTATCGGTCCAGCTGAGATCGGGTTGACTCGAGAAGATAAAGGGTAAGGCACCGATAGAACCCAGTACGGTCCAAAACAGCACCACAATCAGGAATCCCTCTCGGGTACGCAATTCTTCTTTGCAGTGGCGATTGGGATACCAGAGCCAGAAACCAATAAATAGGCTGACAAAAAATGCCTGAATAAACGCCGTGCCGCCGCCATCGTTATACCAAACAGCGATCAGTGCTGGTGGCAGCATAGTGATTGAAAATAAACCAATCAGCAGACCTATGATTCTTATTATGGTTTTATATTGCATTAAGCGAGTTCAATCATTCCATTGGCTGCAAAGGTATTTTCAGCATTTGGGCTATTTTGGCATAATTTACGCAGGCATCACAGCTCAAACTCAGGGCTCAAACCTCCCTGACTGAGTGTCGCCAACGACTCACACAGTAATGTCTGTTGCTGCCGCCCTATTTCGAACAAAATATCGACCGCTTCGGCAAATTGCTTATCGATAATCACAGCATCCACTTGCTGTAATAGATGCTCAACATCGCGCAGCTGCGCATAATCACAATGCAACTTGGCGGGATAACGTAACTGTTTGAGTCGCGTCGGTAATTGAACCAAACCTTGCCTTAAGCCCGACGTATAAGCCCGAACGAGTCCACCGACTCCCAGTTTAGTGCCACCATAATAACGCACCACAACAGCACCCACTTCGCCGATATTCGCCCCTTGCAATACAGCTAACATGGGTCGACCAGCACTGCCTGCGGGTTCGCCGTCATCACTCGAACCAATCAAGACGCTATCATCAGGCGCGCCAGCCACAAAAGCAGAGCAATAATGGCTTGCGCCGGGATAATCACGCTTTATGTCAGTGAGTACTAACTTCAATTTATCTATGCTATCGCAGTGAAAGAGGAAAGAGATAAAGCGGCTATGCTTTATCTCTTCTTCAATGACGATATTTTCACAGGGAACGCTATAACTTTCGAGCACACATCCGCCCTAATCTTTACCCTATATCAATCAGCCAAACCGAGTTCACGGGTCATGTTCTCGTTTCTATCTTGATGCACTATGACGTTATCTTCGATACGAATACCGCCAAAGGGCCTTAACCCATCCACCGTTTGCCAGTTGATCTGTTGGCCACGGCCATCTTGTTTAAGCTCATTAAGCAGAGTATCGATAATGTATAACCCGGGTTCCATAGTCAGCACTTGGTTTGGTGCTAAAATGCGCGTGCAACGTAGGAATGGATGGGCCTCTGGCGCCGCAATATGAGTACCGCGTTCATCGTGGGAGAAGCCGCCAACATCATGCACTTGTAGGCCTAACATATGGCCTAAGCCATGGGGGAAGAAAGCACTGGTTATGCCTTGCTCGACCAAACCTTGGGCATCCCCCGTGGCTAAATCAAAATCCAATAGCATTTGCGCGACTTTAGCATGGGTGGCCAAGTGTAAATCGGGATAACGCACACCCGGACGCATCATGTCGATAAGCTCTAGCTGCGCCTTATTCATCGCAGTGATCAATTCATCGAAACGATTCTTCTCGAAGGCATAGGTTCTAGTGATATCAGAGGCATAGCCAAAGTAACTCGCGCCCGCATCGATAAGAAATGACAAACGTTTCGCAGGGCTTTGGTGTTCAAGTGCGGTGTAATGCAAAATTGCCGCATTTTGGTTAAGGGCGATGATATTGCCATAGGGCACTTCATTCTCGCTCTGGCCAACTGCAGATAAATAGTGCTGCTGGATTTCGAACTCGCTCGCACCATTATAAAAAGCATTTTTAGCCGCCAAATGCCCCTGCACCGCAATTTGATTCGCGCGACGCATACATTCCAGCTCATATTCGGTTTTAGTGGTTCTATGGTAATGCAGATAACTCATCACAGCATCGGGATTACGGCTGGTAAAACCCAACACTTCGGCCACATCTAAATGCTCACCTAAATAGGCCCAATTGGCGATATCTGTCGGTAAAAACTCAGCGACCTTATCAGCCTTGGTCAGCAGCTTAATATCGAAATACTCGGTCCAAAACATATCAGGCACATCGGACACTTTGTGCCAAAAATCCACTGGCCGATAAAAAATCAGCTGCGGCTTATCACGGCCATTGACCACCAACCAGCAATTCGGATTATCCAGCACTGGCAGCCATGCCTTGAAGTGCGGGTTTGCCTTAAAGGGATAATTGATATCATCCAAAAACATCCGCTGCGGCTGACCCGAATGGATCACTAAACCAGACAAGGCTTCTCGAGATAAAATCTCTGCGACTCGGCGATTTAGCTCGGCGATATGGGCACGATAGTGATGAGCCAATTGATCCATTTGTCATATCCTGTAATCAATAAAGGGAAATAAATAAAACCGAATTTAACTGTGACGACTAACGAATGAATTCCTCAGGGGAAATCTTTAAAGTCATCAGGCTGTTCTACACTCTGTGCAGTGTATCACAAAGGTGAAAAATCACTCTAGCCGACAAGAAATTAAACAGTCGTTTAAATTGGGTGTTGTAATTTATCGAATTTCGAAGCACACTGGCATACAACTGGTCAAATGATGGCCGAAGCTGCTGTGAGATAGAGAGTCGTACTAACACCAATTGATAATGGTGGGTATCACTTTTAAGCCAAAAGGAAGCAAGCAATGATCTACCAAAGTCCTACAATTCAAGTTGAGTTACTCGAGGATAATATTGCCAAGCTGTGCTTTAACGCACCCGGTTCGGTGAACAAATTCGACAGAGAAACCCTCGCCTCGCTCGATGCGGCATTAGACAGCATCAAGCAAAATTCCAATATCAAAGCGTTAGTGCTGACCTCAAGTAAAGATACCTTTATTGTGGGCGCCGACATTACCGAATTTTTAGGCCTGTTCGCACAGGATGACGCCGTCCTGCTCTCTTGGGTTGAACAAGCTAACGCAGTCTTCAACAAACTCGAAGACTTACCTTTCCCAACCGCATCGGCAATCAAAGGCTTTGCCTTAGGTGGCGGCTGTGAAACCATTCTGGCAACGGATTTCCGTATCGCAGATACCACAGCCAAAATCGGTTTACCTGAAACTAAACTCGGTATCATCCCAGGTTTTGGCGGTACGGTTCGTCTGCCACGTGTGATTGGTGCAGATAACGCCCTCGAGTGGATCACGACCGGTAAAGACCAACGCGCTGAAGATGCACTGAAAGTCGGCGCTGTGGATGCCGTGGTTGCACCACAAGCGCTAGAAGCTGCTGCGATTCAAATGCTCAAAGATGCTGTTGCTGAAAAGCTGGATTGGCAAGCGCGTCGTCACCGCAAACTGTCTGCACTAACGCTGCCAAAACTCGAAGCTATGATGTCATTCACCACTGCCAAAGGCATGGTGTTTGCGGTTGCGGGTAAACACTACCCCGCACCAATGGCTGCTGTAAGCGTGATTGAGCAAGCATCGACTAAAGGTCGTGCTGAAGCATTACAAATCGAACATCAAGCCTTTATCAAGCTGGCTAAAACCGACGTTGCTAAGGCACTTATCGGTATTTTCCTTAACGATCAATTTGTTAAAGGTAAAGCGAAGAAAGCCGGCAAGCTAGCGAAAGAAGTCAACAACGCGGCCGTACTAGGTGCAGGCATTATGGGCGGCGGCATAGCCTACCAAAGCGCCAGCAAAGGCACACCGATTGTCATGAAAGACATTGCCCAGCCAGCATTAGATTTAGGCCTCAATGAAGCCGCTAAACTGCTGTCAGCGCAAGTTGCCCGTGGCCGTTCAACACCAGAAAAAATGGCCAAGGTACTGAACAACATCACGCCTTCGTTAGATTATGCCGCGATTAAACACAGCGATATTGTCGTCGAAGCCGTTGTTGAACACCCTAAAGTTAAAGCAACTGTATTAGCCGAAGTTGAAGATTATGTGAGTGAAGATGCGATTATCGCCTCAAATACGTCTACGATTTCAATCAACTTGCTCGCTAAGAGCATGAAGAAACCTGAGCGTTTCTGCGGTATGCATTTCTTCAATCCAGTGCACAAAATGCCGTTGGTCGAAGTTATCCGTGGCGAGCACAGCTCTGAAGAAACCATCGCCTCTGTTGTGGCTTACGCCAGCAAAATGGGTAAAACCCCAATCGTGGTTAACGATTGCCCTGGTTTCTTTGTTAACCGCGTACTCTTCCCTTACTTTGCTGGCTTTAACGGCCTGCTCGCAGAAGGTGGTGACTTTGCTGCAATTGACAAGGTGATGGAGAAACAATTCGGCTGGCCAATGGGCCCTGCTTATCTGCTAGACGTTGTAGGCCTAGACACTGGCCATCACGCTCAAGCGGTAATGGCCGAAGGCTTCCCCGATCGTATGGGTAAATCTGGCACTGACGCGATTGACGTGATGTTCGAAAACAAACGCCTTGGTCAGAAAAATGGCAAAGGTTTCTATGTCTACTCTGTTGATAGCCGTGGTAAGCCGAAGAAAGATGTCGATCCAACCAGCTACGGCCTATTGAAAGATGCCTTTGGCGAGTTAAAAGCCTTTGAAGCCGATGACATTATTGCCCGTACTATGATCCCTATGATCATCGAAACCGTGCGCTGTTTAGAAGAAGGCATTGTCGCATCGCCTGCCGAAGCGGATATGGGCCTAGTTTATGGCTTAGGTTTCCCACCATTCAGAGGCGGCGTGTTCCGTTACTTGGATACCATGGGTGTCGCAAACTTTGTCGCCTTAGCAGACAAATACGCTCACTTGGGCGGTCTGTATCAAGTCACCGACGCCATGCGTGCCCTCGCAGCCAACAACGGTAGCTACTACCAAGCCTAATTAGCGGGAAAGGAATTTAATTATGAAACAAGCTGTTATCGTAGATTGCATCCGTACTCCTATGGGCCGTTCTAAGGCTGGGGTGTTCCGTAATGTGCGTGCAGAAACACTCTCTGCCGAATTGATGAAAGGTCTGTTGCTGCGTAATCCGCAGCTCGACCCAAACACCATTGAAGACGTGATTTGGGGTTGTGTGCAACAAACCCTAGAGCAAGGCTTCAATATCGCCCGTAACGCATCACTGCTTGCTGGTATACCCAAGACTGCTGGCGCGGTTACCATTAACCGTCTATGTGGTTCATCTATGGAAGCGATTCACCAAGCCGCGCGCGCCATTATGACGGGTATGGGCGACACCTTCTTGATTGGTGGTGTAGAACACATGGGCCACGTGCCAATGAGCCATGGTGTCGACTTCCACCCAGGTCTTGCTAATAACGTGGCGAAAGCCTCTGGCATGATGGGTTTAACGGCTGAAATGCTAGGTAAACTGCACGGTATCACCCGTGAACAGCAAGATGCTTTTGCAGTACGTTCTCATCAACGTGCTTATGCCGCGACGATTGAAGGCCGTTTTGCCAAGGAAATCTATGGCATTGAAGGTCACGATGCCAACGGCGCCTTAATTAAAGTACTGCAAGACGAAGTGATCCGCCCGGAAACCACAATGGAATCACTGGCTGCACTGCGCCCGGTATTTGATCCAGTCAACGGTACTGTGACTGCGGGAACTTCTTCTGCACTGTCTGATGGTGCTTCAGCCATGTTGATCATGGAAGAATCTAAAGCGCGCGCACTTGGCTTACCAATTCGTGCACGTATTCGCTCTATGGCGGTTGCGGGTTGTGATGCGGCGATCATGGGTTATGGCCCAGTACCTGCCACACAAAAGGCGCTGGCCCGCGCCGGTATCACAGTTGCCGATTTAGACGTGATTGAACTGAACGAAGCCTTTGCTGCTCAATCTTTACCTTGTGTAAAAGATTTAGGCCTAGCGGATGTGGTTGATGACAAAATTAACCTCAACGGCGGCGCGATTGCACTCGGTCACCCACTGGGCTGTTCAGGCGCTCGTATCTCTACGACGCTGATCAACTTGATGGAAGACAAAGATGCGACCTTAGGTTTAGCGACCATGTGTATTGGTTTAGGCCAAGGTATCGCCACAGTGTTCGAACGCGTTTAATTCGTTATTTGAATCATCAACCAAAGCCGGAATTTATTCCGGCTTTTTTATTGCGTCACCCATCTTAAGCTCTGAAATTATAAGATTTATATTCCTCTAAAGCCTAAGCCTCTAGTTGATAATTAGTTAGTTATCAACTTAACTTCTAGGGGCATCTTAAAGTATCACATCCATAGTGGGCCTTGGGCCAACATAGAAAGGCAAGGATGCAGTTGTGTCATGCAATTTAAGGAGAGCTGAATGCTTCAAACGGAACAGACCCTTTTCGAACAAATGCGGATCACTGAGCTTGAGATCGAGTTTCGTAAGGCGCTCTTCTCTTTTACTCTGGCAGATGTAAAAGCCCTACTGTCTTTTAAGCCCATTATCGAAGAAAACATAGATAAAATCGTCGATGACTTTTACGGCCTACAAACGAGTGTATCTGAAATTGCGCTGTTAATTGGTGACTCAGATACCCTTGCCCGTTTACGCACTGCTCAGAGAAGATATGTGCTCGATTTATTCAATGGTGTTTATGACCTCGAATATGTAAACAATCGCCTGCGGATTGGTTTAGTCCATAAAAGAATTGGTGTCGAGCCTAAGCTCTATCTTTCTGCGGTGCACACATTGAAAGAACTGATCTACGCCGTAATTAACAAGGTGATACAAGACGATATGCAAGGCCAACAAATACGAGTAGCCATAGATAAACTGGTACTTTTCGATGTCACTTTGGTATTTGATACCTATATTCGCAGCCTTGTCTCTGAAATAGAAAACGCCAAAGATAAAGCCGAGAAATACGCCCAAAGTATGGAAAGTAAAGTCAAAGAGCGAACTCAGCAACTAGAAGAGCTTTCTCAAACTGATCCCTTAACAGGTTTACTCAATGTAAGGCATCTACAAGAAACTGCAACGCGCATTCTAAGAGCAGCCCAAAGGCGTGCCGAGCCCGTAAGCGTGATCTACTTAGATGTGGATGATTTTAAATTATTTAACGATACTCAGGGACATAGATCTGGAGACGACGTTCTCTGTGCTGTTGCGCAGGCAATAAAAGAGAGTACGCGATCGGAGGATTATAGCTTCCGCTACGGTGGAGATGAGTTTTGTATCATTATGCCTAATTGTCGAGAGGTACAAGCGCTGGATAATTTTGTGACTCGATTTAATCAAAAGATTAAGCAGAGCCTTAGGGACATCTCATTAAGCTATGGAATTGTGGAGACGGGACCCTATGACTATGATGATGCAAATAGTCTGATCCATAAGGCGGACCAAAAAATGTATAGCTTTAAACGGGCTTCAAAACTTCAACAACAAAATACGGTTACCGCCAATGAAATAAAACCAGAAAACACTCATCAAGCCGAGATCCATCCAATTCAACCTCAAGTGATTAAGAAAGCCGTTGAATAGACGCGCCCCTAAACTCGATTGTTGTTATGTTCCACGTGAAACATGCACGTAAACTTATCAAAAATCGCTGACCGGATAATACACTCTAAACAGGTCACAAATTCCCCCGCTCAACTTGGTTTCTCATAATCACTGGAGTAACATTAGCCAATTCTGTTTAATCGTTCACAAGAGGTTATATGAACGACGCTTTCTCGACCGCTCAACACAGACTCGATGCACTTGGTTTACGCTGCCCAGAGCCGGTAATGATGGTGCGTAAAACGGTAAGACAAATGGCTGCCGGCGAGACACTGCTTATCATTGCCGATGATCCTGCGACGACGCGTGATATTCCAAGCTTTTGCGAATTTATGGATCACACTCTAATCGCCAGCGAAACCACGAAAACGCCATATCAATATTTGATCAAAAAAGGACTTTAAGTCGTATCGTTAGCGACTTAATCATAAAACAAAGGATGTGAGAAACCATGCCAAAACTGCTGGCGATTGCCTATAAAACAGTAAAGAGCGGCCCGATGAATGAAGTTCTCTGTGCCAATGTCACCCAACTCAGCGGTGTAGAGAAAGATGTGTTTGGTCGCCCAGGCAAACGCCAAGTCACTGTGCTTTCCAAATTTCAGTGGCAACGGGTCTGCGATAGTATTGAGGTAGACTTACCTTGGACGACTCGCAGAGCAAACCTGCTGGTTGATGATCTCGTATTTAGCAGTACAGATGTTGGTAAACATTTACAGATCGGGGAGTTACGACTTGAAATCACGGGTGAGACCGATCCCTGTAAAAAGATGGAAATAGCACATGTCGGTTTAGAAGCTGCGCTCACTCCAGATTGGCGAGGCGGTGTAACCTGCCGAGTATTGAATGATGCCATGATCCACTTAGGCGATGAGATAACTCTAGTTAATCCAAGCTAATTTTATTCCCAGCTAGTCGGCCACTCTTAGTTAATTCTCCATACTCCTCTGTAAATGGAACCAAGTTACTTGGTTCCATTTTTGCTGTGCCAACTCTCATATCCATATAGTCATTACTTATCCTTCGCTCGATCATCAATTGAAACAGTATTTACATTTTCCTTCTTACCTATTTATGCGATAACTAGACTAACTATTAACAAAAGTTCATCTTAAAATTAATACCACTCAAGCAGTCTATAAGAACGATAACAGGAAGTGACATGTTGAAATCTAAACTCACCCCGCTTTATATCGCCCTCACCCTAGGGATGAATACCCTCGCCGTTAATGCAGTTGAAACTAAGGAGACAGTATGGAATGTTAACGCTCCCACTAATGCACCGCTAGAAAAAGTCAAAATTGATGTTAATGAAGGCACTTGGATGAACCTCAGCGTCAGTCCAGATGGCAAGCACATCGTCTTCGACTTACTCGGCGACATTTACCAAATCCCAGTAACGGGCGGTGAAGCTAAACCATTAGCCCAAGGCATTGCATGGCAAATGCAGCCGGTGTACAGCCCAGATGGTAAACATATTGCCTTTACCTCAGATGCCGATGGTGGCGACAATATTTGGATCATGGATGCCGATGGTAGCAACCCTCGCACTGTGACGACTGAAACCTTTCGCTTACTCAACAGCCCCGCTTGGAGTCCAGACTCCCAATATCTTGTTGGGCGTAAACATTTCACCGCCAGTCGTAGTTTAGGCGCTGGCGAAGTGTGGCTATACCACGTAGCGGGCGGCGAAGGCGTCAAACTCACCGAACGTCCAAATGATCAGAAAGACTTAGGCGAACCCGCATACTCACCCGATGGCCGCTATATCTACTTTAGCCAAGATGATACGCCAGGCAAAACATTCCACTATTCAAAGGACTCTGTTAACGGTATCTACAAAATCAAACGTTATGATACCCAAACCGGTGATATTGAAATCTTGATTGAAGGCACTGGTGGCGCGATTAGACCAACACCGAGTCCCGATGGCACTAAGCTCGCCTATATAAAACGCGATGATTTTAACTCATCACTCTACCTGCTCGACCTTAAATCAGGTGAAACTACTAAACTGTTTGGCGAACTAGACCGTGATATGCAAGAGACTTGGGCAATCCACGGCGTTTATCCCACTATGGCGTGGACTCAAGATAACAAAGATCTTTTCTTCTGGGCGAAGGGAAAGATTAATCGCCTCAATGTTGCCAGCAAAACACTCACAGATATCCCCTTTAGTGTAAAAACCGAGCTTGCAGTACAACCCTCGGTGCGCTTTAAGCAAGATATAGATAAAGATGCTTTCGATGTAAAAATGCTACGTATGGCACAGGTCTCTCCCGATGGCACTAAAGTCGCCTTCGAAGCACTAGGTAAGATTTGGTTAAAATCCCTTCCCGATGGCAAGATGTCGCGCTTAACCGGGTTAGGGAACGACATCGAAGAACTCTATCCCCAATGGTCCCGCGATGGCAAAAATATTGTTTTCACCACTTGGAATGACCAAGACCAAGGAACAGTACAAGTCATTAGCGCCAAAGGTGGCAAATCTAAGCAGTTAACATCTGAGCCAGGGAAATATGTTGAGCCCACCTTTTCACCCGATGGTGAACTCGTTGTGTATCGTAAAACCCAAGGCGGAAACCTCACACCGAGAACTTGGTCGCAGGAACCCGGTTTATACAAGGTCGATTTAAAAACCAAACAAAACAAGAAAATCACCGCCGAGGGCTATCAAGCACAATTTGGTGCATCAACCGATCGCATCTTTTTTATGAATAGCAGCGAAGATGAAACGCCACAGTTATCTTCTATCAACTTAGATGGCTTCGATAAACGAGTCCATTACAGCAGCAAACATGCGACCGAATTTAGGGTTTCACCGGACGGTGAGCAATTAGCTTTTGCTGAACGCTTTAAGGTCTGGGTGACGCCATTTGCCAAACATGGAGAAACGGTTGAAATAGGCCCTAACGCCAGCAATCTTCCTGTGACGCAGCTAAGCGTGCGAGCTGGCGAAAGTATCAGCTGGAATAGTAAGAACAATCAACTCTACTGGACGCTTGGGCCTGAACTGTATCAAGCCGACGTGGATTCCCAATATCTGAAAAAAGACGAGCAAGCTAAGCCAAGCATTATCAATTTAGGCTTTACCGAAAAAGCCGATGTTCCACGTGGAACAATCGCCTTCGTCGGTGGCAAAGTGATTACGATGGAAAATGACCAAGTGATTGATAATGGTGTGGTCATAGTCAAAGACAATCATATTATCGCCGTCGGTGATGCCAATGTTGCGATTCCCAAGGATGCACAGATCATCGACATCAAAGGCAAATCCATCATGCCAGGGCTATTCGATGCCCACGCCCATGGCGCCCAAGCCGATGATGAAATCGTGCCGCAACAAAACTGGGCACTCTACTCCGGTTTATCTTTGGGCGTGACCACGATTCACGATCCCTCGAATGACACGACTGAGATTTTTGCCGCTTCCGAACAACAAAAAGCAGGCAATATTGTTGGTCCACGCATATTTTCCACAGGCACCATACTTTATGGAGCGAATGCGCCTGGCTACACCTCGCACATAGACTCGCTCGATGATGCAAAATTCCACCTTGAGCGTCTGAAAAAAGTCGGAGCATTTAGCGTTAAAAGCTATAACCAACCCCGTCGTAATCAGAGGCAGCAGGTTATCGCCGCCGCTCGTGAACTCGAAATGATGGTCGTGCCCGAGGGTGGCAGCTTGCTGCAACACAATCTCACCATGGTCGCCGATGGCCATACAACGGTTGAACACTCTCTGCCAGTGGCGGCGATTTATAACGATATCAAACAATTCTGGAGCCAAACTAAAGTCGGTTACACTCCAACTTTAGTAGTCGCCTACGGTGGTATCTCTGGTGAAAACTACTGGTACGACAAAACCGATGTGTGGGCACATCCGCGTCTGTCGATGTATGTACCAAGTGATATCTTGCAAGCTCGCTCAATGCGTCGCCCACATGCACCAGACGCTCATTACAACCACTTTAATGTGGCCAAAGTCGCTAATGAACTCAATAAGTTAGGGGTTCACCCAAATATTGGCGCCCACGGTCAGCGTGAAGGCTTAGCAGCGCATTGGGAAATGTGGATGTTCGCCCAAGGCGGCATGAGTAATATGGATGTGCTGAAAACAGCCACTATTAATCCGGCGACGACCTTTGGTATGGAACAACAGCTAGGTTCGATTAAAGCTGGTAAACTCGCAGACTTAATCGTTATTGATGGTGATCCATTAGCGGATATACGCGTCACAGATAAAGTCATTTATACCATGGTCAATGGTAAGTTATTCGATGCCGAAAAGATGAACCAACTTAATGGCAGTAAACAAAAACGTAAGCCATTTTTCTTCGAAAAAGTCTAATACTCATTAGTAGGATGAATTAGTAAGAAGAAAAAGTTATTCACAAAAAGGCATGTTCCACGTGGAACATGCCTTTTTGTTTACAGCGCTCATCATTGCAAAATGAATAGTTTACTTATGACCACAACAGGCATCGTAGACAATACAATCCACAAGGTGATCATTCACCATACCCACCGCCTGCATAAAGGCATAACAAATTGTTGGGCCGACGAAATTAAATCCAAGCTTTTTTAAGGCTTTTGACATGGCTTCAGATTCTGGCGTTTGTGCAGGAACCTGGGACATAGACGAAAACTGATTCACCAAAGGCTTACCGCCAACGAAACTCCACAAAAATTCAGAAAAATCGTTGCCATCCGCAGTGTAGGCTAAATATCCTTTGGCATTCTTGATGATAGAATTCACCTTCAAGCGATTACGCACTATGCCAGAATTCAACATAAGTTCCTCCACTTTTGCCACATCGAAGCCAGCAATGACTTCTGGTTCAAAATTAGCAAAGGCCTGTTCATAGTTTTGTTGTTTCTTCAGAATAGTAATCCAAGATAATCCGGCCTGTTGGCCGTCTAAACACAACTTAGCAAACAGCTCTTTAGGATCTCGAACCGGCCGCCCCCAGACGTTATCGTGGTAGTCACGATATAAAGGATCATCACTTACCCAGCCACAACGGATCTCTTCCATGGTATATAACCTTATTGTTTTAATTAAGAAGGTAAAAAATAACCTACATAAGCAGATATCTACAAGGTATAATCGAACCCATTTTCTATTCAGGCTGACGGCAGTAGACAAGTAGACATGACGACAAAACACGACGTAAAAACATTTCAGGGTTTCATTTTAACCCTACAGGAATATTGGGCACAGCAAGGTTGTGCAATCGTTCAACCTCTAGATATGGAAGTCGGCGCTGGTACATTCCACCCGCAAACTTTCCTGCGTTCTTTAGGGCCAGAACCAATGAGCAGTGCCTACGTGCAGCCATCGCGCCGCCCGACGGACGGCCGTTACGGTGAAAACCCGAACCGCCTACAGCACTACTACCAATTCCAAGTCGTGTTAAAACCGTCACCGGATAATATCCAAGAGCTGTATTTAGGTTCTCTACAAGCACTGGGTATCGATACTCAAATCCATGATATCCGTTTTGTGGAAGACAACTGGGAATCACCAACACTAGGCGCCTGGGGTTTAGGCTGGGAAGTCTGGCTAAACGGTATGGAAGTGACCCAGTTTACTTACTTCCAACAGGTCGGCGGCTTAGAATGTAGCCCTGTCACAGGTGAAATCACCTATGGCCTAGAGCGTCTAGCCATGTATATCCAAGGTGTTGATAGCGTTTATGATCTCGTTTGGACCGATGGTCCACTGGGCCGCATCACCTATGGTGATGTGTTCCATCAAAACGAAGTTGAGCAATCGACCTATAACTTCGAACACGCCGATGTGGACTTTATGTTCACCCTGTTCGATCAGTGCGAAAAAATGTGTCAGCATTTATTGTCACTGGAAAAACCTTTACCTCTGCCCGCCTACGAGCAAGTGATGAAAGCCTCACACGCCTTCAACTTACTCGATGCACGCCACGCCATTTCGGTGACCGAGCGTCAGCGTTATATCCTGCGCGTTCGTACTATGGCTAAAGCGGTTGCTGAATCCTATTATCAGGCACGCGAAGCGCTTGGCTTCCCAATGTGTAAGTAGAGGTAAACACATGAATTTTGAAAACTTACTCATAGAGTTAGGCACGGAAGAATTACCACCAAAGGCGCTGCGTAAACTGGCCGAGTCTTTCTTAGCTAACTTTACCGAAGAACTCACCAAAGCCGATTTAGCCTTTAGCTCAGCCGTTTGGTATGCAGCACCACGTCGTCTGGCGATTAACGTTACCGAACTTGCCCTTGCACAAGCCGACAAAGTGGTTGAAAAACGCGGCCCAGCTGTGAGTTCAGCCTTCGATGCCGAAGGTAAACCGACTAAAGCCGCCGAAGGTTGGGCACGTGGTAACGGTATCACGGTCGATCAGGCAGAACGTCTAGTCACTGACAAAGGCGAATGGCTGGTTTATAACGCCAAAGTGGAAGGCGTTGAAACCAAGAGCTTAGTTGCAGACATGGCGCAACGTGCCTTAGATAAGTTGCCAATACCTAAGCCTATGCGCTGGGGTAATAATAAAACCCAATTTATTCGCCCTGTGCATACCGCCACTATGTTGTTAGGCAGTGAGTTAATCGAAGGTGAATTACTCGGGATTAAATCGGCTCGTAATATCCGCGGCCACCGCTTTATGGGGACAGGCTTCGAGCTTGACCATGCGGATAACTACCTCAATCTATTGAAAGAAAAAGGTAAAGTCATCGCCAATTACGAAAGCCGTAAAGCCTTAATCAAAGCCGATGCCGAAAAAGCGGCCGCTAAGATTGGTGGCACCGCCGATATCGAAGATAATCTACTGGAAGAAGTGACTTCATTGGTTGAATGGCCAGTAGTGTTAACCGCAAGTTTTGAAGAAAAGTTTTTAAATGTACCTTCTGAAGCCTTGGTCTACACCATGAAGGGCGATCAAAAATACTTCCCAGTGTTCGATGATGCGGGTAAGTTACTGCCAAACTTTATCTTTGTGGCCAACATCGAATCTAAAGATCCAACACAAATTATCTCTGGTAACGAGAAAGTGGTTCGTCCACGCTTGGCCGATGCTGAGTTTTTCTTTAATACCGATAAGAAGCACACGCTAGAATCACGTTTACCAAGCCTAGAAACAGTTCTGTTCCAACAACAGCTCGGCACCTTAAAAGACAAAGTCACTCGCATCTCTGCCCTCGCCGCCTTTATTGCCGAGCAAACGGGCGCGAATGCGGTCGATGCAGCCCGTGCTGGTTTGTTATCTAAAACCGATTTGATGACCAATATGGTGATGGAATTTACCGATACTCAAGGCACTATGGGCATGCACTACGCCCGCCTCGATGGTGAAACCGAAGCCGTAGCGGTGGCGATGGAAGAGCAATACAAACCTAAGTTCTCTGGCGATACAGTACCAAGTGCTGGCGTATCTTGCGCAGTAGCTTTAGCGGATAAACTCGATACCTTAGTCGGTATCTTTGGCATTGGCCAAGCCCCTAAGGGCGCTGCCGACCCATTCGCACTGCGCCGGGCCGCTATCGGTGTGCTACGTATCATAGTAGAAAACAAGCTACCGCTTGATTTAGTTGACCTTATTGCTAAAGCGCAAGCTCTGCATGGCACTAACTTAAGCAACGCCAATGCAAGCGATGAAGTGCTTGAATTCTTAATGGCTCGTTTCCGTGCTTGGTATCAAGATAAAGGTATCGATGTTGATGTGATCCTAGCTGTATTAGCACGTCGCCCAACACGCCCAGCTGATTTTGATAGCCGTATCAATGCGGTATCACACTTTAGAAGCCTAGAAGCGTCTGGCGCCCTGGCGGCGGCGAATAAGCGTGTGTCTAATATTCTGGCGAAAGTTGAAGGCGCTTTACCGACAACGATCAATGCGAGTTTATTAACCGAAGCCGCAGAGCAAGCATTAGCCGCTAAGCTTGCCGAACTGCAGCCTCAACTCGCTCCGCTGTTTGCAAATGCTGATTACCAACAGGCATTAACACTGCTGGCGAACTTACGTGAAAGCGTGGATCAATTCTTCGAAGATGTGATGGTAATGGCAGACGATGAAGCGTTAAAAAACAATCGCTTAGCATTGTTAAATAATTTACGCGAGCAGTTCCTGCACGTAGCGGATATCTCACTACTGCAATAATGTGCCGCTAAGTACCATTAAAAAACGCGCTTAAAAGCGCGTTTTTTAATTCGCTTAATTCCAACAAATTAAAACTGCTGTAGCTTCTGATGTAGTTCATCAAACTGCGTTTTATCTAGCATCACTTGGGCTAATAAATCCGAGAGCACTTCTGCGGATAACTTACCCGCTTGATGTAGCATAGATATTTCACTGATCACATTCGCCCGCCACACAATCGCAGCGAGTCCCGATCTTGGCCGCGAATTGATATTGGCAAGCTTATCTAACTCGGTTTCGAAGGTACTGGGCAGCTGCCAATATTTAGCAAGCAGAGCGCTTAAGGTGAGCGATTTGGCCGTCATCACTTGTCTAAATAACCATGAATTAGGTTGATCGTCAGGTTCTGCCTGTACAAATGCATCGAGTAATATCTTAAAAATCGCAAGTTTGCCCACATCATG
The DNA here is from genome assembly GCF_002783505.1 of Shewanella sp. CG12_big_fil_rev_8_21_14_0_65_47_15. GTDB lineage: Bacteria > Pseudomonadota > Gammaproteobacteria > Enterobacterales > Shewanellaceae > Shewanella. The sequence continues at coordinate 32,626 of NZ_PFGL01000042.1, forward strand.
TAATAAGCCAAGCAAGAAGGCTGTGTCTCTATCCTCTTCACTGAGTTCACTCGTCAAAAAAGCCACCTGCATTGAATGACGCCAAATCTCGGCCCCAAAACGTCGAAAATAAATGGGCTTAATATCTAACATTTCACGCACTAAGCAACTAGTAACAAAATACCTTAACTGTTCACGACCTAATTGCACTAAGGCTTGCTGAAGGCTAGTAATATCTTTGCCTGCACGCTTAAAAGCGGGTGAATTACAGAGTTTAAGGACTTCCACACTGAGCAGGGGATCTTGCTCTATCAGTGAAAGTAAATCCTTAGTTTCAAACAGTGGATCGGCAAGCTTACGATCTAACTCCAGTACCTTTGACGGCAACTTTAACACTTTTTCGGCGATCACTTGTGGCGATGCTAATGCTTGTTCTATTTCAAGCATAACCCGACGCTCTAGATTATTTGCAACACCACCAGTGTCTTTGGTGCGAGCGGAAAATAATAAGCTATAAAACAGCGCATCTAAGTCAACACAGACCGCCATATTGTACTCAGTATCCATCTGTCTAGGAGATGCAGCACTGATTGGCTTACCAAGATCTATCTTAGTAAAACTCTTAGGTCGCTCAAGGCTCGATTCTTCGCGAATATTAAATATTTTGTTAAAAAATGACTTGATCAAAAAATACCAACCTAGGATAAATAGACAGTTAATAACAACAAAAAGGCATCCACTGCAATTTATAGGCTCAACCATAACGTCCCGTAGCTGACACAAGAAACATAACATATTGGCATAGCTTGCACGGCTTATTCTTTACTAAATAGCATGACAGAGAATAGAAAGGTTAAAAAATGGATCTTTATATAGGCAATAAAAATTACTCTAGCTGGTCACTGCGGGCTTGGTTAATGGCTGCAAAATCAGGCGTGCAGTTCAACGAAGTATTACTGCAACTCGATACCGACAGCTTTTATCAGCAACTCAACGCCATTTCGCCGACTTTAAAAGTACCGACATTAGTCGATGGCGATATCACGGTATGGGATTCACTCTCGATTTGTGAATATATCAATGATACTTATCTGTCAGGAACGGCTTGGCCACAGGATCCCAAGCAAAAAGCCAAAGCCAGATCCCTCGCCTGTGAAATGCATTCAGGCTTTAATGCCGTGCGTAACGCTCTACCAATGAACATACGCGCGAGCCGTTATGTCGAACTCACCGATGCGGTCCGCAAAGACATTGAGCGCATCGATGCAATTTGGTCGACACAAATGGCCGAGTTTGCTCCATCCCAGGATAAAGGTGCTTGGTTATTTGGCCAATGGTCGATTGCCGATATGATGTTTGCCCCAGTGGTGATGCGCTTTATCACCTACGGCATTGAGGTATCCCAGGCAAGTCGCGCTTATATGCAGTATGTGATCAATTGCCCAGAAATGCAGGCTTGGATTAATGCGGCTAAGGCAGAGACTGAAATTGTCGAGGCCGATGAAGCGGGTGTCGATAGATAGTTTTGAGCAAAAGAAAAGGGAAAGCAAAGCTTTCCCTTTTTTATCAATCGCTAACGATTTTAAATCGTCTAAAGATTAAACGTCTAAGTTAGCCACGTTCAAGGCGTTCGCTTCGATAAACTCACGACGAGGTTCGACTTGATCACCCATCAAACAAGTGAACAACTGATCGGCACCCACGGCATCATCAATCGTCACTTGCAACATGCGGCGTGATTCAGGATCCATTGTAGTTTCCCACAATTGCTCAGGGTTCATTTCACCCAATCCTTTATAGCGTTGGATGTACAAGCCGCGTTTAGCTTCAGAAATCGTCCAATCTAGTGCTTCGAGAAAGCTACCCACCTCTTTCACGCGTTCACCACGTTGCACATAACCACCCTCTTCAATCATGCCTTCTAATGCGGCGCCTAGCTTACCGATACGTTGGTAGTCAGTAGATTGGAAGAAATCATAGGAAAACAGGTAGTTGGTATCTATACCGTGTTTACGAATGGTGATCTTAGGCAGATATACTTTACGCTCAGGATCGAGAATCGGCTCACCAGAATACAACACGCCGCTGCTTTCTAGCTCCACCAGCTCATGGATAAAGGCATCGATCCAATCCTTCATCTTGCCTTCATCGGCCAACATCTCATTGCTGATCATTGGGTGGTAAAGCATACGGTTAGTAATGTGTGTTGGATAACGTTGCTCTAAACGGGCAACAATCGCTTCCACTTCACGGTACTGAGTCACTAAACGCTCTAACGGCTCACCCGACATTCCCGGAGCCCCTTGCGTTGGGTACACAATAGTGCCATCCAATGCCTGAGTCGTGAGATATTGAGTCAATGCTGGCTCGTCTTTCAAATACTGTTCTTGCTTGCCTTTTTTCACTTTAAATAGTGGTGGCTGGGCAATATATACATAACCACGTTCAATCAATTCAGGCATTTGACGGAAGAAGAAGGTCAACAGCAAAGTACGAATGTGCGAGCCGTCAACGTCAGCATCCGTCATGATGATGATGTTGTGGTAACGGGTTTTATCTGGGTTATATTCATCGCGGCCAATACCACAGCCAAGGGCCGTGATCAGTGTGGCCACTTCTTGAGAAGACAACATCTTATCGAAGCGGGCTTTCTCAACGTTTAGAATTTTACCTTTCAGTGGCAGAATCGCTTGGTTCTTACGGTTACGTCCCTGCTTGGCGCTACCGCCAGCAGAGTCCCCTTCCACTATGTAAATTTCTGAAAGACCAGGGTCTTTCTCTTGGCAATCGGCCAACTTACCTGGCAAACCACCTAAATCGAGTGCGCCTTTACGACGGGTCATTTCACGGGCTTTACGCGCCGCTTCACGGGCACGGGCCGCATCGACAATTTTACCGACAATCAACTTCGCATCGGCTGGGTTTTCCAGCAGATAATCGTTCAGCTTCTCACCCATGGTTTGTTCAACCGCAGATTTCACTTCACTCGAAACTAACTTATCTTTAGTTTGTGAGCTGAACTTAGGATCGGGTACTTTAACAGAGATAACGGCGGTCAAACCTTCACGGGCGTCATCGCCTGTCGCGTTAGTCTTACCTTTCTTGTTATAGCCTTCGTTTTCCATGTAGTTGTTTAAGTTACGCGTTAAGGCGCCACGGAAACCCGCTAGGTGAGTACCACCATCACGCTGTGGAATATTGTTGGTAAAACAGAAAATATTTTCTTGATAACCGTCGTTCCACTGCATAGCCACTTCAACGGTAATACCATCTTCACGCTCTTGCATAAAGTGGAATACGTCTTTGTTGACGGGAGTTTTATTACGGTTCAAATAATCGACGAATGCGCTAATACCGCCTTCGTATTTGAAGAATTCATTCTTGTTGTCACGTTCATCAACCAGACGAATACCGACGCCTGAGTTCAGGAATGACAATTCACGCACGCGTTTTGCCAGAATTTCAAAGTGAAACTCAACATCACTGAAAGTTTGTTCACTTGGCCAAAAACGGATTTCGGTACCGGTTTTAGTCGCATCGCCGATCTCTTTGATTGGCGCATCAGGCACACCGTGGGTATAAAACTGCTCATATACTTTACCCGCACGGCGAATGGTCATTTGCAGCTTTTTAGATAAAGCATTGACAACCGAGACCCCCACACCGTGCAGACCACCAGACACTTTATAGGAGTTATCGTCGAACTTACCGCCGGCATGTAATACCGTCATGATAACTTCTGCCGCCGATACGCCTTCTTCCTCATGGATAGAGACCGGAATGCCACGGCCGTCATCCTTAACAGAAACCGAACCATCGACATGGATAGTAATAGTGATATCAGTACAATGGCCGGCTAAGGCTTCATCGATAGAGTTATCGACTACTTCGAACACCATATGATGTAGACCCGTACCGTCGTCGGTGTCACCAATATACATCCCAGGTCTCTTACGTACTGCATCAAGGCCCTTAAGGACCTTAATACTCGAAGAATCGTAACTATTCTCTGACATATTATTCTCTCAATGGTTATTCAATTACCGTTACACGTCCCTGTTCCACATGGAACATCCTACTGGGAGGCGTGTGTAACGAATCGACTATTGCTGCAGGCTCAATGGCAGTGACAAACACTTGTGCACCAGTGTCCACGAGCTGCTTTAGCAATAGCTGCCTATGCTGTGCATCCAACTCGGATGGAAGATCATCCACAAGATAAATACTGTGTTTATCTATTTGTTGTTTGAGCAACTTTCCCTGTGCAATACGCAGTGCACAGACTAATAATTTCAATTGACCACGGGACAGGGCATCCTGCGCCGGCAAAGTGCCTACACGAAGTCTAAGGTCAGCTTTATGGGGACCGCTGACGGTATGACCTGTGGCCAAATCTCTGGAATATTGGTTTTCGAGTAGTTCTGCAAAATCCGTCTTACTATCCCAGCCGCGGGTAAATGAAACCTTCACATCTATCAGCGGTAAAAACTCCCCGATTATACCCTTAAGTAGCTCATTTAACGAGTCTACATAATGGTTTCGTATTTCAGTGACCTGCTCGGCATAACGCACAAACTCTCGGTCCCAAAATTGAATATGACTGTAGGACGAACCGTTTCTAAGCAATTGATTTCTTTGCTTAAGAACTCTACGAACATTCGTCCAAGCACCATAAAACTGTGGATCGGCATGAAATGCGCCCCAATCGATAAATTGTCGCCGGGATTTTGGGCCTTCAAACAGTAACGAAAAGCTTTCTGGTGTGATCACTTGAATAGGTAAGGTTTCGGCTAATGTCGACAGACGTTTAATTTTTTCGCCGTCGATTTTCACTTCCGTCTCGCCACTACGAAACCGCCGTAAACCGATTTTACTGTCACCACGGGGTAAATTTAACGTAGCGAATAAGGTCAACTTATCCTCGTCGTTATTGATCACCCGTTGGGATAAATGGCTGCGAAAGGAGCGCCCCATACCAAGGAAATAAATCGCCTCCAAAATGCTGGTTTTGCCGCTGCCATTTTGACCATAAATGACATTAATACCAGCACTTGGGCTTAATTGCGCCAATTGAATATTGCGAAAAGCTTCTATATTAAGACGGGTCAGGCTCATGCATTACTCATAACACCGAGTAAACGGCTTAGGCAAAAACTTATAGGGCTCATCATATCGCAACTCTACCATTCAACAATGGAAAGCATAACTGAGGCATTTCAAGGGCATCTACACCGCCCCAAGACGATGTAGATAGTAAAGATAAACCAGTAAACACAGGCTTGTTGATATGGATTATAAGCGCATTGGCATAACCACATACATGGAATCTTCTTCCAAATGGTTTTCAATTAGGGCGCTGGAATTACCATCAATGAGCGTGATACGCACATCATCGGACTTAAGGTTGTTGAGCACGTCGAGTAAATAACTGACGTTAAAACCAATTTCTAGGGATTGATTGTTGTAATCCACATCGATGATTTCTTCCGCTTCTTCCTGCTCAGGATTATTCGCTGTGATTTTGAGTAAACCCGCTTCAAGCTGAATACGCACACCGCGGAATTTCTCATTGGATAAAATCGATGCACGGGTCAGCGCTTGCTTTAAATGGTTACGACTCGCAATCACTATTTTATCACCGCCCTTTGGCAATACACGGCGATAATCGGGAAAGCGGCCATCGACTAATTTACTGGTAAATACTGTATTAGCCGTAGTGGCGCGAATGGCATTATCACCGATAGCAATCGCGATATCGAGATCGTCCGACTCTAATAAACGTGCCATTTCCATTACGCCCTTACGCGGAACTATGACTTGTTTTTCAGGTAATTGTGCTTCAATCGTACGGTGACTTAAGGCTAAACGATGGCCATCGGTCGCAATAGCGCGCAACACATTACCTTCAGTCTCAAACAATAACCCGTTGAGGTAATAACGCACATCTTGGTTAGCCATAGAAAATTGCGTCGAGTCGATAATCGACTTCAACACGCCCTGCTTCAAACTAAATTCAATCTCGGCTTGGAAGGCTTCAACATTGGGATATTCTTCTGCGGGCAACGTCGCTAAGGAAAAACGGCTACGGCCTGAACGCAGCAACCACTTATTATCTTGTTGCTCGACTTTCAGTTCGCTTTGTTCAGGCAAAGATTTAACGATATCCAGCAGCTTTTTAGCCGGAACCGTAGTACGACCTTCTTCTATATCACCATGAACCACAGCTTGGCCCACGAGTTCGACTTCTAGATCTGTGCCCGTCAACTTAAGTGAGTGACCACTTACTTCTACAAGGAGATTAGCCAAAATGGGCAAGTTATGGCGTCTTTCTACCGCACCACACACTAATTGCAACGGCTTTAATAGGGCATCCCTATCAATTGAAAATTTCATGGTGTCCAATTCCTTGATTTTAAGAAGATAAGGTTCTAATCAAGTTAGCGTAATCTTCTTTAATGTCGTGGCTCTCTTCCCGTAGCTGAGCAATCTTACGACAGGCATGCAACACTGTGGTGTGATCTCGACCACCAAAAGCATCACCAATTTCCGGCAAGCTTTGGTTAGTTAATTCTTTGGATAACGCCATGGCAACTTGTCTAGGGCGCGCAACGCTGCGCGAACGACGCTTAGACAACATATCAGCCATCTTGATCTTGTAGTATTCAGCTACGGTTTTCTGAATATTGTCTATAGTGACTAATTTTTCTTGAAGTGCCAAGAGGTCACGTAAGGCTTCACGAACAAAATCAATGGTAATTGGTCGACCCGTGAAGTTCGCGTTGGCGATAACGCGGTTTAACGCCCCTTCTAGCTCACGCACGTTTGAACGTAAACGTTTAGCAATAAAGAAGGCCACTTCATCGGGTAAGTTAATACCGCTCTCCTGCGCTTTACGCATCAAAATCGCCACGCGGGTTTCTAACTCTGGTGGCTCAATAGCCACAGTTAAACCCCAACCAAAACGCGATTTCAATCTGTCTTCAACACCGTCGATCTCTTTTGGATAACGATCTGAAGTCAAAATAATTTGATGATTCCCCTCCAGCAAGGCGTTGAAGGTATGGAAGAATTCTTCTTGAGATCGGTCTTTATTAGCAAAAAATTGAATATCATCGATAAACAAGGCATCGACGCTACGGTAGTAACGTTTAAATTCTTCGATCGCATTGTTTTGCAGCGCTTTGACCATGTCCTGGACAAAACGCTCGGAATGCATATAAACCACTTTGGCATTGGGATTATTTTTAATGATCCCGTTACCAACCGCGTGCAACAGGTGAGTCTTACCTAGACCTGTTCCACCATATAAGAATAATGGGTTATAGGCACCACCTGGATTTTCAGCCACTTGCAACGCCGCAGCCTTACCTAATTGGTTTGATTTACCTTCAACGAAGTTATCAAACTGGTAGGTTGGATTGATATTGCTGCGATGGTTAGCATTAGCGATAGGCTCAGCTTGAGTATTAAAAGATGTCCCTACTGTCGCTTTAGTCTGAGGATTAGGCACTCGCGTTGCCACTATCGGAGCCACGGGTTCAGGCTTTTTCGCCGATGGACGGCTACCAATATCGAAGCGTAGCTTAGGCGCATCACTGCCCATTTGCTCTGTAAAAAACTGATTAATGATATTGATGTATTTATCTCTGACCCAATCGAGCACGAAGCGGTTGGGCGCATAAAGCACCAAAGTATCTCCATCCATTTCGGCTTGTAACGGTCTGATCCACATACTGAACTGCTGAGCAGAAAGCTCATCCTGCAGTCGTCCGATACATTGTTGCCAAAGTGAAACAGCCACTAAGTTATCCCCAAAAGATCATCAAAAAAGAGGTGTATTCTATAGCGAGATCTCAATGATCGCTATCCTTAAAAAATATTTATCCCCAGCGAGATCATTCTATGTGGATATCCTCGATCATCAAAGATCAAAATCGATCCTTTTATTAAACAATTAGCGCAAATCCCGCTTTATTAAGCGATCCACATTGATCTATAATGGCGCCCCTTTGATCGAGTCAAAGATCCCCGTTACTACTAGATATAGTAGCCGTACACAGAGTTATCCACATCTTATGGTGTATTGCGGGGATGGATCTCAGGACACGCTGGCAGAAATAAACCACTTACCGACTTTCGTTGTTGACGAGACCAAGTAAAGTGATTACAATTCGGCCTCTTTTTTGCCCTTACCTCTAATAACTAGAGATAAGGAATGTTCACTAATAACAAAGACGGATTGCCATCATGAGTAAACGTACTTTTCAACCTAGCAACCTGAAGCGCAAGCGTTCTCACGGCTTCCGCGCTCGTATGGCTACTGTAGGCGGCCGTAAGGTGCTTGCACGTCGTCGTGCGAAAGGTCGCGCTCGTTTATCTGCTTAATAAGTGGATAACTAGTTGACTAGCTATACCTTTACGCGGGAGTTACGTTTGCTAACTCCCGCGCAATTTAAATCTGTATTCTCCAATCCCATCAAAGCATCTTCTGCTGAAATTACCTTGCTCGCTATTCCTAACTCGGAACAACATCCGCGTCTGGGCCTTACTGTTGCTAAACGCTATGTAAAACGCGCCAATCAACGTAATCGCATTAAGCGCGTCATCAGAGATAGTTTTCGTTTAAATCAACACGACATTCCTCACCTTGATATCGTTGTGCTGGTCAGAAATGGCGTGATGGAAATGGAAAACGCAGAAATCAACAAATTGATAGAAAAGCTATGGCGCAAACTCAGTCGCCGCTACAATGGCTAGCGACCACGTTAATTCGTGGCTATCAAATCTTCATTAGCCCTATACTGGGCCCTCGTTGTCGTTTCAATCCCACTTGCTCTCATTACGCCATTGAAGCAATAAAAGTGCACGGAACCGCGAAAGGTTGTTGGTTTGCATTGAAACGCATATTAAAATGTCACCCTTTACATCCCGGCGGTAGCGATCCCGTCCCCCCTAAAAATGACAGGTGTAATAAATAGGCTATGGAATCTCAACGCAATATATTGCTCATAGGACTACTGTTTGTCAGCTTTTTGCTGTGGCAACAGTGGCAAGCAGACAAAGCTCCTAAACCCGTTGCAACCGAATCGTCCTTAGTGGCGAACACGGCTAGCACTCACAGTGCCGATGTTCCAGAAGCTGATACAGGTGTGCCAGCAGCCGTCGCTGCAACTCAAAATATTATCACGGTAAAAACCGATCAACTCGATGTGCAACTCAACCCTGTGGGTGGTGACATCGTTTTTGCAGCGCTAGTTTCACACAAAATGGAACAGGGTAAAGACCAACCCTTCGTGTTGCTTGAGCAAACGAAAGATTTCACTTATATAGCCCAGAGTGGCCTGATTGGTCGTGATGGTATCGATAGCAGTGCCAAAGGTCGTGCAGTATTCACTGCCTCTGCGACTGAATTTACCTTAGCCGATGGCCAAGACAGCTTAGAAGTTCCATTAACTTATGTCGCTGACAATGGCGTGACATACACTAAAGTGTTTGTATTCCATCGCGGCAAGTTTAACGTCGATATTGATTACAAGATCAACAACACCTCGACAACGCCACTGCAAGTACAGATGTACGGTCAGATTAAACAAACAATTAAGCCGACCGAAAGCAGCATGATGATGCCAACCTACCGCGGTGGCGCATTCTCAACGCAAGATGTGCGTTATGAGAAATACAAGTTTGATGACATGGCTAAAGGCAACCTGAACCAAGCTACCTTGGGCGGTTGGGCTGCGATGCTACAACATTACTTCGTATCGGCTTGGATCCCACCAGCGACCGACAGCAACACGATTTTCTCAAGTGTTAGCGCAGGCGGTTTAGCTAACATTGGCTTCCGCGGCGCGGTATACGATATTGCACCAGGTGCGACTCAAGAAATTAGCTCACAGTTCTACGTTGGTCCTAAGGATCAAAAAGCTCTGTCAGCCATCTCTGATACCTTAAACCTAGTAGTTGATTACGGTTTCCTTTGGTGGTTAGCCGTTCCAATCCACTGGTTATTGATGTTCTATCAATCATTTGTGGGTAACTGGGGTGTGGCAATTATCCTGATCACCTTAACCGTTCGTGGTTTACTGTTCCCGCTGACCAAAGCGCAGTACACCTCAATGGCGAAGATGCGCAACCTGCAACCTAAACTGACTGAGCTGAAAGAACGTTTTGGTGATGACCGTCAGAAGATGGGTCAGGCCATGATGGAACTGTATAAGAAAGAAAAAGTTAACCCTATGGGTGGTTGCTTACCTATCATTTTACAGATGCCAATCTTCATTGCCTTGTACTGGGTATTGCTAGAAAGCTTCGAGCTACGTCATGCGCCATTTATGTTATGGATCCACGACTTATCGGTACAAGATCCTTACTACATTCTGCCACTGCTGATGGGCGCATCTATGTTTGTGATGCAGAAGATGCAACCTATCGCACCGACAATGGATCCAATGCAAGTGAAGATGATGCAGTGGATGCCAATGATCTTTACCGTATTCTTCCTGTGGTTCCCATCGGGTCTAGTACTGTACTGGTTAGTGGGTAACATAGTTGCCATTATCCAGCAGAAGATTATTTATGCAGGTCTAGAGAAAAAAGGCTTAAAATAAGCCCTAGCGCTAGATAGGAGCCAACAACTCCTACATATTTAAAAAGGCGGCTTCATTGGCCGCCTTTTCCTTTAGATGATTTGATCGATATTAGTGGGTATTTCCGTGACAACTGACACTATCGTGGCTCAAGCCACCGCGCCCGGACGTGGCGGCGTGGGTATCATTCGAATTTCAGGCAACAAGGCCAGTGATGTTGCTATGGCCATCTTAGGTCATCAACCTAAGACCCGTTATGCCGACTATTGCGACTTTAAAAGTGCCTCGGGCCAAGTGATAGACCAAGGTATAGCGCTATTTTTTAAAGGCCCTAATTCCTTTACCGGTGAAGATGTATTGGAACTTCAAGGACACGGCGGGCAAATCGTCCTCGATATGCTGATCAAACGCGTATTGGAAATTGAAGGTATTCGTATCGCCAAACCGGGTGAATTTAGCGAACAGGCCTTTATGAACGATAAGCTCGACTTAACCCAAGCCGAGGCCATTGCCGACCTTATCGATGCCACCAGCGAGCAAGCCGCTAAAAGCGCACTGCAATCGCTACAGGGTGAGTTTTCTAAGGAAGTTCATGAGCTGGTGGACCAAGTCACGAACCTGCGTTTATACGTTGAAGCCGCGATTGATTTCCCCGATGAAGAAGTCGACTTTTTAAGTGATGGCAAAATTGCCAATGCGCTGTATAAAATCATCGACAAACTCGACCTAGTGCAAGCCAGCGCCAAGCAAGGCTCTATTATCCGTGAAGGCATGAAAGTAGTGATTGCCGGTCGCCCCAATGCCGGAAAATCCAGTTTATTAAATGCCTTAGCAGGTAAAGAGTCGGCGATTGTCACCGAAATAGCCGGTACCACCCGTGATGTATTACGTGAACATATCCATTTAGATGGCATGCCGCTGCATATTATCGATACCGCGGGTCTACGCGACACCACTGATACCGTTGAACAAATCGGTATAGAGCGCGCCTGGAACGAGATAAATAGTGCCGATCGCGTATTATTTATGGTGGATGGCACCACAACCGCCGCCGTCGATCCCCATGATATTTGGCCCGATTTTATCGATCGCCTGCCCGCCAATTTGGGCGTGACAGTGATCCGCAATAAAGCCGATCTCACTGGCGAAAACTTAATGATGACCGAAGAACAAGGTTACAGCGTCTATCGGATCTCGGCCAAAACCGGGCTCGGTGTTGAAGAGCTAAAGCAGCACTTAAAGTCCCTCATGGGCTATCAGAGTAATCTCGAAGGTGGCTTTATTGCCCGTCGCCGTCATCTCGAAGCACTCGAGATAGCCGCAAGTCACTTGCAACTAGGCAAAGAGCAATTAGAAATCTACCTCGCGGGCGAACTGCTGGCTGAAGAGTTACGTATGTGCCAATTAGCATTATCCGAGATCACCGGACGCTTTACTTCCGACGACCTACTCGGCAAAATTTTTAGCTCATTCTGTATCGGGAAGTAAAAGAGTAAAACGCATCAAACCAAATCAAAACAACATTATGATTTTAAAATAATTTTGTTTTATTGGGTGGGAAGCAATTTGAAGGGTTTTGTCTATTCTTGCTCCGTATGTGCTCCGAAGATAAATTCTGGAGCACATGCGGAGCACAAGATGAGAAAAACCTATGAAAATCAATATACAAAAACGAGAACCAGATAAGAATGGCCTGCGCCCCATCAGGCTTGTGTACTATTACGGCTCAAAGACCTCGGAAGACGGTTCAAGGGCTCAAAAGCGCTCTTACGAACCGCTGAATCTATTCCTCTATAACAAGCCAAAAAACGCAGTTGAGCGCGAGTACAATAAAACTACACTGCAAAAAGCCGAAGCTATTCGTGCCAAACGCCTGCTAGAAATGGAATCTGCCAAACATGGCTTGGATGACCGCACAAAACTTAATGCCAGCTTCTTTGACTACTTCGATCAAGTAACAGCAAGTAAAGCATCCGGTAGTAAATCCAATTACTCAATTTGGGTTTCAGCGGGCATCCATCTCCACCGATACCACGGCCACGCAGAACTTACTTTTGAACAGGTAGATAAATACTTCTTGGAAGGGTTCCGCCATTACCTACAGCATGAGGCAATAACAAAATCAGATACCGGCCTATCCAGGAATACCGCCTGTAGCTACTTCAATAAAATCCGGGCTGCGCTCAACCAAGCGCAACGAGACCGAATAATCAGAGATAACCCTGTTGAACAAGTCAAATCCATCAAAGCAGAGAGGACACAGCGCACTTACCTTACTCTGGATGAGGTAAAGGCCCTTACCAAGGCTGAATGCCGTTACGATGTGCTACGAAGAGCATTTCTGTTCTCCTGCACTACGGGTCTACGCTGGTCAGACATACATAAACTGGTATGGAGTGAAATTGAACTGTTTGCCCAAGGCCACTACCGAATAATCTTTTCCCAGATAAAGCTCAAAAACTCGGGCAATGGTCTGCAATATCTCGACTTACCGGATTCAGCAGTACGTTTGCTCAACTTGGAAAACAGGGGAAAACCGACAGAACGGGTCTTTAAAGGCTTACGTTACGACAGCTATAGCAATGTCGCGCTAGTGCAGTGGGCTATACGTGCCGGGATAACCAAACACGTGACCTTTCATGCTGGCCGACACACCTTTGCTGTAAACCAGCTTGCCCGTGGTCTGGACATCTATTCCCTTTCCAGATTGCTTGGCCACAGCGAACTCAGAACGACAGAAATCTACGCAGATATTCTGGAAACCCGCCGCACAGAGGCCATGCGGACCTTTCCTGATATCTTCGATGAGTCATCAGACTAAGAGCATTATTGCTACCAAACGACTAAATCTTTACAAAGAAAAGGGCACCTCGACAGTGCCCTCCATCAACCACATAAGATCGTTAGTTTTTACATCCGTTCTTATCACATGTGATTTTCTCGTGGGAATTAACCCAGTGATCTGCATTTTTCTTCGTATCAGTGCCGCAGCCAGTAGTGCCGCCTTTAGCACCGCTGTGTACGACACCTGTTGGAGTATGTTTAACAGACATATTTACCGTCCATAGTTAATGATGTGTTTTTGATAGCGCGTAAGCACATTAAGACTTAGTCATTAAAACCTAATCTGTCAATTTAAATAGCAACAGTTACATGTCACAGCTAGAGAACATGACATGTAACGCATCTAATGATTAATTTTTACTTTCAGCAGCTTAAATAGCTACTCAATATCTCCGACCATAAAATTTTCGGTTAGCAACTAGATGATCTGCAGCGGCTTTATCAATCTCATCTGAAGAAGCAACTCGGTTACTCTGCAACCAAGCCAAGATATCGGCTCGCCTGAAGAACACACGGTTACCATTAGGTTTGAAGAATGGAATCTTGCGTTCATGGGTCAATCGGTACAAAGTGCTTTTCTTTAGCCCCGTCAGCTCAGCACATTCCTCAACGGTGAGGATTTCCTTTGTTGTGTCAGGACGTTGCTCGTTTTTGATGTGATCGGTAATCAGTTTTTTAAGCTGTGACATATCCATCAGCATGCGCTGAAGCATCTCTTTTTCAGTCATGTTGATACTCCTTTACCTCAGAATCAAACAGGGAAAAGTGGGAAACTGGGAACACTAAGCTAGTCGTCATGTTCAACCCTCTCTAAGTCTTCAAGGTGGCGCCTAACTTGGTCAGGTTTGAGCGCAAAAAAACGTTGAAACTCACCATTAATCCGCGTCTTATAGGTTCCCCTGGAGCGCTCATTAGTTACCAAGCAATTGCGTTGCAGCAAGATTTCCACTTCTCGCATATAGTGGGTGGGAAGCTCAAGTTTTTGCAGGAAATGAGTTTTGTTGATAAGCCACAATTCGCATCCATCCAGTGAACGGCGGTAACCTGGCATTCCCTTACCTGAATCCTGATCAATTTCACCGATATTGCGTTCCCAGTTGCGCATCGCTTTTTCCAATGCCCTAAGCAGCCTAAACTCTTCGGAATTCTTAGAGTGCCCACGATTAGCGAGCCACGCACGAAGGACTTTATGTACAGCATCGAGTGACTCTTCCTCAGACCACGGCAAGATGAAATTTCGACTAGCGAGGCATAGTGCAGTACCAATCAGTGCAAATCGTCTAACGACTCGCTGTACTTGAGAGGCCATTGAATCGCTTGTCCAAGCGTTGCTAAGACGACCAATTTCATAGCTGAGGTAGCGGCTAAGCTCATCATGCTGCCCTGTAAGTAGCGATAACCACTCTCGGATTACTGTGCCATGAAAGCACTGACAAGACATTTTAAGCTCATCAACGAATTGTTGAGCGCTCTTACGGCCATGTAATTCATCGAATGCGCCATGTATACCAAAAATTGGGATCTCCACCAGTCGTATCTGCTGACCAGCCCTAAGTGGCTTACCTATCTGCTGAAGTAATTCGGCAATCCAAACTTCCCCGCTACTGAGCACCAGCGTTCGCCATTGTGACGTCGCGGCCAACTCTCCTGAAACGTTAGCGCGCAGTTTTCCTGAGCCGTTCATGATCTGATAAATGGCAGTATCAACGTCTTCTGGGCGAGCCATTCCTATCTCATCCAGCGTCAGCAACATATCGTTGTGCTCTGATGAGACTGCAGCCAATCCATTGCTTGTAGAGATCCAGCTACGTCTATAGCTATCGCTGCCATATAAGCTTGCCGCAATCTGCAACAAAGTTGTTTTACCGGCGGAAGAAGCGCCAACGAAATGAAAGGCTCCGTTTTCCATGCCCGCTGGCGCAAGTAACGGTGCGGCCAACCCAGTTCCTACACAAAAAATAGCCAGCGGATTCCCACTGCACAGCTTCCCAACATGGTTTTGCCAATCTCTCAAATCCCCGGCTTCCTCTAACAACGTGGAGCTAGATAGCTGACCCACAAAATGATGTGGTTCATCGGCAGTTCCAACAGTCCAATTGCTTGTGGCAAATATGGGCCCGTGCCAGCCTGTGCGATTCACCACAGTAGCCGGAGCAGCAAGAGCCATCTGCTCTATTAGAAAATGTTGAAGCCGACTCCAACTTGACTGACCTGGAGTTAAGGGATAACCAGTATCAACCAACATATCCCTGATCTGGCGGGCGTTATCGCTGTTAAGATCTCGTGCATATACAACTTCACGTAGCATTACTCCATCGAAGTTCAGCCATTCCAGCAAAGCCCCATGCCCGTGCCGTTTGTCAGTTAAACGAGTACGAGCCAAAACCTGAATCCAACCGCCTATTCGCAGCCAGCGATCAGAAGACAAGCAATAGAGCCCATCATCTTGCAACTTATATTGCATCACTCGTCCTCCGTTACAAATCACTCAACCAGGCAGCTATATCGCTGTACCTAAAGCGCACAGTACGTCCATTAGGATTGGGTTTTATTGGAGGAGGAAAGCGTCCATCTCGCACGTAGCGACGAAGTGTCGCTTGTGACGTTTGCAAAACGTCACACACTTCTGCATAAGTCAGTAACCGCTCGCCTTGTTTAGATTTGGTATTACCCTTCATGATGACTCCTGTTTATTATCTAGCTTGCAGGAGCAATCATCTCGAAAAAGGCTAACTAAACAGACCGCTGGAACAGCCCTTTTGGGACACATTCATAAAAACTATCAATACACTGATATTTAATGAAATTTATTTAGCCTAAACTTAAGAAACAGCCTCAGGAGTACAAAAAAGCCAAGCGGCTAATGAATTGACCTACATTACCGTATCAATTTGTGCGCCTGTGAACGCCCCAAGAATAAACTTTCACATGTGAAAGTTTAGAGACCTGACGATTTACAACGCTTAAAGCCACGTCCCCCATTAAAAATGGAATCGTTTGGATGAGGTATTTTGAAGAAGATAGCAGTTGTATGGAATAAACCTGTCTAGGTCCCCCATTAGATAGTTATTGGAAAGGAATTGGCTGGGTCTTTTGGCTAAGGCGTCATACCAAAAGACCCAAGTGCCCAAAAAGGGCATGAAGACAGGGGATGAAAATGGGTATACAGCAATAGACTGCCTCTGTATCAACAACACAGAGGATCGTTCAATGACAGACCCATTTACAGTTTTGAATAAACAAATTGCGGCTTGGAATACTTTTTTATCAAACGATGACAAAAAGATAGACCACGACGAGGCAATGCTTTTCGCCCATTCGTCATCACAACAGTATTTACGTTACGTTCACAGGTCTGTTGAGCTGGAACAGCTGCGTTATTACTACATGGCACGCCAGATTTCAGAACTATTTTGGCAACACAACAAGGCTCATAGAGGTAAGGAAACACCCGGTTATCCAGGCCACTATGGCTGCAGAGTACGACTACGAGATAGAAAGTTTGAAATGTACTGGTTCTACAATGAGTTCACTCGTAAAAAAGGAACTGATGGCTATAACGTCATCAGCCATTATCTATCTCGTGGTGACCAATATCGCTACCTACGATCAACCTTTTCCCTTGCTCAGGACTGGGAAAAACCAGTCATCGAATTCGTTGAAGACAACTTTGCCGTCATTCGTCGAGCAAATGCCAATCTGATGCGGATACGACAATTGTGTCGTTGGAACGAAAATAAGCTCGTTGAAATGACAGATAGCCTTAATTAGTGGAAATAAAGAGAAAAACGTTCTGAACAAACAAAAATAAAAATCCTTTATTTTCATTGTGATAAAGGAAAAGTATTAAAAATACAAAACTAGGAGGGTCGTACTACTTGCAGTGTATCAAAAAGAGATCTAATATTATTCTGTAACTAGGAGAGTTCTCCTAGTGTACGAGGGAGGGGCAACTCCCTCGTACAGATACACACTTAATCAAGGAGACTAAAATTCATGCACAGAATAAATTATCAAAATACTGGGACAAATGCTACAAAGAACGACAAACGACCAATGCTAGTAAGATTAACCTTTTTTATTCTTCTTCACATAGCATCTACCACACCTATTAACTATGACTTATCTGTTCACATTGGTGAAGTTTCAATTTATCAATCTGTTAGTATCAATCAACATGAAGGAAAAGGGGAGTAACTCCCCCTTCTGTTAACCTTATGAACATATCCAAAACACTAGCTGAGATAACAACGATAAAACTTGGCATGGCATTTACCTCAGCAATCAAAGACAAAGGTAATGAGGGTTCGTGCTATCTCATTCAGACAAAAGATATTACGCTTGATGGCAGTATAGCAGCCAACACACTGGCAAAAGTGATTCCGGAGGGTAGTCCTGATAGTCATTACTTAAGACCTGGAGATCTTTTATTTCGTTTGAGAGGGCCAGTGTTTTCTGCGGCAATCTTTAGTGAGGAATGGGATAGACCAACCATAACAACCAATCAAACCGCGGTGATACGCTGCAATCACAACCTTATTTCACCTTATTATTTACAGTGGTACATCAACTCATTGTTAGGGCAACGTTACTTTAATGGAATGAGTGAAGGAACCAACATTAATAAAGTGACCGCAAAAATTCTGGCTGCAATGCCGATAGATTTACCACCATTAGAGCAACAGTACCAAATCGAAAAAATCCACAGAAACTGGCTTGCACAAAAAGAAACCTATCAGCGTCTAATTGTTAATGGCGATATTTATTTTGACCAGTTATGTACGCAGATTCAGTTAGGAAATCAGTCATAAAATGAACGAAAATATCAATCAAGACAGTATAAACAAAGCATTGTGGGACTCTTGTAACATTTTCCGTGGCACTACCGACGCAGACGATTACATAGACTTAATCCTGACCATGTTATTTCTTAAATACATTTCTGATGTATGGCAAGACCATTACGATGGTTACAAAGCTCAGTATGATGATACTCCAGAGCTCATCGAAGAGATGATGAAGTACGAGCGTTTTGCGCTACCCAAAAACGCCAGCTTCTATTATTTGTACGAACATCGTTATGAACCTGACAATGGTAAGCGCATTGACCAAGCACTGCATGCCATTGAAGAAACCAATGGCACCAAATTCAGAGATTCAGGGAAAAGTGTGTTCCAAGATATCTCTTTCAACACCGACCGCTTAGGTGAAGATAAACAGAAGAACAGCATCCTACGTTATCTGCTGGAAGTCTTTGCTAAGCCGGAACTAAACCTCAAACCTAGTCGCGTCGGTACATTGGATGTAATTGGTAATGCCTATGAATACTTAATCAAAAACTTCGCAGTCAGTAGTGGCAAGAAATCCGGTGAATTTTATACCCCACCAGAAGTCAGTGACTTGATTGCAGAGTTGCTTGAACCGCAGCCAGGCGACAGTATCTGCGATCCTACCTGTGGTTCTGGCTCACTATTAATAAAATGTGGAAATAAAGTACGAACAAAATTTGATAGTAAAAACTACGCTCTCTATGGGCAGGAGATGAATGGTTCAACTTGGTCACGGGCCAAAATGAATATGTTCCTGCACGGTGAAGACAACCACAAAATCGAATGGGGCGATACCATTCGCAATCCTAAATTGTTGGATAAAAACGGCGACTTAATGCTGTTTGATATTGTAGCAGCC
Organism: Shewanella sp. CG12_big_fil_rev_8_21_14_0_65_47_15; assembly: GCF_002783505.1. Lineage (GTDB taxonomy): Bacteria > Pseudomonadota > Gammaproteobacteria > Enterobacterales > Shewanellaceae > Shewanella. Next base: position 51,723 of record NZ_PFGL01000042.1, read on the forward strand.
AACCCGCCGTTTTCTGTAGTTCAATGGGGACATGAGGACGCTGAAAATGACAAGTTCAACCGTTTTCGTCGTGGTATACCGCCAAAAACTAAAGGCGACTATGCCTTCATTCTACATATGATAGAGACACTTAAACCTAAGACTGGTCGTATGGGGGTAATTGTTCCCCACGGTGTGCTATTCCGTGGCTCAACTGAGGCCAAAATCCGCCAGCAATTGATTGATGAAAATCTACTGGATGCAGTGATTGGCCTGCCAGATAAGCTCTTTTATGGGACCGGCATTCCAGCCGTAATTCTGATTTTCAAAAAAGAAAAGGTTGATGACAACGTCCTATTTATCGATGCCTCACACGAGTTTAAACCCGGTAAAAACCAGAACCAACTCAGTGCCGACAATATCGCAAAAATCGTCGCAACCTACAAAGCGAATGAAAACGTCGATAAATACGCCTATCTTGCCAGTCTGAAAGATATCCAAGATAACGACTACAACCTCAACATTCCACGTTATGTAGATACTTTCGAAGAAGAGAAAAAAATCGACCTGATGGCTGTACATGCTGAGCGTGAACAACTTAAAGCCCACTTAGCTAGTTTGGAGGATGAAATGACAGGTTATTTGGCCAAATTGGGCTTTGGGAACAATGCAAAATAAGGAGGGACAAAATGGAACAACAACAAATTCAAACACTCACAACAACCTTTGAAGGTCATGCTCAGCAAACCGAAAATGGTGTTGAATATTGGTTAGCGAGAGATCTGCAACACCTATTGGGCTATGGGAAATGGGATAACTTTGTCAGCGTCATATCAAAAGCTAAAACTGCCTGTGAAATCAGCGGCCATGCCATTGTGGACCATTTTGCCGACGTCGGGAAAATGGTCGAGCTAGGTTCAGGCAGCCAACGAGAAATCGACGATGTAATGCTTACTCGTTACGCCTGCTATCTGGTCGCACAAAACGGTGATTCACGTAAGCAAGAAATAGCCTTCGCACAAACCTATTTTGCAATGCAAACCCGTAAAGCAGAGTTAATTGAACAACGTTTGCTAGAAGCTGAACGAGTGCTAGCACGGCAAAAACTATCAGCCACCGAAAAAGAGCTCTCCAGTGTTATATTTGAACAAACTGGCGGTAACCAAAACTTTGCATTGATCCGCAGCAAAGGTGACACAGCACTGTTTGGTAAAAGCACACAAGCAATGAAAGCCCAATGGCAAGTGCCCGATAACCGCCCGCTAGCCGACTTTGCACCAACGATTATTCTCAAAGCCAAAGACTTTGCCACTGAGATCACTATCCACAATGCACGAACACAGCAGATGACCCGCGAGCAGCAAATATCCATCGAGCATGTAACCAATAACGATGCTGTACGCCAAACACTATTAAGCCGAGGTATACGACCAGAACATTTACCACCTTCAGAAGATGTGAAAAAGGTCGAGCGACGATTAGCATCCGCAGACAAAAAGTCATTGAAAAAACCGGACACGCTAAGTGATGGGGATACAAAAAATGAATAATTCGAACTAGACCATACTCTTCGAGATAGTAGCAATCAGGTGCCGCGAACACCCTAACATATCTTGAATGTCACTGTAGCTATGCCCAGTTTTCAGTAGGCTGGCTATGTGCTGGTGACGTTTGAGATCTGGCTGACGCCCATTATATTTACCATCGGATTTAGCCTTTGCGATTCCCTGTGATTGACGACGTCGCCGGTCATCATAATCTTTGCGAGCAACGGCAGCGAGCATGTCCAACATCATGGCATTCACCGCCTGTAAAATAGTACCGGTAAAGTCAATTTCGCTATGTTGTTGCAAAGCCAGCCAACTGGTGGGTAGTTCCGGTGAAACAATGGCTAGGCGTTTGCTAGCCAGCTTTTGTTTCAACGTATCCCAATCACTTTGCTTGAGCCGCGCCAGACGGTCGATCTGTTCAACCAGCACAATGTCACCCTCGCCTGACTCGGCAATCAGGCGCATCAACTCAGGCCGGTGCAATGTGGCGCCAGAAACATTCTCGATATAAAAAGCGGCGATTCGCTGGCCATATTGAGCAGCAAACTGGATAAGGGAATCACGAGCCCGTTCAGCATTTTGTTCTTTGGTTGATGCCCTAAGGTAAGCTCGAATGAACATCTTGATCTCCACAGTCTGTTATAAGTGGTGCTGTATCTCTGGTCTGGTTTAGGTGGTTCTGTTGGAAGAAAAGCCAGTCTGATGGCTAGTTCCGTTGATGTGTACTCAAAAGGAACCAGCTAAGTGCCAAAATCAGTCATCAAACCCAATATGGTTTCTATAGTCGTAATCAAAACTATCCATGAAAACGGAACTATCTGGTTTCATTCGTTTATGACGACTTGGTATTGGGTAGGTTTTATTTAACTTCATCATATTTCTGACAAACGCAACGAATAGATAGCCAGCCCAAAGTGCCAAGGACATTTGCCAACACAAATAAGTGAGCGCACACCAAAAAGGAACGGCTAACCACCATCTGCGTTGGATAAATGCGAAAGCTTTAAAGCACCAAATGACCAATGGCAAACCTGCGAGCAAGAATCCCCATCCAGAGTCTTGAGCTAGCATCAATCCCAGTAGCAAAACACCAAGCAACACTATATTTACTAAATCATTTTTGAGATTTTGACTCATGTTTCCCCTCCAACTCTTCGGTTTGAGGTTTGTCTTGGCCTGACAATTTCTGATTGGCGCTATAGCTGTAAAGACACCAGAAGGTGACCAAACTAAAAAATAGGAATAGCCCAAGCATTCCCCAGTCAAATGCAGTCATAACGACCTCCGCTCACTCGAATATCAATTCCCTGTAAACTGAATAACTTGGAAAACATAGAATCAGTCATTTCATCGAGTTCAGATAATTCGAATTCAGGGACTATAAGAGGCATGCCAAAATACTGAAGGTTACGATAGGATGATGGCTCAAAAATGCCGTGCGGATAGCTGTCTAATGTGTTGAAAGTCTGATTCAGTCTGAGATCAACAATCCAACTATGTGGATAGACTAATTCTCCCGTGCTCTTGCATTTGACACATCCCACTCTAGGTTGATGAAACACCGAATCTCTCGTCAGTAGATGACTGATCAGGTAGGTAATAATTATGGGGTCAGTTTGAAGTTCATCCATCGCCAGAACAATATTGTCTAGATCCTGATATTCACTATTCATAAAGCAGGCTCCTTAAACAACAGTTGTTTTCCTTGTTCATACAGCACTGGATATGGGAGAGATTGGCCATCCTGAACCACAAGGTTAGGTGGGTAATAGATCACCATCCACGATGGCAATGCAGCACTGACGGCTCTATAAAACTCATCAACTGGAAAGTCTTGTTGGCCTGACTGGCGGAAAACAAAGCGAGAATAGTTCTTCGAGTGATTGGCGACGATGTTATAGCTTTCGGACTCACCACCTTTAATATAGAGCGGGCTCTTCCAGAGATAAGGAGTCGTAATGTTGTAAGCAACCACACATTGACCAATACCGCATCCATGCTCAGCGCTTTCAACAGACCAAAGAATCATGGGATGGCCATCAATTTCCGGTGTTTCTACATTACTCAGTTTAGTGACATTCAACGCCATATCATCGGCCACATGCTGGATAGCCTGGTCGACAAGATGCACGTATTTCTCATAAGCCTGAGATTCTGAAGTAGCAGCAGATGCGGGCATCCATCCCATTAGACTTGGTCTAGCCGAGGGATTGTCTGGTGTCATCATTATATCGGTAGCGTTAAACGCGAACGTCTGCGTACCAGAAAGACGCCTAAGCGGATCATCAAATGAAGTCGTTAGCCTGGCGAGATCAAGCAATGGAACCAACATACCCTTGCTATAAGAGTGGACACCATCGTGGGAATCTCTCAAATCCAAATCGTAGATGCCCCCGGCTCGCGCTAGATTTAAAGCCCGAGATTCATCTTGAGCATAATGACGGGGTCCAGTTACGCAACCAGACAAGGACACACATAAAGCGATTAATGATAAAGATGGGTATTTTTTCATGATTACCTCCTGCTTTATAAAGATTCGCATGGAGGTAGTAAAATGCAAGCTATTTTGATAAATAATTATTAAAAATCAATAGTTTGTACTGACAGTACAAACTTCAAAATGGGTAACAATAGCAGTTTATATTCTTTTCCCACTTTCCCAGATATCCCACTTTAAAAATGTTGAGAATCCCCTAGAATAGATACTTCCATGACAAAACCCGACAAATGAGTTGCACTCCACATGTGCGCCAATATTCTTCTAACAATTTGAATAGTTTTACATTTTTAGTTTCTGTATCGGCAAATAATTGATTCAAATAAAAAAGCCCATTTAAAATGGGCTTTTTTGTCTTCCTAATGGAGTAAAATTTGCGTTACCCCACTTGGCGATAGTGATCCTGCATCTGATAGGATCTGGCGTAAAGTGCAAATACCAATGCAGCTAAAAGGGCAAATCCAGCGAAGAAAAACATTTGGAACGCCGTGGTACTAATACCCGTTTGTGTAATTTGTTCAGTCACAGCAGGGCTTTTTACACTGACATTAGCCAGCAGTACCCAAAGGTTTCCGACTGTCACTGAAAGGGTCCAAAAGCTCATAATGCTCCCCTTCATGGCTTTAGGTGCTTGGCTATAAGCAAATTCTAGCCCCGTAGCCGAAACCAACACTTCACCAAATGTCAGCAAGGCATAGGGTAAAATCTGCCAGAAGATAGAAAGTACTGAACCGCCATCCATCATCAATTGAATCGTTCCTACCACTATCCAACTTAAACCTGTGATAGCAATCCCCGCCCCCATTTTACGCAGCGCTGTCAGTTTTATCCCCATACGCTCAATCGCGGGATATAACACAAAATTATTAAATGGGATCAATAACATGACTAATAATGGATTCAAGGCTTGCATCATAGCAGGTTCAAACCATTCAGGCTTAGCCATATCGTTAGCCTGTAAAATCCAAGTAGATGCCTTTTGATCGAACAAGGACCAAAACGGGGTAACTAAGGCAAATAGCACTAAAATACGTAGCACAGACCGTACACCATCCACGGCATGATCAGGGTGGATCCCCCTAGCTCTTTCAAGCTGCAGTGAAGCCCCTACGCCGGTAAAGCCCATAACGAGTACCAGTGCACAACATAAACCCGCCACAATGCCTAAAGTAGGAATATTCACTAAAGCATAGGCTGCAGACACCAAGCCAATTAAAGCGAGTACTAAACCCACATTGGCTTGACCAGCGACTTTAGTCAGTAATGCTGTACGGATGACAGGTAAAAAACCATGGGGATCTTTAGATTCGGGTGGCATATGCACATAACGCTTGCGCCCTAACCAAAAAAATACGGTTGCAATAAACATCAGTACACCTGGGATCCCAAATGCCACCGCCGCGCCAAAATTTTTCAGTAGCAATGGCATAGATAAAGAAGCGAAGAAAGAGCCAAAATTGATCGTAAAATAAAACATATCGAAGGCCTTCTGAGCCAAAGATTTGTTGGTTTGATCAAACTGATCCCCCATAAAGGAAGAAACTAAGGGCTTAATACCACCCGAGCCAAGGGCGATCAAAAACAACCCAGTATAGAACCCTTGAATACTGTGCTCAAAAATGGCAAGAAAAGCATGACCGACACAATAAATTAAGCTAAGCCACAGAATAGTATTGTATTTTCCGAAGAAACGGTCAGCGATCCAACCACCTAATAATGGGAAAAAATACACCCCGATGACAAAGGAATGGAACACATCCTTTGCCATGGCACCACGGAGATGTTCCGGTACTGATAACAAGAGTGCCGTCATCAAGAAGGGCGTTAGAATGTTGCGCATTCCATAAAAGCTAAAACGCTCACAAGCTTCGCTGGCAATGATATAAGGAATTTGGCGTGGCCACTGGGCTGAAGGAACAGGAGCTGTCATCGATTATCCTATTATAATTTTTATTAAAACCTTGCGGTCATGATGTATAAAGCACGTATGGATAGCCAAAGACACTAACAGACTGCGGAGCATATTTGCCAAAATTTATACAAAAAACGTGGCAAATCCGATGTAAACACCATCAAATAGCAAAAATTTAACGACCACAGAGAGCAGTAATAATGACAAAGATCGCTATTTTAGTAGGAACAACCTTAGGCAGTAGTGAATATATAGCCGATGAAATGATGGATCAATTGAAGAGCTTAGGGCATGAAGTGAGTTGTTATCTTAGTCCTACCATTAGCGAATTAGCCCCGTACACATATTGGATTGTTGTTTGCTCAACCCACGGCGCTGGCGATCTTCCCGACAATATTCAACCTTTCTGTAATGAAATCACCTTAAAAAATCCAGATCTCTCCCATGTAAATTTAGCCCTGTGTGCCATAGGAGATTCCAGTTACGACACTTTCTGCCAAGGCCCAGAAAAGTTAATCGATGCCCTTAAATACTGCGGTGTAAAAGTGTGTGTGGATAAGATCCAGATCGATGTACAACAAGATCCTGTGCCAGAAGACCCAGCCCTCGCATGGTTAGCACAATGGCAAGATAATATTTAAGATCGCAATTGGGTTTAACTAAGGGACGACACACAGTTTAGATCCTATTTATCCACAATTTACTTATTTTAGGTATAAATATGTGGATAAGCTATTATTTAGATCTGATCAACCTCTGTGCTATTCACACTCAGATCCGCTCAATGATCCACCTTGTGGATAAGTAGCGGATCTATCCCCACCTTATATCCGATTAGATCGCGATCAGATCACAGGTTCAAATATTCATTAATATATGATTTTTATACATAAATAACCTTATACACAGAAAACTGCGATCCTAATAGTAAACATAATAAGAAGATCTATATAAAGATCTTAAGATCTATTAGTCCGGATCAACCCGATCGAACAAGGTAAAATGATCATTCACCTAGCGCAAAGCAAATGCTAAAATGATCGGCTCGTGTTGAGTCTCTTAGGTTATTAAAGGTAGTGTCATGCATTTTCATGAACGGTTTGATGTTATTGTTGTTGGTGGTGGTCATGCCGGAACTGAAGCCGCATTGGCAGCTGCAAGAATGGGTTCTAAAACGTTATTACTAACGCACAATATTGATACGTTAGGACAAATGTCATGCAACCCAGCAATTGGCGGGATTGGTAAAGGGCATTTAGTGAAAGAAATAGACGCCCTAGGTGGTGCTATGGCTATCGCAACCGATTATGCCGGGATCCAATTTCGTACTTTAAACTCGAGTAAAGGCCCAGCCGTTCGTGCAACACGTGCTCAAGCTGACCGCGCTTTATACCGTCACAAAATCCAAAATATTCTGCAAAATCAGGCTAATTTACGGATATTCCAACAGGCTGTAGACGATCTTATTGTTGAGAATGATCGAGTGATCGGTGTGGTTACTCAAATGGGATTAGCCTTTGAATCGCCAGCGATCGTGTTAACGACTGGAACATTTTTAAGCGGAAAGATCCACATAGGTTTAGAAAACTACAGTGGTGGCCGTGCAGGCGATCCACCAGCCATTGCACTTGCACATCGTTTACGTGAGTTACCAATACGTGTTGGTCGTTTAAAAACGGGTACGCCACCACGTATCGATGCAAACACAATCGATTTTTCTCAAATGGCTGAACAAAAAGGCGATTCTCCATTGCCCGTCATGTCATTTATGGGGGATGTAAGCCATCACCCTAAACAGATTTCATGCTATATCACCCACACTAATGAAAAAACCCATGACATTATTCGTGGTGGTTTAGATAGAAGTCCTATGTATTCAGGGGTTATTGAAGGGATTGGCCCACGCTACTGCCCTTCGATTGAAGATAAAATTCATCGTTTCTCAGACAAATCCTCGCACCAGATCTTTATTGAACCCGAAGGATTAAATACCACTGAAATTTATCCAAATGGGATCTCCACCAGCTTGCCCTTCGATGTGCAGTTAAATCTCGTGCGTTCGATCAAAGGCATGGAGAACGCGGAAATAGTTCGTCCTGGTTATGCGATCGAATACGATTATTTTGATCCGCGGGATCTTAAAAACTCATTAGAAACCAAAACGATCAATGGTTTATTCTTCGCTGGCCAAATCAACGGTACAACAGGTTATGAAGAAGCGGGCGCCCAAGGCTTACTCGCGGGTATGAATGCGGCACTGCAAGTGCAGGGCAAAGAGGCTTGGTGCCCACGTCGTGACGAAGCTTACTTAGGTGTACTGGTTGACGATTTATCAACCTTAGGGACAAAAGAACCCTACCGCATGTTCACTAGCCGCGCGGAATACCGCTTATTACTCCGTGAAGACAATGCCGATTTACGTTTAACCGCCAAGGGCCGTGAACTCGGGTTAGTGGATGATGCTCGTTGGGCGGCATTCAGTGAAAAATTAGAATCCATTGAACTTGAGTTACAACGCTTACGCGCTCAGTGGGTGCATCCAAATTCACCTCTAATCCATGCGTTGAACCCGCATTTGAATACGCCGATCTCCCGCGAGGCGTCATTTGAAGAATTACTGCGTCGTCCAGAGATGGATTACAGTAAGCTGATGCAGATCGACGGTTTTGGTCCCGGACTTGAAGATCCGCAAGCCGCCGAGCAAGTGCAGATCCAAGTAAAATACTCTGGCTATATCCAACGTCAGCAAGAAGAGATCAACAAAGCTGTTCGCAATGAAAACACAGGCTTACCCTTAAACCTCGATTATAAAGAGGTTCCTGGCCTATCAAATGAGGTGATCGCAAAACTGAATAACCATAAGCCGGAAACCATAGGACAAGCATCACGGATCTCTGGCATAACCCCTGCGGCGATTTCAATTTTACTGGTCCACCTTAAAAAGCGTGGCTTATTACGCAAGAGTGCGTAAATGCTAGCTTAATCGACGGTTTGGTCGCAGAAGGGAAGCATTCATGCTTCCCTTCGACGTTTCAGGGCTTCATAATAGCCTTCGAGTTTATAAACGTATCTTTGTTGAGGTTGCTCAGTGTTATCAGCCCAGTTAGAGGCTTATTTAGCCGCAATTAATTTGCCCGCAACAGCGGAGCAGAAAAAACAACTGCTTGATTTTGTTGGCATGCTCAACAAGTGGAATAAAGCCTATAACCTGACTTCGGTGAGAGATCCTGAGGCCATGTTGATCCGCCATATTATGGATAGCTTAGTCGTATCAGAGCATTTACAGGGTGAGCGCTTTATCGATGTAGGCACTGGCCCTGGTTTACCCGGCATTCCACTGGCGATAATGAACCCAGATAAAACCTTTGTACTGCTCGATAGCTTAGGCAAACGCATCCGTTTTCAAAAACAAGTGGCCTTCGAGTTAGGTATTCACAATATCAGTTCGGTGGAAAGTCGCGTCGAAGCCTATCAACCCGAGCAAAAATTCGATGGAGTACTTAGCCGTGCCTTCGCATCGATTCAAGATATGCTGACTTGGTGCCATCATTTACCCGCAGAAAATGGGCAGTATTATGCCCTTAAAGGCCAGTTAAATGATGAAGAGATGCAACAGATCCCCGCAGGATTTGTGGTTAAAAGTATCATAGAACTCAAAGTGCCAAAGCTCGATGAACAAAGACATTTATTAAAAATAATCAAAGAATAACAGGCTTAAAGCTCCTTCTAGAGTGTGGATTTTTAAGTAGGCAATAAACCAGAATTTACATACAGGGTGATATTGTGGGTAAAGTAATTGCCGTGGCTAACCAGAAAGGTGGCGTAGGAAAAACAACTACTTGCGTTAACTTAGCTGCTTCGTTAGCCGCAACAAAACGCAAAGTGCTACTGATCGATCTCGATCCACAGGGTAATGCCACTATGGGCAGTGGTGTCGATAAATACGACGTCGATAATACGGCTTACGAATTGCTGGTTGAAGATAAACCCTTCGATGAGATCGTCGTTAAAAACACCGCGGGTAAATATGATCTGATCGCCAGTAATGGCGATGTGACAGCTGCTGAAATCAAGCTGATGGAGTTTTTTGCCCGTGAGATCCGTCTACGTAATGCGCTCGCACCGATAAAAGATCAATACGATTATATCTTTATCGACTGCCCTCCTTCGCTCAATATGCTGACGGTTAATGCGATGTCCGCCGCTGATTCTGTATTGGTACCAATGCAATGTGAGTATTTTGCCCTGGAAGGCTTAACGGCGCTTATCGATACCATTACCAAGTTAGCGGCTTTTGTTAATCCAGGACTTGGGATCGAAGGGATTCTACGCACTATGTACGATCCCCGTAATCGCCTCTCAAATGATGTGTCCGATCAGCTAAAACAACATTTTGGCGATAAGGTCTATCGCACTGTGATCCCGCGTAATGTCAGGCTGGCTGAGGCGCCCAGTTTTGGCGCACCTGCTATGTATTACGACAAGTCGAGCGCGGGTGCTAAGGCATACTTGGCGCTCGCAGGGGAAATGATCCGCCGTTCAGAACAGAAAACTCAGGCTAAGCAAGCGTAAAGGATCACCATGACGTTAAAAAAAAGAGGATTAGGCAAAGGGTTAGATGCCTTGCTGAGTAACAGTCACGCTGCCAGTAAAAAGCACTCTGAGGAAGTGACTGTTGTCGATAAAAAAGAAGAACTTATCCATCTTGATCTGGATCTTCTGCAACCGGGGAAGTATCAACCGCGTAAAGACATGTCCCCCGAGGCATTGGAAGAACTGGCGCACTCTATCCGCAATCAAGGCATTATTCAGCCTATCGTTGTAAGACAAGTCGCAAACGATATGTATGAGATCATTGCTGGTGAGCGCCGTTGGCGTGCCTCACAACTGGCGGGTATCAGTAAAATTCCTTGTATTGTTAAACAAGTCCCCGATGAAGCCGCCGTTGCTATCGCCTTGATTGAAAACATTCAGCGTGAAGATTTAAATGCCATGGAAGAAGCCATAGCATTGCAACGTTTAATGCAAGAATTTGAGCTGACTCACCAACAGGTCGCCGATGTTGTGGGAAAATCCCGAGCGAGTGTATCTAACTTGCTACGATTAAACGGCTTGAATGAGCCGGTTAAGCGTTTACTCGAGTATGGCGATATCGATATGGGCCATGCTCGTGCTTTGTTAGCAATTGAGGGCGAAGAACAGACAAATCTCGCGAGATTAGTGGCGGCCAAGGAATTAACCGTTCGTGAAACTGAACGATTGATTAACCAAACCTTAAATCCACCCAAACCAGCCGAAACTACGACTAAAGATCAAGATGTTTGTCGTTTAGAGCAGCAGTTAATTGAAAGATTAGGTGCTAAGGTTTCTATCGCCCATAGCAGTAAGGGTAAAGGTAAAATTGTAATTAACTATCAGAATCTGGCTGAATTAGACGGAATTCTTAGCAAAATTCATTAATGTCTGTAGATTAACAGTTTTTAATGTAAATTTGTGACAGATGTTAATTTTACATTTTGACTGTTTTAACGCTATATCAGGTTAAAAGTGTTGTTTTTCCTTATCTCAAAGTTGCAATGAAGGCGTGAAAAGGTATACTTTCGCAAGCTTTTTGTGCATCGACAAAAATACGGATATTTGTCATCCGGTCATCGAAACAAAAAGTATGAATGCGGAGAGGATGAATTGAGTAAGGTTTTAGCGCGTCGTGGCCGGTGGTCAGCCTATAAATTGGTGTTGATGCAGGCGGCGGTCGCTGGGGGTGCTTCAATTCTCTTTTTCGCCGTGTGGGGAGTTCAGTTTGGCTATTCTGCATTAGCAGGTGGTTCAATCGCTGTGCTCCCTAATTTTGTATTCGCGACCCTCGCTTTTTCCCATACGGGAGCAAGTTCAGCTGCAAAAGTCATTAAGACTTTTTACTGGGGGGAAGCGGTAAAGTTGCTGTTAACCATCGCAATGTTTTCGTTGGTGTTTATCAATCTTAAGGTCGCATTTATGCCGCTTTTTGTTTGTTACGTATTAACGTTAATTGTGCATTGGACAGCTCCTTTATACTTCAAGCAAAGTTAAGTGGGATGAATCATGGCTGCAACTGGTGAAGCGTTAACACCGCAGGGCTATATCCAACATCACCTTACGAACCTGCAGGTTTGTGCTACCGATAATGGGTTAGCAGTTAATCATGCATGTGAAAAGGCAGGTTTTTGGACATGGCACATTGATTCGTTGTTCTTTTCGGTTGGTCTTGGTGTTCTGTTCCTGTGGATTTTCCGCAGCGTTGGTAAAAAAGCGACTTCCGGTGTTCCTGGTAAGCTTCAGTGCTTTATCGAGATGATCGTTGAGTTCGTAAATAACAGCGTGAAAGAAAGTTTTCATGGTCGCAATGCCCTGATCGCGCCTTTAGCTCTGACCATTTTTGTATGGGTATTCATGATGAACTTCATGGATATGATCCCTGTGGATTGGCTGCCTCACGCAGCTGCTTTAGCAGGTATCCCTTATCTTAAAGCGGTTCCGACAACTGACGTAAACATCACCTTCAGCTTAGCTATTGGTGTGTTTGTGCTGATTATTTTTTACAGCATTAAGGTCAAAGGCGTGTCTGGGTTTGTTAAAGAACTGACGCTACAGCCCTTTAACCATAAGGCAATGATACCCGTCAACCTCCTATTAGAGACTGTTACTTTAATTGCTAAGCCAATTTCATTGGCATTGCGACTCTTTGGTAACTTGTACGCAGGTGAGTTGATCTTCATCCTTATTGCGCTGATGTATGGTACCAACTTGTTATTATCTTCCCTAGGTGTGACTCTGCAGCTAGGTTGGTTAATTTTCCACATTTTGGTTATCACGCTGCAGGCGTTTATCTTCATGATGTTGACCATTGTTTATTTAAGCATGGCCCATGAAGATCATTAAGGATTGCTGAAGAAATTTTAAACTAAATCATCAACTAATTAGATTTAGATACTGGAGATACAGATGGAAACGATTTTAGGCATGACAGCTATCGCTGTTGCTCTGCTGATTGGTATGGGTGCTCTTGGTACTGCAATCGGTTTTGGCTTATTAGGCGGCAAGTTCCTGGAAGGCGCTGCGCGTCAACCAGAAATGGCTCCTATGCTACAAGTTAAAATGTTCATCGTAGCGGGTCTTCTTGACGCCGTAACTATGATCGGTGTTGGTATCGCATTATTTATGCTATTTACCAACCCATTAGGTGGAATGTTAGTAGCAAACTAAAAAAACGCTTCTGTCTTAACTCTAAATAGGAGGCTGTTGTGAATTTCAACGCTACCCTAATCGGTCAGACGGTCGCCTTTATCATCTTCGTGTGGTTTTGCATGAAGTTTGTATGGCCCCCTTTGATGAATGCCATCGAAGAGCGCCAAAAAAGGATTGCTGACGGTCTAGCTGATGCTGATCGTGCGGTAAAAGACCTGGAGTTGGCACAAGCGAAAGCGACTGACCAACTAAAAGAAGCCAAGGTAACTGCTAACGAAATTATTGAGCAAGCGAACAAACGCAAAGCGCAAATAGTTGAAGAAGCAAAAGCCGAAGCAGACGCTGAGCGTGCAAAAATCATCGCTCAGGGTAAAGCAGAAATTGAAGCTGAACGTAATCGCGTGAAAGAGGATCTGCGTAAGCAGGTTGCTACTCTTGCCATCATGGGTGCTGAGAAGATCCTTGAGCGTTCTATTGATCCAGCCGCCCACAGTGACATAGTTAATAAACTAGTCGCTGAAATTTGATAAGGGAGTTGAGTTATGGCTGAATTAACCACCATCGCTCGCCCTTACGCAAAGGCAGCTTTTGACGTTGCTGTTGAACATAATGCAGTGGATAACTGGGCCGAAATGCTCACGTTTGCCGCCTTGGTAAGTGAAAACGAAACCATGCAGCCGCTGCTGACTGGCTCTTTAGCCAGTACAAAACTCGCCGCACTCTTTATTAGTGTCTGTGGTGAGCAAATCAATGAGCAAGGTCAAAACTTGATAAAGGTAATGGCTGAAAACGGTCGCTTAAAGGTACTACCTGCTGTATCTCAGTTATTTACTGAATACCGTAATGAGTGGGCAAAAGAAGTGGAAGCCGACGTGGTTTCTGCAACTGAGCTGAGCTCTGAACAACAACAGCAGATTGGTATTTCTTTAGAGAAACGTCTCGCACGCAAAGTTAAGCTGAATTGCAGCACTGACGCCGCGCTCATCGCCGGTGTAATTATTAAGGCAGGTGATCTAGTCATTGATGGCTCGGTCCGCGGTAAATTATCGCGTCTGTCTGATAAGCTGCAGTCGTAATTGGGAGTTTGAGCATGCAACTGAATTCCACTGAAATCAGCGATCTGATTAAGCAGCGGATCGAGCAGTTCGAAGTCGTTAGCGAATCTCGTAACGAAGGTACTATCGTTGCGGTAAGTGACGGCATCATCCGCATCCACGGCCTAGCCGACGTGATGCAAGGTGAAATGATCGAACTGCCTGGTAACCGTTTTGCAATCGCGTTGAACCTTGAACGTGATTCTGTCGGTGCCGTAGTAATGGGTCCTTATGCTGATTTAGCAGAGGGCGTAAAAGTTAAAACTACAGGCCGTATTCTGGAAGTGCCAGTCGGTCGTGGTCTACTGGGCCGCGTAGTTAACACTCTGGGTGAACCTATTGACGGTAAAGGACCTATCGATAACGATGGTTTCTCTCCTGTTGAAGTGATTGCTCCTGGTGTTATTGAACGCCAATCAGTATCACAACCAGTACAAACTGGTTACAAAGCCGTTGACTCTATGATCCCAATCGGTCGTGGTCAGCGTGAATTGATCATTGGCGACCGTCAAACTGGTAAAACAGCCATGGCGATCGACGCAATTATCAACCAGAAAGATTCTGGCATTAAATGTGTGTATGTAGCGGTTGGCCAAAAGGCTTCTACTATCGCTAACGTAGTACGCAAGCTAGAAGAACATGGTGCTTTAGCTAACACTATCGTTGTAGTTGCAACCGCTTCTGAAGCTGCTGCTCTGCAATTCTTAGCGCCATACTCTGGTTGTTCTATGGGTGAATACTTCCGCGACCGCGGTGAAGACTCTTTGATTGTATACGATGACCTGTCTAAGCAAGCAGTTGCTTACCGTCAGATTTCGTTACTGCTGAAGCGTCCACCAGGCCGTGAAGCTTACCCAGGTGATGTATTCTATCTACACTCTCGTTTACTTGAGCGTGCTTCACGCGTAAACGAAATCTATGTAGAAAAGTTCACTAAGGGTGCAGTAACAGGTCAAACCGGTTCTTTAACCGCATTGCCTATTATTGAAACTCAAGCGGGTGACGTATCTGCATTCGTACCGACCAACGTAATTTCTATTACTGACGGTCAGATCTTCCTTGAGACCGATCTGTTTAACTCAGGCCTACGTCCTGCGGTTAACCCAGGTATTTCTGTTTCTCGTGTTGGTGGTGCGGCTCAGACTAAGATCATCAAGAAACTGTCTGGTGGTATTCGTACCGCACTAGCACAGTATCGTGAACTTGCTGCGTTCTCACAGTTTGCATCTGATCTTGACGATGCAACTCGTGCTCAGCTAGAGCATGGTGTGCGTGTTACCGAACTGATGAAGCAAAAGCAATATGCTCCTATGAGCGTAGCGGCTCAGTCTGTGTCTATTTTTGCAGCTGAGAAAGGTTACCTGAAGAGTGTTGAGCTGAAGAAGATCGGTGATTTTGAAGCCGCTCTGCTCTCGTTCATGAACAGCGAGCATGCTGCTTTAATGAAGCTTATTAACGAAACTGGCGATTATAACGCTGAGATCGAAGCTGAATTAAAAGCTGGCCTCGACAAGTTCGTAGCAACCCAAACCTGGTAACAATGATAGAGGTGTCTTAAGACACCTCAGGTCCAGATTGGAGAGTAGAGATGGCCGGCGCTAAAGAGATTAAAACCAAGATCGCGAGTGTGAAAAACACTCAGAAGATCACGTCCGCCATGGAAATGGTGGCAGCCAGCAAAATGCGCAGAGCGCAGGAACGCATGGCTGCGAGCCGTCCATATGCGGAAAGCATGCGTAAGGTGATCGGTCACGTAGCGCAAGGTTCTCTCGAATACAAACACCCCTATTTAGAGGTGAGAGAGGCTAAGCGGGTTGGTTACATAGTTGTAGCAACCGACCGTGGCCTTTGTGGTGGTCTGAACGTTAACCTTTTCAAGAAGGTTGTCGCAGACGTGAAAAGCTGGAAAGCCCAAGGTGCAGAATTTGAATTTTGCCCAATTGGTGCCCGTAGTGTGCAGTTTTTCAAAAGCTTCGGCGGACAAGTATCGGCACAAGCATCGGGTTTAGGTGATGCACCTAAATTGAATGACTTGATTGGTACTGTACAGGTCATGCTAGAAGCTTACAACGAAGGCAAGCTGGATCGTCTGTATGTAGTGTTTAACAAGTTTGTGAACACTATGACGCAGACTCCTGTGATCGAGCAGCTGCTACCTTTGCCTAAATCGGAAGATGATGAGGTTGCTCATCGTTGGGACTATATCTACGAACCTGATCCAAAAGAACTTTTGGATACCTTATTGGTTCGTTATGTAGAATCTCAAGTTTACCAAGGTGTTGTTGAAAACATTGCCTCTGAACAAGCTGCCCGTATGGTGGCGATGAAGGCGGCAACGGACAACGCGGGTGAGCTTATCAACGACTTGCAACTGGTCTATAACAAGGCCCGTCAGGCTGCGATTACGCAGGAACTGTCGGAAATTGTTTCTGGTGCCTCTGCGGTTTAGGTTAGGTAACGAATACAAGTTTTAGAGGATTAATCATGAGCACAGGTACTGTTGTCCAAGTGATTGGCGCGGTTGTGGACGTAGAGTTTCCACAAGATGCCGTACCTCAGGTATATGACGCTCTGAAGATCACAGGTGAAGGCGCCTGTAATGGTTTGGTGCTGGAAGTTCAGCAACAACTAGGTGGTGGTGT
Organism: Shewanella sp. CG12_big_fil_rev_8_21_14_0_65_47_15; assembly: GCF_002783505.1. Lineage (GTDB taxonomy): Bacteria > Pseudomonadota > Gammaproteobacteria > Enterobacterales > Shewanellaceae > Shewanella. Next base: position 68,621 of record NZ_PFGL01000042.1, read on the forward strand.
AGTTCGTACCATCGCTATGGGTTCTTCTGATGGTCTGCGTCGTGGTCTTGAGGTAGTAAACTCAGGTTCACCTATTTCTGTTCCTGTTGGTACCGCCACTCTTGGCCGTATCATGAACGTTTTAGGCGATCCTATTGATGAAGCGGGTCCAATCGGTGAAGAAGAACGTTATGTTATTCACCGTAGTGCCCCTTCATATGAAGATCAATCGAACACTACTGAACTGTTAGAGACTGGCATCAAGGTTATTGACCTTGTTTGTCCATTCGCTAAGGGTGGTAAAGTCGGTTTGTTCGGTGGTGCTGGTGTTGGTAAGACAGTTAACATGATGGAACTGATTAACAACATCGCTAAAGCTCACTCGGGTCTTTCTGTATTCGCCGGTGTTGGTGAACGTACTCGTGAAGGTAACGACTTCTACTACGAGATGAAAGATTCTGGCGTTCTCGACAAAGTGGCCATGGTTTATGGTCAGATGAACGAGCCACCAGGAAACCGTCTGCGCGTAGCACTGTCTGGTCTGACAATGGCTGAGAAGTTTCGTGACGAAGGTCGTGACGTACTGTTGTTCGTTGACAACATTTACCGTTATACCTTAGCCGGTACAGAAGTATCTGCACTGTTAGGTCGTATGCCTTCTGCGGTAGGTTACCAACCGACTCTGGCTGAAGAAATGGGCGTTCTGCAAGAGCGTATTACTTCAACTAAGACAGGTTCTATTACCTCTGTACAAGCGGTATACGTCCCTGCGGATGACTTGACTGACCCGTCACCAGCAACAACCTTCGCTCACTTAGATGCGACTGTGGTACTGTCACGTCAAATTGCTTCTCTGGGTATTTACCCAGCGGTTGACCCATTGGATTCGACTTCACGTCAATTAGATCCATTGGTTGTTGGCCAAGAGCATTATGACGTCGCTAACGGCGTGCAAACTGTACTGCAACGTTACAAAGAGCTGAAAGACATTATTGCGATTCTGGGTATGGATGAATTGTCAGATGATGACAAAACAACTGTATTCCGTGCTCGTAAGATTGAGCGTTTCTTATCTCAGCCTTTCTTCGTAGCAGAAGTCTTTACTGGATCTCCTGGTAAGTACGTTTCTCTGAAAGACACTATCCGTGGCTTTAAGGGTATTCTGAGTGGTGAGTTCGATCACCTACCAGAACAAGCGTTCTACATGGTTGGCTCAATCGATGAAGTTATCGAAAAAGCTAACAAAAAGAAATAACTAAGTAGTAATACTTAGTTTTTTAAGGAGAACGGGATGGCAGCCATGACAGTACAGCTTGATATAGTCAGTGCAGAGAGCAACATCTTCTCTGGTCGGGTAGCTAGCCTACAAGTGACTGGTTCTGAAGGTGAGTTGGGCATCATGTATGGCCACGCTCCACTGTTAAGTTATATCAAACCTGGCATGGCGCGCATCGTCAAGCAAGACGGCAGTGAAGAAGTGTTCTACCTTTCAGGTGGTCTACTGGAAGTGCAACCTTCTTCAGTTTCCGTATTGGCTGATGTGGTTATGCGTGCCAAAGATATTGATGAGCAAGCGGCATTAGAAGCTAAGCGCCGTGCAGAAGCCCATATGGCAACTGCAGGTGCTGACTTCAATTATGACGCGGCTATGGTTGAGTTAGCGAAAGCAATGGCTCAATTGCGTGTTGTTGAAACCATCAAGAAAAACATTGCCAGATAAGGTTATTGTTTGTGAAAAAAGGCGACCATAAGGTCGCCTTTTTTGTGGCTGAAATTTGGATAAACGTGTGCTGTCGTGCGTATTTGGTTTCTTCTTATGACTATCCGCTTCGCTTTTCGATGAGCTTTCCGTTAAAATTGCGCCACTAATACGACCTCAGTTTTTAACCCTCTTGGGATTTGTTCAAGGATATGGCAATGGCATTAAATGTAGTGATCTTAGCGGCAGGCAAGGGAACAAGGATGCGCTCGGATCTTCCTAAGGTGTTACATCCCATCGCCCATAAGAGCATGGTGCAGCATGTAATTGATACTGCTCATAGTATTGGCAGTGATGCGATTCAATTAGTCTACGGTTACGGTGCCGACAAGCTACAAACCAGTTTAGGTGAGCAACAGCTTAATTGGGTATTGCAAGCCGAACAATTAGGCACGGGCCATGCGGTCGCACAGGCCATTCCAAATATCGCTGATAGTGATACTGTGCTGATTCTGTACGGTGATGTGCCGTTGATCCAAACATCGACGCTCAAAGCTTTACTTGCCGCCCGCCCTGAAAATGGCGTGGCTATTTTAACGGTGAATTTAGCCAATCCTATGGGTTATGGCCGAATCGTCCGTACTCCTTGCGAAGGTCAAGAACAAGGGAAAGTCGTCGGTATTGTTGAGCAGAAAGATGCCACAGCTGAGCAGCTACTGATTAACGAAATCAATACCGGCATCATGGCGGTTCCGGGCAAGCAACTTAAAACTTGGCTGAGCCGTTTATCGAACAACAATGCCCAAGGCGAATATTATCTAACGGATATTATTGCGATGGCGCACGCAGATGGTGTTGCTATTGATACTGCCCAGCCACAATCGGCCATTGAGGTGGAAGGCGCTAATAACCGCGTGCAACTCGCACAACTTGAACGCGCTTACCAAGCCCGTGAAGCCGAAAAACTGATGTTAGCGGGAGCTAACCTTCGCGATCCAAGCCGCATCGATATCCGTGGTGAAGTCACAGTCGGTATGGATGTGATGATCGATATCAACGTGATATTCGAAGGCAAAGTAACCTTAGGTAATAATGTCACTATTGGCGCAGGCGCGATTCTAATCGATTGTGAGATTGCCGATAACGCTGAGATCAAGCCTTATTCAATTATCGAAGGCGCTAAGCTTGGCGTTGCTGCCAGTGCTGGTCCCTTTGCCCGTTTACGTCCTGGGGCTGAGCTTAAGCAAGATGCGCATATAGGCAATTTTGTTGAAGTGAAAAAAGCGGTGATTGGGGTGGGTTCTAAGGCTGGACACTTAGCCTATTTAGGCGATGCCATTATAGGTGATGGCGTTAACATCGGCGCTGGCACTATTACCTGTAATTATGATGGTGCGAATAAGCATCTTACTGTGATTGAAGATAATGTCTTTGTCGGTTCAGATACCCAGCTGGTGGCACCTGTGACTATTGGTAAAGGCGCAACCTTAGGCGCAGGCTCAACCATTACCCGTGATGTGGGTGAAGATGAATTAGTGATTACTCGCGTTAAACAAAAGCACCTCACAGGTTGGCTGCGTCCGGTTAAAATTAAGAAATAACAGCTTAATACTCTGTACACGTAAAGCGGCAATTGGCCGCTTTATGCTTTTTTGTCAAAGGTAAAAGTCCTCTGCTTAATAAAAAATTGCCACATTAATATTGACTTAAGATAGATATGTTATGGCTAATTTGTTGTTTTATTTAAATTTGATCTTGGTCACGCTAGATTGTAAATTCATGTAAAGAAATTTAAATAAAAACACTTCTCATTTATATTGCCTGCAATTCTAAGACTAAAGGTCTATTTGAGGTGTTGGCAATGGTATTTAAATATTCAGTTGTGGGTTTGGCCGTAGGTGCGGCATTGATGGCTATGCCTGTGTTGGCAGAGGTGCCAAACGATGCAAATATCGAGCGCATTAATGTCACTGGCCGTACTTTTAACGATTATAAAGTGGGTAGTGCATCGGGCGCTATGCGCGGTGATATTGACTTAATGGATACCCCACAATCAGTTAATGTGATCCCCGATTTTGTCACCGATGAGCAATTAGCGACAAACCTAGCCGAAGTCTTAGTTAACGACTCGAGTGTTACCGCTGGTACCACACGCTGGAACCGCCAAGTCTTTAGCATCCGCGGTTTCGAACTCGATTCGGGTAATGGTTATCTTATCAATGGCCACCAGCAATGGTCCCACTACGTCCAACCTATCGAAACCCTGCAGCAGGTCGAAGTGTTAAAAGGTCCTTCGAGCATGTTGTACGGTCAATCTGGCCCAGGTGGTTTAGTGAATATGGTCACTAAGAAACCGACCTATGACTCAATGCTTAACTTAGGTTTTGATACCGATGGCTACGGCTCTACCCGTGCTCAGCTCGATGCGGGCGGCAGTTTAAACGACGCACAGAGCATTCGTTATCGCGGGGTTTTAGTTAAGCAAGATACTAAATACTGGCGTGAATATTCGACCACAGAGGAAAACCAAGAGCGTGATCGCTGGTTAGGTTACTTAAACCTAGAATTTGACCTAAGTGATGATCTGTTGTTATCGGTTAAATATGATCACACTCAAGATAAAGCGGGTATCGATGCCGGCGGTTGGTTAGATAAGCAAGGCAATGTTATCGGTGAACGAAAAACTGTCTGGGATGCACCTTGGGCCTTTACCGATAATACAGTCTCTAACTTAGGTGCCGATCTGACGTGGCAAATGAGTGACGACTGGAAAGCCAAAGTCGGCTATAACGACCAACAATTTAATCGCCAACGTTTCGATTCGGCTCCACAATACACTGAAGATCCGTTTATCAATGGTTATAAGATCAAACCCTTCGATCGTTACGACGATTGGCAGCATAAAACCGCCTATATGGATTTTACCGGCGAGTTTGCCTTAGCGGGTATGGAGCATAAATTCCTTATTGGGGCTAACTACTTAGATTACTTCTACCAACAGCAAATTCAGCGCGGGGCGACTCAAACTGTGATTCCTGGGCAAGCGGTCATTCAGCCAGACCTTGATTACCACAATGGTAAAAAAGGTACCCCGAGTGAATACAAGTATTACGGTTTCTACTTGCAGGATTTGATGACCTTAAACGAGCAATGGAAATTACTCGCTGGTGTGCGTTACGACGAACAGAAGAAAGATAGTGTAGGTGGAAACAGTTATGCCGTATCGCCTAAGTTTGGGGTGATCTATTCGCCAATGGCCAATGGCAGTATTTATGTTAACTATTCAAAGAGTTTTACCCCTCAAGGCTCTGTAACCAGTCCTGAAGATGTCAATCATGGAGATAACCTGAAACCTGAATACGGTACTCAATATGAACTAGGGACTAAGTGGGAGTTGTTTGATGACAGCCTACTGTTAACAGCAGCACTTTTTGATATTACGGTTTCTAATGTCACCATAGAGCAAGATATTCCCGAAACGAGTGATGGCAAGAAAACTATTACTACTCAAGGTGGCGAGCAGCATCACCGCGGTTTTGAAGTGGGTGCCCAAGGTCAGTTAGGTGATAGCTGGTTTGTGACTTCTTCTATGATGTATTTAGATGCTGAATATAAAACGGGTGCTGGCAAGATCGATGGGAAAATCTTAGATGGTAAAACACCTGTCGATGCGCCTGAATGGTCGGCGAATATCTGGACTCGTTATGAAGTGACTGACAACTTTGCGATGAACTTCGGTGCTATCTATGTGGGTGAGCGTTTTGCCGATCTCGATAACACTATCACTAAAGATGGTTATGTGCGTTTCGATATAGGCGCGGCCTACACTATGGCTATCATGGGTAAAGATGTGAGCCTTCGCGCCAACGTGAGAAACCTCTTCGATACCGATTATATCGATGGTGGTCAGTACAATATGGTCACTATTGGCCAAGACCGTAACTTTAGTGTTGCTGTCGAAGCTAAGTTCTAATATTTCCTCAAGTTTTATCTTTAATAAAGCAGTTTATCCCTAGGGGTAAGCTGCTTTTTTTATTAGCTGATTTATAAAATCACTATTACAGAAGGATAAAAAATTACGCAGGATCATGCGAAAGCGTGTTTCGAATACTAGCAAAAAAGTTTCGTTTCATTATAATACTGCTTTCGAATCGAAACTTATGTGAAAGGTTTTATGAACAAACGAAACACACAGCAGCGTCGCCACAGCATAATCACCATATTGAACGAACAGGGTGAAGTGAGTGTTGATGAACTGTCGTTACGTTTTGAAACCTCAGAAGTGACGATTCGCAAAGATCTCGCCGCGCTTGAGAAAACGGGTTTATTATTGCGCCGTTACGGTGGCGCCGTGGCGATTCCCGATGAAGTGACCCAGCAGTTTTCTGCCAAAATCGCGCCTAATAAGCTGTCTATTGCGAAAACCGCGGCGCAGCTGATTAAAGATCACAATCGCATCATCATCGATAGCGGCACTACAACTTCTGGTTTGATTGAACAACTGAACGATAAGCGTGGGCTGGTGGTGATGACGAATGCGCTGCACCTTGCCAATGCTATCCATGAGCTTGAAAACGAGCCAACCCTATTGATGACCGGTGGCACTTGGGATCCGCATTCTGAATCCTTTCAAGGTCAAGTCGCCGAGCAAGTGTTGCGCTCATATAATTTCGACCAACTGTTTATCGGTGCCGATGGTATCGATCTTGAACGCGGCACTACCACCTTTAACGAGTTAACTGGCCTAAGCAAAGTGATGGCCGAAGTGTCCCGCGAAGTGATTGTGATGGTGGATTCAGACAAAATCGGCAAGCGGATCCCTAACTTAGAGTTGCCGTGGGCCAAAGTCAGTGTGTTGGTCACCGACTCCCGTATCGACGAGAGTGCGCTAAAACAAATTTCAGATCAGGGTGTGCGAGTCATGCTAGCGCCCTACGCTCAATAGTGAGTGCAAAATAGCTTAATAACTTCATTTTTAATTTATAGGTAAAGACTATGTGTGGAATCGTAGGCGCCGTGGCGCAAAGGGATGTGGCTGAAATTCTAGTAGAAGGCTTACGCCGCTTAGAATATCGCGGATATGACTCTGCAGGCGTTGCCGTTATTCACAATGGTGAACTGAGTCGCACGCGCCGCGTTGGTAAAGTACAAGAGCTGTCTACTGCGCTTGAAACCGATCCATTAGCGGGCGGAACCGGTATCGCGCACACTCGCTGGGCGACACACGGTGAACCGAGTGAGCGTAATGCTCACCCGCATTTATCGGAAGGTGATATTGCCGTGGTGCACAACGGCATTATTGAAAACCACAATAAATTGCGCGAGATGCTTAAAGGTTTGGGCTATCAGTTTAATTCTGATACTGACACCGAAGTGATTTGCCACTTAGTACACCATGAGCTGAAAACTAACAGCACTTTACTTTCTGCCGTGCAAGCCACTGTGAAACAACTCGAAGGCGCCTATGGCACAGTCGTTATCGACCGTCGTGATAGCGAGCGTATGGTGGTGGCTCGCTCTGGTAGTCCCTTAGTGATTGGTTTTGGTCTAGGTGAAAACTTTGTCGCCTCGGATCAGCTGGCACTCTTACCTGTGACTCGCTCATTCGCCTTCTTAGAAGAAGGTGATGTAGCCGAAGTGACTCGCCGCAGCGTCAGCATTTTCGATTTAAACGGCAATCCCGTTGAGCGTGAAATTAAAGAATCAGAAATCACCCACGATGCCGGAGATAAGGGTGAGTATCGCCACTATATGCTGAAAGAGATTTACGAGCAGCCATTGGCGCTGACGCGCACCATCGAAGGCCGTATCGCCAACAAGCAAGTATTAGATACAGCCTTTGGTGAAAAAGCTGCTGAGTTCTTAAAAGATATCAAACACGTACAAATCATCGCCTGCGGCACTAGTTACCATGCGGGCATGGCAGCGCGTTATTGGTTAGAAGATTGGGCAGGCGTGTCTTGTAACGTCGAAATTGCCTCCGAATTCCGTTATCGCAAGTCGCACTTATTCCCAAATAGCCTGTTGGTAACGATTTCACAATCTGGTGAAACCGCCGATACCTTAGCGGCCATGCGCTTAGCGAAAGAAATGGGTTACAAAGCCACATTGACGATTTGTAATGCGCCAGGTTCATCACTGGTTCGCGAGTCTGACATGGCTTATATGATGAAAGCGGGCGCCGAGATTGGCGTGGCATCGACTAAAGCCTTCACAGTACAGCTTGCGGGCTTATTAATGTTGACTGCGGTGATCGGTCGCCACAATGGTATGTCTGAGCAAATGCAGGCCCAAATCACTCAAAGCCTACAATCTATGCCTGCCAAAGTGGAACAAGCTTTAGGGCTAGATGCTGCGATTGCCGAACTGGCCGAAGATTTTGCCGACAAACATCATGCCTTATTCCTTGGCCGTGGCGATCAATATCCGATTGCGATGGAAGGTGCATTAAAGCTGAAAGAGATTTCTTATATTCATGCTGAAGCCTATGCCTCTGGTGAATTAAAACACGGCCCACTGGCACTTATCGATGCCGATATGCCAGTGATCGTGGTGGCGCCAAACAATGAATTGCTCGAAAAACTCAAATCGAACGTCGAAGAAGTGCGTGCCCGTGGTGGATTAATGTATGTGTTTGCCGATGTGGATGCCGAGTTCGAGTCGGATGACACGATGAAAGTGATCCCTGTGCCACACTGCGACATCTTTATGGCGCCGCTGATTTACACTATTCCGCTACAGCTATTGTCGTACCATGTTGCGTTGATCAAAGGTACCGACGTGGATCAACCACGCAACCTAGCAAAATCTGTAACAGTAGAATAAATAGATATTTAAATGAAAACCGTTTTGTGGTCTGACATAATAGTTCTAAACAAAACAAAATAGTCTTAAAGCGTGACGGTAAAGAACTAAACAAAACAAAATAGTTGTAAACCATTAAAGTCCAGTTATGCTGTTTAAAAAACATACTGGACTTTTTTTATGGCTAGAGCGCAGCAATCGCTTTCAGAAACTGAAATTGCCCGTCACATCAAGGATGGGCGCGGCCAGGGTCATGGACAATGTTATAAGCCCTGGTTTCATGTTCAGGATGTCCCATCAGATGGGCGTTCTCATCGTATTTACTCTCATAAAACGCGGCGGGTTCATCATCTGCTTTCCGATCTGGAATTAGCAGTTTTTCTTGTGCTTGAATGGTCGTCAGACATTACAGATATCAGGGAGCAATTCCCTTTAAAGCGAGATGAAACCCGGGCTCTCGCTGCTAAGCATCAACTGAGACATCCTTCTGTCCGTGGTGTTGACCAGGTGATGTCGTCAGATTTCCTTATAGATGCTACTACTGGTCCTGACAGACAGTTCGCTATTCAGGTGAAACCAGTGACTGAGTTAGCCAAGCCAGAGATCATCGAGAAGCTTGAGCTGGAAAGGCGCTACTGGCATTTAAAGCAAATCCCATGGTTTCTGGTCACCGAAGAAGAAATTGATCTGGTGATAAAACAGAACATCGAATGGTTATATCCAACAAAAAGTGATGCTGCTGTTGATCCGGCTTTGTTAGCTCAGCTGCCTTTTTTATCTAAGGCATTTAGCAAAGCTCAGGACTCGAAGGTCATTGATATTTGTAAACACCTTGATACCGCTTATGAGCTTGATCTTGGCCACAGCTTACGAGATGTTCGGACTTTGGTAGCCAATGGCTTTATTAAATTTAATATCAATAAGGTGTTTCGTTCTGTTAAGGCATCAGAGCTCAGGTTCTGTCAGTTTGAAGATATGGAGGCCTTGCTGCATGTGGCAAATCAATGAGGTTCTGCGATTTGACGAACAGCCCTATCGTATCTTAGCTGTGCATCCGGGAGAGCTCGTCTGGATCCAAATCGACAGCGATAAGGGATTACCCGAATTTATCCTGGAACTGAAGCTTATTTCCTACTTGGATGAAGGCCGGTTGCTCAGAAGCACTGACCCTTACGCATTTCTGCATAATGAAGAGCCAGAAGTTGGGTCTGTTGCATTTAATCGACGTGAAAAAGCACTGGCCATTATTCAGCCCATTATTGTTGACGAACTGTGTTTTGAAACTAAAGCCAGAGCGCGACGGGTTACTGAAGTTGAGATGGGTGGTATAGCAACCAAAGCGACTATTTATAAGCTACTTCGCAGGTTTTGGCAGCGAGGCCAGAAGCCCAATGCGTTATTGCCTGACTTCAAGAACAGTGGAGCCCCGGGGAAATCCAGAGCGGCATCAGGCACAACAAAAGTTGGCCGTAGCCGGTTATACGGCGATGGTTCAGGTATTAAAGTCACCGTCGATGTTGAACGAATATTTCGGGTCAGTATAGAAAAGCACTTATTAACTCAGAAAAAGCTTCAAACAACGGTCGCGTATCGTCGTTTCAGGGATTTGTTTGCACAGTACCACCCTGAAGTCTTGCCTGAAGATTTCCCCACGTTACGGCAGTTCCGGTATTTCTATAACCGGGAGTATAAGAAGCCACAGCGGTTACTTGAAAGCACGAATCCCGGCATCTACAAAAAGGATATTCGCCCTTTAACCAGCACTGCAACTGCACATGTGCTGGGCCCTGGCAGCCGATATGAGATTGATGCAACTATTGCTGATATCTACCTGGTTGCAGATGACGACCGCAGTAAAATTATCGGCAGGCCTACCCTTTACATAGTGATTGATGTGTTCAGCCGAATGATAGCTGGCTTTTATATTGGTTTTGACAACCCTTCCTATGTGGTGGCTATGCAGGCTGTGGCAATTGCCTGTACTGAGAAGGTCACTTCCTGTAAGTCTCTTGGTATAGATATCACTCCGGACGAATGGCCATGTGTTGGTTTACCTGATGCCATTCTGGCTGACCGCGGTGAAATGATGAGCCATCAGGTGGACGCGCTGATTAAGGGGTTTAATCTTCGGATCGAAAGTGCACCACCGAGACGTGGTGACGCCAAGGGGATTGTTGAAAGTTGCTTCCGTACTCTTCAGGCTGAATTTAAACCCTATGTGCCTGGTGTTGTTACTGGTAACAGAGTGAAAAAACACGGAGAGCGGGATTATCGTCTTGATGCTGTAATGACGATCACTGACTTTGCCCAAATAATGCTGAAGACTATTCTTTTTCGAAACAACTACCATGTGATGGATAAGTACGATCGTGATGCAGACCTGCCAGCTGATATCCCTTCAATTCCAATTCATGTATGGAACTGGGGCATGCAGCACAGGGTTGGTAATTTAAGGCAGGTTGATTCTGAGCAGTTAAGGATTGCTTTGTTGCCACGGCAAAAGGTCAGTATTTCTCAATACGGCGCAAATATGTGGGGTACCTACTACAGCTGTCCAGAATTTCTTAGAGAAGGATGGCTACTGCGAAGCCCTGATATTCAGCGTTCTCAGAAACTGGAGGCTGCTTACAACCCGGGATCTGCAGATACCATTTATCTGTTTCCACAACCAGGTAGCCGGACCTACTGGACTTGTACTCTTACTGATCGCAGTCGCCAATTTAGAGGACTTACATTCTGGCAAGCTTGGGAGCTGCAGGCCCAGCAGAAACATAATATGGCAAATGCCAGGTTGGATGAAGATGCGAAACGGCGAGAACTGGATGCTTTTATAAAAGAAAAAACTACCAGTGCTATCCGCGCAACTCCAGCCATTAAAGAGTCAGGCCAAAAGCGTATTGCACAGATCAGGGGTAATAAAAAAGAGGCCCGTGAAGCTGAACAATTACAGCGAGTCAGGCCTGCAAATGAAGTAAAAGACAAAGTGCTTGCACCAGTCATTCCTCTGCGAGAAGCCGAAGAGGATTACAGTTTGCCCAGCTATGTTCCGGACTTGTTTGGTGACCAAGATGGAGAACCTGAATGAGCGCAACAAAAATTGATGCCGTTTATCGAGACGCCGATGTCACAGCTTACAAAGGCAATCCGTTTATCGAAGCTTTGCCGCCACTGCAGGAATCTGTAAACAGTGCTGCAGCTCTTCGTTCAACATCACTTTTCGATGCGTCAGATCTGCAGAAACCAAGAGTTGTTCGTGCCCACAGTATTTGCCGTATCACCAATGAATTTTTCCAGCCGCTGGGCTCTCACATGCTCCTGAGTGAGCGAGTTTCGCTAATGATTCGTGGTGGCTATGTTGGCCGTAATCCTAAAACAGGCGACCTGCAGCGGCACTTACAAAATGGCTACGAAAGAGTTCAAAGTGGTGATTTGTCTAGCTTCAGATTTGAAGAGGCGAAATCTACTGCTCAAAGTATGTTGCTGATTGGTTGCTCAGGTAGTGGAAAAACAACGTCTTTAGCACGCATCCTTGACACCTATCCTCAAGTCATTTATCACCCGACTATGAATTTTGAGCAAGTGGTTTATCTGAAAGTGGACTGTTCACACAATGGCTCGCTTAAAGAAATCTGCCTGAACTTTTTCCGGGCGCTGGATAAAGCGTTGGGCTCGAATTATGAGAAAAAATATGGCCTCAAACGTAATGGTATTGAGACCATGTTGGCACTGATGGCTCAGATAGCCAACGCCCATGCGGTAGGTTTGCTCGTTATTGATGAGATCCAGCATTTAAGCCGTACGAAATCAGGTGGCCCAGAAGCGATGCTGAATTTTTTCGTGACTATGGTGAACACCATTGGTGTGCCAGTCATGCTGATTGGAACGCCTAAAGCCAAGGAAATTTTTGAAATTGATCTCAGGTCAGCCCGACGTGGCTCAGGTTTAGGTGCGATTTTTTGGGAACCGATGAAACAAGAACCCAATGGTAAGCGTAACCCTGAGTGGGTTGCCTTTACCGACAACCTCTGGAAGCTGCAGTTATTGCAGAGCAAGGATCTGGTGTTAACCGACGAGTTACGGGACCTTTGGTATGACCTGAGTCAGGGCGTTATGGATATAGTCGTTAAGCTCTTTGTGTTGTCTCAGTTACGAGCCTTGGCTTTGGGTAAAGAGCGTATCACTCAAGGCTTAATGCGGCAGGTTTATAAAGACGAGCTAAAACCTGTTCATCCTATGCTGGAGGCTCTTCGATCTGGCGTTCCGGAAAAAATTGCGCAGTATTCTGATTTGATGCTGCCGGAAATGGACAAGAGGCTTATTCAGCTGCAAAGGGATATTGCTGGCATGAAAGTCGAAACCCCAGAGGAATTAGCGCTAAAACAGCTGGCAACAGACGACGAACGCAGAATCTACCTAATGCTCAAAGACGATTATGACTCAAGCCTGCTTGTCGCAACGGTGCGCAAAGCATTCGCTGAGAATCCTAAGCTGACTCGCCCTCAACTGTTACCAGTAATTTTGAATTGGCTGTCAGATGGTGACAATCTAGTGAAACCAGAACAATCGAAAATACGTGCTAAGAATGCCAAACCTGATCAATGGGATACTTTGGATTGGGATGATTTGCGCTACATCAGCTCTCAGCAACAATCCGCAGCAGCTATGCACTCGGCTTTGAGAGCCAAAGGCATATTATATGATTTAAATAAGTGTGTTAGTGGCGGGTGATTGGTCGCATTAGCTCTAAATCAATTTTCGGTAGGAAAGGCTGTCTATTTTTGTAGGCAGATACGGAGATCGTGCTCGTTGTTCTGAGATTTACGACAGAGTACTTTTACGAGGTTTATGGCATTTTAAGTATCTTGATGGTGTAAAGGTGCTATTTATTTTTCATAGGGTTAAGTGCATGTTTGCAAGCAGATATGACTTAGTTATTTGTTGCTGAATTAGAACAAACGGTAGGAAAAATTAGGTTAGAGGCATTTGTGAATGGATGAACAGACGGTTTCCATAATTGCTGGAAAGGTTGTCAGTGACGTTAGCTTCTGGACTGCCCTTATTGGATTGGGTGGAGTCACTTTAGGTGCTGTAATTGCGATCATTGGTAATATTATCATTTTCAAAATGCAGAATAAGCAGCAAAAAAATATTGATACTGCGAGAAAAGAACTGCTAAGCAAAATGCTAAGCGATACAAGATTTGAAGAGGGAAGGTCCTTAGATACTTTGTCTACGGTTACTGGCTCTCAACCTGAAGGGGGTCGTAGACTCCTAATAGAAATTGGCGCGAGAGGTCTTGCCCTTTCGGATGGGAGAGAAGGTTGGGCTTATATAAAAAATCGTCCTTTATCTACGCAATAAATTTAACTGAGTTCATCAATCGCGGCCGGCTACTACAGCATTTTTCCGCAATCGAGTTTTGCTTTATTTCACCAATCAGACTGGAGTTGTAATGAAGAATAGAAAAGCCTTGAGTTCCAAAAATGGGTTATCTTTAGTTCAAGTTGATCACTTGGATGGAAATGGTGACGTAATCCGAGTTAGCTACGAAGTATGCGATGCAAACGGAAATGTATTGGGAGAATTTAGTTCTATCGGGGATGCGGAAGAGTTTATAAAAAACTATCGTCCAGAGCCGCCTCGACCAACCTTTAAAATGTGAGAATAATTGTTAAGGCCGCAGGTTTTAAACCTGCGGTAACCGTTTTCAAGATGCTTCAACAAGCCAATTGTGTGCTGGGTAGTTTATGTGGTTTCACACGGCATTACTCTACAACACACTACTTGCAAACAGTTGTGAAGTATAATGTTTAGGCTATTTTACCCAGGATTGTTTGAGCAAGTTGAGTTCAATCCGATTAACGGCACTTATATTTAAAAACTTACATTCGCTTGATCAGTTAACGACCATGCTCAACTTCCCTATACCCTATCAAAATGAACTTATTTACAGTGCGGTAGCTCGTACTGGTACTTATCTCGGCATTTCTAGCGCCAAACAGCTACTGGATGAGGTGTATGGTGACCGCAAGGTAATTGCCACCATGGATTTGCCTTGTCATCTGCAGGCTATTTCTAACCAGCTGAAAAGAACAGGCCGGTATTCTGTTGTTGAGCTGGTTTATCAGCACACTCTGTTCCCGCTGTATGCCCCTTTTGTTTCTGAAGAACACAGGCTTAGGGCTCTGAAGATGATGGCCGCAAGCTCTCAGGGTGCTGTTCACTTAATGCTTGGTGTTGCTGCTTCCCGAGTTAAATCAGTACATGGGTTCCGCTATTGTGCTGCTTGTGTACAGCAGCAACTAAAGGCGCATGGGGAGTGCTTCTGGTTGCGTGAGTGGTATTTTCCTGGTCTTGGAGTCTGTCCTGAGCATGCTTCATTAACTTTGCTATCTGAAAACATAGGCGACCATCGGCATTTATTTTTACCCTTGCAACAAGCTATTGGTAAAACACAAAGCTGTACCGACGTAAGTTCTGAGCAGATGGCACTTGCATGTTTAGCTCGTGAGTTAATGCAGTTGTCCCCGGGGGCATCACCATCATTTGAACAGTGGACAGAGTTTTATCATGGTCTGGCTGTTGATTTCGGTTTCTCAAGAGGGAAACAAGTTTTGCACGATCAGGTCTACGACCATATCAGGCAAAAGTTCTCTGTTCGGACCTTGTCTGAACTGCATCTGCACGGACCTATTAGTGAAAGCTTTTGGCTGAGATCGATGTTTCGGAAGCACCGTAAGGCCTTTAGTTATCTGGAGCATTTAATTGTATGGGCAGTCCTGTTACCAGGAATGACGCCTGCTGAAATTCTTAACCAAGTGCGGAAATTGGGTGGCAAGGTGTGGCCCGAATCAGAGCTTACAGGTGCCCTTGCGAACCCAACAGTTGTCGATACGCAAAAACGTGAAGCATGGCAGAGATTGGTTCTAGTTCATGGCGCTAAAGCAGCCCGAAAGGTCGAATCCGGTGGAGCCTTGTACGCTTGGCTATACCGGAATGATAGAATCTGGCTCATGGAGTTTAACAAGCAACATAAACAGCCAAGAGATTTGCCGGGTCTTAAAGTCGACTGGCATAAGCGTGATATGACAGCTAGTCGTCATCTATTGCGGCTGATTTATCAGTCCGACTTACGGCTAGACCTGCCCAGGTTATCCGCTAACTGGTTACTTCAGCAGTTACCCAACAAAGCATCCATTTCAAAAAATATTCGCAAATTACCTCTGGTTAACAAAGTGCTACAAAGATATGCTGAGTCAATCACGGAGTACCAGCTGCGTCGTATTTGTTGCATCTTTACGCGATTAAGGGATGAACACATACCTCCTAAAATGTGGCTCGTTCTTCGTATGTCAGGTTTGAGTAAAGAACGTATTACTCCACAGGCCGCTGCAATACTGCGGATGTTGTAAAGGAGATGGGATGCCAAGGATTGCCGGTTTTGATGACGATGTTCAAATTGTACATATAGGTGAATTGTTCAGAGCTCGTAGCAAGCGAGACTGGTATATCAATGTCTGGTGTCGCCCTTTACAGGATAAAAAGTCGACCCGGATATCCAACCTAGCTTTATTGAGTCGCAGCAAGCGCATCAACAGTAGTAAGCGTGGAGAAAACTCTGCTGACAGGGTGATCGAACTTCCTTCGCGGTATCAATTGTTTCCGGCAAAACTGGCCGATTTTCCTGACTTAAGTAATTTCGATTCAGTCAGAAAAGCAGAAAGCCGGCAGAATGCTTTCATCTACACTGAGAAAAAGCCCGGAAGAACCGTTAAGTACGTCATACCACAGCTTGAACTGGCCAGAGCCATCTTTTTAATCAACTCTTATCTATGCCGCGCTTGTTTATCTAGCACAACATTACAACTCGAATTTGACGTTCAACGGCCTTACTTCCACAAGCATGTCGATATTCATGTTTTAAAGACCACTACCTTTCCCCTCAGTGCATTTGATCAAAGTGGCACCACCATGATTCTGGCTTGGCTGCTGACAAACAGCGATGCCATGAACTCTTTTCAGAGCATTTATTCGCACTATATACGAGACCGACAATTCAAAGGAATATGGGAGTCGTGGTGTTTCAGCTTTGATCCCCCACCAATGGACAATTGGACCCTTCATGTCCGTGGACGTTTTAGCGACGACAAATCGAGCTACCTGGTTGAGGAAATCATAGGTATTGATATCGATGCCGAAATGCCTGTACTGGTTGCTTTTATTCACCCTGATTTTGTCAAAAAGGAAAATAAAGATGGCTCTGTCCGTCATGGTTCTGGGTCTGTTGACTGGCGGGACCAGGAAGAAGAGTATGAAATTGATGATGAAGAATCAGCATCCGATCAGAATCAAACCACAGTTATTGATGGTGGTGCGTCTTTTGTTCGTTTTAAAAGACCTTGTTCTGTTGTTAAGCAAGAACAATTCACGCCAAGTCATAAGCTGATTATTGATGAGGAGTCGGAGCGGGAAGGCGGAAAACAGGTCAGCACTGATGAACCAAATCAAGCCGGTAAGCTTCCTTCGGCTGATGTAGGTGGAAAGCATGATCTTACAGACAGAGAGCGTTACTACGCAGGTCGTTTTATCAGCTTCGACCATATGCTTAAAATTTTAAAATTCGTACATGGCTGTACTATTTTGCATCAGGACACCTTGGCGTTGCCGAAAGTTGGTCGTAGCCAGCAACAAATGTTGGAGAACGGAACTCCGCGGGTGATTAAGTCGGTGTGGCTTAGACATGGTGGTCAGCAAGTTGTGTTACTGGAGATTGATACCTCTGATGGCATCAAAATGTTATCAACCAAAATACTTTTCAACGCCGACCCAACCAAATGGGATGAGCAGTATCTGCAGATTCGGAAAGGAGTTGTGTCTAAGTCCTTGTCCTGGCCAAACGAATTACTCGACACACTTTACGGCGAACATGGACACAGAGGTATTAATCACCCAAAACATCAGGGCGCTGAGGCTGGGAATATTCCCCGGGAGTCACTGGAGAGCTGGGCTCTGAGGTTCTTATCTGCTATCTAATCAAATTTGGAGCCAAGGGGCTGTTGTCGCTAATTACAAGCCGACAACATTAGTGACAAAGGCAAAATCTATATGAAATTAACTCTCCAACTTTCTCACTGAAACGATCAATTGATGTGCTGCAGGCATCGACACCTGTTTAGAGTTGTATTGTGTTTCCAAGTAGAAGAGCATTGAGCGCCTTAGTCTCAACTGAATTTCTTGGTTATCGGGCATATTGTACTCATTGGCAATAGCTAAACGTTGTTCTGCAGACAGATCAGGGTTTGGCTTCACAATAACTGTTACGAAGGTTTGCCAATCTACATCTTGCTCTGCACTCATATCTGTTGGTTTCGTACTTCTAGTTGCGATAACGCGGCCAAGAACAAAATCACGAAACTCGTCACGCTTGTGACAATACGCTCTTACATGCCAGCGTTCACCGTCAGAAGCGAAAGCATGGGGTGATAGCCAACGCCAAGACGAATTTGGGTCAGTCATAGATTGATAACAAACTTCCAATGCTTCACGTTTTTGAATTGCCTTTACTATTGCAAACAGAGTTTCTGAGGTTGCCTGGCGCTTAGGCAGAGGCCAAGCCTCCACAGGTACTTGAGAGGGGACCATATTGACGAATTCATCAAGCCCGCGGGGGTTCATAAAGAGTGGGATGAAGCCTGAATTAGGTAAGTACCGCTTGCGGGATTTGTTATAGCTCATGTTTCCAGGTGCAATAGCCATATACGTGCTGAAATCGGTAGCTGCCTGAGTAGGATTGACACCGAATTGGTCCACAAGATCAGCACGTTGAAGTTCGCCTTTCCAAAACAAACATCGCTCAATGTGTTCCATTCGTTGTTGGACTGTAAATGAAAGATGGGGCAAAGATTTCAACAAATCAGTTTTCGACATATGAATATGATGAGGCTCATGTTAGATGTGTAGTTTGCATAGTCTTACACGATGTGTTAGTTTTGTCGATATGTAGTGTTATGCAACCCAAATTGATTGGTGCTCAGTATGACCATGAAGGAAATACGATGGACTGGATTCCTTTAATTGCCTCGACTGCTCGCTTGATTGATCTTCACGATAGTCATCGAGAAAGTGGACGTTCAACTAGCCAGTATGACCTTTACCGTGAGGCCCGAGGGGGAAATCACGATGGACTTTGGTTGGATGTTGCACTGACAGTGATCGAATATCTACGAGAACGTGAGAGCGAAGTCGTAGGTGGATTTGTTTCTGGCACCGAGGTTCGGGAAAGTTTACAAAAACGTATTACTAATCTATCCGACGAAGATGTGAAATTTGTTCTATCAGCGTTAACCACACCCGCAGAAATATGGTTTGTAGAGAGGATGGATAATGGAACCAGACCTATTAACTCAACCAAGGAAACCAATCTAATTGAGCGCTCCCGCACTGCGGACGCCTATCGACTTGCTTCTACCGGTCGAACCGCAGCTGGGCTTGCCGCCAATGTGCGTGACATCGCTTATATTGCTGGGTCTGCAAAGAATCTACTTACCGCGATTAAAGCGCGTGATTTTTGGAAGATAACCGAACTAGCAGCAGCGATAATTGATGTTCTACGGACATTCAGGTTAGAGATTGAATCACATAGGGAGGGTAGTCAGAAGGCTGGTATTCAAGGATTTTTCAAGGAGCGTGGTGATGTGATTAAGGAGCAAATCGAAGATGCGGCCAAGATTCTTGTCGAAGCGAACGAGTTCCTTTCTCTTCAATCAACTCGTGCAGAATTCCAAATCTGGATAGCTGCTATGGATCGGGCTGGTAAACCGTCTTTCGGCCACGGTTATGCTAAAGAGCATTTGAAGAACGTCACCGGGCAAACGCTTAAGCTACTTGAATCATTTACACAACTGGTAAACGAGAGTCTTACCATGGACGAAAGTGCACTGAGTCCGGTTTCTTTCATTGACCTGTCAGCTTCGTTGGCCGCCAAATCATTCCAAGATAGTTTCTATTTTTCACTGATTAGCTCCTTTGGCCCTACCCGACTGAGGCAAATCATGCCTTGCCCCTTTGACTTTTTTGGAGTAGTCGAACCGCAACGAGGTATAGATAACCGTGAAGAAGACGAGGACAGTGAAGGGATCGAAGATACAGGCATTAAGGGTATCGGTTTCATCGCGGAGCACGGCTCAGCTATTCTCGCAGAGCTTCGTAAAGGTCCTCTTACTCTTACCGATGCGTTAGAGCGCGAGTGGATTGGCCTCGAAACAGACACTAGCAATCTCAGTGAGTTGGTCGGAACCTATTGTGATCCGACAATGCTTGGGGAGGACTTGAATATAGTCGTTCGTTTTGGAGATGGTCGAGCCACTTATGCAGCTGAAGGAGTCGGACGACTGTCGTTCGATGAATTAGTAATGGTCTTGGAGAGCAAATAATGGATATGGAGGATATGGGGCTGATCGTTGCGCATCTGCTTCGACATCGGATAGTTGAAACACATCCTGCCAATGGACGCAACACAGATGAGGCAAGGATCGTGGGGAAACTGTTATTTTCAATGAATACTGAAGAACGACGTTCGCTGGACAAAATATTTGCTGGTATGCGCCTTATATTTGTCGATTTTGACTGGCATGTCATCCCAGCCTTACCCAAAGGTGGACGAGTATATCTATTGGCTCGTGATATTGGAAAGGGTGAACCTTCGGCTGTCCTTGCCCCAGAAGTTATTTTAGACGCGATGCGGGAGAAAGGTAATGAATCCAAGAGCGAGGCTGCAGCATGGTTCGTGCATCTTTGGTTGGTCCACCTAGACCTGATCTATACAAACCAAGGCCGGTCACCATCTCAATTACAAACATATCCAAAGGGAATGTTCGACTTTGATGTCTTCTTGACACTAGTCCGTAATCATTTTGAGGATTTACGGCAGGGTTTGGATCGGAATGAAGTTCCGGCCGATGCTGTGTTCAAAACGTTCGAGAAAGCAAGCCATACAGAAGTAGAGCGTCGATGTCGGCGTTTCGTCAATCTAATGATTAACGCAGGTCTTCTAACGACTATTGCGAAGGATGTGTATCAGCAAACACTGCTCTCTGCATACGAGATCAAAAGGAATTACGAACTGGGTTTACAGCAGTTCGTAGAGGACTCCAACGCAAAGAAATATAGGCTTGCGACGTCGATTCTTACTGGAACGGATTACACAACAGATATTAACAGAGAGGCTGTATGTCGCTGATTGCAAGGATTCAGTATGTTAATTTCCTTACCTACAGTCACCCAGAAAGCAGAGATAGAAAGCCTGCTCTACGGGTCGTAGAGTTTTCTCCGCTCAAATATTCTACAGCTATCAATATCCCGAACGGTCATGGCAAAACTAACATGATCTCAGCCCTGCTTTACCTTATTAGCCGAGACAGAAAACTGAGGCTGCAAGCTCTGCCTCTGTTCACGCCACGCAGATGTGGAACACCTTCACACATCCGAGTTCAATTATGGGATCTACAAGATGATCTGATGCAAACCGACTTAGGTCTTGAAGATGGTTTATTGGATCCCAGAGATCTGCCTAACAATAATGATCACTATGTTTTTGGCTTGTGTGCCTATCAAGGAGAGGAACCAAAGTTTTACTACTATAGGGGGGTGTTAGAGGATTGTCCTGTATTCGAACGTACCGATAAGGGTTATTTGTATAGTCAAGAAACAGCAGTCCAACAAGCTGTGAGGGCTGTGGGTGGGACTTGGAACATCTCATCTGTTCATGAATGGCGCTCTCTTATTACCAGCCACATTCCTAGTCGAGTACTGGCGCAACAAGTAAAGTTTCATCTTGATGGTGGCGGTGACAAATCAGCTCAACTTCATCAGGTCGAGACAGAAAACGACGAGAGCTTCGATCAGGCATTTTTCCGAATGGTCATTGCTCCAGAGCTACTTGCATCGAATAGTGAGTTAGAGGAGGACCCTGAAGACCCACGCGAAAACTTCGAAGAACTACTTTATGCCCACTTTAGCAAGATGGCTTCAGCGACTATAAAAGCGGAGCAGGAGCAAAAGCTGATTAAAGAGCAAGAAGATGTTGTGCGTGATCTTGACGGCCTAGCAGCCACTGGCTCGAAAGCCCAGGAAGAAAGCGACAAGTATCGTCTGATGCTTGGGAATATTGCTCACGACGGCGCTTTAATCCAACACCTTGTGCGCACAGATCCATTTCCAGGATTGCTGGATGCGCGTTATTTGCCGTCTGGCCGAGTTGGTGAAATTGTACCATACGTAGTAATAGACAAGATCCACGGTCTAATGATTTTGGATGCAGGACTGGAAAAACTTACCAGTGTCGAGACCGGAATTCTAAATAGATCTGCCGAACGCTCAAAGATTGCGCGGCAAGAAGTAGATGAATTTCAAGTTGTTGATATTAGTTGGAATCTTGTAAATTTCAAGTCTGGTAATCGTGGTGGAGGGTACACTCGAAAAGCTTACGCCCTAGATGCCGCGATACAACTTCTCGCACAACTTCGAGACATCGGTACTGCAAAACTAGCTGGAGCTGCTGATATGCTACAGCAAGTATTTTGCTGGGTCGAAAACAAAGCTGACACCAACAGCTACCGAAAAGCAGCTCGGCAGCTTTTAGTGGAAATAGACAAACACCAAGAAGATATCAAACGGCGAATGGTTGAGATAGCTCAGTGGGAGTTCGAAGTTAACGAACTCGGGGATCGAATCTCTAAGTATGACCAAGCGAAAGGGGCCTTCGAGGATTTAATTGGAAGCGGGGATTTTTCTGCTAAAGAACTCGAAACCCCAATATTGCTCGCGAGCATAGTGGCCGATGAGCTTCATGCCTCTGATTGTGCGTTGAGGGAGCATGATATTCGTGTAGGTAGTCTCGAGCAACTGTTCACTCGTTACTTGACATTCTGTCAGAATAATCGCGGCCAATCGGTGCGAAACTGCTTGGATACACTGTCAGTGCGTATGGACAGCGCGAAGGAAGCTCTGCAAGTCGCTAAACAAAACCTTCATAATTCAAATGATGAAGTAATCCGACTAAAAACTCTGAAGTTAGATCAAGAAGATTTGCACAAAAAGAACCAACAGCAGCTTGAGACTCTGCAAGAGTTGCAATCTCATCATCCACTTTACGCGGAATGGTTTGGTGAAACATCGCCTGAAACTATCGATATTCGGGGTAATCTTAGGCAAATTGATTATGACGAGAAAGAGCTCGCTCATCGACGCAAGGAGTGTGAAGAGCTACAAGAGAGTATTACTGCGTTGTTGCCCTCAGTATCACGTTTCCGTGAATTGTTCGATGAGAGAGATGCCGATAGAATCAATATTTCTAGTGAGCTCCAACACATAGCGATTCAAGAGAAAGCGCTCGAGAAATCGCGGATAGTTGCGGATGCGCTGTATGTCCGTATTCAAAATTTACAGCCATTTGTTGGAGCATATCATCGAATTTTCGGTGATATCAATCCGCTAATGTTGAATCCTAGCAAGGAGCGTGCAGAATTGCAGCAGGCCATTATTCAGGCCGAAACGAGCTGTAAATCGTTAGATACTCAAGTTTCTAGACTCAATCTGTTCCGGGAGACGAACCCTGGTTGGAGCCCGACTGCATGGCTTGCTGAACTTGAATCACGGCGAATGGCGCTAACTCAAGAATTCGCTCAACAGAATCAGAAAGTTATTACTGCCCAGCGTCAGCTTGCCGAGTTGATGTCCGATCCTGTAGCCCGGCCAGAAGACGTAGCGTGTATGCATGACCTGCTCAGAGGAACAATTACATTTGTTCCTCTGCACATTTTTATAGAGAACAATTGTCCATCTGATGTGAAACAACATTGGCTGACGCACTTCTCATCATTGCTGTTTGCTCCAGTTGTTGAAACTATTGGGGAAGCGGCCAAGGCTTCCCGTTTGCTCTATAACGAACAAACAACGATGCCGGTGCTAATTGCAAGCCCGTTAAAGGCTATGATGGAGAGTGGCACACCGATGCTGGTTTTGGAAGAGGAGTGTGCATATACATGGCTAGCCGGTATAAAGACACGTATGGTGCATTGCCTTCTAAATCCAGAAGCGGTTAAAGAAGAGAGATCTTTGGCACATAAACGGTTGGCTTTGCTCAAAGAGGTGCTATTACAAAAAGAAGAGGAGCTTAATAAACTCTCAGAGAGATCGATTCCTACGCAACTAGCTCGCGATGCTGAGCGAGCGGAGAGTTCTAACGCAGAAGCTGAATTGTTAGCGACTTCTCAACAACTGACAAAATTACGCAAGCAGTTGCCAGACATTTTGTTACAAAGCTCCCCAGAAGCGCTCGACAGCATTCAAAAGATGCGAGAATACCTCGAATTGACCAAGGAGCATGGCGATAACATTGGCGAAAAGGTGGTTGAGGAACTTCGCCAAATTGTAGAGCAGATCGAGTTCTGGCGTCAGAAGAGGGAATGGTACGAGGAGCGTAACTCCGACGCAGTACGTCAGGTTATCCTGGATATGCGTCGTTATCAGGTTTTGATATCAAAGCATGGAGTTGATGTACTTCAAAATATACAGGCAGAGCTGGAACTAATAAGAGATCAAGGCAGTGACTTACAGCGCTCACGTGAGTGGTTTGAGGAACGGGATCGAGAAGACATCCATACTGCAATCACCGCTATGCGCAGATACTTGTTGGAAGGGGGCGAGGCTGAGCTTGCCAAGCGGCAAGGTATTTCTGAAACTTGCATGGCGGAACTGAAAGCTCTGACAAAAAAGATAGATGAGATGATGCAAGCTGTTGCTCAGTATGAAGCGCATCACACTACAGCCCAAAATGCTGAATCAAGCGCGGTAGAGGCATATCACCAGAACTATCAGAATTTACTTGACCTAGCTGACTTTTCAGAAGGTGAGGGTTTGTTGTTCATGGAGACCCACGAGAGTTCACGTCAATCTCTGGAGTTTGACAAGCGTAAGGCTGAGACCCGTAAAGGTTATGAAAGCCAGTTTCCACACGCTCAACGTTATATAGATGAAAGCAGAGATGGTCAGACTAGCGAACAGGACTTGCTAAAACACAAAGCGGATTTAGCGATAAAGACTGCAAAAGCAAGGCTCCTGCAGGAAAAGGATACCCATGCAGTGGATGAGAAGAATCAGAGGCTAGTTACTATCAAGAGCCTTCGGGATGTTCTTCATGAGGCAGCGTGTCGGCTACTCGCAGAGTTCCGATCCGTTGCAAAAGATCTCGAAGACATTCGAGACTCAGGGAATATAAAGGATATTCAATTCAATAATTCTGCCCTGTTCCTTCATGCTGAGTTAATTCGAGAACGGCTCAAACATTCAGACTGTGATCCATTCTTAATCGATAATATTCGCAAGCTTGGCCGATTATCCGGTGAGTTGGGACTAGCAGAGCAGTCTAAAGATATTGCTCAAGTGCGACGCAATGCCGAGCGGGTTGTTCGTGAATATAAGGAACGCAAGGACCGCTTTTGCAATGATATAACCAATGGTTATAGAAAAGGACTCTCAGTGCTTAACAGCGAATGGTTGCAAAGCCAAGAGCGCTTTGATGCACCAGCTGATCTGAAATCCCAGATTGAGGTGAGTATTGCGAGTAACAAAACGCTATTACTCCAAGCTACCACAAGTCTAGAGTTTGCTCGTGACAAAACCACAGATATGTTGACAATACTGGCGAAGGACGCAGATCGCGCGTTGTCGATTTTGGATGACGCGATGGCGACTACTCCTTCTGCGCGTTTCTATGTTAGGGCTAGTGTCATCACAGATGACAAGATTGACAACCTTTTGAGTCGACTCTATTACGATATCGAAGCGCAGATGCGACGCGATACTAATAATTCGTTCATAACAGAAAAGCGCCAGAAAACACGAGTAATTAACGAGTTGCGTGGCGAGATCTATCGATCTTTGTTCACTGATGTGAGCGTAGAATTCCGTCATCCTTCAATTTGGGAAGGAGGGCAACATAAACTATCCTCTAAAAGCTTAAGCGAGGGCATGCGGACAGCCATCAGCTTGATGTGGATCGCGAAGCTGGCTGAATTCCGTCTACGACAGGCTATTGACCTAGCCGGTGGAATGAGACGTCAGAACAATCGTGCTGCTTTGCGCAAAGAACGCTATTTCGTGATTCTGGACGGGCTCTTTTCCAACCTTAGTCACGACACGATGATTGATTCTGCAATGGAGTCGCTTCGCCTCTCTGCTGGTCATTTCCAGCTAATAGGAATGATTCATCATCCGAGGTATATAAACAATCCGAAGATCTTTCCATCATATTTTGTCGGTAGACCATATCATGCTAAGGGCGGTAAACATTCATGGCTTACTGTTGAATCGAACGAAGAGCAGCCAGGTTCACTAGGCATTTTTGGCTCACATTTCACACAATAGGTGTTTGTATGGTCGTCGATTGTATTGAAAAGGTCGTGAGCGAGCTGAGGCTGCAAACTCGGAATAGCAATGTTTTGCAGGGAAGTGCTCTGATTGAAAGAATTGCACGCAAAACGGAGCTGGATGCTGCGACGATTAGAAACTGTTTCAAAGAGATGAGAGCTCGTGGGTGGGTAGAAGCTAGTTCATGGTCGGGAACTGGCAATCCGGTGGGACGCGTTAAGGTGAGCTTGCCTCCGTTACCTCCTCCATTATGGGCCGATGGTTGGAAACGAGCATTAGCAGCTAGCGAACAACTGTCTGAAGCTGATCGGGAAACGTTGTACGAATGTGGATCCAACTTGTCCGACATGGATGCGTCAGAGTTTCCTAAAATATTAGATGGCCTAGTCCGCTTGCGAAAGGAGCAATCTGAGCTCATAGGCAGTCCAGCTTTCCTTGTGAGTGCGAGGTATCTGAGAGGTTCGTCAAAAATTTTGGGCAAATTGGGTGCTCGTGCCATTAAGGCGTTTGGCATCAATCTTTTGCATTTTACTGACCATCCGCAATATGTGGTTACGGCTGGATCTGCAAATCCAGAGACAGTGGTGCTTGTTGAAAACCCTGCAGCTTTTGAACTAGCTGTAACAACTAAGGCAATTGAGCATTGTGCGTTTATTTCTACTTTTGGCTTTGGATTAAACAAATCATCTGAAGACTTTGGTAATCAGCTTGCTGGTATGGTCGAAGAGCGTTTCTCAAGAGCTGTAACGTTGACTCGTGAAGGGTCATCAGGTAACACATCAGCAAGAGAGCTTCTCACTCATTCGAATATCACCTTCTGGGGCGACTTGGATATCGCAGGAATGGCGATTTACGAACGAATTGCTAAAAGTCTTCCAAATATAAAGCTTTCCGCACTGTATGAACCAGCTATTAAAGCGGTATTAGAACATGATCATCGACATCCTTACGTATCAGCAGTCGGGAAGTCTGGGCAGGTAATGTTTAAAGCCACTCGGCCTGATACCATTAAAATGCTCAGCTATTGCAGTGAATGGGCTGCAGATCAAGAGTTAGTTACGGAGATCCAAATTGAAGAGCTAGCGGGTGAAGTGCTTGCACCCTAGGAGGTATAGAGAAATGCGTCCACTTATCAAAGTATCGAGGGTTAAATATGCCTCCTAGCATATCGACATATTTTCCTTAAGTTTGTATTTTAGGGATAGTAAAACTTTATGGCTCGAAGTAAATGAGTTCACATGACGCAAAAGATGCATTGCAGCAACTTGATAGCCTTCTTGCCGCCAGCAATCAGTCTTGGTTGTTTGGGGCTGGGATCAGTTTCGATGCCAATATTCCTCTAATGTATCCGTTAACTGAAAGAGTGTTATCTCTAGCGGAACAGTCAGGCTCTGATTGTTTAAAGGCATTATTATCTCATGTCAAAGAAGAGCTCTCGCCAGATGCTCACATTGAGCATTATCTCAGTCACTTAGGGGATTACATAGCTCTTGCTGAACGCAAAGCTGACAGCCGATTAGCTTTTGGTGCAGAGCAAGTATCATTGGAAGACATGAAGCAGGCACATACGGAAGTGCTAAGGCTAATTGCGGATACTGTCAGGTATGGTTATAAAAAAGGCGTTAACCCCGGGGAAGATGAGATTGGAAGCTTGGAGAGTCCAATCGTTGACGTCAGCAAACACCTCGATTTTATTAATGCCTTATTTTTATCGTCGCAAGGTGTTGCAAACCGGCGACGAGCCTTACGTTTGTTTACTACAAATTACGATACCCTGCTTGAAGATGCCCTTGCGTTGAACTGTATTCCTTATTGGGATGGGTTTTCAGGTGGTGCTGTTGCTTTCAAACAGTTCAAATATGGTGATTCAGAGCCTGCTGAAGGATACCAAGCACATCTAGTCAAACTGCACGGATCGATAGATTGGTATTCGGGGCCTGAGGGGAAAATTTGGCGAGTCAGAGATCGCGACCTTTACCCTCAAAAAGAATCAAGAGTTTTGATTTATCCTCAATCGACTAAATACATCGCAACGCAAAGAGATCCTTTTGCAAGTCAGTTTGAATTGCTCAGAAGAGCTTTAACTTTCACAAAAGACCATGTGTTTATTACTTGTGGCTACAGCTTCGGTGATGAGCATATTAATCAGGAGATCGAGTTATCGTTCGAGAATCCGGATTGCCGCAGCACTCTGGTCGCTTTTGTTAAAGAACCAAACGATTCACTTCGTCGATGGCAAAATTCATTTTGGAGCAACAGGTTATATGTAGTCTGTGAGTCTGGACTTTACCGTGGCAATAGCAAGTTAGTTGAACCAAACCAGGGCAATTTTTTAAGTTGGTGGACCTTTCAAGGGCTGATTGCGACGTTAAAAGAAGGTGCGGAGGCTCAATTAGTATGAACCATTTCATGTTACTCCCAGAGCTCAAGATTGGCCATGTAGTTGAAGTCGCGGGCACTTCGATAAAAGTGGAGTTATCCGGAGATGTTGGTGAACTCACGAAGAACTATGATGGAAGAGTTTATTCGGTAGGGCAAATTGGCAGCATTGTAAAAGTCCATTTTGGAAGACGGCTGATTTTCGGTTTTGTCACTTTGTTGAGGATGAGATCCGAAGAATATGTTGAGCAGGGTAAACCGATCCCTGTTGATGCGGACCAGAGACTTATGGAAGTTGAACTTTTTGCAGAAGGAATTTGGAATGGAAAGTTCAATAAGCTTGAACTCACGCGAGGCATCACAACCTATCCCTTACCTTTGCAGACCGTACATTTGCTAACTAAAGAAGAAACAGGACTTATTTTTACAGCCGCAGAGGGAAGTTATAGCGAGGACGATTTTTCTCCAATGGTCGCTTTTGGTTCTTATGTTGGGGCTGAAGGCACTACATGCCATGCAAATATCGATAAGATGTTTGGTTTGCATTGTGCGGTTTTAGGATCAACAGGCTCGGGCAAATCTGGGGCTGTTGCTGCCCTATTACACAGCATGCTGGAGCATAAACCCAAACAAGATACGAATTCATCTCCACGAATCGTTATTATTGACCCACATGGTGAATACGGTAGTGCGTTCAACAATAAGGCTGTTGTCTACAAAGCTTATGATCCTATAGGTAACGATAACGATACTTCAGAGACCATCTCATTACCTTATTGGCTGTTATCTGCTGATGAATTCAGAACGCTGGTCATAGGAAAGACGGAAAGCGAAGCAACTGCCCAAAACAACATCATATATAAAGCATTGACTCACTCAAGGATGGTTGCTGCTGGCCTGGTTGCACCTGCACCAAATCGACATGGTGTTCCTCCGAGTGACCTTGAGGATCATGAAAAGCCAGGAATATTAGAGGGGTTTTCGATAGAAGATGTCCTCAGGTTTGACAGGGATAAACCCAGACCTTTCTGTTTGAACGAGCTTTATAACCATATTTTTTATGTTCAGGCTTCTCGAGTTCAAAATGGACTTCTTCAGCCAATTACTGCAACAGAATTTTCCAAAAGCTTTAAATCGGTACTAGACAAACTTTCTGTACTTAGACTAGACCCTAGAATTCGATTTATGATGAGTAATTGGCGAGAGACGCCGACTACTTTGCAACAAGTTTTGAGCCAGTTTGTAGGTCAAAAAACTCATGAAGATGGAACGGTTCAAGATATTCGTATTATTGATATTTCTGGTCTGCCGAATGAAGTTGCGGGTCCGCTGACATCCATGGTGGCGAGGCTACTGTTCAATTATAAGGTCTATCAGACACAAGATGAGCGCAAGAGAGATCCTGTTGTTCTTGTCTGTGAAGAGGCGCATAGATATGTGCCCAATAAAGGCGAAGCTGAGTACGCTTCCGCACAAAACTCAATAAAACGCATCGCACGGGAAGGTCGGAAATACGGGGTGAGTCTGATGCTAGTCAGTCAAAGACCTGCGGATATTGAAGGTACAGTGATCTCTCAATGCGGTACATGGGTGGTGTTAAGGTTAACAAACGCCTCTGATCAGCAGCAAGTCTCAAAGTTTTTGCCAGACGGTCTGTCAGGCATGACTAAGATTTTACCGAATTTAGTTCAGCAGGAAGCCATATTTGTTGGTGAAGGTGCCGCAATGCCTTGCCGAATTAAAATCAGAGATCTTCCGAAATCGAAGCTTCCACGGTCTGAGAATATTAAGTTTGCTGCAGGATGGTCTGAGCGCAGGTTGACGGATGCTGAGCTTGATGTTGTTGCCGTGAGGATGGCTGGTCCTGTAGCACCATTGCAAAGACAAGTTATTGAAGCAGAACAGCCATTTTAATTGGCGAACAAAAACAATCTAGATTCTTAAATCTAAATCAGTTAACGCAATCATGAAGTGGTGCTGCATTTGGAAAATAATTCTGACTTTTTAGGTGCCGTTGCATCAAATGCTGGCGATGACTTTCACATTCTTTGGGCTGCGCGCCAGATGTTGAAACTCTTGGACATGGATGACGATGTTTCGGGTGTAAAAGTCGAAGGTCCTCCTCGTGATGAAGTGCATAGCGATATAGGCGAGCACGGTCAGGCAGTTGACGTTACTTTGTTGAGAGATTCTGCAGATGGAACTTCGTACACCTATTTACAGCTTAAGCACTCCGCCTCAAACCCGAACAACAGTTGGAACTGGTCTCGGTTGCTTACCCCCCGGGCAAAAACTAAACCATTAAGTAGTGTATTAGGTAAGCTTGCTCAATTACTTAAAGCTGTTGGGTTTAAAGGTAACTACTCTATTGTTACAAATCAGCCTTTGTCTCATGTAGTGGCTGAGGACATCAGGCGGTTAATTAAAAATGGTTATAAGCCTGTACCAGATGATGCTGAGCTCCTAAAGAAAATTTCCAAGGGGTTAGGGTTAACCGCCAAACAAGTCATAAAGTTTCTGGAAGCTTGGGACCTGACAGGCTTCTCATCAACATCACGACTTAGTATGGAAAGTGAAGTCATTCAGCGTATTGCCAGGTTGTCTGATGCTGATGCTCGTGACGACGCCAATCTCTTACAGAAGCGTGTCGCTACACTAATGCTTCCCGAGAGTTGCAACGATACAGCGGTTACTCGCGAGCAATTATTAGTTTGGTTGGGGATTGGTAGTAAAGGAATGTTGTTTCCTGCTCCTTCGCATATTAAACCAGCACAACCGTATTTGCGACGAGCCATTTGTAGAAGGCTCGGTGAGGGTCTTGCTCGATCTTTGAAACCAATGCGCATTCATGCAGGAGGAGGATGCGGCAAAACAAGTTTAATCTATGATCTTCCTTCAATGCTCCCAGCTGGGTCGGAAGTCTTCATCTACGATTGCTATGGCGGGGGCCTATTTCTAGCGTCTGATCAGAAGCGCCATCTTCCCGAGACTGCTTTCACGCAAATTGGAAATGAACTTGCAGTACGTTTAAAAACGCCCTTAGTAATGCGTCGCCAGGGTAGTATTGACGTGTTTGAGGCATTACGGAACCGCATTGCGTTAGCAGCTGAACTTTTGAAACTACGAAATCCAGACGCTCTGTTAGTATTATGTTTTGATGCCGCTGATAATGCAAAGACGGGAGCTCGACATTGGCATGAGCCATGTTTCCTCGATACTTTGTGCCAGGCGTCCGTTTGGCCTGATAATGTCCGAATAGTGGTTAGTTGTCGTACTGCTAGGCTTACAAATTTAGGTGAAAAGCATTTATTCGAAGATTTCGAGATTTCTCCTTTCGACGTTGATGAAGTTCGTGAACTTGTAGCCCTATGGCAGCCTGAGTGGCGTAAGGAGCTAGCGACAACATTTGAAAACCTGACAGGTGGCAACCCTAGGCGTCTTGTTTACGCTATTAAAGGGTTGCCAAGCGACGGTGAGAAACAGGCAATTGCTCGGCTGATGCCTAAAGCTGAGGGTATTAACCCTTTGTTTGAGCAGAGGGTGCTTGAAGCTGGGACTCATCTTGGTGACCCCAACAAAGTTTGGCGGGTTCTTGATGCCTTATCCCGTCTTCCTCGCCCTGTCCCTGGACACATGTTAGCGATTTTAACAGAGCTTACCCCACCAGATCTTATCGATATAGCAGCAGATGTTGGCGGAATTATTGAACGTGAAGAGGGGTGGTCCTTTCACGATGAAGATTTTGAGGCGTTCGTTATAGAGCGTGTTGAGAGTGATGGGAAAGCGGTACTCGATCGTGCTGCAGAATTGCTCCTTAATACAAAACTTACAGATCGTTACTCTGTGACCAGTATTGCAGAAGTGTTAGTGGCCGCCAATCGTTTCGAAGATCTGTACAAACTGGTTGCCGATGAGAAAGAAACCTCTAAAGTCCTTACGCCACTTGAAGCACAATTTGTACAGTCTAGAAATCTCAGCCTGGCGATACGTTGCAGCAGGACATTATCCGACATCACCAGTGCATGTAGTCTGCTCATTACCTCAGCGGATGCAATTAGGCGGACAAAACTACTGGAAGAAATGACGGTAGACAATCTTGATCTATCCGTTAGGTTTGCTGCCGATGAAGCGAATCGACTTGTTATGGTTGGACAGATACATAGAGCCAAGCGAGCCAGACTGAGGATCGAGCTTGCTCATCAGTTATCACACCCAAATCCTGAAGCTGCCAAACTACATCTTAGATGGTGGCACGCATATCTTAGAGAGTTGCATGAGACGGAGAGCCCCAACAAAGTCAAGGTGACGTACGCAGATATCGCAGCTGAATACCAATCCTATGCCGCACTGCATGGTCACGAAATTGCCTTCAAACGTCTGCTCAATTGGCGACCTCAATCGGTTTTACTGCCAGTGTTCAGGCTTCTAGCTACAAACGCGGCAGGAGGTAATCGCAAAGTATTACTTGAAACAATAGGTTCACGCGATTGGCCACCGCTTGGGCTCGCACCACTTATGGCTGCAGCTTTACTTGCAGGGGCAGATATTAAAGAGCCTGCAATGCTTAAAGGCCTTACACGATTGGCACGGGCCAAGCGGACTAGATGGTCGGCATCAATTGAAAGCAGCGTGATTAATTCGCCAGTTTTAGCTTGGCATGAATCTGTGCTCTTAATTTGCGAGCGATCGGTTATTCATGAAGATCTAAGGGCATTGGTTGTGCAAATTCTCGATCATGCACTGCCGAAACCAGAACTTTCCGAGACTCATCATTTGTATCGGTTGCGTTCAGGGGCAGCACGCCATGCGCGCGTTTATGTTATGCGTGAATGGATTTCAGGATCAATTATTTCAGTAGAAGACTGGTTGCCATTACCACGTAAAGTGCCTCAAAGAACTAATAGTCGATCTACAAGGCAGCATGAAGAGTCCCCAGAGGAATATTGGAACAAGTCACTGACAGAAACCATGCTGACTTTCTCTAAATTTGTCAAAGCTGCACGTGTAACATTGAGCTCAATAGCCGTTAATCCCCTCAAAAGTTGGCCAGAGCTAGCTAATGTACTTAGTATTTCGAATGTCTATAATCGGCCATTTCTCCGAGATTCCGATCAAGCAGTACTGCTCATTCGCAACCACTTGATGCATACAGGTATTACTGGTGGTGACGTAATATCGATTATCCCTTCTGTACACAACGTCTTAGAGAGTTGGTCATCAGATAACATCACAAACATGCTGGAGTTATCAAAAGAGTTAGTCTTGCAGCCCCGTGCTCACGATGCGGCACTAACACTATTGAGTGAACTTGTTGATAGACTTACAACTTCACCTTTGCCTGCATCTGAACGAGTTAAATTATTTGTTAAGGGCGCGCGAATTGCACTTCCACTGGATATGGATTTTGCGAAGTTGCTCTTTGGTAAGGCAGCTGAAGCAACTTCTACTATTGATTACGATGCGCATAGTGCTCTACAGGCCGTTGGTGTTTTAGTGAAGGCTGGGATTGGAGATAATTGGACTGTACAAGCTGCGTTTGCTGCAAGATTGGCAGATGCTGTTGGTGCCGTTGTTGAATCTTTAGGGCTCGATAGCGATTTTGATTGGGGTGAGGCCGAGGGGTGGATTACTGCGTGCAATCTGCCAATGGGTTTAGTAACTGCGGCTCGTTGGCATGACAGAGGAATCGCGGCTATCGATCAAACTCTGCATAACGTAATTGCGAATGGCCGAGAATTGTCGTTTCCGCAGCGCGTAGCTCTAGCGACCGTGGCAACTGATGGTCCAATTGAGCTACACACAGCGATCGATGGCTGCTCTAAGCTCCCCAAATGGATGGTGGAATCTACGTTGGCAGCGCAACTTAACTCAGGCGATCCTGAAGCCTTTTCCTCCTTGTTCCGTATGCTTCAGGGAGTGGGTGCTCCTGATGCGCAGGCAGCTATTCTTGCTGCTAAGACTTTTAACGACACTTTCGTTGAGTGGCAAAAAAGCATTGAGGACGCTTCAAAGAGGTTTGATAAAAAACTAGAGGATAAACTTGAGCCAAAACCAGAGCCTCCTCTTGCTACGCCTGAGGATATAAAGGCCGCTTTGCAAGTAGGTGCAGGAAAATATGGGCCTAGCACCTATCAATTCTGTGATGTAGCAAAGCGAGTGAATAGTTTCAAGCTACGAGTCCCTTTTCTCGAAATTGCGCTGGAAATTGGTGGGCAACATGGAGAGTTTGGTGAGGCTATACCTCAAATACTTGAGCATTGGTCAAACTACCCGCCTGTTGTTACTTGGATGCGTGAACGTTTTCCTTCCTATATTGTTGGAGCGCTAAGTCATCTTTTTCAATGGCGCTATGATAAAACAGATATCATAGAGGCCGCACTGGCTGCAACGGGACTCACTCTTGTTGAACAAGCTAGCCTTCTCCTTGAAGGTATCGAGCGGCAAGAGGGGCGAATCTCGGCCGACCTTCTTTATACTCTGATCGGGCTTATTGCTGCACGAACTCCCATAGAAAAGCGCTCTAGCTTACTAGATGCTTTATTGCTTAGAGTAGAAACACGTACCACCCATCAGTCACTCGTTTGTCTTACTGACATCATGCCACCAGAAGATAATGCCGAAAGTGTGGCTCGTTTCTTGTTTTCTGCCATGGGAGATATGGATCGTCGGGTTCGGTGGCGCGCCAGTCATGCAGCACTGATTCTGATGAGAGGCCAAGATCCTGCTTGGGATAAGCTGGTTAAGTGTTTAACACAAACAGAAGAACCTGTGTTTGTCGGCAATCATTTTTATCACTACGCAGCAAGAGAACAACTGTGCTTAGTAATGTTGCGTGCAACAACAGAAAACACAAAATCGGTAGCGCCTTATGCATCTCTTATTCTTGATACTATTAATCGCGAACCTCATTTGATAATTCGTGAGTTAGGACGTTCTGTGCTTAAAGCGCTTGAGTCTTCCAAAGACTGGTTGCCAACTGCAGAAGAGAGTTCTTTCGTTGATCACATTAATCGTAGCCAGCTCTTACCTGTGGCTCGTAGCAAGCAAAATAGGCGTCTTTTGGACTCCGAGATAAGTACTCAGAGAAAATACCACTTCGACAGCATTGATGCCGTACCCTATTGGTTTAAGTCAGTAACAAGATTGTTTGATATCAGTATGGATGATTTTCTTAGCAGACTTGAATACATGCTATGTGACCAATGGGGCTGTGATGTAACTACAACAAATTGGGATAAAGAACCACGTCTTGAGCGGCTCAATGGTACGCACGATTTGGCATCCAGACGGCATGGAGCTCGTCCAACTATCGAGCGATTGAGCTATTATTTGGAATGGCAGGCAATGATGTGCGTTGTGGGGGAACTGATTGGAGAGCAACCTCTTGTTGTATCTTCCGACGATAATGAGTGTGCTTTTAGGGATTGGTTGGAACGCAGTCTTGTTACTCTTAGCCCGCATTGGTTAAGCGATTTCAGAACTTTTGCTCCCCTTGAATCCCGTTTTTGGGGTATTCCACCTGTCGACATACCAGAAACCGATAGTTCCGTTGATGATGACGCGCTAGCCCATGCATGGAGCCAAACACTTTCACCTTCAGATTTTGACGCTGAGATAAACGCGGCAGAGGGAATTGTTGTCGCTGCTGATTTTAGACTTCGCTGGGGCCGTGCAACTCAAGATGTGTATGTTCATTCGGCACTAGTTTCTTCATCTACGGCTAATGCGCTTGGCCAAGCATTGGCTAATGTGCGTAATCGTATGGATTTTGCGCTCCCTGATGGGAGATATCATCAAGATATTGATTCGCAAGAATTCAAACTTGAAGCTTGGTTACAAACAAATGAGCATGATCCTAAAGTAGATAAATTCGATGTTCGGAGAGGGACTGTCACCGGAATTCCAGTAGTGCCGCTTGCTGCAGCTGTTGCCGAAGAACTGACATTCGATGTTGATCAAGCTTCATGGCTGTCGCGGCGCCACGGAGAGATCCTCAAGATTGCACAATGGGGAAGCGAAGATACAGTTAATGGTAATGGCTGGCGTGCCACGGTCAATCGAGGCGTCCTTTCCGAATTGTTAAAACGGGCAGACAGAAGTTTAATCCTTCAAGTGGAGATTTCTCGGCAATTAAAGAATGAAGAATTCGATGCAGACAGAACCAAGTGGTTAATCTATGTGGTTGATGTAAATGGAGATGTGACAAGAATTGAAAGAGAAAAGCGAAGTCTTGGTAAAAATTTGGTGCGGGGTGAAGGACTCCACAACAGCGTTGATATCCTAGGTCGCTGGATGTTGCATCGAATTGCTGAATTAGAGAGGCAACGCGAGGTTGCACCGGAAATGGATGATGTTTTAGTGAGTGAAATACATAGAATTTACTCCGATTTTCTAAACTCAAACAGAGACCATTAAACATATATTTTTAGATGGTTAAGTTTTTGTTGATTATTAGCCAGTTGTGTTTGATAAGTTGGAGAATGGATATGAGTACCAAAGAGTGGGTTTATCAAGATCATGAGCTGTTTGGGCTTTATCAAGAAATCACTTTCAACAAGGATAATGACAATCCTGCTGTTATTGAGATAACCAATCCTATTGATTTCAAAATAATTTATGAGTCGAATGCTGAAGGAAAATTTTTCGGAAGGCTGGACGCTGAAATTCCTGCAGAGGTGTTTGATAAAATTGCGATAGCATGGTGTAAAAAGAGAAAATTGCAAGGTACTTTAGGTGGTCCAGTCGGTTTGGAATTCGGTAGTCCAGACTGTGATTGGGATTAGGTCTGATTAATACGTTATATAAGTGAGAGCGAATGTATGAACTATTTTGAAGAGGACCCCTTCTAGGTAACGTAAACCTGGAGGGTATATGAAAAAGCTAAAACAACATTATAAACATAGAGTTGAACAGAAGTATTCGCAGTATTTGTGGAATTTCTACCCCTGTATTCGAAGTGGCATTCATAAGCGTTTTAGTACTAAACAAGAAAAAAGCTTTTACTTTATGCATTTGATTGAATGCAAGGGGTATCCAGTTAAACTCCGTGCTGCTCGTGGGAAGCAGCTAGCAAATCCTTGGGATGACTATCCTACACATGTCTATGCTGTGGCAAAGAGCTGGAAACATAACTCAAAAAGAAAGTTTTAATACTATCGTTTAGATTGAACTTTCGGAAAAGCTTAGTTCATCGCAAATAAGCTTCTAAGCTTGTCTAAAAACCATCGTCATTTGGTGAATAATACAGATGTCAGTGGTTTTTGTTTTATTTAATCGATGGTTAATTATTTATTTCAGTAGGTTACATTTTATTTTAGAACTTTTTTGTTACTTTAAATGGTGATGGTTCTCCTAATGATTTTTCTAATTTAGAACTATTTTGTCATTTTCATGGTTGTGGTAATCAAAAATAGGCGGTTATAGTAGTTTTATTTTAGATCTATTTTGTCATCACACAGTTGTGTGGAAGAGGAATAAAGGGGTGAACAAGTCACCCCAAGGATAAGAACTATTTTGTCATCCTACAATAAATTTAAGCCGGCCTAGTTGCCGGCTTTTTCATTATCGCTGGTACTTAGGATCTAAGTTTCAATTGATACTCTTGTTGTGAGACATGGGGGGATCCCCATCATCTTACGTTTATAAAACACTGCTGAGGCCGTAATGCCTAACAATTTGGCTAAAGCGGGATCCGGCATTGTGCCTAATTTGGCCACTGCCTCGGGATTAGCCCAGGAGCCTCTGTGACCGGTCCAGACCGGGATATTGAGCTGTATGCGTTGTTTTGATATCACATTGGGCGTCACTTTCAGGCGATAGGCCAGGCGTTCATCTGCCATGGTACCTAGCAGGGCGAGACGTTTTTTAGTCCAGCGAAACTTCTTGCCGCTTAACAACGGCTTGATCTTCATTTCAATGCGTTTGTTGCGAACGGCCGCCGGGCTGATGCCGATTAATTT
Organism: Shewanella sp. CG12_big_fil_rev_8_21_14_0_65_47_15; assembly: GCF_002783505.1. GTDB lineage: Bacteria > Pseudomonadota > Gammaproteobacteria > Enterobacterales > Shewanellaceae > Shewanella. The sequence goes on from NZ_PFGL01000042.1 coordinate 106,868, forward strand.
ACCCGTCTGGGGATCGGATAATGTCCCCAGCAATGCCAATTCACTTGCCAGCCAGCGTCTGGGCCCATGATGCTCGGCGATCTGGAGTGACTCACGTTGGTGTTTCACGGCTGCGACTTCACAATGCCATATCTGAGCTAAGGCTCTATCTTCACTGCGCCCCAGAGCTCCTAATGTTAACGCATTCCACTTAGGCTCTTGTATAGGGATATATGGCTTGATCTGCAGCAATTCCCGACGGAGCTTCACACTTGAACTGCTCACTCCAATCATGTTGCCGAGATTACGATCGCTCATGGTGCCTAACATGGCTTCCTGCTCTGCAGTCCACTTTATTTGATTGGCTCTGGGGAGTTGTGGTGCCGGTGCTAAGCCACGCAATAACCTATTGACTCTTATCGACCAGCGACTGATTTCAAACATCTTTGCCAGTTCGACATCTGCCTTGATACCCAATAAGTCAATGACGGCTGTCGGAATACTGGGTGGCGATGGCGGGTCGATGGCATTTAATGCTGGAATGGACAGCAACAGACGTTTCAAATAGACAGAGGCCACGCAGATCTCAAAATATTCGGCAAAATCTTTATCCGAAATTTCACCTAAATTATCCAACATCTGCTCTGTCCATTGGATGGTGGCGCTGCGTCGAAACGGATCTACGCCTAATTGATAGCGTCTATGGGTGACCTGCAAATGATTAAGATTGAGTTTATCCGCGATAATATTATCAAAATCAGTCCCTAAGAGTAGATCTTCTTCTGGCGACCACGGGTGGCGTTGACTGCTTTTTCGCAATAACTCAAATGTGGGTGGCACAAAAGCAAGAATTTTCAACAGAGTTCGACGAGAGTTAACTATGGCACGGCTCGTACCCAGCAAGCTGGCCAACTGAGTATCCGGCATAGTGCCCAGCAGGGCATCCGCTTCCGGCGTCCATTCAAAGTTACTACGGCTAATAGCCGCATGCACATTTGGGATATGATGTAGCAGCCGCAGATCCCGCACTTGATAAGGGCGAACACCGAAGGCCGCCGCCACTTTAAAATCACTCATAGATCCCAATGCGGCCAGTAAATCTGGGGATGCGTGAATAATTTCTTTCATGTTGAACCGCCATCGCTATTTTAATCATAGCCTTAGATTAGCAGCAGTTCTCGGCAAAACCAGCCCCTGAGGGTACGCATGAAAATATCGTGTTTGCGAGAACCTGAGATCTCCCCACTGCTTTTCGGCTGAGTTCTCCTTCGCCCATGGCCTGGAGACCATGGGCTTAAGATCGTTCAGCGCCAAGGTGAGGTCCGCCTTGGCCAATAAGATGGCACGGATGGTGTTGTGGTGATGAACCGCTGGTGGCTGTGGTTCTACATGCATTACCACATTTCGCCACGGGCATGTTACGCCGTGACGCTACCGTGAGTCTGCCTAGTCTAGGTGCAAGGGGTAATAGACTTCATAAGCTGTATACGTGGTATGTACGGTTCTGCAAGTGGAATGAGGTAACACCTCACTCTATATTGGAGAGCCATGATGAGAGTGATGTTTAACCAGCTAGTCATTAAAGTGTCGAGTTGACTCAGTTTTCTATACTGGAATGGCCTCTAGCCCGTGCGGCTTTTTTGTCTCAATGCGTTTCCATACTTTGTCGTGGAAGTAAAACACCACAGTGTTAATGGCGGGTTCAACTAAGGCTACTGCACCACCGACGATCACACTGCCAGTTAATAAATAGGTAACGGTGAAAGCGACGCTAAAGTGTAATACGGCAAAAGTCAGTGTCTTGGTCATGAGCTTGTCCTCTAAATGGGCTCCCAGCGGGAATATTTAAATGATAACAATTCTCATTAAAAATTAAAGCCGTGTTTTCAGATTAGTTTAAACGCTTTTATCTATTCATTAGCGGTAAAAAATATAAAGCCCTCATTCTGGAGGGCTTTTGGTTGTTAACTGTAAATTAAAGCCGCTCTAACAGTTAGTAATGCAAGGGAAGGTGGAGAAATCTTGATCGCGCCTCTCGAGGAAGGCAAAGTAAGCGCTGCCATAACCCAAATCGAAGCTGGCAACGTCGGCATCCGTTTGCTTGAAAATGGCATGCTCCTTGGACGCCAAGGTCAAGTTGCACACCTATGGCCGCCTGCCGCCCAGCCACCATCTTTCGTCGAAGGGCCATTGCTGGTAAGCAGCACACAACCGACAGCGGACCATTGCCGGGCATGATCCAATGCAACATAGAGTTCATCTACCGTCTTGGGCCTGAAGGCGTTACGGCATTCGGGTCTATTGATGGAGATGCGAACCGTGTCCTGCTCTCTGGCTCTGTGATAAGTAATATCGGTGAAACCGAATTCGGGAACGGGTTCCCACAACAAAGGATCGAAAATGTTTGAAACTGGTTGCATCATTGTCAGGCTAGTCTCTGGTAAAACACCGTTCACAGTGCTAGGCGGAATGGCTTGAGGGGTCAATGGTTAAGGCATAAACCCATGAAGAAAAACATAGAGTTAACTCATGGAAGTCATAATTTATCGCAAGTCAACTGCAGATTATCTTTGCTGAAAAGAGGGTGACAGGGGGGGCGTCTTAATTATGTGTGCCTGTCATGGCATCGAGTTTGTTTTTGGCCCTTTGTAACATCGTTTGCGTTTGGGTTATGGGGCCGTCTAAGTGTTGGGTCTGGGTCGCCAAGTAGTAAATCATGGTGGTCAAGATGCCTACGATAATCCCAGTAACCTTATCTATGTTTGCGCCGTGGATGGTCTTAAGTATACGGTGCTCTGTTATATATTTGATTTTATATTGTTTTTTTAATTCTATCCCAAATCCCCCGAAACTACCCATCCTGACTGGGGGGATGTGACTATAGTGAGTCATGTTTATCGATACGCTAGATCTTAGGTTGATATTCAGTTACGAGTCGGACGCGAGACTTTGTACTCTCGAGCCTGACGGTTGAGCATTTTTTCAGTTTGAAGTTGACTGGTATATTTTCAGAATGTATATTCTGCTTTGTTTTGGCTGAGGTGATATATGGCAAGAACCAGAGAGTTTGATGTGGAACAGGCTCTGGAGCGAGCAACCATAGTGTTCTGGCAGCAGGGATATCGTGATACGTCCATGGAGCAGTTGGTTCAGGCGACAGGTGTCAGCCGTTATGGCTTCTATCAGGAATTTGGTAACAAGAAGGAACTCTTCAAGCGTTGTCTGGAAGAGTATTCGCTGCGAAAGATACGTCCGGGTCTAGCGTGTTTGGCAGCCAGTGAAGGGGAGCTTGCAGATCTCTCCGGTTTTTTCACTATGTACAGTGCAAATATCGCCCAGCATGGCGCGAATGGCTGTTTGATCTGTAACACTGCGACCGAAATAGGCGAGACAGATCCCGAAGTGAATCAGATTGTGCGTGATGCCTATGCCAAGCTGATCGAACAGTTTGAGAAGTTTGTCATCAAAGCGCAGGCGAGGAAACAGATCCGTGCCGAGCTGGTTCCTCTGAGTCTGAGCATTTGCCTGCTTGGGGTTTTACAGGGAGTTGCTGTCATGGCTAGGAGCGACTTTCATCGCGACACTTTACAGCATTATCTGGGGACTATATTTGATTTGATGTCATACCCAACCTGATATTGGGTTGTGGTATTTTTTTGAGATTTTCAGAATGATTGTTCTGTTTTAAGGGAGTAAATATGAACCAAGTTATTGAGGGGTTGGCGAGGCGTTGGGCTAGCTTCGTTCTCAACTACCGATGGCCACTGTTGATAGCGACAATTTTCATTTGCCTGATGGCTGCCGTTGGTGCCAAAAATCTCACGTTTTCTAATGATTACCGGGCTTTCTTCAGTCCAGAAAATCCGGAATTGCTAGCATTTGAGAATTTTCAGGATAAGTTCAGCAAGAATGACAATATCTTGATAGTGATTCATGACGCTGGAGCCGATGGGCTCTCTCGTCAACATGTGCAGGCAATAGAAGCATTGACCAATCTAGCTTGGAAAACGCCCTATGCAAGCCGGGTTGACTCGATTAGCAATTTTCAGCACACCTACGCCAGAGAAGATGATCTGGTTGTTGAGGATTTGATTAAAGAGGGTGCCGCCTTGACTCCGGAGCAATTACAGGAGAAGGCTGATATTGCCATGAAAGAGCCCTTGTTGGCACATAGACTGATTGCCAATGCCGGTCGCACATCTGGGATCAATATTACCGTGCAATATCCGGGTAAGTCTTTGGCGGAAGTGCCTGAGGCGGTGAACTATGTGAGAAATATAGTGGCTCAGGTACAGGAGGCAAATCCAGATCTGAAGTTCGCGCTTACAGGCATTTCTATGCTGAATAATGCCTTCAGTGAGGCGGGGCAGCAGGATGCACAGGTGATCACTCCTATCATGTATCTGGCGTTGGTTTTGGTCATGTATCTGAGTCTGCGCAGTATTCCTGGGACAATAGCCGCTGTAAGTGTGGTTGCACTGGCGACTATGGTGGCTATGGGGCTCAGTGGCTCGTTAGGTATTCAATTGACGCCGATTTCAATTACAGCTCCAACGATCATTTTGACGCTGGCAATAGCAGACAGTATCCATATCCTGTTGTCTTACAAGGCGGCGCGACGGGATGGTAAAGACAAACATCAGGCGATCCGGGAAAGTATTAGAGTCAACTTTGTGCCCGTTTCCATTACGAGCATTACCACCATTGTTGGTTTTTTAACGTTAAATATGTCCGATGCTCCACCGTTTGCCGATTTGGGCAATATTACGGCGCTGGGCATTGCTGCCGCTTGGGTGCTTTCTCTGGTATTGCTTCCTAGCATGATAGCCTTGCTGCCGGAGAGGCGCACCTATGAGCAAAAGCCGAGCAGAATCTCGGCCTGGCTCGGCCGGTTTGGTGTCAGGGTGGCACATCATTATCTGCTGATCATCATCGCCACTGCAGGTTTTTGTGCCGCCAGCGCTTATGTGCTGCCCATGATAGATCTGAACGACGAATTCGTTAATTACTTCGATAAGCGAGTCGAATTCCGCCGTGATACCGATTTCACTATGGATAATTTAACGGGTATTTATGTCGTCGAATTTGACGTGCCAAGCGGTGAGTCAGGCGGTGTGAGTAATCCAAATTACTTGAAGACGTTAGGGGATTTTACTGCCTGGTTGAGGATTCAATCAGAAGTGATCCATGTCTATAGCTACAGCGACATAGTCAAGCGTCTGAATAAGAATATGCACAGTGATGAGCAGGCTTGGTATCAATTACCTGAAGATCGTGAGTTAGCCGCTCAATATTTGCTGCTCTATGAAATGTCACTGCCCTTTGGCCTAGATCTCACCGACCGCATCAGTATGGATAAGGCCTCCTCCCGTGTGAGTCTGACGTTGGATAACCTATCGACGGGGGAAATTCAAGAGTTCATCAGTCGTGCCGAAAATTGGCTGGTAACTCACGCCCCGATAGAGATGCATGCTAAGGCAACCGGCGCTACCGTGATGTTTTCTCATATATTCCAGCGTAATGCCCAGAGTATGTTAAGTGGTAACGCCATCGCCATTATTGTGATCAGCCTCATCATGGTGATGACACTTCGCAGCCTCAAGTATGGTTTGTTGAGTCTGTTACCAAACACTATTCCTATGTTGCTGACTTTTGGTATCTGGGCCGTTTTGGTCGGTCAGGTAGGAGTGGCAGCCGCCACTGTGACCTCTACTTCCCTAGGGATCATTGTGGATAACACCGTGCACTTTCTTTCTAAGTATTTGCGTGCCCGACGTGAGCGAGGTCTCAGCCCGGAAGAGGCTATCGAATACGCCTTCAAAACAGTGGGTGAGGCTATTCTGATCACCACGCTGATCCTCGCAGGTGGCTTTGCTATCTTGGCTTATTCTACCTTCATGATTAACGCACAGATGGGCATGCTGACAGCATTGGCCATTGTTATGGCGCTCATTGTGGACTTCCTATTATTACCAGCACTCTTGGTGCTAGTGGCCAGAAAACACCAGCCGCAAACAGTGGCAATAACCAGAGGTGAACCAATATGAAACTTTCCATTCGTAAGCACTCATACCTGATCAAGAACGTCGCCCTTGTCGCATCTGTTTGTGTCACCTTGGGTGTGGCCGCCCAGACAGAGTCTGAAGTCTCGGCCGACGAGAATAAGGGGTATCTGATTGCCGCGCAGAGTGATCGTTCCGATCGCGGATTTAATGTGAGTCAGACGAATGTCACCATGCGTCTGCAAGATAAGAATGGTCAAGAGACTCGCCGTAGTCTGACCATGATGACGCAGGAAGTGGTCGATGAGGCGAGCGGAGATAAGAGTCTTATCATCTTTAACTCGCCGGCGGATGTACAGGATACCAAACTGTTATCCCACGCCCATATTCTGGACTCGGACGATCAATGGCTATACCTGCCAGCCCTCAAACGGGTGAAGCGTATCTCTTCGGCGAATAAGTCCGGCCCCTTTGTTGGTAGCGAGTTTGCATTTGAGGACTTTACCGCACAGGAACTCAACAAATACGACTATCAATATGTAGGTGAGCAGAGTTGTGGCGAGTTCCAATGTGCGGTTATTGACAGATTTCCTAAATATGAAAACTCTGGCTATAGCCGTCAACGAGCGCAGATAGACTTGAGCCACTATCAGGTACGTCAAATCGATTTTTATGATCGTAAGGATGCACACTTAAAAACATTGGCATTGAGTGACTATCGACAGTATCAAAATGCTTATTGGCGTCCACAGCGTATGAGTATGCAGAATATTCAGACGGGCAAAACGACGATTCTTGAATTCGATGATTACCTGTTTGGCGTAGGGCTGAGTGAGCGAGACTTCGATAAGTCGTCCCTGAAGTAACGGAGGTTGTATGACAAGGAAGTCTTTTCTTGTGCTGCTATTGTGCTTCTCGCCATTGGCATGGGGGCAGTGGAATTTTACGCCCGGAGTGGAACTGGGGATCAGACAATACAATCCTGATGCTGCCCGTGAACAGCAAGAAGACAATGTCGAACTCGATCCCAGTGTCTTTTTCGAGTGGGATTACGCAGACCAAAGCACGGGTGTCAGTGCTGGTATTTTACCTGTAGTGACGATTGCTGCGGACAACAGCGCTATTCCGGATTTTGATATGCGGGAGTTTTACTTAGCTAAGGAGTTTGAGCACTTTCAGCTCAGGGTCGGATTTAACACCTTGTTTTGGGGGGTTGCTGAATCACGTCATTTGGTGGACATAGTCAACCAGCGGGTGTTGGTTAGAAATCTCGATGGTGAGCAAAAGCTGGGAGAGCTGATATTCCAATATGATTACTACATAGAAAACGGCACTCTCTCCCTACTTTATCTGCCCTATTTTCGTCCTCAGGACTACTCTGAGCCGGATGAGCGACTGTCGCTACCGCTTGAGGTCATACGGGAAAACTATGTAGGACAATCCAAACAGGACAGGGAATCTTTTGTGCTGCGTTACAGCGGGGTTTGGGATAACTGGGATATTGGCAGTTATTTTTTCCATGGTCTGGATAGAAACCCGGCGTTTGAACTCACTGATGAGCAAGGCTTTACAGCCAACTATAGTCAGTTGGATCAAGTGGCATTGGATGTGCAATACACCGCCTCTCGTTGGTTGGGCAAGGGGGAAGGCGTATACAGGGAGCATGCGCTGGGTGGTACAAGTTGGGCCTATGTCATTGGAGGGGAATATTATTTTTACGGTATTTTCGCAGGTGCCAAGGATTTAAGCCTGTTAGTCGAACTCCATCGTGATACGGATGCAACGGCTCGCAGTAACCAGATATATCGCAATGCCTCTTTCGTGGGGACTCGTCTAGCTTGGAACGATATTGATGATACCAGTTTTTTGGCCGGAGCCCTGATCGATAATCACGGGGATTCTTGGGCTATCAAGGCCGAGTATGAGACTCGTCTGAGTAATCAACTGAGTTTGGATATAGAAGCTCGTCTCTTTTTGAAGCAGGCAGAAAATCACCCTTTTTATCTGTATCGGGATGATGACTTTATTGAAGTTAGATTGATGTACTACCTATAAGGAGAAAGTATGGTAAGTCAATACAGCGACGTTGTGATAATTGGTGGCTCCATGGCAGGAGCGTGCCTAGCACGGCAGTTGAAGCTAGCGCATCCTGATCTGTCGGTGACAGTGCTAGAGAGGAAGAAAACGTTTAATTCCTGGGTGGGTGAGTCAACGCTGGAGTCATTTTGGGATTATGCTGCCAAAGATCTGAAACTAGGCTTTTACCTCGATAGTAATCATCTTTATAAGCATGGCTTGCGATTCTATTTTGATAGTAAAGACAGAGATTTAAGTGTTGAGGATATGAGTGAGCTGGGGCGTACCTGGTTTCATGGCATTCCTGCTCATCAGCTGGATAGAGCCAGATTCGATACTGATATGGTTAGGTTCAACCGAGAGATCGGTGTGCAGTTCGAACTCGGTGAAACCGTTAACGAAATCACTCTGGACGCTGAGCAAGGCCATTTGATCGAGACTAGTAACAAGCTATTTAGGTGTAAATATTTGGTCGATGCGGCAGGCTTTGCTTCTCCGCTCGGAAAGAAATTGGGCTTGATTGAGTCTCAGGATCATCGTCATCCTGTTAGTTCAGCCTGGGGGCGTTTCAAGTTTACCCAACTCATAGATCATCTAGGGGGCGAGGAGTGGCGCGCCAGAACTCATTTCACCAGTAGATCCTTGGCAACGAATCACTTCATGTATAAGGGTTATTGGATTTGGTTAATCCCATTGGATGAGCACTCGGTAAGCATTGGGGTGACGGTGAAGAACAATGAAGTCAACATCAATGTAAAGAGTGCGGAAGACTTTGTTGAGTTTCTTCTGTCACACCGCTGTATGCAGGAGGTATTGGGCGAGCAGTTTGAGCTGCAGGACTATAAGGCAATGAAGCATTTGTCCCGTAGAGCTTCGCAATCCTTCTCGACTGATCGTTGGTTCCTGACCGGGATGTCATCGGCATTCCTTGACCCTTTGTTGTCACCCGGCTCGGCTTATTTGACCGATGCCAACAGGATGATCGGCGAATTGATCGAGGCTGACAGGCAAGGTCATACCCAAGAGTTTGTTGATAAGACAAAGTCATTCAATGCTTATCTTCTTGGCTGGTATGAGAGCTTCATGTTGCATATCAGTGGCAATTATCACGGCAGTTACGAGGTACATAAAACCCATTTCGAAGCCTTGTTGATGCATTGGTTTGGCTTCATCTTACCTTCCTCAATGGCGCGTAAGTTCGGTTATTGTCCGAGCATGTCGGCGTTGAGCCAAGAAGAATTGAATCACAAAACCCTGAGTATGGTCGAACAGGCCGCTATCTCGCGTATTCATGTATTGAAAGATGAATTCATTCGTTTGATCCAAGGCAAGGAGCATCGCCTCAATCGTGGTCATTTCTTCGATATCGAGCTGACTCGCTGTCGCATGAAGCATGCGCTCAGCCGAGGACATATGCTGGACGAAAAAGCGATAGAGGAGCTGGACAAGGCGTTGCTTGAGGTTACTTACAACGGTTTTTTACGCAGCCTTTGTGATATCGAGAAGGTGGATTTTGATGAGGAGAAGATGCCTCTGGTCGTAGATGCGGCCATGAAGGACAAACTCTCACTCACTCATACAATGCAGTTATTTAAAATCTAAAGGGCCAGGGAAATGGAACATTTAGCGAACAGTAAACTTACTGAAGAAAGGGTAGAGATTTTAGCAATTGACATTCTCGAGCTGATATTTACTCAACGGCGCTTACTTCCAGTGGAGGAGGATGTGCCATTCAGTGAGCAGATTGGTGGTCATCTGGACAAGGTCAAGAGTTTTATTTACGATGACCGGCCGATCAACATGGTGTTGCCAGCCTTTCCTGCCAAATCGCCCAATCGCAACAAGACTCTGGGTCACCTGCCGGATAAGGGCGAGTTTTTTGCCCTCGAACGCTTGGTGAAGCTGTGTAAACAGATAGAGAGCATCTATCCGCCCGGAGCCAAGGTCACTATCTGTTCCGATGGACGGGTTTTCGCAGACATCATTCATGTTTCAGATAAACATGTCAGTGATTACGTCAACAGCCTGCGTAAACACGCCAGAAATCACTATCCGCAATATTTCGACTTCTTCAACCTGGAGGATGTGTACGACAAGGTTGAAGATTTCACCGTGCTGCGTGAGGAACTTATGATCGAGTATGGTGAGAGCCTGCACGCCTTACGCCAAAGGGTTAAAACTGAGAAGGAGGCCGCCAGCATGTATCGCGGAATCACTCGTTTTATGCTCGAAGATTTTTCCGGTATCGACATATTCTCCGACCACAGCCGCACTGCATTGCAAAAAATTGCCAAGCTGGCGGCATACAGAGTCATTCAGCGCAGCAATGCGTGGAGTCGCTTGCTTCAGAGTAAGCTACCGGAGGCGCTGAGGCTGTCTATCCATCCACAGTTTTTGGTATCGGAAAAAATTGGGATATCCCTAGTATCTCAGTCAGATGTTTGGACTACACCCTGGCATTCTGTCTTGGTGAAGGACAATGGTAACGTCAGCCTGATGCCAAGAGAAGATGCAGAAAAGTTGGGTTGTGTATTGGTGTTTGTCGAAGGGCAGGCCAGCCATTACGAACGTATCAGCATATAAGGAACTGAGTAATGAACAATGGTATGGGTGTCGTTATCAATGCCGAAGAGATAGGCAAGAATTATCTCCATGAGCTGACGCCACAGTTATTGGAGCAAGAGATATTGAATCATGGACTGGTTATCCTCAGGGGATTCGAACCTTCAGAGGATGAGTTGATGGCGGCATTCGCCCGGCAGCTGGGGCCCCTACTCGAATGGGATTTCGGCCATGTATTGGATCTGAAAATTCAGGCTCAGCCACAGAATCATATTTTTAGTCAAGGACGGGTTGAGTTGCATTGGGATGGTGCCTTCGCCAACGCAGTACCCCGTTATAATTTCTTTCAATGCCTGCAAAGCAGTGCTGTTGCAGGAGGTGGAGAAACGACTTTTCTCAATACAGTGAAGTTGCTCGAAGCGCTTCCCTGTGAGCAGGTTGCATGGCTGGAGGATAAGGTGATCAGTTATCATGCTGAAAAAAAAGCACACTATGGTGGTACTATCCGAGTCCCGCTGATCAGTACTCATCCGGCAACGGGCAAGAGGCGCATACGCTTCATCGAGCCCTATAACGAAGATAACATGGAAGTGAATCCGGTTGAGGCTGTGGTCGAAGGGTTTAGCTGCGTGGAGAACGAAGATTTCCTGCGGCAACTGATAGGTCTCTGCTACGACTCGGAGCACTTCTATGACCATGTTTGGTATCAGGGAGATTATGTCTTGGTTGATAATAATGCCTTGTTACATGGTCGACGACGTTTCAGAGGAGAAGGGTTATCCCGTTCCCTGAAACGCATCCATATCCTTTAACGCACCCCTTTGAGAGTGGTTTGAAACTATGTCGAGAAAGAGTCTGTATCCCTGTGTATTATTGGTATTTATGCTGGTGTGGGGAGTCGTGTTTGGTCGATATTACTCTTGGACCGAGTTGACGAGCCACTGGATTTCCAGCCTAACCATGGTGTTAGGATCATTTGTTGCTGGAGCCACCCCCTTAGGCGGTGGCGCCGTGGCATTTCCCGTTTTTACTAAAGTACTCGGTGTTACTACTGGCGATGCCAAGACTTTTTCATTGATGATCCAATCTGTTGGGATGAGTTTCGCCACTCTCTTTTTTATTGCTCGCGGTATCGCAATTAACTGGCCGTTGATTGCCAGACTGTTGCCTTTATCTGGCCTAGGGCTACTCATTGGTTTAAATTACGACTTGGATGGCCCATATCTTAAAGTATTGTTCAGTATCCTGTTGTTGCTCTGTTCTCTACTCTTGGTGAGGAGTCAGCAATCTGTTAGTAATGAATGGCCCAAGATGACAGGACTGGCATATATTATTGCTTTGGGTGGGGGAATAATTTCCGCTTATTTAGGAACTGGGGCCGATACGCTGCTGTTTTTTTATCTGGTTTATTGCCTACGGATGAATGCTAAGTACAGTATTCCAACGACCGTCTGCTTTATGGCATGCAACTCCATGATAGGCAGTATATTGTTATTTTTCCTGCATGATTTGGAGCAAAATCAGAGTGTAATAACCACCTGGTTTTTTGCGGCGCCTGTCGTCGCCATTGGCGCCCCACTTGGTGGCTATATTATGTCTAAGTTGAAAGATGTGCATGTTCTCAGATTCATTAAATTTCTGATTGTATGTGAAGTACTTTCTACTATCTGTATCGTTGACTTTTTACTCGCGGGCAAGGTATTGCTGTTACTCTGCCTGGTATTCATTCTCTTGTTAGAGACTAACTTGTTTGAAACTCTCAATTTAAAAATATTCTCTGCAAGAGCCAAGTTTACCCAGCCCTGAATATTGATTGGAGTTCGGCAAGATCCCCTATGATCCTATCCGGTTCCGCCAAAGCAATAGGGACGCCATGATTATAACCATAGTCAACGGTGATCACTTTACAACCTGCATTGCGAGCCGTTTTAACATCATTGATAGAGTCGCCCACATAGCAGCCCTCATCGATCGTTACGTCCATGGTTCTGAGTGCTGCCAATAGTGGTTCCGGATGTGGTTTTTTATGACCAGTATCATCATTACTGCAGACAATGCTGTCAAAGTAGTGGTAGATATTGAGATGTCTTGTGATTGCGAGTGTATGTTGTTTATCTTTATTGGTGACTAAGGCTAGCTTTAAGCCAAGGATTTTGAGCTTCTCCAGTGTGGCTACAACATTAGGATAAAGTCGAGATTGATTTGTTACGCACCGGTTATACTCCTCGATTACGTAGGCGGTAGCCAGTTTTACATCTATGTACTGCGCTTTGACTTGAGTGAGTGCGCGTTCAGTTGTTTTCTCGATACCATTGCCTATCCAGGTTTCAACTTGGCCCACTGTCACCGAATTGAGCTCCAATCTCTTGAGCATATTATTGACGGCATGGGCTATATCACCTGCGGTATTGACTAAAGTGCCATCCAGATCAAAACCTATCCATTTTATTCTGCTATTTTCCATTATTGCCTTCCGTGGGGGGGGGAACTAAGGGAGTATTATTGGTGATATCTTCATAGTGTTCAATAACAGCTTGATGAATGAGTTTACTCGTGCTCAAAAGTAAGTGTGAATTCAATTCCTGAGTGCAACGTTAGCCTATGCCGGTTGACACAGCTCTTGAACCTTCGAATAAACGCTTGTATTGGCGGTTGCTCTCTCACGAAGGGACGTACCACTCATGAGGGAGACTGAGGCTCTATTTCTCTGTATCGAAACGTTTCCTGACCCGTTATAGAAGTAAAGCACCAGAGTGTTGATCGCTGGCCCGGCCAAAGCAGCTATGCTGTCTGAAAAACAAATGTTGAAAACAAAAAAACAAACAAAAAAACAAGTGATTACAGGCAAAACAAAGGCCGCCAATTTTAAATCAAAAACATAATGCGCTTTATGTTTGCCTTCAAGCAGCTGTGGCTAAAGTAGCCTTAACGAGAGTCATCAAAAGTGGCTGTAGGGGAAAAAGGAGTCTCAAGCGAGTTAACTTATTCAAAAATGGCGTATTTCAGACATGCTAATCCTACCCATTATACGAATGGGTAGGATTAGCATGATTACACTGGACTGCTGTCAGTTGATATGAAAATGCTGACAGTTTGCTGCAAAGTGCCGTCGTCGCTTTTCTAAGTGTTCGCAGTAATCAGTCAGTTCTTGCAGCGTGCCCACTGGGCCATGAAATATCTTGCCAAACTCGGTGGTGAGCTTAAGCCAATTGTCATGGGGGATATTTAATCTTGTTAGTAACTTGGCACTATTTTCACTGATGGCACCACGTTTGTCGTTGCGGATGAGCCGCCCCGTGTCATCGACTAATTCCAGATAATCCTTGAGCGCAAATGTGATTCCATTGGGCTGGTTATCACGTTCATTGCCGATAAAAGGCAATAGATTTTTGGATTGTTCACCTTTTAATGCGGCCCGAATGCGTAGCTGGATACTGGTATGGCCGGATTGTTCTGGCGTATCAGCTAGTTGGGCTCTGATGGGCCGTTCTTTAAATAAAGAGTAATCAACGTAGGCCATACAGGCTAACACGGCGGCTTCATCGAGTAAGGCTTGATTCTCTATAAAAGAAAACTAGATAAACCGCCCCTCCCAAAACCTGTCAGTACAGTTATCTTCTTGATTTGCTTGCCTTGTGATGGGTTCATTAAGGCAGCGCATAAACCAGCTAATATCACATAAACGGCTGCGATAAATGGCGATTGAATGCTTTAATCTGTTGACCTCATAGGCCTCAGCTAACTCATCTTTAGCGAATTTATGTGTTAATTCATCGCCTTTCAACAGTTTATGCCATTGCTCAAGCACTTCGCGGTCAGTCCAACGATTGGCACTGTCGATATCGACCCGTAGCACCATATGCAGATGATTGGATATCACAGCAAAGGCCGCTACATCAATAGCAAAAATGGCTTCGAGTTCAAACAGTAGTGACTCGACCCAAGCACTGCGATGGTCGTAGTTTTTCCTCGAATAGGTATCTTCGCCACATAAAAACGCACGCCGAACAACACGGCTATAGCAATGGTAATAGTGAGTGTCTTCAACACTAATCTGAGTTCTTCTAGGGCATAGTATGCACCAGCATTGACAACTTCGTTTAGTCTAGTTGAAGACTAAGCCTTGCTATTTACAGTGGGGTGCCAGATTTTGCATTCCGTAGCGTGCATGGATTTATGCTCAATATGATTGCGGGGCTTATCGCCTCGATTGAAAGACAATAAACCACAACTGAACATCACTAACACGGAGTTTAATGCTATTGCAGTTATGGCTGGTTCAACCGATCTCAAGTTATTTATCCGTTGTAAAAAACATAAAGCCCTCACTCTGGAGGGCGTTGGGCATTAGCAGTAAATTAACGTCGTTTTAAAGGTTAGTAATGCCAAGGGAAGGCTGAAAAATCTTGATCGCGTTTTTCGAGGAAGGCATCGCGCCCTTCCTGTGCTTCGGCGCTGGCATAGGCTAAACGCGTCGCTTCACCGGCGAATAATTGCTGACCGACCATGCCATCATCTGTCATGTTAAAGCCGTATTTAAGCATACGCATAGCCGTAGGTGATTTAGAGTTAATCTCTTTGGCCCACATTAATGCCTCGGTTTCTAGCTCGGCATGGGGGACGGACTTATTGACCATTCCCATGGCAAAGGCTTCATCTGCGCTGTAGTTAAAACCACAGAAGAAGATTTCGCGGGCACGTTTTTGGCCGATCATCTTGGCTAAATATGCGCTGCCATAACCTGAGTCGAAGCTCGCGACATCGGGATCTGTCTGCTTAAATATGGCGTGTTCTTTCGAGGCCAAGGTCAAATCGCATACGACATGCAGACTATGGCCGCCGCCAACGGCCCAGCCAGGGACAACGGCGATGACGACCTTAGGCATAAAGCGGATCAGACGTTGTACTTCTAATATATGTAAGCGGCCCATTCTGGCTTGATCGGCTTTACCTTCTTCGGCGCCTTCATATTTATAGCCATCTTTGCCGCGGATACGTTGATCGCCGCCGGAGGAAAACGAATATTGCCCCTTAGCAGAGGGGCCATTGCCTGTGAGTAATACACAGCCTACATCGGACCATTGGCGTGCATGGTCGAGTGCAATGTAAAGCTCATCGACGGTTTGGGGCCTGAAGGCGTTAAGGCATTCGGGGCGATTGATGGCAATACGCACTGTGCCGTGGGCTTTGGCTCTGTGGTAGGTGATGTCGTCAAAATTAAATCCGCTGACTTCATCCCACAGTGCGGGATCAAAAATGTCTGATACTTGTTGGGTCATGGTACTCGGCCTATGTCTGTCGGGGCTCAAAGGCTAGGTGGAATCATATATAAGGTCAATCACCTAAACTCAAAGCTTAGTGTTATATGGCAAAATTCCCTTTTACCCCGAGGAAAGTGATTAGAGGTTATCGCAAATGTAAAGCCGATTGTCCCGACTGAAAACAGGGTGTTCCGGTGATTTAGCGCCGCAATAGGTTTCTTTAAAGTCAGCGATGGCGTCTGGCGTTAACGGAAATTTGTTAAATTCTTCAAGTTCAGGGGCGGATAGGCGCTCAATGATATCTTTTCTGGCTTTTGCTAGTTTTTGATCAATTTTAATGATGTTAGTGCCCGTCATAGAGTCGACCTTGTTCTCTATTTTTTTTACTATCTCTTCAGTCTTTGCTATAGGTGCATCTAGTTTGTCTGTTTCTGTATATAAGTAATATAATGCACCACAAAGTAGCGCTAATATGATCCAACCTTTCATCTTTTAGTCCAACATAAGTGAATAACCATTAATTATATGGGTATAATAAGCCAGTTTTCGTCCAATATTAAAGCAGTAAAAGGCTGTCACGATGAACGCAGAATCTAATAACAAGGACTATTCGAAGACCAATCGAATTAAGATTCACCAACCCGATGCGAGTAAAGCCGATCGCTTTAACCCTCGCAACCGGATTTATGTTCGAGCCATCGACGGATTGTGGAGCACTTTGCGCCGCCGCATGGGGTGGGTCGCAATGTTGTTCTTTCTTATACTGCCTTGGATCCCATGGGGAAACCGACAAGCCGTATGGTTTAATTTAGGTGAACAGAAGTTTCACGTTTTTGGTTTAACTATCTGGCCCCAAGATCTCACCTTACTCGCAGCACTCTTTATGATAGCTGCTTTTGCCCTGTTTTTTGTGACCACCTATCTTGGTCGCGTTTGGTGTGGTTACACATGCCCCCAAACAGTATGGACCTTTATGTTCATTTGGTTCGAGGAAAAACTCGAAGGTGCACGCAATAAACGCATTAAGTTAGATCAAATGCCCTGGAGCTTCGATAAAATTTGGCGAAAAGCGGCAAAGCATACTTCATGGATTTTGCTCTCACTCCTCACAGCAATGACCTTTGTGTCCTATTTTGTACCAAGTCGAGAAGTCTATGTTGACGTCTTTACGCTTAATGCCTCTGGCGGTATCTACTTCTGGGTCGTGTTCTTTACACTTGCCACCTACGGTAATGCGGGATGGATGCGCGAAATCATGTGCATCCATATGTGCCCCTATGCGCGTTTCCAAGCGGCGATGTTCGATAAAAACACTTATATCGTCGGTTATGATACTAAACGTGGTGAAACTCGAGGTCCCCGCTCCCGTAAAGCCGATCCTAAAGAAATCGGCTTAGGAGATTGTATCGATTGCGATCTCTGTGTTCAGGTCTGCCCGACCGGAATCGATATTCGTAATGGTTTGCAGTATGAATGTATCAACTGTGGTGCCTGCATCGATGCCTGTGATCAAACAATGGAACGTATGGGATATCCCCTAGGTCTTATCAGCTACACCACAGAAAATAAACTCGAAGGTGTTAAAGAGAAAGTACTCCGCCCCAAACTAGTTGGATACGGTGTGGTATTGGTCGCTATGGTATTGGTCTTCATCTATGCCAGCGCGACGATAGCGTCAGTTCGGATGGATATTATTCGTGATCGTAACCAGCTATATAGAGAAAACAATCAAGGGATGATTGAAAATACATTTACCTTGAAAATTCTTAACAAAACTGAAGAAGCGCATGAATACACTATGAGTGTCGAAGGCCTAAACAACTATAAGTGGTATGGCCCTACTTCAGTGACCATTGCTGGTGGCGAAGTGCTTACATTACCAATCAGTGTTGGTGTCGATCCGGTGGAGCTTAGTCGCTCAGTGACAAATATTGAGATAAAAGTGAAAACCCATATCAATGGTGAAGAAATAGAGGTCGAGCAAGAATCTCGCTTCTTCAGTCCATAATAAGCAGTATTTAGTGATCTGCTAAGTGATAGCGAGTCACTGATATGGGGGATTTAAGATGATAAAGGGGCTATTTAGCCTATCTCTTCTACACAAATCCCCCGGTAAATTCGGGGGATTTTTTTGAACTCGCGCTGATGTTGTTGATCTGATCTACAAAACAACTTTA
>NZ_PFGL01000047.1:0-2546 GCF_002783505.1 Shewanella sp. CG12_big_fil_rev_8_21_14_0_65_47_15
AATGAAAAACTGCAATAGCTGGTTTGGTAACTGATATAAGCGGAAGATCTGATCACTGCCAGCGAGCAATGCCGCCATACTAAACGGCAGCAGAATACGGTGAGAGCTGCGCAGGGCCACATGTTTTAAACCCTGACCGCCGCTGTCTGCCAGCCGTGAACCTAACATGCGATTAATTAATACCGCCAACAGCGCACAGGCGATAAGTGCCAGTAACTGATACCACATTTCCGCCAGCTGCAATTGCTGCTGCAGCTGTTGCCACCATTGAAGCGCTTTTTCTGACATAGAGATAAATTGCGTTGTTAAGTTATTGTTTTACCTTAGCAGAAAAGCATGGCTTCGCCCAAGGTTACATTTAGAAACATGTTTGGAGGCTCCAGTTTTTTCTGAACTGAGCGTTTCTGTAAGTTATTGAATTATAAGGATGCAAAAATAAAGTCCAATTTGGGTAGGTTTAAAAGTCCGGGTTTAGGCCTGAACGGAGGCATAAATTCCGGTTTTAATCTGAACTGGCATGAGTTTATAGCCCATTTTTTCAGGGGCTGAATTGAGTATGCTTTGTAGAATTATAGACAAAAAAATACCGCTCAAACGAGCGGTGTTTTTTGGGGGGACTGGTTATGCCGATAACTTAAATCTTTCTAGTTCACCAACATCGAATAACAACTCTTCGATCATAAAATCTTCGACTGAACTAGAGGTGTAAATTGAGATCTCTCTATTTAACCCGGCAATTAATAATTCAGCGATAGTTCTTTTCTTCCCTAAATATGAACCAAGATTTGACCATCTCGCTGTTTTAAATGACGGTTTAGTTGGCAAGATTTTGATAATCGTTCTTAACCTACTATGCAATTCAACCAATTCATCCAGCGCTGGCGCGATCAACTTTGCACTTGATGTGGCGTGCGTTCTTTTCTTAAACACACCTCTATCAATCAATGACACTATGGTATTTCTCGACATAGAAAGCAGTCTTTGCGAGTCTTCCCACCTGAGATGGTATCTATTGTCATTTGCTGCATGTTGTCGCATTCGATTTACCGTAAGAATCTTATATGTTGCAGCGTCAGGGATCTCAATCTTCCCACTTGGTTGTTCCTTGCTAACTGCTGGGAAATTCAGCGAGAAACTTTCGTCGTTAGCGGCATGAAGCGGAGCATCTAAATTCGTCAGTAACTTATTGATGCTTTCACTTCGTAAATCTTTTATAAAACGCCGCTTACGGTGTTTTGCGTAGTCATGACGAACGTACTCCAAAGTAGCCAAAAGGTGAGCATACTCAAAATATTTAGACGTATCTTGCAGATGTTCAATCGCCTTGTGGTACTTATCGTATGTCGCATCAAATGGGCGCATCGAGAATTTTACGTAGTGGTATAAATGCTCCAGATAGGCTTCCTCCTGCGTCGTACTCATTTTCGCCAGCGTCTGCTCATACGCAGGTAAAGCCACTTGCACAATCGCTACGTCAGCCCATGGTTTTGCACAATTGGTACAGCGGTGCAGCAATTTACTTTCCCACTTTTGCTCTGCACCACACGCAGGGCAAGCATGAAGCAACTTACACTCATGTACTTCGCAATGATTTATGTGCATGTACAACCATTTCGATTTTATATAGCCGTGTTCAGCTATGCAGTGAGGGCAGAACACGGGTTTGCCAATTTTCGTGCGATAGAAGGTATTCGATGCAACCTCATGTAAGAGACCATCACGCATAAAATACTTCCGTAAGTCTGTACACGACATGTCTATAGCTTTGGCAAAGTAAGGCAGAACCCGGTAGAAGTCGTCAGAGCGCACGAAGAAACACCGAGACTGTCTGAGGCTTTTAAAATCACAAAACAAGTCTGCTAGGGTCTCACGGCCATTCATGTCGGCAAGTCGCAGGACGAAACCTAAAAACAATTCCCCATCAACAGGTCTTGGACGAATTGGATATGGGTGACTCAAGAATTCCATAAATTAGTGCCCCTTTACTTTGCTGATGTTTAAGATGTGTTTAGCGACCTTCACATCATTCGCTTGGATAAATGGGTTAAATCCCAGTTGCTCATTCATGGCTGGTAGCCAGATGTTAGCGAATCCCTCTAGGGTAGGTTTTTCACCGTCTAGCACTGCATTTACCATGGCATAGAACAGGTTGCGGATATCCCGCAAATTGCCATTTGTCGCTGCGTAAATTCGTTTTACGAGATTTTCTTGAGCTATCACTTTGACGCCATCTACCAGTTTGAAAAATGATAGAGATGTACCTGCTTGATTTAATAGTTTTGCATATTCTTCAATCACTTGTGCAAACTCGTACAATCGCTCAGGAGTTGATATTGAAAAGTTATCGAATCTCACGACACGAGGTCTAATACGACTGGCCATTTCATCATAGAAACTGATTAACTTTTCAGCTTCGTGAGTCCCCATGAATAACACTGGTACTTTAGTGCGATTCATTAAGTCTTTTAAGAACGACACTGCCTGCGTTGGAGTTGAAGTTGCTCGCGTTGGCAGATAATTATGGATCTCATCAATGATGATAAGTT
>NZ_PFGL01000047.1:2629-4189 GCF_002783505.1 Shewanella sp. CG12_big_fil_rev_8_21_14_0_65_47_15
GCTTCTAGCAGCAGGTGTGTCATTCCTCCGCGAACAGATGAACTAGGTGATTTGATCAACAATACCGGACGTTTGTCGGCTTCAGGGTGGGTAACATCGTGTTTCATGTCACGCACAATAGCTTGACTGAAATTCGTTTTACCCATACCAGCTGGTGCCGAAATCAATATACCTAGAGCGTCGCCGCCAGCGCTTCTCGACACGCTACCCAATGTATTCCCGGCGTCCTGCAAATTGATTTTGGTATCTACAAGAGAATGCATTGCTGATTTAATATATTTGGCTAATGCTTTCACTTTTGGGGTGCGGCTATCGACTAATTGCATAGATGTAACTGAATCGCCACTAGTTTCCTAGACACCTCTTAGTTAGATAAACTAACTCAAAGAGAGGTGCTTATGAGCGGCAAACGCTATCCTGAAGAATTCAAAATCGAAGCGGTTAAACAAGTTGTTGATCGCGGTCATTCCATCGCTGATGTTGCCAAGCGTTTAGATATCACCACACACAGCCTGTATGCCTGGGTGAAGAAGTATGGCCCTGATAATAAACAACACAATGATTTATCTGAAGCGCAGGCAGAGATTAAGCGCCTGCAAAAAGAATTGAAACGGGCCACTGAAGAGCGCGACATTCTAAAAAAAGCCGCGGCGTACTTCGCAAAGCTGTCCGACTGAGGTACGCCTTTATCAAGGAGCACAGCGATCGGTGGCCGGTACGCTGGCTGTGTAACATGTTGGATGTTCACCCCAGTGGTTTTTATGCATGGAGCAAGTTGCCGTCTTCAAAGCGTGATAAGGCAAACCGTCGGCTGACAGGGTTAATCAAGCAGTTCTGGCTCGAATCTGGTTGCGTGTATGGCTACCGTAAGATCCATTCAGATTTACGTGATACAGGCGAGCGCTGTGGTATTAACCGGGTGTATCGATTGATGCAGTCTGAGGGACTAAAAGCACAGGTTGGTTACCGTAAGCCGAGGTATCGCAAGGGTGATAGCCATATCGTCGTGCCTAACCGTTTACAGCGTCAGTTTAATCCGGTAACGCCTGATGAGGTGTGGGTAACTGATATCACCTATATCCGCACGCACGAAGGTTGGTTGTATCTGGCCGTCGTGGTGGATCTGTTCTCCCGCAAAGTTGTTGGTTGGTCGATGCATTCCCAAATCAGCAAAGACATCGTATTAAACGCATTACTGATGGCGGTTTGGCGACGTCAGCCGAAAAAACAGGTGATGGTGCATTCCGATCAAGGAAGCCAATACACCAGCCATGACTGGCAGGCATTCCTTAAAACTCATGGCTTGCAAGGCAGTATGAGCCGACGTGGAAACTGCCATGATAATGCTGTGGCTGAAAGCTTTTTCCAACTGCTGAAGCGTGAACGGATCAAGCGCAAGGTCTACTCAACACGGGATGAAGCCAGAAGTGATGTGTTTGATTACATAGAAATGTTTTATAACAGCAAACGAAAACATGGTTCCAATAATCTGCTGTCACCGGTAGAGTATGAAAACCGTTACCAAGAACGGCTGGGAAGTGTCTAGTTTATTGGTGGCGA
>NZ_PFGL01000064.1:0-80240 GCF_002783505.1 Shewanella sp. CG12_big_fil_rev_8_21_14_0_65_47_15
GCAACATTCGTACATCCTGTACAGCAGATGTCGCCGTCGAGCCCTCAGGGATGCTTCTTGTGAAATAAAATGGCGGCGTGTCACAGGGGAAACAATGATAATTCATCCTACACACCTGACGACAAACTTATCTTACTTGGGGGCAAAAGCCTTTAACCGGATTAACCGCGTCATGGTTATTAAGATTACCATCAATAAAGCAGTGCTCTTAACGGCATAAATATCATCCTAACTAACCTTCCCCATCTCACCTTCCCCATCTCACCAAATTACTCCAAACCCAATCAACCTAACTATTCTCGGCAAATAGTTAAACGGCGCATTGCAAATATGCCCAGTAGCGAAAGGATTAATAGGGATAAACTACCACCACCGCTGTAACCTTTTTTATGTTCAATAGTCGCAATATGTTCTTCTTTCACGCGGGTTTTAAAGCGGGCTAATTCGGCGTCTAAGTTGGTTACCATATCGTTTACCGCCAGCTCAAAGCCTTCGGCGGATTTTTCACGTAGCACGTTGGTGACGCTCACTGCGGTTGAAGTGTCGGTAAGTTGGTTGATGCCGGGCGCCCTAAACAGCATCTTTTGGCTGCGCATATCAAATACGGCGGTATCGACAAAGGTTTGGATCGCGTTTTCATTACCGGGCACCATATACATGCCGACTATGGTCCAGTACAGCAGTGAAGCCTTATTCTCGCTGCTTTGTAACAGTTGATCGTAAGACACCAGCGCCATGACATCGACATCGTGTAAGCGGGCGACCTGCTGCAAGGTACTAAAACCTTTGCCATTTTTAAGGTAAGTGCTGGGGATTAATTCGATACGGTCAATAAAGTCATATTTAACAAAGGATTGTTTTACTTTATCCAGCAAGGCGATTTGCGAGCTGCTATCGAGGGCTTCGGATTGCCAATGGGAGGAAGGTAAAAAGGCGATGCCTACCGTGATGGGAAGACGCAGCACCGGAATACTGGGCTGCTGCGGCTCACGTTGTTTATCGTCGGGATAGAGATATTCAACCAGACTGCTGGAAACGACGTTTTTTTCGGTAGAGTTACCGTTAAAAAAGGCACTGCAACCACCAAGCAACATACTAATCGATGCCAGCGCGCCCACAAGCGCTATGAATTTTGTCTTCATCTGTTTCCCTACCGTATCCTTACTGCGCACAGGCCATGTAACCCGTGCATATTGCCGCTACCTTAGCGAGTCACTGCTGTAAAAACAAGCTGTTAATATCACATTAAAATGACATTACAGCCTTTGGTTTGGCTTTTTGGGGTAATAAGACTGAGCCTAAAAACAGCAAAGCCGCATCGGAATGCGGCTTTGCTAGGGGGAAAAATCAATACACTTAAGCGTATTTACGCACTTTTTTTAAGGCGATTTGCTGCTTTAATGCAGATAAATGTTCGATAAACACTTTGCCATGCAAATGATCGATTTCATGCTGCAATACTATGGCTAAAAAGTCATCGGTTTCGATTTCAATGACTTTGCCAGTTCTGTCTAACGCGGTGACTTTCACCTTTTCAAAACGGGTCACTTTAGCGCGGTACCCTGGGATAGAAAGACAGCCTTCTTCACCCACGTATTCACCAGACTTTTCAACAATCTCAGGATTAATCAGCACTAAAGGTTGATCGCGCGTTTCGGATAAATCGATAACAATCACCGCATCTGTGCTGCCCACTTGTGTCGAGGCCAGACCGATACCATCGTCAGTGTGGTACATGGTTTCGATTAAGTCGTCGATAAATCCCTGAATCGCTTCTATATCTTTTACAGGTTGCGCTTTACGTTTAAGGCGCTCATCGGGGATTGTTAAAATATCGAGTACAGCCATGCCAGTTATCTTCTCTCATCGAGTCAAAAAAATTGGCGCTATTATGGACTATTTGACCATTTACACAATATTTAAGCTAAAAACAGTTTAAATATTTTGTTAGCAATCGAGATAATCGATAAAAATGTCGTGTAATACTTAATCTATTGAACGCTTAATGCTCTCTCATCTTCCGCTAAACCACGCTTTGCCGTTACACTAATGCACTAGCGCAACCTCGTCGCACACGATTTTTTAAGTGTGACCTTTTAAGCGTGATCCTTTGAGCATAAACAAGCATTTAGCTGAGGGCCAACTATTCAATGGCATCGTTTCCTAAAGACAAATCACCGCTGTATCGCTATCTTGAAAAAGATAGACAAGATGAGCAGGATTTAGCGAGTCACCAGCCCCAAGCGGTGGACTTATCCCCCATGGCCAAAATCTGGCATATCGTCGCTATGATACCGGCGGGAAAAATCAGCAGTTACGGCAAAATTGCCGACTATGCGGGATTACCGAAACGAGCGCGTTATGTCTCTAGGGCGCTCAAATCTGCCCCCGAAAATTTGTCACTTCCATGGCATAGGGTGCTCAACAGCCAGGGGCAAATTTCCTTTGAAAAAAATTCAGCCGCGTTTCAGGAACAGATGGAATTATTGCGAATCGAAGGTGTAGAAGTGAACCGAGGCAAAGTAAAATTGTCTGAATTTGAGTGGCGACCCGATATGGCAACCCTAGTGATGGCGATGCCATTTTAGATTAATCGACTGATCTATAACCTATTTACACGTTAGGCGGTCTCAGCTATAACCTAGCGATGGGTATAGTCGTTAGCGAATGCAAATGGTGTAAGTGATATGCGACTCAACACATTTTTCTTCAGTTTGGCGCCCTGTCGCGCCGCGAAACAAGGTGAAAACCTAGGATACAAGGAGCATTATTTGCGCACTATTTCCACGTTATTATTGAGTTTATCCGCGCTCAGCCACAGCCTTTTTGCCATGGCAGCCCCCACTCCCTTAACGCCACAAACAGCTGAATACCAAGTAAATTACGGTGATATTGAATTAGGTAAGGCTAAATATAATCTGCCGCAAATGGAAGATGGTGTATTCAAATACCGCTTCGATAGCGATCTAAGCCTGCTATTGCTCACCGACGTACGCCATATTTTTAGCGAATTTAGCCAAGATGGTAAGCAACTCTTACCGCTGCGCTATCTGCATCAACGTAAGGGGGTTGGCCCTAATTTCACCGAGCAAACGGCTTTTGCCAAGGCGCAAGGCATGATACACACCCGTTATAAGGATGAAAAAGGCAAATTCCCCTTCGAGGGCGATATCTTCGATCCTTTGATGGTACAACTGCAGTTTAGGCTCGATATTAGTGCCGGTAAGGACATGCTCGATTACAAAATGGTGAAAGACAATGAAGTCGATGAATATAAATTTCATGTTATCGGCAAGGAACGTATGACCATAGAAAGCGGCAGTTACGACACGGTCAAAATTGAAGTGGTTAGGGATAATAAGAAGCGCCAAACCTTCTTTTGGATGGCTCCTGATCTAGCCTACCTGCCCGTACGCCTCACGCACTTCGAAAAAGGCAGTAAGCAACTCGATATTAAACTGCTTAAGTATCATTTTGATGAGGAAGCATCGGCCAGCCCCGCTTCGGCGGTGACGCTCGAACCCCACAAGGTGCCCAAATTGCTCGGCACGGATGAAAACTAACCCTAGCTTTAACCAATAAGCGACTATCCTAAATTGGCTAATAAACCTGTGTGGCAGACGGCGGTATTTTTATACGCGGCTCTGCCATCACTGGGTTGCTTGGTACATGGAGCACAAAGGCCAAAGGTACGGTCAAAGCAGGGCTAGACAACAATAGACTCAGCAATCGATTAACGGCTCACCCAAGCGGAATAATTTCCAATTACCCGGCTGCATCACATGCCAGTTTTCATTCTCGGTTAATGGCCGAGTGGCGATCACTGTTACTACATCGTGGGGGGTTGTTTCCTTATCAAAATCAATCACCACATCCGTGTCGATCAATTTTGCTTTGCCAAAAGGTGCACGGCGAGTGATATAGCATAAATGATTGCTGCAATAGCTCATCAAGTGCTCGCCATCGCTTAAGATCATATTAAACACACCTAAGGCACGGATCTCATCGGCCAATGTGGCCACAAACCGAAATACCGCTAGCATATCCTCGGGTTTAGCATCGCCAAACTTCTGGGCAACTTGTTCCAAAATCCAACAGAAAGCGAGTTCACTGTCGGTATCGCCAACGCTCTGATAGCGCGAGACGTGAAACTTGGCTTGATAGTCCGTCAATTGGCCATTATGGGCATAGGTCCAATAACGTCCCCATAACTCGCGGGTAAAAGGATGGGTGTTTTCTAACGACACACAGCCGCGATTGGCTTGGCGAATATGGCTTATCACCACCTCACTCTTGATGGGGTAGGATTGGATCAATTTTGCAATATGGGATTCACTGCTCGGGCAAGCATCCTTAAAAGTGCGACTGCCTTTGCCCTCGTAAAAAGTAATACCCCAACCATCCACATGGGGACCCGTTACGCCACCACGTTGTGCTAATCCCGTAAAACTAAACACAATATCGGTTGGCACATTGGCACTCATCGCCAGTAATTCACACATATCTCTCGCCTATTTTCTCTCAACTTTCTACGGTTTTGCATTGTAACTAGTTGATGACATTTGTGGAATGATCAAAATCGACAAAAAATTTAAACAATTGTTTGAAAAATGCTTGTATTAAAATTGCCTTAGGTTTAACTTTTATGCGACACAGGTCTGACCACAAACTATAATTGTGATCGCAATCAACAAAACTTGCTATGACCTGTGGTTGGCACTCGGTCATACTTAAGGAGAATTACAGTGACTACCCTACTTTGGATCATCGCCATGATCTTAGTGCTAGGAGCCCTAGCTTACCTTCGGGTTTCTTTGCTCACTGCCACTATTGCAGCCGCTGTTGTGATGACAGCAGGATGGACACTCGATGTTGTCGGCCCTATCTCTTGGATCGTTTTCCTGGTGGTAGCCTTGCCGTTAAATATCAGTGCATTTAGACAAAATGTGATCAGTCGTCCACTGATGAAGGTATACCGCGGCATCATGCCGGAAATGTCTTCAACAGAGAAAGAAGCGATTGAAGCCGGCACCACTTGGTGGGAAGCCGATCTGTTCGCGGGTAACCCGAACTGGAAAAAACTCCATAACTACCCAGTTGCGCGTTTAAGTGCCGACGAGCAAGCCTTCCTTGATGGCCCTGTTGAAGAAGTGTGCCGCATGGTGAACCAACACCAAGTATCACACCAACTCGCCGATTTACCCGCTGAAGTATGGCAATACCTGAAAGATCACGGCTTCTTCGCCATGATCATTAAGAAAAAGTACGGCGGTTTAGAGTATTCAGCCTACGCCCAATCCCGCGTGCTGCAAAAACTGGCGGGGCTAAGCAGCGAACTCGCATCCACTGTGGGCGTACCTAACTCTTTAGGCCCTGGCGAACTGTTACAACACTATGGTACGCCAGAGCAACAAAACCACTATTTACCGCGTTTAGCCAAAGGGCTAGAAGTGCCTTGTTTCGCTTTAACTAGCCCAGAGGCTGGTAGCGATGCAGGCTCTATCCCTGACTTTGGTATCGTGTGTAAAGGGCAATGGGAAGGTGAAGAAGTTCTGGGGATGAAACTGACCTGGAACAAGCGTTACATCACTTTAGCCCCGGTTGCGACTGTATTAGGTCTGGCGTTTAAACTGCGCGATCCTGAGCATCTACTTGGCGATAAAGAAGAACTCGGCATTACCTGCGCCTTGATCCCAACTGACGTTGAAGGCGTTGAAACCGGTCGTCGTCACTTCCCGCTCAACTGTATGTTCCAAAACGGTCCTACCCGCGGCAACGAAGTGTTTGTACCATTAAGCTTCATCATTGGTGGCCCGAAAATGGCAGGCCAAGGCTGGCGTATGCTGGTGGAATGTTTGTCTGTTGGCCGTGGTATCACGCTGCCATCAAACTCTGCCGGTGGTGTAAAAACCGCAGCGCTGGCAACGGGTGCCTATGCTCGCATTCGTCGTCAGTTCAAATTGCCTATCGGCAAACTTGAAGGTATTGAAGAGCCAATGGCACGCATCGGCGGTAACGCCTACCTGATGGATGCGGTGACGTCATTAACGACTACGGGTATCGATTTAGGTGAAAAACCGTCGGTTATCTCCGCTATCGTGAAATATCACCTGACCGATCGGATGCAGAAATGTGTGATCGACGCCATGGATATCCACGGTGGTAAAGGCGTGTGTCTTGGCCCTAACAACTACTTAGGCCGTGGCTACCAAGCAGCCCCAATTGCAATTACCGTTGAAGGCGCAAACATCCTGACCCGTTCGATGATCATCTACGGTCAAGGCGCGATCCGCTGTCATCCGTATGTACTGGCAGAAATGGACTCTGCATTCGATACCGAATCGGGTCAAGGTCTAGCGAACTTCGATGCGGCCATCTTTGGTCACATTGGTTTTGCCACCAGCAACTTTATTCGCAGCTTCTGGCTAGGATTAACCTCAAGCCGTTTCTCTAATGCACCTTATTCTGATAAAACCAAACGTTATTATCAGCATATGAACCGTTTCAGTGCCAACCTCGCACTATTGTCAGACTTAGCCATGGCAACTTTGGGTGGCAACCTTAAACGTAAAGAGCGTATTTCTGCCCGTTTAGGCGATCTGCTAAGCCAGCTATATCTTGCATCGGCGACGCTCAAGCGTTACCAAGATGAAGGCCGTCAAACCGAGGATCTGCCATTGGTGCAATGGGCGGTTGAAGATGCGTTGTACAAGTTACAGGCTTCATTAGACGATTTACTGGATAACTTCCCTATGGGCCTTGGCGGCGTATTACGCGCTGTGATGTTCCCATTCGGCCGTCCACTGAAACGTCCAAGCGATGTGCTAGATCATAAAGTGGCGAAGATCATGCAAACGCCCTGTGAAAGCCGTGACCGTTTAGGTAAGGGCCAATTCTGGACTAACTCAGAGCATAATGCTGTGGGGATCCAGGAACAAACACTGCTCGACATCATCGCATCTGAGCCTCTCCATGAAAAAGTCTGTAAGGCGAGCGGTAAACGTCTGCCATTTATGTGGTTAGATAAAGTCGCCGCAGAAGGTAAAGCCCTAGGGGTATTGAGCGATGCCGAAGTGCAATTACTTGAAAGAGCGGAAATTGGCCGTATGAAGTCTATCAATGTGGATGACTTTGACCCAGCCGAACTGCGTCCAGAAGTGGTTGCAACCACTTCACAGGAACGCGCTGCCTAATCCACTCAGTAAGATCCAAACCCACAAATAGGAGGCTCATTAGCCTCCTTTTTTTATAGTAAGTGTCCCGTTCCGGCTCCGCCGCTCAAGATAATATCAGCTCAATCAGACACAGCTTCACCACATGACTAAAACTATGCTGCGTAAACATAGCTTACCCTTTACCAGACAAACGAGGCATAGTAAGCAGTGACTTATCAAGCTTCAAGGCAACACCAACACTGCGCCCCGCGAGATTAGGAATAGAATAATGAGCAGCACTGCCGAGGAGAATCGCACATTCTGGCAGCGTCAAGCCATAATCTTGTTGCAACCACTGGATAAGCCCTGTCGTCGCCGAGCGTAATGCCTCATCTAATGATCCCGCCTGACCTAAGACCATGAGCTGATCCGGTGATTCAACACGCGGCATCGCTATCGATTGAGCTTTGATCAGATCAACCGTGAATTCTACATCCATAGAGGTTTCTAAAGCATACTGCGAGGTTTCACCATCCCCCTGCAACGCATGAGCATCGCCAAGATAGAGTAAAGCACCAGGTTGTTGCACGGGTAAATAAACAATATTGCCTTCAATCACTTCGTTAAAGTCCATGTTACCGCCAAAACGTCCGGTATCGCCTGTAGATATCGGCGCAGAGCCAAAACCAGGTGCAACAGCGAGCCCACCTAGCATAGGCCGCACTTTAACTGTGTAATCTTTTAAATGTTCAGTTGGCGTTTCCAAGCTCGCAATTCCACGCTCTCTGTCCAGTTTCCAGCGCACAGGCTTGCCAAGTTCGTCCGCTTGAGTCGCAAAACGTGTCCCCAATGCTCGCCCTACAATCGCATCCAAGCTATCAGCATAATCTCGATTCAATTTAAGCCGATTTATCCGTACAACCAGTGTATCCCCTGGTGCTGCGGTGGCGATAAAGAAAGGGCCCGTCTGCGGATTCCCAAACAGAGCCTGAGTCACGCCGTGCTCATCGACCCCACCCGAGTCAATCGTTTTTGTTTGTACTGTATCACCGGGCCAAATTGTGAGAACAGGTGTGCGATGGGGATCAAATAGATTGGAATAGCTCGTCGGCATGAATTCATAACGCCGTGGTTGACCTTCTGGACGTGCGGCTATTTTCTGCGCCGAAAAGGCATGTGTCACCCGAACACTTGGATTATTGGTATCAGGAAAATCGGCAACACCCTTGATGGTATTGTCCTGCAGCTTGCCCTCATAGTGATAGACAGTGCCATCCACATCTATGCTTTCAAATGTGAGGCTCGCACCTTGGCGATGTCCGCTCAGCTTGTCACCATCTATATCACCACTGAGATTGTCACCGTTGTGCTCTAAAGTCAGTGTGCCATATACCGGATTGCCCCAGAGATCCGTTGTCAGTCGCCATTGATCAGCAGCGTGTACCTGCTGTCCGAATACAAGACTCAAGCACACGAGTGTGGAATATTTCAACATCGGTATTATTCTCCAGTTTAACTTACGAATATGAGAGTGAATTTGTCGTATCAACAAGATAAAACATGGCAGTGATACCTTATGACATGCTCAAGTTAACTCTTTATCATGTTATCCACCAAACCCTTGTCAGCGTCGTCATTTATTACAGCGTTAGCATCTGATTTCTCAAGCCTTAATTGCTCAGCCTCCTCTTCCGCTTTTGCCTTTGCTAAAGCGGCTTCAGCGGCCGCTTTCTCTTGCGCTTCCTGTGCTTCTCGATCTGCAATCGCTTGCTGTACTTTGGCTTCTTCTAAGGCTTCAATCGGCAACAGGCTAATCAGCTCAATCCCATTGGGGAACACAGTATCATTGCCTGACACCACCATCACTTTGCTATCTTTTGTAAGGTAAACCAATGGCATGACAGTATCACCATAACGCTTACGGAAATGCTCGAAGGTAAAATTTTCGGTTAAATTAGTGACTTTAAGCTGTGCACCTCTGGCCATTAAACTGGCAATTTTCGCGTAGGAAACCGCATCACCAAATAAACATAAACGCTGCTGGTAGGACTCAGATAACTGATGGCGGGCACTGCCGGACTCGGTATTATTGAGACCTAGCACCTTTTTCTCACCCAAAAAATCCTGAAAGTGAAAACTGACCAAAGGGTTTAATTGCCTATATGGGGAGATGATCAGCACTCGGCCAATACCGGTTAAATCCATATAGGTTTCAGCATGTTCCGAGGCTGGATTACCAAAATACACAGGAATATTATCCATACGAGCTAGGCGAATGTTGTCCCAGTTATTATCAGCAAGGAGCACCTTAACATCCTTAGCACGTAAAATTTTTGCAAGTTCACGGCAAAATTTCGATGCGCCAAAGATGAGCAGACCTTGGGCTGAGTCAGATTTCACCCCAAGGTATTTCGCCCAACGACCCGCAGTTAAACTTTGGATCACCACAGTGCCGATAATAATTAAGAACACTAAAGGTACAATCGCATCGGCGCCCTGCACATTATTGGCTTCTAACTTAATCGCAAACAATGACGATACCGCCGCGGCAACTATCCCCCGCGGTGCTATCCAGCATAAAAACCATTTATCGGCCCTCGACAAAGAGGTGCCGATACCAGAAACCCAAATACTCAGCGGCCTTGCGATTAACATAGTCACAACCAATACCCCAATTCCTCCCCAACCTAAGTCGAGCATGGCACTGGAGTCGAGTCTGGCGGCCAATAAGATAAAGAGGGCTGAAATTAAAAGAACGGTTAGTGTTTCTTTAAATTCAAGAATTTCCGCAATATCTACCCCACGCATATTGGCAAGCCAGATGCCCATCACTGTCACCGTCAGTAATCCCGATTCTTCCTGCAGTAGATTTGAGCCAACAAAAATTCCTAGCATCAGAGTTAAAACGGCTGTGTTACGCAGATAGTGGGGTAAAAGATCATGCCGCAATACTTGACCGACGAGATAACCAGATACCGCTCCCAAGCCTAGGCCAAGTGATAGCATAGAGCCTAGCGCATAGAGCACATGGGTCGTAGGATCTCCAGATACAGTAATATATTCAAATACTAACACTGCGAGCAGCGCACCAATGGGGTCAATCACTATCCCTTCCCAACGTAAAATACTGGCCAGTTGTGATTTAGGGCGCACACTTCTAAGCATAGGCACGATAACCGTCGGCCCTGTTACCACCACTAGCGCCCCAAAGAGCAGTGCAATTTCCCAACTAAAGTCGAGTAAATAAAAGGTGGCCGTGCTGATACAAGCCCAAGTAATCACAGTCCCAATAGTCACAAGATGCGTCACCATACGACCATGATCTTTGATTTCTTTGAAATTGAGGGTTAATGCTCCCTCAAACAAGATAACGGCAACCCCAAGGGAAATAATGGGAAACAGTAAATCGCCAAATATCGCATCGGGATTGAGAACCCCAAGTCCGGGTCCGAGAGTCAGTCCACAGAGCAACAGAGGTAAAATTGCAGGTAGCCTTAGCTTCCAACCAACCCATTGGCAAAAAAGTGATAACACCCCAATCAGTGCTAACATCCCAGTGATTTGTTCAACCATATAACATCCTTTAGGTGGAAAGATCAGTTATCCAGTAATTCAACTTGTTAACTGTCGATAACAATAACAGCAAAAGCCGATGCACTGTGAAACAAGTTCTATCGTGGGTAGGCCAATATAGGGCAATAGCATGACGATAAACCATATGGTTGATGAGTTATTACCAGAGAATAGAGCCGACTTGCACAGGAATAACAACAAAATAGCTGACAACCTCATCTTTCGATGCAGTTTTTGCCATTATGTTGGCAGGTGAATATCCCATAGCGATAAACCCATGAACGGGAGGCATGGATGCCGAAATGAGCTGTAAAGCAAGGATGCTGTTGGACGGGACTCGAACCCGCGCCCCCCGGCGTGACTGGCCGCTTTCTGTTTATAAAGAGTCTAACCAACTGAACTACCGTGCTTTTAAATTTCACCAACAAAACGAAAAAAGCCTCTGCATTGCTGCAAAGGCTTTCATCTTTATTTGGCGGAGCGGACGGGACTCGAACCCGCGACCCCCGGCGTGACAGGCCGGTATTCTAACCAACTGAACTACCGCTCCAAACTTTTCACTATACCGCTACTAGAGCACTATAATTTTAACTTTCAACAACTTGACTGGCGGAGCGGACGGGACTCGAACCCGCGACCCCCGGCGTGACAGGCCGGTATTCTAACCAACTGAACTACCGCTCCACTCAAGTTGCGGAGAATAATACGGTCGAGCCTTGCTAGCGTCAACCGTTTTTTTCACTCCCCTATATCGTTTAGTTAAAATTTAGCCAACCTAATCTAAAAAACCTGACTAATGAATAAAATATCTTCATATTCATCTAAATAACTTTCCCATAACCCCTTAAACCTCTCAAAGGGTATGTCCTGTTTTATCGATCATTATCGGACTCATCGGGCATTGTCAGGTCGATTTCATCGTGGGAAAGTGCTGCTGGTTTATTTTCCGCCGCTTCATCCAACAGACGCTGCTCAGCCGCGGCTAATGCCTGGGCAAGGCTCTGACGCTTACGCCATACAATTAAACCTAACACC
Source organism: Shewanella sp. CG12_big_fil_rev_8_21_14_0_65_47_15 (assembly GCF_002783505.1). Taxonomy (GTDB): domain Bacteria; phylum Pseudomonadota; class Gammaproteobacteria; order Enterobacterales; family Shewanellaceae; genus Shewanella. The sequence goes on from NZ_PFGL01000064.1 coordinate 11,763, forward strand.
CCTAAAATCAACAACACCGCATTGATGCTAATGATCCAGAACATGGCATCTTGTTTAGCCAGCGCCTCTTCTTCTGCGGCTTTTTGGGCGGCAATGGCGGCTAACACCTCTGGACTGGGCGGGGGCTCAGGCGGTTGCACAAGGTTGAAAAAGAGTTCGGGCAGATCGAGCACTATTTCACGCCCTGAGTGTGTTGTTGTCGCAGCAAAACCTTTAATGCGATAACTGCCAAATTCAGAAACGGGCGGCAATATCAGCTCAGTATCGGGTTCTGCTAACCCATGGAGCACAACGGGCAGTTGCAGCCCAGCCGGACCGACCAATTCAAATGAGAAATGTGTCTCGGCTAACTGCAACACTGTACTATCGACGTGCAGCATGATTTTCCATTGCCCCGTTAAGGGATCCTCTGGGGTAATCACCTCTGCATTTATCGGCCGTGCAGATAAGGTAAAAGGAAAAGAAACTTGCCGCTCAAACACATTATTACGCGCTTGAACCACAAAATCATATTCCCCCCAGGGCTGTTTAAGGTTTATGTCACTGGTAAAAAGGCCATCGTCGGGCTTTTCATCGAGCTTTTCACCACTGTCCTTGTAGGAACCTGCAATGATATCGCCCGCGGCAAAGTTTTCATCCCCAGCCCTATGCTTACTCACAAAATGTGCCGTCCATTCAACCAGATAATCTAAGCCTGGCATACGGACGCGCTCAGCATCCCCCATTAGCTGGGCAACAATTTTGACATGTTCTCCTTGAAAAAGTGGTTGCGGCAACGGCTGAACTTCGATTTCAAGCTTAGAGACTTTCTTGATCTTGGAGCCGACGACAACCTTGCCGACCAACTGCCAAGGCCCTGGCTGTGGCGATTCGATGTAAATCATGTCACCGGTAATACCGTCAACCCATTTTACGGTTTCGGGGTGGCGACTGGCGTACCACTTACTGCCATCGGGAAGCACTATCACCACGGGGGCAGAACCGTATTCACGTTCCACCAATAGGGTCATACTGCTCACCATATGGTCGATCCTAAAGCGGTTTTTAAGCTCCGAAGCCGTCTCTAATGACACCACTTTTACCTTGGGGATTTGCGCGTTAGGTTTTTGTGCGTTAGGGGTCTGCACGTTAGTGGAAATATTCGCGTTAGCAACAGGCTCAGGCTTATCCGCCGCCCAGATTACGGCACTGGCAAATAGCGTGCTTAGCACTAAACCAATCTTGAACAGGCTTGTATGGCGCGACTTGGTCATAACCGATTATCTATCCTCTCCAGAGGCATTTTCCTGATTTTGCGACTAAATCAAGACGTTGTTCATGCATGACTAGTTCATCGGCCGACGCGCTGATCACTTTAAGATTAAGTGAATTAGGATCGAATCTTTGGATCCCGCCCGCTTCCTGCCCGACTTCTTCGTTGGATAAATTGAATTTGGTTTGACCGCCCGTCATGGTCAAGTAAACGTCGGCGAGGATTTCGGCGTCCAATAATGCGCCATGGTACTGGCGACGGGAGTTATCGATACCATAGCGTTTACAGAGGGCATCGAGGTTATTCTTCTGCCCTGGATGTAAAAACTTGGCAATGCCTAAAGTATCGAGAATGTCACAAATATTGGCCGTTTTCGGGCCTTGGGGTTGCAGCAGTGAAAACTCATGGTCCATAAAGCTAACGTCGAAGTTTGCGTTATGGGCGACAATTTCAGCGCCGTCAATAAACTCAATAAATTGTTGGGCGATTTGGTGGAATCGTGGTTCATTCGCGACACGCTCATCGGTAATACCGTGCACTGCAATGGCTTCGGGATCGATAGCTTGTCCAGGATTAATATACTGGTGAAAATAGCGTCCAGTGAGGCGACGGTTGATCACTTCAACGCAGCCGATTTCGATAATCCGGTGCCCTAAATAGACTGCACCACTGCCCTGATTCATACCCGTAGTTTCAGTATCCAAAATAATCTGACGACTGGCATTTGAGATAATATTCATACTTTTATGCGCTTCTTATGACAATTTTTAGTTATACTCGGCCGAAATTCACGGCTATGGTAACAATTTGATGACTGAACTAAAACTGATCCACATCTTCACCGACGGCTCTTGCTTAGGCAACCCCGGCCCCGGCGGCTATGGCATTGTAATGAATTATAAGGGCCATACAAAGGAGATGTCAGATGGTTTTGCCCTCACCACCAATAATCGCATGGAATTACTGGCGCCTATCATCGCACTGGAAAGCTTAAAAGAGCCCTGCCGTGTGGTGCTCACGAGCGATAGCCAATATATGCGTCAAGGGATCATGACGTGGATCCACAACTGGAAGAAAAAAGGCTGGATAACCTCCAACCGTACGCCTGTCAAAAATGTAGATTTGTGGAAACGCCTCGATAAGGCCTCACAAATACATAAGATTGATTGGCAATGGGTAAAAGGTCATGCGGGGCATGCAGAAAATGAACGCTGTGATATTCTCGCCCGCACTGCAGCAGAAGCAAAACCAATCCAAGCTGACGAAGGTTATCAACCCTAATCTGCCAAGTGTATTTTCTGGTTACTTGGGCCTATTCCCCGCCTTTTGCCTAGGAAATGTTAAAGAAATTCCCACAAAACTGCACAAATGCCTGCCCTAAAGACGTCGCTTGGCGACTCTTATGGGTAATGCGATAAAATTGCCGCTCCAAGACTAAGCCTTCAATCGTTACTAGGGCTAATTCTTTACGACTGATGTCTTTATCCAATGTGAGTTCAGATAATACCCCTAAGCCAGCGCCTTGCTTAACGGCGAGTTTTATTGCATCGGGCGTGGTAAAACAGAACTTGGCCTCGGGTTGCATATCCAGTTCATTGGCCGCATTCACAAAATACTCCCTCGTACCCGATCCCTCCTCCCTAAGAACCCAAGATTGACCTCTCACCATAGCGGGCGTAACGGTTTGCCCGGCTAAGGGGTGCGCCGGATGGCAAAATACCAATAACCTGTCCTTATGCCATGCCTCAACATTAAGACGGTTATCGGTGCAATGTCCTTCGATAAATCCCATTTCCGAGCGGAATTGCGCCACAGATTGGATCACATCCTGGGTGTTAGTGATCGCCACATCAACATGGGTTTGGGTATGCTGCTGGCAAAAAGCCACTGCGGCCTTAGCAAGGAGATAATTGCCGATAGTTGAACTGGCGCTGACACTTAAGTGTCCCACCAAATCCCCACCTTGAGTGGTAAACGCCTGTTCTATTTGTTCGACTCGGTGAAGCAACTCCGTTGCCAGTGGTAATAATAAGTTCCCCTGGGAATTGAGCTGCAGCCGATTGCCTATCCGTTCGAATAGGCGCGCATTGAGTTGTTTTTCTAATTCGGCCAATGCCATAGACGTGGCCGGAGGCGATAAATTGACTTGCTCCGCCGCTTTAGCAACCTGGCCATTACGTGCTACGGCTTCAAATACGGCAAGTTGCCTTAAGGTAATTCGCATATCAGACTCGTTTCTACACTGCGTTATTTTATATGTTCGGATAAATGCCCTGAACGTCCCGCCGTGGGGGCTGTGGTCCAGTTAGGTTGCAACACTTTGCGTTTATCGCGGATTGGCGTTAATGGCGATTCCAATTTACGCGCCACAATCAGATATAAACTGCCCGTACTCGGTAACCAAGAGGCCAAGGTTTGCTGCATAAAACGCCCTTCATTAAACTCGCCAATTAAGGGGTGATACACTAAACGCTCGTCACTCACCACTTGATACCCCAACAGGCCGAGCCAATCTCGTACCCGTGATGGCATAAAAAAACGCCCATTCCAAGGGAGACAATCTTGATATTTAGGCCACAGTTTGCCTAAAAAAACCGGACTTAACGGATTAAACCCCACAATAAACAGATAGCCACCGGCAATAAGCACTCTGTCTGTTTCACGTAAAATGCGGTAGGGATCGGGCTCAAACTCTAGCAGCAGACTCATCACCACCGCATCTATAACACCATTTTGCAGCGGCAGATGACAAAAATCCCCGACTATGGATGCATCGTCGCTGGCAGTGAGGGAAAAGTGATGTGCAACGGGTGATTCCATACTCGACAGGGCTGCACTTAAAGGGCCGAGCTTCAACAAATGATAACCAAAAACCCTAGGCCACCAATGGGTTAATTTCTCAGCAACCGCTTGCTGTAGGGCGGAACCATTCGGCAAGTCTTCCCATTGCTCGGGTTTGCGTTCGGTACTGAAATACGACACAAAGTTCCTCCTTCCACCATAAAACACTGCCATAAATGAATCGATATAGGTATAAACATCACCCCATTCAATCGCGTTCATCCAAACGACAACTGTCGCCAAGCATCTTCCACTTGTGGATAATAACCTTATCTTTAAATCGAAATACAGCTATAGGTGGTCCTATGCTCACTATAACAGCGATTAATGCCTTTAATGACAATTATATCTGGGTGTTACAACCAGGAATGCTATCCCAGATTTATGTGGTCGACCCTGGCGATGCAAGCGTGGTCATTGCCTATATCGAGGCTCATAGGCTAGTACTTGCGGGCATTTTACTCACCCATCACCATAGGGATCATACGGACGGTGTCGCGGAGTTAGTGGCATATGTAAAGCAAACAACTCAGGGCGTCCTCAATGTATATGGACCACACAATGAAGCCATTAACGGGATCAATATGCCACTCGATCCCAGAGTCACCGCTGAGCTCTCACCTCCCTTCCTCGAGCATAAAATACAACTACTTAGTGTTCCTGGTCATACCGCAGGCCATATTGCCTATCATATCGAAGATGCGCTTTTTTGCGGTGACACTTTATTCAGCGCTGGCTGTGGCCGTTTGTTTGAAGGAACGCCCCAGCAAATGCTCCACTCCCTCAGCCAACTGGCAAACCTACCCGCCAATACCCAAGTCTACTGTGCCCATGAATATACCCTCACCAATCTTAAGTTTGCCCTAACGGTCGATCCAAATAACGCCGCATTACAGGCATACGCTCGACAAGCTGCGGATCTGCGTGCACAAGGCAAGGCAACCATCCCCTCTAGCATCGCATTAGAACAAGCTATTAATCCGTTTTTACGCACAGATGACCTAAATATATTGAGTAGCATAAAACAGCGTTTCAACATTCAAGATCCCAGCAAATTAGATAAACTCACCTGCTTTACCCTGCTCAGACAGTGGAAAGATATTTTTTAGCAGAAATAGTTTTATTTCTGATTGAAATTTATACAGTTTTTCCCACTTTTGCTGATGTAAGTCAAAAATAGCCTTACATTATGTAAGATAATTAAGGGACAAGATTGAAAAGATCCCATAGAATGGCTCGTTTTTGCGTGAATACTTTGCGCTCTGTGTTGTCATTATCTTCATTAAAATTATTCGGTTAACAATAGAACTGGCATAAATGAAGCCCTGACAATGCACTAACAGAGGACTACCGTTTTCCATGAGAGTATCACTTTATGTTGTAGTAGGGGGATTTGCCCTGCTCACTGGTTGTCAGACCTTAGACAACCACGAGGTTACTAAGCCAGAAGCTGAAACCGTCGCAACCGAAAATACAGTCCCACAGTATTACCTCGCATCCCCAGCCGAGTCGGCTCAAATTACCGATGTGTGGGAACGGATCCGTCAGGGAATGCAATTACCTATCCCGGATCAGAAACTGGTTAATCAATACCGTGATTGGTACATTAAGAACCCAAAGCATCTAGAAATTATTTCAGAGCGTGCGGCGCCCTACATGTACATGATTGTGGAAGAGCTTGAAAAGCGTCATCTTCCAATCGAAATCGCCCTATTGCCAATTATTGAAAGTGCCTTCGATCCTTCGGCCTCATCTGCCAGTGCCGCTTCGGGTTTATGGCAATTTACTACGCCTATGGCTAACCATTTTGGCCTAGAAATGAACTGGTGGTACGACGGGCGCCGCGATGTCCCCGCATCCACAGTTGCGGCGTTGGATATGCTGGAATATCTCTACCAGAAAACCAATAATAATTGGCTCTATGCCTTTGCCGCCTATAATTCCGGCGAATCCCGGGTACTCAATGCCATTAAACGCAATGAGGAAAAAGGGCTTGAAACCGATTTTTGGTCTCTCAATCTACCGAAAGAAACCGAGCGTTATGTTCCTCAATTACTCGCACTCGCCGAAGTCATCAAACATGCGGATGAATATGGCATCAGCTTAGCCCCGATTGAGAACAGCCCCTCCATTGAAGTGGTGGATATCGATAGTCAGATTGATCTTGCGATGGCCGCAGGGCTCGCCAATATGACAACCCTCGAGCTGCAAAAACTCAATCCGGGTTATAACCGTTGGGCAACCTCACCATTGGGACCGCACACTTTAGTGCTACCAATTGATAAATCTGAAGAATTCAAAAAAGCCCTCGCAGAAACAGAAAGCGAAGCACGGGTCAGTTGGTTGAGATACACCATAAAACCCGGCGATAGCATTGGGGTTATCGCAAAAAATCACCATACGACCATTGCCGCCATCCGTGCAGCTAATGGGATGAAAAACAATACTATTGTTGCAGGTAGACATTTGATCATCCCGGTATCTGCGGATGATAAACAGCTGTACGCCATATCAACGAGCCAAAAATTACCGAAGAAAACTCGGGCCGTGACAGAGGGTCCTCAATTGACCTACAAGGTGCAATCAGGGGATACCCTATGGGAAATTGCACGCCACCATAAGGTGAGTGTAAAGCAGCTAACAGCATGGAATCATTTGAGTAAAGACAGCAAACTGCATGCTGGGCAGCAGCTCACCATCATAGCGTCACAGGCTCCAGTGGCGGCTGAACAAATTCGGACTGTAAGTTATAAGGTGAAATCCGGTGATTCATTAGCACGGATCGCCAGCAAATTTAACGTTACGGTAGCCGAGTTACTAGAATGGAACAGCTTAACACCCTCTCAATATATCCAACCCGGTCAAGTGTTAAAACTGGTGGTTGATGAGAGCAAGCTAAGTGCTTAATGTTTGATAATTAAAGCTCGGTAGGTACACAAAGGCAGCGAACCTCGGGACGCTGCCTTTGTTTTTAGTGCAGTGCACAAAAGTGCGCGACTATTTGGAACGGCTATTAGCCATTAAAAACCACCTAACTTTTTCAGTAGAGAATCCTTCAATTTATCCTTCGCCTTATCTGTTTCTTCCTTCAACTGATTGTTGAGTAATGCCTGAGTATCTAAGGCATATTCTGGCTTTTGGAAAGTCCCTGTAATGGCTAATGGGATATCAACTCCTACCAGAGCATCTTTCTCACTTCCCCCCTGACCTTTAAGTGAATTAACCAAACTGGTCGTTAATTTATAGTCCAATGATTCGGTCAATAAATTTGCACTGCCCTTGCCCGCTAATCGTAGTAAGGGTGAGGACATAGCAAGATCGGGATTGGTTGCTATACCATTTTCAAGGGAAAAATTCCCCGTCAGACTCGAGAAATCGGTTTTACGCTCCTCTTGCGTATCTGCCGATAAATTGCCCTTTAACTTAGCCTGAGCGCTGCGGATCATCTGCGGAATATTGACGCCATAGAGGGCACCATCGGTCACATCAAAGCGACCATTAGCGAGCAGATTTTTCTTTAACTGCTCAGGGATCAAGCTCTTACCTTTACCCTTAATATTCACATTGGCCGTTCCTGCTAATAAATCCACCTCGGCTAAATCTTTAAGTAACGCTCTAACTTGCACACCCGTCACTTGCTTATCAAATTGATAGCTCGCGACACTCTGGCGCGCATCCACTTGCGCGTTTACCATCAACTTGCCTTGGTACAAATCGGCGGTTAGCTGTTTTAGATCAACGACCCCGCCTTTTATTCCTAAGTCCAGCAGCCAATTTTGAGTGGCAAGATTGGCGACCTTAATCGATTTCACCGCCAACTTAAGTTTCATATCGAGGGACTTAAGCGCACTCAAATCAGGTTCAGAGGCTTTCGCTGCAGTGGTCGCCTGAGCGGCGTTTTCTGTTGTTTCAGTTTTTGGCAGTAGAGCATCAAGATCGATATCACCCACTTGGAAATCGGCATTAATCTGCGGTACTTTTCCGCCGTAATTCAGCGTTAGTTGACCCGAAGCGCTCACATCGGCGGCACTCAACTTCATAATATCCGCAGACAATTGCTTTTTATCTAATGCGATTTGAGTATTTAGGCTGATTGCGGTGATCACTTTTTTATTAGGGATGCTGTCCCCTTCGATCACAGTGTCAATATTGAATTTATCAATGATTAACTGATTGAGATCTTGGTTCAACTTAACTTCACCCTCCCCTTTACTGCTCACTTTCATCTCGGCTAAGGATGCCGTAAATTCGTAGGCTATGGGGGCAAACTTATCGAGGGAAAATGCGCCTAAGGTAAAACTATCTAGGGTGAATGTTTGCGTCTGTCCCTTGGCCTCATCGATCATATTGATCTGTGTGTTGGTGATAGCAACACCGCCCACCTCAATACCTGTAAGCTGAGTTTTAGAGGAAGGTTCAGTAGAAGGACCAGATTTACCACCAGAATCCCCTGTTAACCCATCTAAACTTGAGCTGCCATTCTTACGGGTAACTAAATTGATTTTAGCGCCATCTAAGCTCAATTGGGCAATTTGAATTTCTTTACTAAAGAGTGGCATCAAGGCCACTTCCGCAATGGCTTTATTCACTTCAAGCATAGACTGAGGTGTAAAACCTTCAGGATTTGAGAGAGAAATGCCCCCTAAATTAATGCCGATAGTGGGAAAAAATGTCCATGAGAGGTCGTCAGCAATCACTAACTCGCGACCCGTTTGTTTTTTCACGGCGTTGACAATCTCAGGTTTAAAGTCATTCGGATCAAAAAATACTGTGAGATATAAGGTAACAACCAATATTAAGGTCACCAAAATAGCCAAAAGCCACTTAATAAATTTCATATAAACATCCTTATCAATAACATCTTACATTGAGGTATCGAGCTTTAATTTAAAAAGGCAAAGTTCAACGACTCCTCGCTGATGGCGATCCCATTTTGATCCGCATAAATCATCATGCCGGGTTTAACGAGCACGCCCCCTATTTCTATAGGCACATTCACTTGTCCTTGGTTCAATTTATCTGTCTTTATCGGCATAGCACCGAGTGCGTAGACTCCAAGATTAAAGGTCGCCAATCTCGCCGCATCGCGGATATAGCCATTGATCACCACGCCCTGCCAGCCATGGTCTAACGCACTTTGGGCAATAAGATCACCCAGTAACGCCCTACGGGCCGAACCGCCCCCATCGACGACCAACACTTTGCCCTGTCCATCCTGTGCCAGCACCTCCTTTACTTTAGAGTTGTCTTCGAAACATTTCACCGTCACAATTTCACCCCAAAAAAGACGTTTCCCACCAAATGCAGTAAAGGTAAGCGGTAATAGGGTGAGTTTCGATGGATAGTGATCGAACAAATCAGGTAATAGATCAAGCATTTGAATCTCCGCACCGGTTAAAAGTTTAGACTACTCATTATTGTAGACCTCGACAAGACCAAAGCAAAAACGATGCAGTTTTTATTTAATTTTGACTTCTAATTGCTTGGTGAAAATGAGCATTCACATTATAATCTGTAAGAGTTAACATCCTGTGACAACCTCTTAGGCTTTTTACCTAAGTGATATCATTATTTAGTTCCTCTATTTTCTTTGTTATAAAGTGAAAACCAAATGACTACTGATCTTGATTTACAGAGCGCAATCGCGGCTCTTGATGAATATGGATATGATAAAAAAGTCTCAGCGGATCTTGAGCAAGCACGTAACAAACAACAGATGGGAAAATATATCAAATCCCTCGACTATAGTTTACGTCGACTATTGATATTGCAAGAAACAGTTAACGAATTAGTCGAAGAAAAGAAACATCAACTTGCATTGCAGGAGCATGTGCAAACCTACAAAACAAAGATTATCAATTTGTCTCGGGAATTTAACATTTCCTATGAGGATGTCTTAGCCATAATGGCAGAGTTAGCTAATAAAAAATAACCTTATCTTTAAGTGATTAAGCACTGTTCATATGCTCACAAATTAACCCTGTGGCGTAGGGTAATCAATTTATCTTATTAAACGACATCTTGGTAATGTAAAAGAAAAGAGGCTAGATAAAATATCCAGCCTCCTAGGTCTTGAGTGTTATTTATCTTGCATCAGCTGGCGAATATATTTCACTGGCGCACTGCCATAACTTAAGAATGTTTCATGGAAGGTTTTAAGATCAAAATCCTTATCCTTGACCTTTTTGTATTCTTCACGGAAATCATAGATCTCACGATAACCAGAATAATAACTGGTTAGCTGGACTTGGCTTAACGTTGCACGGCGCCACTTGCCTTCAGCTTCAGCTTGCTGCTGAAATGCTTCATCCATCATCAAGGCTATCGCCTCTTTTTCAGTCATACCTTTTACATGGATGCTGTAATCTAAAATCGTGTTACAGATAACTCTCAAGTTCCACTTGTAATACATAAGCCACATTTCAGGTTCAAAATCACCGTAGCCTTCCTCGAGCATCATGCGTTCGGTATATACTGCCCAGCCTTCAACCATAGCACCATTACCAAATAAACTCTTCACAAGGCTTGGTGACTCATTGGAATAAACCAATTGAGTATAATGCCCAGGAATCGCTTCATGGATATTGAGGATCTGCAAGATCCAGTGGTTATATTCACGTAGATAACTTTCAGCGGACTCATCGCTCATATCATCGAGTGGCGTCACATTGTAATAGGTATTACCTAGTTTCTCATACGGACCAGGGGCGCTGATAGATGCCCCCGCGAAGCCTCGCATATATTCTGGGGTTTCACGCACCACTAAAGGCTTTTTAGGGTCGAGGGTGACTAAGTTTTTCTGATTAACAAATTCGATTAACTGTGGAATTTGTTTACGGACCTCATTCACAAAGTCATCACGTTTAACATGTTGAGTAGATAATTTATCGATTAACTGACGAATGGCGATTTTATTATCCGCAGGTTTTGGCGTAGTAAAATATTTGGGCCAAAGTTTATCGGTGATCTTGGTCATTTCACCTTGAACTCTTTCTTTATCGGCCATAGCCTTTTGGTAGAGTTGCTTGGCTGTCATGCCCGCTTGAATATCGAAGGCAAACTTCTGTTCATATAATGCCTCTCCAATCCTAAAGCTGCGAGCGCCATCTTTTTTGAGTTGCGACACTAGGTTGTTAAGCCATGCAATATGCCCGTTGATTGCCACCGTTGCCGCATCGAAGCGCGTCTTAAATAGGGCTTTTTCGCTGTCGCTGAGACCAGAATCGGTCACTTGCTTTAATAAATCATCGGAGAAAACAGAAAATGCACCTTGGTTCTGCATAACGGCAAGTTCTGTATGTTCTAGAGTGGGCTGATTGATATTAGCCTGTGCCGCGGCGTAATAAGCTGGAATATTTTCCATACGCGCCAGCACCGAACGCAATCTATCATCTAACGGGGCAAAGTTTTCGTTAATAATTTGGGCAAAGCCACCCGCGACATTATAGTTAGAGGGATCCCACTGCCAGGATTTAAACGTAGTGATATCCCACGCCATACTGCCCAATAAGTTATTGATTAAATGGTAATCAATCAACTCATTAGCAGTTAGGGTTTGTTGATCAAACTTGGCTAGAGCTGCCTGCTGGGCACTAACAAAAGCCAAGGTTTTAGCACGGCTAGCCTCATTAGGAATATCAAGATAGCCATCATTAACATGCTTACCACTGTATAGTGCCCAGGTTGGTGATAATTCCCACAGGGAATCGATAAATGCATTGCTAAATTGGGCAAAGCTTGCGGCTTGAACTTCTGCGGCAATCGAAGCTGTGCTGGTATTGGTCTGAGATTGGCAGCCAGCAATACCGGCGAGTGATAACAGTATCGCAAGGGATAAGGTGGTTTTTCTCATTATATTTCGTCCTTTATACTATGATGTTCGAACTCACGTTTTAAATCAGCTCACTTAACGCTTTAAATCAACTCACCTAAAACAATGCCAAGCGCTGTGGCACATAAGTGTGGCCATTAAAAATGCACTAAGTTAATCATATTGCTTTAGTAATTGCAGCTATGTTGCCACAGAATACATGCTCAGTTACAAATTTTTAGTTCAGGCATAAAACGTTCTTCGAAGGAGTAAATGGCATTCGAGTATTCAAGAGGATCAAAAACAATAAAGCGGGATCAACAAAGATCATTTCTGGCAAATCCTGCAATATTCACCTTTTATTCACCACTGCCTGCTATAATACCGAACTGCTTCGCTGTTGAGTCACGCTTAACAGTTTGCCTATGAATTATTTATTTGAGACACCTAATGCCATTTTCCAAACTTGGATTAAGCGAACCGATTGTAAAAGCCATTACAGAACTCGGTTATTCGACCCCAACCCCCATTCAAGCTAAGGCGATCCCCGTTATCCTCAGTGGTAAAAATGTGCTCGGCGCCGCACAAACGGGCACAGGTAAAACCGCCAGTTTTGTGTTACCGCTGCTGCAAATGTTTGCCGATAGCCCCCAAATTCGCCCTAAACGAGTACGCGCCATTATCCTTACACCTACCCGTGAGCTTGCAGTGCAGGTTGAGGACAATATCAGCCAATACGCAAAATATCTGCCGCTGACCTCTATGGCCATGTACGGCGGCGTCGATGCCACGCCACAAAAAAAACGCTTAATTGAAGGTGTCGATATCCTAGTGGCGACCCCAGGTCGACTACTCGATATGTACACCCAAAGAGCCATTCACTTCGATGAATTATCTGTGCTGGTATTAGATGAAGCCGATCGAATGCTCGATATGGGATTTATTGAAGATATCAATAAAATCATCGAAAAATTGCCGCCACAAAGGCAAAACTTGCTCTTCTCGGCCACCCTTTCGAAGCAAGTGCGCGTATTAGCTAAGACCGCCGTTGAAAATCCTATCGAGATTGAAATTGCACGAAATGCAGCCACGGCGCCACAAATTGATCAGTGGCTCACCACTGTCGATAAAGATAAAAAATCTGCGCTACTGAGTCATCTGATTAAGGAACAAGCGTGGGATCAAGCGCTAATTTTTATCCAAACCAAGCAAGGCGCGGCCAAATTAGTCAGTCAGCTTGAAAAGCGTGATATTGCCGCCGAAGCCTTCCACAGTGGCCGCAGCCAAGCGGTACGTGAGCAGCTTTTAGCCGATTTTAAGTCCGGTAAACTGGCATTTTTAGTGGCAACGGGCGTCGCATCCCGCGGTATCGATATCGACGCCCTCACCCGGGTGGTTAACTATGATCTGCCCGATGAAGCCGATGATTATATTCATCGTATTGGGCGTACGGGCCGCGCAGGCGAGCAAGGTGAAGCCCTATCCTTTGTGTCAAAGGACGACTTTAAAAATCTGTGTGCGATTGAACGCCGCCTAGGCCACCTCATAGTGCGTAAAGAAATCGACGGATTTACCCCTAAAAAAGCAGTGCCAATCTCCATTCTCGATTTTGTGCCTAAACATAAGCCTGAAAAAACGTTTCGCCCAACAGACTCGGCTGCGGGAACTTACCGCAGTACAAAGGAAGGTACTTTCGAGACGGCTAAGGCGAAAAAGCATCGCAGTGCAAAGTCGCAACCCAAGCCAGCGCCGAACGCGACTTTGCGTCCAACCCGATCTGCACCGGAAGGTCCAAAGCGACAAGACAGTGGCAACGCCCCCTTTAATCCATGGACCAGCGGACCTAAATCCAAGTAATTCAATTAAATATAAGCTAACACTATGATTATTTTCACGACTAATATCGGCGATATCGGCATTGAACTCGATGTTGAACGTGCGCCCGTTACCTCAAAAAACTTTCTCCGTTACTGCGAAGAAGGGTTTTATGAACACACCATTTTCCACCGTGTGATCAAAGGCTTTATGATCCAAGGCGGTGGTTTTACTGCCAAGATGAAAGAAAAACCGACCCACGACCCCATAGTCAACGAAGCCAATAAAGGACTTTCAAACGTCCTTGGCACTATTGCAATGGCCCGCACCGACGCCCCGCACTCGGCCACGGCGCAGTTTTTTATCAATACCGCCAATAATGATTTCCTCGATCATACCGCAGCCACCAATAACGGTTGGGGTTATGCCGTCTTTGGTAAAGTGGTCGCGGGACTCGAGGTAGTACAGCAAATTGAAAAGGTCAAAACCACTAAAGTTGCAGGCCATGAAGATGTGCCGCGCGAAGCTATTATTATCGAGAAAGTGACCATTACCGAGTAATTTGTACACATATAAAAACAAAGGGAGCTTATCGCTCCCTTTGTTTTTATATGCGGTCAATCAATATCTTTGAGCGGCCATAATACGATATGATCTTCGATATCTTTTACCCTGCGCTCATCAATCACTTTGCCTTGAATTGACATGCCCGCAAGGTGCATCGCCTCTTTCGATCCTGTGATTAACGGGTGCCAGCTTGGCAAGTCACGTCCTGCGGCAAGCCGGCGATAGGCACAGCTATCGGGCAGCCACGTCAGTTGATTGACGTTATCGAGGCTGATCACTGTGCATTGGGGAACATAGCTAAAACGGTCAGTGTAATGTTGACAACTGCCTGTGTGATGATCGAGCAATAAACAGGCTGCATTGGTGTAATACAAGTCTTCGGTTTCATCGTCGATCAACTTATTTAAACAACATTTACCACAGCCATCGCAGAGGGATTCCCACTCGGTTGCTGTCATCTGCGCTAATGTTTTACTCTGCCAAAATGCCATGTTCGAAACTATCTTCCAATAAAAAACCCGCTTAGTGCGGGCTATTTTACACTAATTTGTTGGGGATGCTTAATTCTCTCCGATAAATGCACAACAGAAATGCCAAAATAGTCAGAGCTATCACTGTCATTGTTATCCCAATGCAGCAAGGCACGATAATTGCCGTACACTAAATATTTTCGCCCTTTTACCCCATCGGGCATAATCAGTGAGGCGTCGATATCTTCACGATTGGGGAGATCGGTATTATCAAATTTGCGAATACCCAGAGCTTGCCACTTAGCTAAGGATTGACGTTTATCCAAACCCACTAGCGCTAACTCTATAGTGGCAGGTGCTTGCACTTGTCTCCCCCAGGTATCATCCCCTTTCCAGCCTTGCTGTTTAAGCAGATTTGCAGCAGTGGCAAAAGCATCACTTAGGTTCCCCCAAATATCTTTCTTACCATCGCCGTCACCATCTTGGGCATAGGCAAGGAAATCAGTTGGCATTATCTGGGTTTGTCCCATAGCACCGTTCCAATTGCTTTTAAGATCGTGAAACCCCAAATGATCTTTATCCATTATCGACAATGCGGCCATAAATTCCTTTTGGTAAAAGTCTTGCCGCTCGCCATTAAAGGCCTGTGATGCCGTCACAGATAATACGGGGTAATCCCCAGCCGTTTCACCAAAATCGGCGACTAATCCCCACAATGCGACCAAAAACCTTGGCTGAACTTGGTATTTATCAGCGAGACGATTGAGCACTTGCTCATGTTCTTTAAACAAAACCCGTGCGGTGTTCACTTTCCACTCGGGTACCACTTCGGGTAAGAAAGTGTCGAGATTTTTAGCATTTTCCGATTTGGTATTGTCCGCGACTACGGCTTTTTTAAAACGTTTTATCTGGGGAAAAGCGGTATCTAAGGTGGCTTGGCTAATACCCTTTGCACTCGCTTCTTGCTTTAACTGCATAAGATAATCGTTAAAACTAAGATCCACTCGGTGCTCTTGCCCCAATACTGGCAAGCTGATCAAGGACAATATGGCGAATGTACATGCGGCAACACGGTAAATGATGGTTTTTAGCATATCCCTTTCCGCTGTGATTAATTATCAGTCTTTGATCCCAAGGCTGCGTTTATGCTCGGCCAATAAATTAACCTGTGGCGGCGGAATTTGTAAATAGTAACCCTTATCTTCCATTGCTGCTCTGACCTTATGAATATCTGCCATCCCTAATGACTCACGTTTAGCGATAGGAAATACCATCACTAATTGTGGCACACCAAACATGTCCATCAAGGCAACGGGGACATCTTCAAAACAATCTCGTTTCTTCACGAATAAGTAAGTGTCAGCCTTTCGACTACTTTTATAAACGGCACATAGCATAAGTGTATCAATATCCAATAGTTCAAACTTGCCAGTCAAGAGGGCACACTATAACATGGTCGCCTAGTAATTTAATTGTAAAATCAGCGAACCGACTGATGATTTCTTAAGAAGAGTGCCGGGATGTCAAAACCTAGCTTAGAGTTAAAAGGTGCTTCTTTTACTCTTTCAGTACTTCATATTAATAGCAGCGACTTACATGCTGTCATGGCTGAATTAGATAGCAAATTGGCACAAGCCCCTCAATTCTTTCTGGGTGCTCCCTTAGTTGTTAATCTGAGTGCCATCCAAGATAACGATTTCAATTTACATGGCTTAAAAGAGTTATTGCTTTCCCGTCAATTAGTGATTGTGGGGATCACGGGGGCCACAACCGTGCTCAGCAATCAGGCTAAAACTCTTGGGTTAGCCATTGTAAAAGCGGGTAAACAGAGCACTACCCCACCCCCTGCGCCGCGTCAAACCAAGATAGTTAAGCAAAATATCCGCTCGGGTCAGCAGGTCTATGCAAAAAATGGTGATTTAATCATATTTGGTGCCGTAGGCAATGGCGCTGAAGTCATTGCCGATGGTAGCATTCATATCTATGGCGCATTACGGGGAAAAGCCATGGCTGGCGCGGCGGGAGATCCCACTGCAGTCATCATAGCCCACTCGCTCGAGGCCGAACTCGTTTCGATAGCAGGGCAATATTGGCTCGCTGAAAATCTACAACAACATAGCTCAGATAAAAGCGGCTGCATTCGCTTAAATGGCGAGTCGCTTATGGTTGAATCATTGCCCCTCTAAATGGCAGAACAAAGGATAGAGAGAAACATGGCACAAATTATTGTTGTCACTTCAGGTAAAGGCGGTGTAGGTAAAACCACATCGAGTGCTGCGATCGCCACAGGACTCGCAATGCAAGGACACAAGACTGTCGTTATCGATTTCGATATCGGCTTACGAAATCTCGATTTGATCATGGGCTGCGAGCGCCGTGTCGTTTATGACTTCGTCAATGTGATCAACGGTGAAGCCAATCTTAATCAGGCGCTGATCAAAGATAAGCGCTGCGAAAAACTGTTTGTGCTGCCCGCATCGCAGACCCGGGATAAAGATGCACTGACCAAAGAAGGCGTGGGCCGGGTGCTCGACGATTTGGCCAAAGACTTTGAATTTATCATCTGTGACTCCCCAGCGGGGATTGAGCAAGGCGCTATGATGGCACTGTATTTTGCCGATATCGCCATTGTCACCACCAACCCAGAAGTGAGTTCGGTGCGCGACTCAGATCGCATTTTAGGTATGTTGCAGAGCAAATCCCGCCGCGCCGAGCTGAATCTAGAACCGATAAAAGAGTTTTTACTGCTGACGCGTTATTCACCGAGCCGCGTAAAATCCGGTGAGATGTTAAGCGTTGATGATGTGAAAGAAATCCTTGCAATTGAATTGTTAGGTGTGATCCCTGAGTCACAATCTGTACTCAAAGCTTCAAACTCAGGCGTGCCGGTGATTATCGATCAAGAAAGTGATGCGGGCCTCGCCTACAGCGACACGGTCGCGCGCCTATTGGGTGAAGATGTCCCAGTACGCTTTATTACGGAAGAGAAGAAAGGTTTCTTACAACGGATATTTGGTAGCTAATTATGTCTTTACTCGACTATTTCAAAAGCAAGAAAAAACCTAGCACTGCGGTAATGGCAAAAGAGCGCCTACAAATTATTGTGGCTCATCAACGTGGTCAGCGAGACACCCCCGATTATTTTCCACAGATGAAACAAGAAATTATTGCTGTTATTCGCAAATATGTGCAGATTTCTGATGATCAAGTGTCTGTGCAGTTAGATCAAAACGACGATAATCTGTCGGTACTCGAACTTAACGTCACTCTGCCCGACAGATAAGTTGAGCGGCTCCCAAGCTGGCTCAAGGTGTGAGTTTCGTCAGCTTGAGCTGGTTTGGGTATATTCGTCATCCCTATTGGGGATGACGTTTTTTGTCGCCTGCATTTTACACAGACTACAGCTCAAGTTTTGCCAACGACTGCGCGGCTAATTCACCACGCCAGCCACCTAACACTGCGGGTAAGTCCCCCTGTTGATTATCCCAACGCCACTGTAGATATTCATGGATATGCCGTTTAGACGCTAACATTTCCTGTGGAACTTCATGGTGTTCACACAATTCAGTCAAACAGGTTTTAATGCTCTTAAAAGCCGATTTGTAGCCGGATTTTAAGGCTAATACATCGACTAACTCGGGTAGATTGACCAGATCCGCCGTTTGCATTATTCGCAGTATCTCTTTACCGTGAATACGCTTTTCCTGCTCGGTTAAGTCATTGAGTTTAATTAGCTCGGCGATGCTTTTAGGCTGTTTTTTCGCAAGGGCTATCAACCCATGGTCCTTAATCACAAACCCTAAGGCGAGATCCCGGGCTAAGGCTTTTTCAAGGCGCCACTTAGCTAACACCTTAAGATAGGCTAATTGGATCTCATTCAATTGAAAGGCATTTTTAACCTTTAAATAGGCGGTGTCTAGATCCGGGGCAGCTAAACGCCCCTCTGTCATCCGCTGGCCTTCCTCGTATAACCAAGCTAATCGCCCCTGGGCACTCAATTTGGCTTCAAGTTGCGGATAGAGTTGATATAAGAACAGAACATCATTGGCCGCGTAGGTCAGTTGCGCTTCGCTTAAGGGACGTCGCATCCAATCGGTACGGGATTCACCCTTATCGATGACTTCATTAAGACAGGTTTCCACCAGCTTGGCATAACCCACCCCATGGCCCATACCACACAAAGAGGCGGCAATCTGACTATCAAACAGTGGCGAAGGCTGGCATTGACCATAATGGGCAAACACCTCTAAGTCTTCACTGCAAGAATGCACTAACTTGATAATATTGGGATCATCGAGCAAGGCCCAAAACTGCGATAGATCGGGTAATGCCACCGGATCGATCAAGGCCAAGGTGTGGCCATCATAGGCTTGAATGAGCCCTAATTTTGCATAATAAGTACGGGTACGAACAAACTCGGTATCTAAAACGAGTATTTTACTCTGTTGATATTGGGCGACGAGGGCATTTAGGCTCGCTGCATCGCTCACATACTGAAACGCTGACAAATTCTTCTCCAGTTCCTGTGGGGTCAATCACAGTCCATAAAAACAAAAGCCGGCTAATTGCCGGCTTCAATCCTACGCACGCTTAGCTTCGTCTCTAAGCTCTCGTCGCAAGATCTTACCCACGTTGGTTTTAGGTAACTCGTTCCTAAATTCTACCAGCTTCGGTACTTTATATCCCGTTAAATGAATACGACAATGCTTAATGATGTCATCTGCGGTTAACGATTTATCTTTTGCCACCACAAAAACCTTCACTAATTCACCACTAGCATCGTTGGGGACACCCACGGCGGCCACTTCGATGACCTTAGGATGCAGGGCGACCACCTCTTCCACTTCATTAGGGAAGACGTTAAAGCCAGAAACCAAAATCATGTCTTTTTTACGATCGACGATATAGAAAAAGCCTTGCTCATCCATGTAGCCTATGTCGCCCGTGGCTAACCAGCCATCTTTATCGATCACTTTGGCCGTTTCCTCTGGGCGTTGCCAGTAGCCTTTCATCACCTGCGGGCCTTTACCAAACAACTCTCCAGTTTCGCCTTGAGCTAAGGTGTTACCGTCGTCATCGCGGATCTGGATAAGTGTCGAGGGTGCAGGGAAACCAATTGAACCGTTGTAACCGTCTAAATTATATGGGCAACAGGTTAATAAGGGTGAGGCTTCAGTCAGACCATAGCCTTCGAGCAAACGGGTCTTAGTAATAGCTTGCCACTTATCGGCCACGGCTCTTTGTACCGCCATGCCACCGCCAATCGACAATTTTAGACGGGAAAAATCCAGTTGAGAAAAATCTTCACTGTTGACTAGGGCATTAAATAAGGTATTCACCCCAGTTAATGCGGTAAAAGGGTATTTTTTAAGTTCAGCGACAAAGGCTGGAATATCACGGGGATTAGTGATCAGCAGGTTCTGACTCCCCTTGTGCAGAAACAACAGGCAATTCACTGTTAAGGCAAAAATATGGTACAGAGGTAATGCCGTCACCACAAACTCACTGCCATCATTTAAGGCGGGCGAATAGGCACCATCGGCCTGCAGCACGTTAGCAACCACGTTCCCATGGGTCAGCATCGCGCCTTTAGATACCCCAGTTGTACCACCGGTATATTGCAAAAAGGCAAGATCATCATTAGTGATAACGGGTTTGACATACTGCATGCGTCGTCCACGGGACAGTGTGTCACGCATTGAAAGTGCGTGGGGTAAATCGTATTTAGGCACCAGTTTTTTTATATATTTAACAACAAAGTTTACTAAAGTGCGTTTGGGCGCGCTCAGCAGATCGCCAAGGCCGGTAATGATCACACTCTTAACCGGAGTCTGGTCAACCACTTCTTCTAAGGTGCGGGCAAAGTTTGAGACCACGACAATGGCTTTCGCACCAGAATCGATCAGTTGATGCTTAAGCTCGCGGGGAGTATAGAGAGGATTGACGTTAACGACCACCATTCCTGCACGTAAAATTCCGAAGAGGGCAATGGGATATTGCAGTAAATTTGGCATCATCAAGGCAACACGATCGCCCTTTTCGAGCTTTAATTCATTTTGTAAATAGGCAGCAAAAGCACGGCTGTGCTCTTCTAATTTACGGTACGTGAGTGTCGCCCCCATGTTGATAAATGCAGGTTGATCTTCATACTTAGCCACCGCCGTCTCAAACATATCGACGAGTGATGAATATTGATCCACATTTATCTCAGCAGGCACATCTTTTGGTAAATGATTAATCCAAGGCTGATCCACAACTCTCTCCTAAATCCCCACAACTGCGGAAACGGTATCCATACAACCGTCAACACTCGATAAATACCGAGTTAAAATACCGGCTTACATTTCTTGTTATTGATTAACTCGTCATAAATCATACGAGCGTTTTAATTTTGATCATCATCACATAAAAAAAACAAAAAACCTAGTGCCTTTTTGGGGTAGCAAAAGCCATTATTCAACAAAGTCTCGGATCAACTGCGCTACCCCCTGCGCATTATCCATATGAACATGGTGATCCCCCTCGATAATGTGTTCCGAAAGCTGTTTGAACCACATACGCGCCTTAGGCAACGCGCTCTGTAATTGGCTAAATCCCTGTTTACCGCAAATCAATAGGGTTGCCACCGAGATATCCTGCATGAGTGCATCAACCTGAGCGAAAGTTAATCGCAGGGGGGAATCTAATTTCAACCTAGGATCGCTACGCCAACCTAATCCATTCATTTCGGAGCGCATATTGCGCTCAAGTAACAATCGACACCAAGGTTCTGCTAATCCCGTTAAGTGTGCCCTCGCTCGCACCGCGGTTTCGATACTGTCATAGATTTTTACCTGCCGATGCTGCTGAGTTAACTGCTTTTCATGCTGATAAAAACTCTTTCGTAAGCGCGCCTTCGCTTGCGTCGGTGATTCAAACAATGGACTTAAGGCTTCAATCAAAATCAGCCTATTGACCTTTTCAGGGAAGGCCGCCGTGTAGGCCGACGCAATGATCCCCCCGAGTGAATGCCCCACCATGGCGAGCGGTTTCTGTGGCAAGACAGTCAGCAAGGCGTCCAGATCATACAAGTAGTCAATCCAATGCAGCGGATAATGACCAGGCCTGTGGTCTGAAAAACCATGTCCGGGCCAATCGATGGCAAGCACCTGATAATGAGGTAAAAACTCAGCGAGCGGTTCAAAACTATTGGCGTTATCTAACCAGCCATGTAAGGCAAGCAATAACGGTTTATCCCTCGCCCCCCATAATCGACCACTCAGTTTGATATGGGGTAATACAAACTCAACTTGATTTTTGGGGGCGAAAGATTGCCACATATTGTCTCTGATGTCAGGTAATTAACGTGCTTTTTTGATAAATTTGAGCGTCATGCGATCACTTTCACCGATCGCTTGGTATTTTGCTTTATCCGTATCGCCCAAGGCATATGAGGGGGGAAGTGTCCAAACACCCTTAGCGTAATCCTTAGTATCCTTCGGGTTGGCGTTGATCTCTGAACTTTGATCTAAGGTAAAACCGACTTTTTCGGCTAAGGCAATCATCTCGGTTTGATCCATATAACCGCTGCTAAAACTCATTCCTTTGTTGGCTCGGTGTTCAACGACACCAAATACCCCGCCGTCTTTGAGCACATTATAGGAGGCGGCAAAGACATTCTCCAATTGATCTACTGAGGCCCAGTTATGCAGATTACGGAAGGTTAACACCAGATCGGCACTGGCGTCGGCGCCGAGTTCCATCTTATGGGGCGGATCAAATGTGACTATTTTAGCCTTTCCAAACAAGGCCTTATTTGCTGTCATCCAAGTTTCAAATTTTGTCCCTGCTTTAGCCAAATATCGACTCAATGAGGTGTCATTTGACGGTGCAGTCTCAAAACTGGCCGCAATATAGTGACCTTCTTTAGCTAAATAGGGCCCCAAAATTTCACTATACCAACCATTACCTGGCCAAAGTTCGACCACAGTTTGATTGGGGGATATACCAAAAAATGTCAGGGTTTCTGTGGGGTGACGATAGATATCTCGACTGGCGTTTTTAGCTTGACGGAATTCACTCTTGATAGCCTTGTCCAATCCATCATCGGCGTGAACTATGCCGGAACACAGACCAGCAATGAGCATACTGGCGACTAATGTGACTTTTTTCATCGTAATTCTCCTTGGATACCGAACACTTAAGCTAGCAGCCAATGCTGAAAAATCCAAGGAATAGCACAATAAGTTCATGAGTTGCGGTGTAAATATTTGTGAAAATTACGCCTCAGCCAGTATCAAGAATCAGGCTGGATTAATGCCGAGTGGCTAAATCGACTCGGCGCCAAGCGAAGAATAAGGCGCAGGCGCTACAAAGTAGCCATAGGCTGACCCAAACCCATGCGGGGATCCATGAACGCTCGGCCAGCAATACCGCATCCCCTTGCCCATCCAATCCTAAGAGCACGGTTGGACTAGCCAGGGCATTGAGCATAATCATCATTCCTACGACCCGTAGAAACTGGGTTAATATTTTATTTTTATTCAGCTTTAATGGCAATAAAAAGATAATTGCTAACACGGCGAGTATGGCAAGCGTGAGAACGTCCCGCCCCCAGAGCAATCCACTCAGCACGACTAATGCGCCAAGAAAGGCAAAACTGACTCGGATCCCTCTTGGCCAAGTTGCTAATAAGTAAATTAAATATCCCCAACAGGCCGCCCCAAAATACCCAGCAAAACCAATCAACAGCGGCGAACCGCCTTGGCTAAAGCAAAAACCTGCCCCATTGGGGAACAGCTGAATATGGCTCACAAGACCACCACTTAAGACGGTTGCAATACCATGGGATAACTCATGGAAATAACTCTCGAGCCATTTGAATGGCACACTGAGATAGGGTATGCGAGTTAATAGCAAAGCCAAAACCAGTTCTATGATAAACAGTCCACGGCTTGGAATACCAGAGAAGGTCAAATCCGTTGGTTTTTGGGCAGAAAATGTTGGATCTGATGGTTTTTTTTGATTGTCAGGCATATACATCCACGCCCACCATTTGCTGAATTTCTTCACGCTTGGCGGCATGCTGGGTCTGTAGGTACTGGGCTATCGCCCCTTGGTGGCCACGGGTATCTTGCTCATACTCGAGCTGAGCACCGAGCCTTGACTGTAAATTTTTGGCAGAACGGGTGGAAGAGTCATCTAAATTTAGGGCGGCAACGGCATCTTGCTCAATCACTGGGCGTGACGATTCAGGCGCTGTAAGCCCCTGAGCAATAGCGGGTCTATTACTCGCTACGGCATTGGTCAAACTCATTTGATTCACATTTATCTGCATCAAGATGCCTATATAAATACTTAGGTGAGTTCCAGTGTGTTACTTTCGCTAGCACACAACAGCGAAACGAGGCCCAGTTTCTAACATCATAACGTCCTAGCGTCCTAACGCATTCGCATCGCCCCTATGATAAACAGATTATTCACGGCCCGGTAACTTTTTCCATGTCACTGTATCACGTAAATACACAGGTTCAAGCTCATCGACCGAGGTTGTCAGCCCTGCTTTTATGGCCACATCTGCAAGTTTGAGCATAGCCCGCGCATCGGGATATTTCACGGCATTCAGCGCTAAAATCCCGGCGCCAAGTGCCAGTAAATCAGGATAAGCGTCAAACCCCGTGCCACATCCAACAATAGGTTGCTGGAGATTTAAAACAAGTTGCACCTCTGTGGGTGCACTCACGGCTTCTTCACCGACGAGCGTCGCAATCCCATCGACCGCCACAAATTGCCCCCAATACACTTCCCCCATACGGGCGTCGATAGTACAGAGCACTTGCTCGGCTTGATGTTCCGTTATCGCCATTTGCGCCATTGCCGCTAGGGTTGAAATACCTATCACAGGCAAATCTAACCCAAGGGCTAAGCCTTGAGTCATGCTGGTACAAATACGAATGCCGGTAAAACTACCTGGGCCGCGGCCATAGGCGATGGCATCGAGTTTATCTAAGCCAATCCCCGCTTGCTTCAAAACCGAGTCCACCATAGGCAAGAGGCGCTGACTGTGCTCACGGGGCGCATCGGCCATTTCCGCAAAAATCTGCCCTTGATAGGAGAGCGCTGCCGAGCAGGCTTCGGTGCAAGTGTCTAATGCGAGAATACAAGCTGAGTATGATTGTGTTGTTGTCATTTAAGAACCGGATTAGCGGGCAAGGTTTCGCATCAAATTTACATAATCTGTATTGTGCGAATATGCCATGGGAAAACTGGCGCAAATAATAACATCAAATGCCCGAAAACAAAGGGCTAAGCAAGTAACTCAGCTAAAATAGCGCCCGCATGATATACAGCAGCAAAACAGAACGAGGTGGATTTATGTGATCTAAGTCAATGATCGATAAACTCATTAATGAATACCGCTAGCTTGGGGAAACTTTTTCAACTCTGCTTGTCAGAGCAGACGAGTCTGGATTGAATTCATTCCTTGCCATTCCTTTACCATTGTACGATTGCATTAATCCGCCTTCGATAAGGACATTTCATGTTAAACACGCCCCATTGCGTCGCCTAAGACGCTTACGTAGCTCAGAAGCGATGCGCGTTCTGCTGCGCGAGACCCATATTTCGCTCAGCGATCTTATCCATCCCCTGTTCATTGAAGAACATATCACCCATGCCGCACCCATCTCCACGCTACCAGGCATCAGCCGCTTGCCGAGAGTCGACTTGCGGATGAAGTGCGCGAACTTTACGCCCTCGGGATCCGCTATGTAATGCCCTTTGGGATTTCCCACACTAAGGATGATAAAGGCAGCGACACCTGGGATGACAATGGCTTACTCGCCCGCATGGTGCGTACCATTAAAGCCGCCGTGCCTGAGATGATGGTGATCCCCGACATTTGTTTTTGTGAATACACAGATCACGGCCATTGCGGCGTGGTGCACAATAATGAAGTCTGCAACGATCTCACCGTCGAAAATTTAGTTAAGCAATCGGTCACTGCCGCCAAAGCGGGCGCCGATATGTTAGCGCCATCGGCCATGATGGACGGTCAAGTGAAAGCCATTCGCACAGGGCTCGATGCCGCAGGTTTTGAGCATGTAGCGATTCTGGCCCTCGCCTCTTCCTTCTACGGTCCTTTTAGAGCGGCGGTCGATTGTGAACTCAGCGGTAATCGCAAGGGATATCAACTTGATTATGCCAACGGGCGCCAAGCCCTGTTAGAAGCCTCATTAGATGAAGCCGAAGGCGCCGATATCCTGATGGTTAAACCCGGTACGCCCTACTTAGATGTGTTAAGCCGTTTGAGACAAGAAACCCACTTGCCACTCGCCGCCTATCAAGTCGGCGGCGAATATGCGGGCATTAAATTTGCGGCCCTTGCAGGCGCGCTAGATGAGCGTGCTGTGGTGACTGAAACCTTTATCGGCTTAAAGCGAGCGGGAGCGGATTTGATTGTCAGCTATTACACCAAACAATACGCCCAGTGGTTAGCCGAGAGTCAATAGTTACCTCGGTAGCTATCGTTTTGGACGTTAAAAATCGATAAAAAACGCCACCTTTAACGGTGGCGTTTTTATATTTAACGTTCTAACGCTTAATCGCTTAGGCTTTCTGCAATCGTGCAAATAAGGCTTTCACTTTTTCTACTTTAGGGCGCACAACCATCTGGCAATAGGGCTGTTCACCATGTAATGCAAAATAATCATTGTGATAGTGCTCAGCGGGGTAAAAAGTCTCAAATGCTGACACTTGGGTCACTATGGGTGCATCGAAAACCTTAGCTATAGTTAACTGATTGATCAGGCTATTGGTTTGCTCTATTTGTTCTGCGGTATGAGCAAAAACGATAGAGCGATACTGCGGCCCTTTATCATTGCCTTGGCGATTAAGGGTGGTCGGATCGTGACTCTCAAATAACACCTGTAGCAGCGTGCTAAAAGAGATTTGCGCAGGATCGAACTCGATGTGCACCACCTCGGCATGCCCAGTTAATCCCGAACACACAGATTTATAGTCGGCATCGCTCGCCTCACCGCCCGAATATCCGGAGGTCACATTAATGACCCCTTTCAAGCTCTTAAAAATGGCTTCAACACACCAAAAACACCCCGCACCAAAGGTGGCAAAGGCATATTTTTGAGCGGTATCCTCAACCTCATCCGTTGCTTTAAACACCATAGAGACAGAGTTAACGCAGTGGCGAATATTCTTCGGCGTTAAATATTCCCCTTCAAAAACATGGCCTAAATGCCCTCCACACTGGCTACAAACGATTTCGGTGCGGCGGCCATCGGCATCGATATGGCGGCGAACCGCACCCGGGATTTCATCATCAAAGGCAGGCCAGCCGCAGTGGGCATTAAACTTATCTTCTGAGCGATACAAGGGCGCATGGCATTTTTTGCATAAATAAACCCCTTTCGCGTCGTGTTGATAATATTCACCGCTAAAGGGGCGTTCTGTGCCCTTTTCTTCTATGACATAGCGTTCAAAATCAGTCAGTTTAGTGTTCATAAACGTGTCCTTTCGCTCCCAAGGGATATCAGTTTTATTGTTTATTATAAGACAGTGTCAACCCAAGGTTTATTTCGCCTCGCCCCGAATGGGCTTTTTGGCATAGTAGCCGCTTTGCCCCATAAAATCCTATTGATTGAGCACTCGCTTAAATCACTGGCGGAAAATTCAGCAATGGCTTAGGTACTAAGCGATGAGTGTTTGCACCCTGCAAAGGGCAAAGCTACACTTGCTGCGGGTCAATTCTCTACCCAAACCCTTTCTATATGTCTGCTTAAACACTAGGACTAAGCAAGCCACACAGATAATGAGATAAGCGGCGACGACTCCTTACCTTTATCTTTAGAAAGCGTTTGGTTAACCATCATTTATAACAAGTAGAAACAATATGAAATTAGAAACCATTGATTATCGCGCCGCCGATAGCGCCAAACGCTTTGTAGAATCCCTGCGGGAAACGGGCTTTGGCGTTCTCTCTAACCACCCTATTGATAAGGATCTGGTTGAGTCCATCTACGCCGAGTGGCAGGCATTTTTTAACTCAGAGGCGAAAAACGAGTTTATGTTTAAAAAGGAAACCCACGATGGTTTCTTCCCCGCTTCGATTTCAGAAACCGCAAAAGGCCACACGGTTAAAGATATTAAAGAGTACTACCACGTCTACCCTTGGGGCCGGATCCCTGACTCGCTGCGGGCCAATATTCTGGCCTACTATGAAAAAGCCAATGCGCTAGCGTCTGAACTGTTAGAGTGGATCGAAACCTACTCACCTGACGAAGTAAAAGCGAAGTTTTCGATGCCCTTACCCGAGATGATCGCCGATAGCCAGAAAACCTTGCTACGCATTCTGCATTATCCGCCAATGACGGGTGATGAAGAAATGGGCGCCATTCGCGCCGCAGCCCACGAAGATATTAACCTTATCACTGTACTGCCCGCCGCCAATGAGCCAGGGCTACAAGTGAAAGCCAAGGACGGGACTTGGTTAGATGTGCCAAGCGATTTTGGCAGCATTATCATCAATATCGGCGATATGTTGCAGGAAGCATCCGGCGGGTATTTCCCATCGACTTCGCACCGCGTGATCAACCCAGAAGGCACGGATAAGACTAAGTCACGTATTTCCCTGCCTTTATTCCTGCACCCAAATCCTTCGGTTGTACTGTCTGAGCGTTATACCGCCGACAGCTATCTAATGGAAAGACTGCGCGAACTCGGAGTGATCTAATCCGCTGCGACAATTTAATCCAAGAAAACATCAAGGATTAAGCGATTGAAGCGCCTGAGGGCGCTTTTTTTATGACATTCGCCGCCATCAAGGTAGAATAGCCGTTCTTTAAGTTATTTAGGACAAGGCGTTATCATGGCAATTCAATGGTATCCAGGGCATATGCATAAGGCACGCAAAGAGATCGAAGAGGCTATGCCTCAGGTCGATCTGGTGATTGAGGTGCTGGACGCGCGTATTCCCTACAGTAGTGAAAACCCCATGGTGTCAAAGCTTCGCGGTGACAAACCTTGTATTAAACTGCTGAATAAATCCGACTTAGCCGATCCTGAAGTCACCGCGCAGTGGATTGAATACCTAGAGCGTGAACAAGGCGTTAAAGCCACGGCGATCACCACGCTGCAACCGGGTATGTTGAAAATGCTACCGGATCTTTGCCGTAAGTTAGTGCCGAGTCGCGATAAGACCGAAAAGGACATTCGCACTATGATCATGGGGATCCCAAACGTGGGTAAGTCTACCATTATCAATACCTTAGCCGGTCGTGTTATCGCTAAAACCGGTAACGAACCTGCAGTCACTAAGACCCAGCAGCGCATTAATCTACGCAACGGTATTGTGCTCTCGGACACCCCGGGCATCTTATGGCCTAAAGTGGATAACGAAGCCAGCAGCTATCGTCTTGCCGTTACCGGCGCCATTAAAGACACCGCCATGGAATATGAAGATGTGGCCCTGTTCGCCGCCAAGTATTTCATAACCGCCTACCCAAAAGAGATTTGCGAGCGTTATAACTTGAGCGAATTACCGCACGACGATATGGCGCTACTCGAGGAAATTGGCCGCAAGCGTGGCGCCCTGCGTCCCGGCGGCCGTATCGATTTGCATAAGGCATCTGAACTTTTATTGCACGAATATCGTTCAGGCAAAATCGGCTTGTTATCCCTTGAAACCCCCGCGATGGCCGAAATTGAAAAGGTCGAAGTGGCACGTATTCTGGCTGAAAAAGAAGCTGAAAAAGAAGCCAAACTGGCCGCAGAGAAGCTAAAACGCTCTGGAAAACGCCATAACGATTAATGTTACGTTGAGCACTCTTTAGCGTTTAAACCTTCAGCGACTAAATGACTAATGCAGGCTTCGACTGATAGGCGAGCCATGGCATTCGCTCATCGATACTGTGAATAGACACCTAGGGCCTCTAAGTGTATGAACGAGAGCCATGGAAGGCGAGCGAACAGTTAAACAGGGATGTTGTTCCAGTCCTTCCTTGAATGCAGGGTCGCCCATGGGGCGGACGGTCGCCTCGCAAATCACCATGGATCACCTTTTTAGCATTAGTGTAATCGGTAGATTTAAAAGAGCTACGTAACACACTATAGGCTCGACGGCGACATATGCAGTACACGGAAGTGTAAATGTCGCGTTCAAATGAATGTGTAAGAGCGGCCATGTCGCCAACGGTCACTGGCGCCCCTGTGCCAATTTTAACAACCAGTTTTGCTGTCTTGACGTAGACAACTAAGGGGTAATAGCTTGGCTTAAAACTTTGAATCCATTGAAAAAACAAAGCTTTTCTCTCCAGCTTTGGTTACTTGTCAAAGGTAAATGTACCCGGAAAGAATGCATTGACTAGGGATTTAAAAAACATAAGCCATAATGCCAACAAACCAAACCAATAAAAACCTAAATCACTGGTTTGTACTGATTGAATCTTAGGCTTCATATATTGATATGAGAGAAGCATTTCATTATCTGACTTTAATTGAAAAATTAAGCCAGCTTCATGCCAGATTGAAACTTTTGAACCGACATTTAAATCTCTGGCAAGTATTTTACACTTGCTTTCACTTATCCCAGCGGCAATAAATGAATCTTGGAAGGATCCAATTTTTAAATCAAAGTATGTATCTACTTTATCTGATTTACTATAAGTAACTTCATCTTTTTGACATTCTATGAAGTCAATTATTGTTGAATATTCATGAACCTTTGATATATCAGTCACTATGTATTTAGACAATACAAAAGCTAAAACTAATATATTTATTATAAAAAAAGCAACTATGAATATTGTACGACTAGTAGCTGAACCTTCAGGCGAGAACTCGATTATAATTTCATCTTCATCATCGTCTTGAAGCTCTTCAATTTTTTGTTCTCTTTTTTCGAATTCTCCGATATCTTTTCTGTGCTGGATTTCATCACATAACTGCTTATACCGTTCTGGGTACTTATCTTTATTAATGTTTTCATTAACATCCAACAATTCGTCCACTGTGTATTTTGTATAATCGATTAACACGATACTTCCCTTTACCTAAAACAACGCTATAACTTGCCGTAACTGGGCTTTTTGTTTTGCGCTAGCGTAGCGATAAAACGTAAAACGAGCAAGGCAGCGAAGAGCGAAGGTCCAGCCTGAATCGCCACCGATGTTGTAGGCACTTTTAACATTACAAAAAATAGGTCAACTTGCACATAGCGTGCAGAGTTCTGGTAGTGTCCCTCAACCACTTTGGGGACATTTTCAAGTTAATCAATTTTAAACACGCCACGCTCTAATCGCTTCTGTTGCTAAACCAGATAGCGGTTTTGAGACTTCACGGTCTTTATAAATTGAGGATGTATCTTTTGCGATTGGCACAGAATAATGAATATCGTGGGCCAGATTATTTAGATACTCACGGCCACCAGCTCCATATTTTTGCAGCTCCTGATCATTTAGCTGGATCATATAGCTATAGCCAAATGCACTCATGTTGCAATTTGCATTCAAGTATAAATGACCTTCATGTTCCAAAAGAAACCATGCTCGGTTTTCAGAATCCATTACTTTCATAGTCGTCTCACATTAGGGATTATGTTGCATTGTAAACACTCATTTTCCTTTAAGACTCGCCGCCGAGTTCGTATGGCATGGGTATATCGGCTTATTGCCCAAAACGGTCAACACTGCCGTCCAATGGGGGCTCGATTATATCGGTTCTTACCCGCAAAAAACTAGCAAATCGAGGTAAACCATTAACGGTTAAGCCTAAGTATTTATAGGTAATAATCGCGCCCACAGCGGGTGGATGCTGACGTTCCGTCAAGGTAAACCCTGTGCCTATGCTAAAAATACGGCCGTCAGGTGTTTGCACCCTTAGGGCTCCCATTTGACCAGCAAATTGGCCCTTACCGGCAATATAACCAATGATTTTTGCTTCGGCATCAAAATACGGTTTTAATTTCATTAAGTTAGGATTGCGCCCTACCCTATATTGGGCACTGCGCCTATGCAACATCAAGCCTTCTGCGCCTTGAGCCACTAAGGTATCGAGTTTTTGGTATAGTGCCTCAATACTGTCCAATCTAACCTGCTCAATAACCTGCATATAGGGCGATTCCCCCGTGAGAAGGCTGAGTGCGAGTTGATAACGCTGTTCAAAGTTGCCCGCCGCTTCCGGCAAATCAAACACCATAAAACGTACCGAACGCCAGTCGTCCTCCTTCGGTGCCGATTGACGGATTAAGCTCGATATCGCCTCAAACTGCCCTCGCCCGAGCCATAATTCTCCGTCAATAGGGATGGGAGGAAAACCCGCCGTAAACCACTTTGGTGCTGCAATCGGATTCCCCTGGCGAGTCACTAAACGGCGACCATCCCAATAACCGCGAACGCCATCGAGCTTCTCACTGATCAAAAACTCATTGATATCTAATACTTGCTCATCCGCCGTAAATTCAGTGGCGAGTTGAATATTGGGTGCAAGGGGGTTGGCGTGCAGCACGTAAGAGATCAACAGTAAGATGCCGCTGCACCATTGCAATAGCAGATAAGGTCTCAATGTTAAAAAAAGCGCTTTGTTTACATGAGTCATTCCCTTGCCTCTTGATAAACCCTGTCCTGCTCCAAGCTTAGATTGAAGATCAAAGGATGGCGAGATCCCCGATGAATTAACCGCGTTAACTATTTATGCACTGGTGATCTCGGGCTATACTGCGGCCAATTTTATCTGCCCGCGCAAATGTGACATAACACAATCATGTTTATAGCCGAGTTTGAACGGGATAAACCTTAGCAGTCTATCGCTCAAGTCAATGGAAATACTATGAAACCAGCAAACAACCACGGTATTAAGCGCATCGTTAGAGCCACGGGATTTTCGATGAAAGGCTTAAAAGCCGCCTGGGTTCACGAGGCTGCATTCAGACAAGAATTAATGCTGGCCATCGTGATGCTCCCCATCGCACTCTGGGTCGATATAAGCACTGTTGAACGATTACTGCTGATATCAACCCTGTTTATGGTGTTGATTGTTGAGTTACTTAACTCGGCGATTGAAGCCGTAGTCGACCGTGTGGGCAGTGAAATTCATCCCCTCAGCGGCCAAGCAAAAGATATCGCCTCTGCGGCAGTATTTTTAACACTGGCGTTATGCGGTATCACTTGGCTCGCCATCTTAGTGCCGCTATTTATGTAATCCGCAACAGCAAAATCGCCTTTAATGTGAACATTAAAGGCGATTTTAAACATCAAGTCGTTTAAATACCGTCATCGATCAAAAAGTCGATCGCCTGCTGAATCTGTTCCAACCGATCATTTTCAGCCCAGTACGCCACATATACACTGCGGGAAATGGCATTGGCGCCGCGCACTAAGTGTAATTCCCCTTTACGCAGTAACTGTTGTACTAAATGTTCAGGCAAAAATGCACAGCCGCCATTATTTAAAATAAAATCTAAGGCAATACGAGCAGAACTGGTATGCAATGTCGGCACCGGAAGTGTGGCATATTCCTGAGCATGGATAATATTAAACGCCGTCCCCCAATCCACCTTCACATATTGTCCAGGGGCCACTCCGCTGACGACAGTATCAGCCATACTCGACACTAACAGTAAATTGATTTGCCCTAATTGCACTAATTCAAATTGGTCCAGTTTAGGAGGGTCGAAGGCAATCGCAATATCCAGCGTTCTATCCATCAATTGCCGTGTCATTACCGTCGAGGGTAAGACTTCGGTTCGCAGTGCGACCCCAGGTAAACCGACATGCAAATGCTGCAAATGCCCTTGGAGATACGCATCCCAGATATTAGGACCTGCGCCGATAGCCAATTGGGTCGACTGTAACTGGCTTAAAGAGACATCTTGTTTGGCGCGTTCCCACGCCATTAATACCGCTTCGGCATGGCCGAGCATTCGCTCACCTGCGGGAGTGGGCTGAATATTATTGCGTTGGCGCTCAAACAGCGCGACGCCGAGAATGCTCTCGAGCTGCTTAACCCGAAAACTGACAGCACTGCGGGTAAGATAAAGGTTTTCCGCCGCCTTACCAAAATGGCGGGTACGGGAGACTTCGAGAAAGGTCTTAAGTAAATCGGTATCCATAAAAATTCTTGACCAACATTGGCAAATTTTTTTGATTTATAAATCAATAATACTAGCCAATACTCCAGTTGCAAATCTTTGTATATCAAAAACTAGAAGGTAACTGCCATGTCTGAACAGTCTTTTTCAAACGCTAACAAGGGTTCTGAGACGGTTAACGGCTCAGCTGCCAGCTTTGTATCTCATAAACGTTTTTATGATGATGCAAACTTCCCTAAAGGCTTTAAACGCAGTGGCGACTTTACCAGTAAAGAAGCCGAACTCCTTGAATTACATGGTTATGCCATGAAAAACCTTGCCGAGGGCAAGACGCGACCTTGCACCGCCGATGAAGCACAATTTGTCGAAGTCATCAAAGGAAATATCGCTCCCAGTAGCTTGTTAGAGCAGATCTGGTTAAAGTACCGCAAACTCGCCCTAGGCAAACCCTTTTATGCGGTCGTTGGCACAGTACATTTGCCTGCGACTAAACCCGAGGTCGAGCCCGAAGCAGTATTTGATGTCGATGTTGAAGATGATGTTCAGGATGAACCTGAACCCGAGGATAAAGAATGAAAATTAAGGTTTGCGATTAAATGCGTGGGTGGATTTTATATAAAGAAACCGCGACTCAGCTAAAACCTGAATGGTATGAAATTGAGCGTCTACTGGCAGCGGCAAAGGCTGACAACATAGAGTTGGAAGTATACGCACCAGATGAATTTGATCTTACGGTCACCAGAGAAGATAACAAGAGTATTTTATTAAACGGGCAAGCCGTTGAGTTGCCTGATTTTATTATTCCGCGCATGGGCTCTGGCACCACCTATTTCGCCCTCGCGATTATTCGCCATTTAGAGCGTTTAGGGGTGTATTGCCTTAACCCTTCTAAGGCCATTGAGATAGTAAAAGACAAGCTATTCTCCCAACAACTGTTGGCCGAGAAAAATTTGCCTACCCCTAAAACTATGTTGGTTAAGTTTCCCGTCGATATCGAACTGGTTGAACGTCATTTGGGGTTTCCCGTAGTGATCAAAACCCTGTCAGGCTCACAGGGCAGCGGCGTATTTTTATCCCATAAAGCCCGTGAATTTGATGACTTAATGCAGTTAATCGAAGCGACCAATAAAAACGCTAATATTATTTTGCAGGAGTTTATCGCCAACAGCCATGGCCGAGACTTGCGGGTCTTTACCATTGGCGGTCGAGTTGCAGGTTGTTATGAAAGACGGGGACAGGAAGACAGTTTTAAGGCCAATGTGAGCGCAGGTGGTTCGGCGCGCCCCTTCGAGATCACCCCAGAAATCGAATGGCTCGCCACCCAAACGGCGAATATTCTCGATCTCGATGTCGCGGGTATCGACCTCCTGTTCGATAACGGCCACTATAAAATTTGTGAGGCCAATTCATCCCCTGGATTCGAAGGATTAGAGTCCTGTTTAAATGTGGATATCGCCGCCCAAATTTTGCACTTTATTCGTATTCGCCTTGGCATGTTCAATAAGGATGAGCCAAACAGTCCAAAAGCGGTGATGGCTGAACTGACTTCTTCGGTTCTCAACGATAAAACGACCACCAGTGAGGTCAAACCCGTCAATAAAAGTTAAGCCTCCATATCACACAGGTTGCGGCGCTAACGTCTGTTATCGCCGCAATTGTTAACATTTGTTCTTCCCCATTTCGTGCCAGCATTGCTGTGATCAAGTACGCACTTTACCTATAGTGTTCGAGAATTCATGCTGCTTTTGTTTTACATCATAAAAACCACACTTTTTTAAAACATTTTATTCACATTTTGAAATTTGCTGTTACACTCCAAATGTGCTTTTTATCGCACTAAAGTCTGATGTTATCGTTAAACATAATAAGAAGAATGCTGGAGTCACGTTTGAGACCGAACCGCTTATTACCACTGCTGGTAGCCGCATTGGCAAGTACTCAAGTACAAGCAGGCGATTTTACTATCGAGCTAGGT
Organism: Shewanella sp. CG12_big_fil_rev_8_21_14_0_65_47_15; assembly: GCF_002783505.1. GTDB lineage: Bacteria > Pseudomonadota > Gammaproteobacteria > Enterobacterales > Shewanellaceae > Shewanella. The sequence continues at coordinate 47,571 of NZ_PFGL01000064.1, forward strand.
GGTTTTTATTCACAATCAGACTCTAATATGCAAGTCACTAACCCCTCTACGGGTAATAACTTCACCTTAGATTATGAATCAGACTTGCAATTAGCTGAGAACGAATTTCTCCCGTTTGTTGAATTAAATTATCACTTTAATGAACGTCATAATATTTATATTGATTGGAAACAGCTTCACCGTAGCGCCGAAACACTTGCCTTAGCTAAGCCCTTTCAGATTGAAATCAATGACACTATTTACGATATCAAGGCAGGTGGTAAGCTCAACTCGACCTTGAATATTGATATACTGCGCTTGGGTTATGGCTATGACATATTTCAGGGCAGCAACTACGACGTTGGTGTGTCACTTGGTTTGCACACTATGTTTATCAAAATGGGATTCGAGGGCGTTATCGGCGTTTGTGCGGCTTCTGAATTGTTAAACAATGTCTGTGGCAGCCAAGCGATTCCTCGCATGGTAGATGAAAACATCACTGCCCCACTGCCAGATATTGGTCTGTATGCTAATTATGAGTTTACACCCGGTTGGGAGTTAGTCAGTCACGCCCAGTATTTTTCTGTCAAACTCGATGATGTTGAAGGTGAGCTTGTCGATGTGAAATTAGGAATTGATGCGCAAATCACCTCTAATTGGAGTATGAGCGTGGCCTATAACTATTATAAAGTGGATGTGGATATCGCCCAAAAATCCGCCGATAAAGCGACTCAAGTTGCCAATTACAATATTTACTACAGCTTTATTGGACCTATGCTTTCTGTAAGCTATACCTTCTAAGTCCCTTGTAAGCTTCAAAATCCTAGATAAAAAGGGCGCCGTTTGGCGCCCTTTTTATTATTCTCGGTTAATTGCGACCATCTTGCTCACGTTTGGCCTTAAAATCAGACGACTCTAACCAACGGGGCCAATCTGTACTATTGGCGAGTGCTGTTAATATACTGGCTATCAAATCAAGGTCTTGACTGACCCCCGCCAATGACCAATTGGGGTCATAATCGTCGGCACCTTGGTGATATTTATGGGCAATATAATCGGGATCGGTATCCCCAAGGCTCATAAACAACAGGCCGGGTACACCTTGCTGGGCCAATGCAAAATGGTCTGATCTAAACATCAAACCATTTTGTGGCCGCGGATCCGCTTTGACAACACGTCCCTGAGCCTTCACAGCTGTGTCTAAATAATGCTCTAACTCAGAAACACCCTCACCATAACGTAGAATATAATCAACATCTTGATTCATATTCATGCCATCAATATTTAAAAAGGCGACAATATTTTTGGTAGGCACACTGGGATGTTGTGCAAAATGCTGGGCACCAATCAGGCCCGTTTCTTCGGCGGTAAAGGCACTAAACAGTATCGACCGCGCTAATGGCATTGTCTGTGCTTGTTGCTTAAAATGGCGCGCCAAGGCTAAGACACCCGCCACCCCACTGGCGTTATCTACGGCACCATTTAAGATCTCTGGTTTTCCATCTTCCATCACTGTGCCTAAGTGATCCCAGTGGGCATGCATCATCACCACCTCATCGGCGCGCGTCTCACCAGGTAAAATAGCGGCGACGTTATGGGATTCTGCACGTTCAATACTGTTTTTTAAGGTCAGCTGTGCCTGTAATTTTAAAGGTTGTGCTTTAAAGTTTGGCTTAGCGGCCTGTCGCTTTAACTTATCGAAATCCATCCCTGCCTTGGCGAAGATTTTTTGCGCGACATCATGTTGCACCCAGCCCATGACTCCCACTTGCCCTAGGTTATTATTACCATCGACCAAGGTGAATTTAGTGCCCGTATTCGAATTTTGCACTACGCCCCAGCCATAGGCGGCGGGAGCCGTTTCATGCACGATAAATACCGCTTCGGCACCCTGACGAGCCGCCTCTTCATACTTGTAGGTCCAACGGCCGTAATAGGTCATGGCATTGCCTTTGAAAACCTGAGGATCTTGAGTCGCAAACCCTGGATCATTGACTAACACTATGACGGTTTTACCTTTTACATCTATGCCTTGGTAATCGTTCCAATGATATTCGGGGGCATTAATACCATATCCCACAAACACCACCTCACTATTGGTCAGGGAAACCTTATCGACAACCCGTTGGGTTCTGGCGGTAAACTCACTGCCGTTAGCAAATTTGAGCCCCCCGATATCGAGCTGCATTTGTTGATCGGCACTTATCTTAGCCAATGGCACAGCCTGTAAGTAGCTGTCGCCAAAACCCGGTTTCAGCCCCATCTCTTTAAAGGCTTTTTCAAGGTAGGCTATCGTCAGTTGCTCGCCTTCAGAAAGCGGTGCTCGACCACCGAAGGCATCACTGGCTAAGGTTTTCACGTCGGTGCGATACTGTGTCAGATCAAAATTGTCCGCAAAGGATTGCGCAGCAATGGCAGGCAGGGACAACAAAGTACCCAAGGCACCGGCTAGGATGAAATTTTTCACGACTTTCTCCCAAGTTATTATCATTCTTTGATTTTGAGGATAAACTTTATCATATACTTCACCGCTTGTGACGGGATGATCGGGATATGTTTGGCAAAGCTTGCAAGCCATTTCTCGCAAAAGCACTCGAGTAGCGTGCAAGTTGCAGCTCATCCATTTTGTTATTCTTATTTTTATTCATCAGGGTAAATGCATGCCACGAGAATTATTGCAAACCGCGGCGCTGAATCTTAAAAAAGCGGTTCCGTTAATGCTCAAACATAGAATCCCAACCACACCTATCAATTATGCACTCTGGTATACCTATGTAGGCGAGCAAAATCCCGCATTGAATCAGCAATTAGACACTGTGATTGCCTATTACAACACTTGTCCACCGGTGAGCAGCGAACTGCTCTATCGCCAATATGTTGCCGATCCCCTTGAGTTGGATGTGCGCGAAATGCGTCAAAGCTTAGAGGCCATGGTGACTGAGCTTTCCCAATCGCTCAAAGACACCAATCTGGATGCCAACGAGTTTCAATCCCGCATAGACAGCAACTTCGCCAAACTCAATCGTATCGAAGAAGAGACGTTCAGCGTCGAACAAGTACTGGAACTCGTCCGCAATTTAGTCAAAGAATCCGACAGTATCCGCTCGAGTACGGCATTTTTTACTGGGCAACTGCAAAAGGCGCAAACCGAAATCGATGCACTAAAGCTGAAACTCGAACAAACCGAGAAAGATGTGCTTTATGATGCCTTAACTGGCTGTTTAAATCGACGCGCCTTCGATACCGATTTCAGCGGCATGCTAGCCCAAGCACCCGAAGGCACTTGTGTCATTTTGGCCGATATTGACCACTTTAAGGCCTTCAATGATAACTATGGCCACCAGCTGGGGGATCAAGTCCTACGGGCCGTTGCCAAACGACTGCAGGAATTCTGTCGAGAGGGGGTTAAGTTGTACCGATTTGGCGGAGAAGAATTTGCCATTATAGTGCCTAAGAGCCAATTGCGGATCGCCAGACAGCTCGCCGAGGCCATGCGCCGCGGGCTCGAAAAACTCAGCCTTAAGGATAGAAGAAAAGACGAGCGTATCGATAATATCACCGCATCCTTTGGGGTCGCCCAGTGGCAAGAGAAACAAACTGGGATCCAACTCATTGAAAAAGCCGACAAGTTACTTTACGAAGCCAAACGCCTCGGCCGCAATCGCGTTATGCCGATCAGTAACTGATATCATATCCACTCCCATAGTGCAGTAGCATAGTGTAGTAGATAGTGCCGCCCATCGAACCTTAAGGGCGGCACAGTCAATATTGAATCTATTGAAGTTAATTCAGCGTGAATAGTGTCTGTGTTACAGGGATCGCCTGCACCACAAATCTCAGTTCAGCCCCGCCTTGAAGGGCATCGAAAGGATAACACGTAATGAGGGTTAACCGGTCGTCGCGACTGGGCGCCATAAATTCGGTTTGGGATTCATGTACCACCTCAGTTGCCACCACTTGATAAAGAATATCCTTTCCCGATGCGGTCTGCAGCGATAATCGCCTACCGACTGTCATCCCCTTTAAAATAGAGAAATGTGTGTCCCTGTGCCCGGCAATCACAGTATTACCCGAGTCCCCCGCCCCCGCGCTCGATAACACTAAACCTGGTCCAAAGGCTAAGTTGCGCCCGGATGCACCTGCAAGTACATAGAGGCTATCGTTTGAGGCCATCCTATCGAAATGGCTCACTTGGCTATTTTGCTGGAACGATAATTTCGCCACCGGATACGTATCCGCCCATGACCAAGGCTTATGGGATTGGCCGTCCGCTAAGGTCTTAGTCCAGGCCTGTTCAATCAAATACTGGGCAAAGTGTGCTTTAGCTTGCATATAGAGTCCTTTTCCTAACAAAGTGCCACCGAGTAATAACCATCCGACTAACCACCACAACTGTGCTCGCTGCCAACGCATAGTTTGAATACTCACACCTGTGGCTTAGTCTTGAGCGCGAGCATGCTTGCCCTCTCCAGCCGACGTTGCTTCAACATGGAGGCGGCGAGCAACATGGCGATAAACAAGCTTATCGCACCGAGTAACATATCGAGGCGGCTCGCCATCGCCGTCTGTGGCAGTATGCCTAATGGCTGCCAACCTAGGGGCAAATGCTGACGAACAACCGCATCACGGCCCATGGCATTGGACTCAATTGGCGTCAAATCTACGGCCACTAAACTGGTATAGGCGCTGACTAAATGGTAATTGAGGGATAAGGCGGTGACCTGCTGTTTGACCCTATCATCGTTGGTACCGTTCTTACTTAGCTCCAGCGCCGCGATCTGCTTTCTGGCCCAGAGTAAGTCTAAACCGGCATTCTGATCGGGGATTGCTGCCAAGTTATCCATTAATGACAGGGATTGTTGCCAGTTTTTATGCCCTTGGCGGCCCGTGATCACTAACGCCTTGGGTTCACGTTGGCCACGTTTAAGGCTGACGAGTACAGGTTCACCTTGGTAAAGATCGGGAATGGGCGATGGCCAATAATCGGGGATATTGCCATCATCAAAATGCACTTGAATATCGGTTAATACTGGGTACTGGATTTTATTCAGTAGTGCACTGATCTTTTCATCGACCTCCTCTACCTTGCCAATGTAGGTAAAAGTACCGCGACCCAGTTCCGCCGCCCTTTGCATAAAATGCGAATTAGGCGCAGAGCCAATGCCCACGGTAAACAAGCGGCTATCGCCGATTTGATAACGGATTAAATCAAATAGGGCTTGTTCATTACCCACAGATCCATCGGTCATAAAGATCACTTGCCGTAGGTGCGGAGCTGCTTGAGTGACATCTTGATGATTTGTCGCCAATGCCGCATTGAGCGCCAATGCCATTTCAGTGCCGCCATCGGCCTGTAGGCGGTTAACAAATTGACGGGCACGGGCTAAGTTCGATGATGTAGCCGGAAGTGATCCCGACGATAACTGTGACATCTGGGAGTTAAATTCGATGATGTTAAAACTGTCCTTGGCTGTTAACCCATTGAGGGCATACAAGAGCGCATTTTTCGCCTGCACTATGGGATCCCCCGCCATAGAACCCGAGGTATCTATCACTAAAATTAATTCCCGGGGCAGACGCATCTGGGAATGATTATCCGCCTTAGGCGGTAATACCATGACTAAGCTGTAACTGTCTTCGATAGCATTCCCAGCCCCTTGGGACAAAACATCACTTTCATTCTGGTGGGTTTTCCCCCTTTGGTTAAACACCCAAGCGAGGGGGCTATTGCCTTGTTTTAGGCGCCACTGCAGCACAAAATCGCGGTTTGCAGGCACAGAATTGGCGAGCGACACAGTGGTTGCACCACGCTCTTCATTGAGTTTGATTCGATGGTACGGACTTTCAACCATGCTCGTCTCGACGCCCTCCCCCAGATCCACCCAAATATCGGCCTTAAGCTCAGGGGAATTATCCCCATCAGCCCCGCGAATAGGGGCAACAATTCTCTCGGCATCAAACACTTGCGCACTGGTCACTCGGTCATTGTCACCGCCATTATCAGCCGTATTTCCGGGGATATAACGCGGCGCCACGACCAAGGGAAACCGTAGACGAAACAAACCATCTTCATATTGAATGGCTTCTTGATAGCTAATTTCGACCACGAGTTGCTCACCAGGCGCCAGATTAGCCACCTCGGTCGTGAACATATTGGGTCGTTCCTGACTCACTAAGCTTGCGCGCTTCCCCTCGGCTTTGGCTTGCTCAAAGCGTTGTTTTGCCTCGGCCCTTGGATGAATTTGGCCCTCGATAATGCGCTGACCTATATGCAATCGGAGTGAATCCACCGCTGCTTCATTCGGTAGAGGGAACAGATATTGGCCATTGAGCACAAATTCGCTGTTGTTGTGAAAAATTTGCTTAACACTCACCCTATTGTTTAGGCCCGAGACGCGCATCGACACCTGTGTGTCTAAGGGTAAGGAGGGCACTAAGGCACCGTTTGGGTTGTGGTATACCAAGATGCCCTGAGTCACATCTTGGTAATCGAATAGCGATGGCTGCAGCAGTGAACGCCCTTCCTGCATTGACATCATATTACCGGACTCAAGTAGCGTCCCGGGGCTATTGGGTGAAGCCAGCACCACAAAGGGTAAACACCAACAAATCGCGACGGCTATCACTAAGGTCGCAACGGCTTCACTGACTTCTTTAACTCTTTTCCCTGTGGTCATCACAAAGACTCCCTGATCTTAAATACGCTGTGGTTAAATGCACTGAGATTAAAAGCGCTAAGGTTAAATACCGTGCTTATCCCAATGAAAAAGGCGCTAACGGTTATTTGGCGACATGATTTCATTAGGGAAACATTCAATGAGGCTATTAAACACAGGCGAAGTGGCATAGCAGGGGATGGAAAATGGCAATGCACGTATCAATTGTGGCAACAAAATGGCAATGGCATTCGAGGCCTTTTTTCTCAGGTAAAATCCTGTATAGTCACGAAAACTTAATCCCAGTAGTCAATAGGAATCGGGTTCTATGAAACGTATCGCCATAGTGGAAGATGAGGTCGCCATTCGCGAAAACTATAAGGATGTGCTGCAACAGCACGGCTACAGCGTACAAACCTATGCCGACAGGCCCTCGGCCATGCTGGCGTTTAACACGCGCTTACCGGATTTGGCGATTATCGACATAGGTTTAGGCAACGAGATCGACGGGGGGTTTACGTTGTGCCAGTCCCTACGGGCCCTATCCAATACCCTGCCCATCATCTTTTTGACGGCCCGCGACAGTGACTTCGATACTGTGTGTGGCCTGCGCTTAGGCGCCGATGATTACTTAAGCAAAGAAGTCAGTTTTCCCCATTTGACCGCCCGTTTAGCCGCGCTGTTTCGCCGCTCCGAGCTTGCGGCCAGCCAAACACCGAAGGAGAACCTGCTCGAACGTGGCCCACTGACGATCGACGCTAACCGTATGCAGGTATATTGGGATCAACATCCCATCGAACTGACTGTCACCGAATTTTGGATGGTGCATGCCCTCGCCAAACACCCTGGCCATGTGCGCAGTCGCCACGAACTGATGCAGGAGGCAAAAATTTTCGTCGATGACAGCACCATAACCTCCCATGTGAAGCGTATTCGTAAAAAGTTTATGGCCGCCGCACCTGAGTTTGACTGTATCGATACCGTCTATGGCATGGGCTATCGCTGGGATAGCCTTGCTTAATATGAGTCTTGCCTAATCAAGCCGCTATGGGATGTTAACCTCGAATTGATGACACGTTTCCCCTTCGGTCTTCGTACCAAAGTCATTGGCCTCAGTCTGTTTTTACTCTGCCTACCTTGGCTGGGGTATCAATATGTATGGGAAATGGAAAAATACCTACGCCACGGTCAGGAGCGCACTCTAGAAGGCACGACTCAGGCATTGGCCACCGCCCTACACGAACGGCCAAAACTGTTCGATGGCCAGGCGAGTTTCTTAAAACAGGTGGAAAAAAGCCGCGATCTCTATGCCTATCCGCTGGCGGGGGCGATTTTGCTCGACGGAAAACTCAATGAATGGCAGGAATACCAGCATAGGTTTATCCAATACGGACAAGCAAACCTGATCATGCGTGCCGATCCCAACATACCGCTAACCTTAAGCTTCACCCATATGGTTGGCCAATACGATGGTTATCTGTATGCCTTCTTTCAAGTCGTCGATCCCACTTTAGTTTATCGCGGCAAAAATGCGCTGAGCGTCGATAGAAACGATCATCTTTCCATCGCCACCCTCGCCCCCGACAATCAATTCAAGCGTTATATTGTCGCGACAACTCAACCCGGCTGGATCAGCGCCTTCGAACTGCCCGCAAATCCTAAGCAGACAGTGCCCGTCACCCCAGAGGTGCGCATCCAAGGGCAATGGGCCGCGACGGATGTGGGCTATAACATTGAACTGCGGATCCCCCTCGATATGGTGGGGAGCAAGCTCGGCTTTGCCATCAATGATGTGAATGACAGTAAATACCGCGATATCAGTGCCATTGTAGGCACCTCCGCCCTAGACACGGTCGATAAACTGGGGACTGTCCTAGTGCCCTCACCTGAAATTGAAAGTATTATCAAAGGGATGAGCCATTACAGCTCGCGGGTTTGGGTGGTGGATAAGCACGGCCGCGTACTGGCAAAGTCCGGTGATATTCGCGCCAATAGCAGCGTCTGGACCCGCACCTTAGAAGATGAGGCATCAAACTCCCTGTGGGAGAGTTTCAAGCGCAATTACTTGCATCCGCTTTACTATAAAATTCTGACTAAGCCACCGCAGGATTTTATCGACTCACTGCAGGATTCCACCGAACTGGACGGCAGCCATATTCGTAAGGCTCTCGCTGGGCAGCAAAGTTCGACGTGGCGCTTGACCCCAGATAACAAGGCTGTGGTGCTCGCCGCCGCCAGCCCTATTTGGATTGATAACAATGTATTGGGTGCCGTCGTTGCCGAAGAAACCACCCACGGCATTCGCACCCTACGCAACCGTGCCCTGGAAAAGTTGTTTAACGTGATTTTGACCATTATGAGCATGGGCACGCTGGCGCTGTTTTTCTTCGCCTCGAGTATCTCTAACCGCATCCGCAAACTGCGGGATGAAGCAGAAAATGCCATCGACAGCCAAGGTCGAGTCCGTAATCACCTTAAGCCCTCTAAGGCGCGGGATGAAATTGGCGATCTCTCCCGCAGTTTCTCCAGCATTGTGGGGCGTCTAGGTCAGTACACCCATTACCTTGAGAACATGTCGTCGCGCCTATCCCATGAGCTACGCACCCCCGTCGCCGTGGTGCGCTCATCCCTCGAGCATTTAAATCTACAAACCTTAGATAAAGATACCCAGAAATATGTCGATCGCGCCCAGGAAGGTGTCAGCCGCCTAAGTATGATCTTAAATAATATGAGCGAAGCGACTCGCCTAGAGCAGAGTTTAACCCAGGCCGATATCACTAAGTTTCCACTCTCCCAAGTGGTCAGCGGTTGTATGCAAGGCTATCAAATGACCTATCCAGAACAACACTTTAGTGTCAAAGTGCCCGAACAGTCGCTGATGATGCAAGGGGTCCCAGAGTATATTGCCCAGCTGATGGACAAACTTATCGCCAATGCGCTCGAGTTCTGTGATACGGGCAGCGCCATCGAAGTCACGCTTACTCAAGTGGGTAAGCAAGCAACCTTACTTATCAGTAATTTAGGGCCAGAACTTCCAAGTGATATGTCGGAGCAGATTTTTGACTCTATGGTGTCGGTGCGAATAAACCAAGCCCAGGATAAACCCCATCTAGGACTAGGCTTATATATCGCGCGATTGGTCGCCGAGTTCCACCAAGGACAAATCCTCGCCCGCAACCGCAGCGATCATAAAGGGGTAGATATCCTAGTAACGCTGCCTTTGAGCTAAGAGTCACGTTGCCTTTAAGCCCAGCGTCATAATCTAAAGACCGAACGGACTGCAGCCAATAACATGAGTCAAACTCATCATCGCGCCGCCTGTCATTTCTGCGCGCAGATGCTAAGATGACCGTCGTAACAATAGATTAGATATCTCCAATGGTTCTTCTCCAACATTGTTCAACCTATTCGTTCAACCTATATGCCAAGGTAATGATCCAATGACAGATAAACACCAGCTCGCCACCCAAATCGTCAGCTTAGGTCGAGACAAAAAATGGACTAAAGGCGTGATCAATCCACCGGTATTTCGCGCTTCGACTATCGTCTTCGAAACGATGGATGACATGCGCCACGCCGCCAAAAACAAAACCAATGGAGAGATGTTTTATGGCCGCCGCGGCACCCCAACCCATTTTGCCTTTCAAGCCGCCATTGCCGAGCTTGAAGGCGGTGTAGGCACCGCACTCTACCCTTCAGGCGCGGCGGCGATAAGTGCGGCGCTATTGTCATTTTTAAAGGCGGGCGATCACCTGTTGATGGTCGATAGCGTGTATGAGCCAACGCGGGATCTCTGTACCCATATCTTGGGCGGTTTTGGTATCGAAACCACTTACTACGATCCGCTGATTGGCGCGGGGATCCGCGACCTTATTCGCCCCAATACTAAGGTGTTGTTTTTAGAGTCCCCCGGCTCCATCACCATGGAAGTGCAGGATGTACCAACCTTGTGCCGCATCGCCCACGAACATGGGCTGATCACTATGCTGGACAACACTTGGGCATCCCCCATCAATAGCAAACCCTTTGAGATGGGCGTGGATATTTCGATTCAGGCGGCGACCAAATATATCGTCGGTCACTCGGATGTGATGATAGGCACGGCGACCGCCAACGAAAAATACTGGCCACAATTGCGTGAACACAGCTATTTGATGGGGCAAACCACCTCCCCCGACGACGTGTATCTTGCTGCCCGCGGCCTACGTACCTTAGGTGTACGCATGGCGCAGCATGAAAAAAATGCCCTCGAGGTCGCCAACTGGTTAAAGACCCGACCAGAAGTCGATCATCTGCGTCACCCCGCCTTTGACACTTGCCCCGGCCACGCGTTCTTTAAACGCGACTTTAGCGCCTCCAACGGTTTGTTCTCCTTTGTGCTAAAACAAGGCGATGCAGATGCGGTCACTGCACTGGTTGAAAATATGAGCCACTTTAAGATGGGCTTCTCCTGGGGCGGCTACGAGAGCTTGATTTTAGGGATTTTCGGTATTGATAAAATCCGCTCTGCTACCCAGTGGGATGCGAGTAAACCGTTAATTCGCTTGCATATTGGGTTAGAAGATCCCGCCGATTTAATCGCGGATCTCACTGCAGGGTTTGAGCGCTTTAATGCGGTGCTGGCGGCTAAAGCTAACTAAGATGCTAAATGCCAGGTGCTAGGTGCTAGGTGCTAGCCGAATATTAAAATCAAAAAGGGGCGGAATGTGTATTCCGCCCCTTTCTATTTTTACTCTAAAAGCTTCCCTAAAAACGCTGCTAAAAAACCTCTTCAAAACAATCCATTCCCCTAAAGATGGCAAAAGCGTCCACACCTTAGGCGGCAAAGATCAATTGTTTTTAGTCCCAACGGTTAGCGCGGGATCGACCCAAGCCTGCGAGCCATAGAGCGGCACAGTAGAGAGCGCATGTTTATGGCTACCATTGGTCTCTTTGGTCGAATAGGACAAATACAGCAGAGTCTGATTTTGCGCATCATAAATCCGGCGCACTTTTAATGACTTAAACAGAATACTCAAGGACTCAGTAAATACCACTTCCCCGTGTTTCCCCATATCTATCTTAGCCATATCCGCTGGCGTAATAGGTCCCGTTTGGCGGCAGCTGATCCCCATATCGGAGGGATCGGCAAAATCCAAATTCGCTTCGATACGGCTAATATGGCAAGTCACTCCGGGGATTTTTGGATCCTGCTTAGCATCGATAATCACATCCTTAGTCGTGAACAACCCTAGACTGACCTTACCCACATCATCACCACAGCCAGTCACGAATAGCACCAGAGTGGCGGCCATGGCCATTTTTAATCGCGTTATCATCTTAATGTCCCTATAAATCATTGTTTAACAAATAGCTTTTGGGCCCAGCGAGTAAGACCAGCGGTGACTGAACCAAAGTGATCGCCGACCACTACCGGAATATCGGGGTAAATTCCAGCAATTTTGCCGTAAATGGCCGGGCTTCGCGCCGTGCCGCCGGTGACATAAATAACATCGGGTAGACATTCTACCTGAGCAGCATCAGTAGACAAGGCATCTAGGGATAAGCCTCGCTCTGCTAAGGTTTTAGCCGCTTGGCTCAGTGCTTGGTGCATCAGGGCTTCTACTTTTGTGAGTGAAGGCTCGATGGCATTTTCAAACAACTGACGGCTTACCGCCGCTCGCAGGGCTGCTTCGATAAAATCGAGTTCAATATCGGTCTTATCCTGATCCGATAGAACAATTTTGGCGCGTTCCGCCAAACGTACTAGCTGATAGCTTAATTGCTGGCGCTGCACTTTTAATAGCCGCAGCAGTAACTGTGGCTGCTCGGCTTCTTTGATCAACTCATCAATCAATTTACGCGTGCTTAGGGTCGCAAATTCGCGTTGGGCACTGATATCATTGACGGCCACCGCATTCCAAAAAGGATTGCTCGGCATAGGCTTACCATTAATCATCAAGGAGCCTAAGCCAAAATGCGGCATAAAAGCATTCATCGCTAGGGCGATATCCAGATCATTACCGCCTATCCGCTGGCCACTGTGGCCTAGGCAATCGGCGGCGCGATCCTGCGCCATGATATGGGAGGGGCCCATCTTAACCACGGAGCAATCCGTCGTACCACCGCCCACATCGACCACCAGCACGGTTTTATCTTCCCTAAGGCTCGCCTCATAATCCATGCCCGCGGCTAAGGGTTCAAACAAAAAGGCGACCTCTACAAAACCGGCCCGGGTTGCCGCGAGGGAAAGAATGGCTTCTGCTTGACGATTACTCTCCTCGCCACCTATACCTTGGAAGTTTACTGGACGGCCAATCACCGCATGGGTGATAGCCTTAGCGCCTGAATCAAACATGCCTCTCTGGACTAAGATCGATTCGGCCCGCACTTTAATGTGCTGCATCATCAGGGTGACAATATCTTCAAACAGGGCAATTTGTTCGGGCCTGAGTCCCGTCGCACCTAAAAAGGATTTTGGCGAACGGACATAAAAACCTTCTTCGGGCGTTTCTAGGTAGGCTTTCACCGCTTGCTCGCCCACAAATACGGCTTGAGTATCAGGGTCGAGATCCAGCTCATGGCGCACCATGCGGGCACGGCTCAATTGTGCGGCACGCTTTTTGGCATAATCGGTTTTAAATTCAATAGGAAGTGCTTGATAAACGGCCTCGGCGATAAGCTCTCTGTCCATCGCATAGAGTGTCGACGGTAAATAAGTGGAATCCTCTGATAAGGGTAATAGTTGCACACTCTCCCCCTGCATAATTCCGACGGCGCAGTTGGCACTACCATAATCAAATCCGACGAACATACCTTCACTCCCGCGATAAAAAGCCGAGCAAAGTAACATAATTTGCCACAATGCCCAAGGTGTTTTGTCGGTCGTTTCGATGCAAGCATGTTTGGGGTGGACGGCTCACCAGAGGGGAAAGTGAGCCGGACCTCAGGACTTTCATCTTAGGGTCATATTTCTGTCACACTCGTCATCAATCTGACATATTTCCCTCGTATCTTTAGGCCCATATAACTCGATAAATCCCTGACAGATTTTCGCGTACATGCAATATTTATCATTTAAATTCCTTCACTTGTTAGCAGTAAATCTGATTGCACAACGACGGATGAATGCTATTGTATATTGCGCCATGACGCTTGCTTAAAGGAGCTGTGCAGTGTCCCCGAATACCGATAAACTTTCGATCGATAAAGAACTTTCTTGGTTGTCATTTAATGAGCGGGTATTGCAAGAGGCCTGTGATCCCAATGTCCCCCTAGTCGAGCGGGTACGGTTCCTTGGTATCTTCTCCAACAACATGGATGAGTTTTTCCGCGTACGGGTGGCGGCCGTCAGACGCTCGATTTTACTGTCCTCACTGCAGGAAGGGCGAAGCAATAGTCGCCATCTTATGGCCAAAATCCAATCTAAAGTGATGGCCCTGCAGGAGCGTTTCGATAACATTTATACGGATCTGATGCGTGAACTGGTTCGCCGTAATATTTTGTTAATCAATGAGAAACAATTAAGTGATTTCCATAGCGATTGGCTTAAAAAGCACTTTAGGGATCATTTTAAGCGCCATATTGCCCCGCTTATTGTCAATAACAACAGCGATCTCGTTAAACATATTAACGACGATGCCACCTATTTATGCGTTTGCCTATACACTAAAGCGCGCCGCCAGTATGCACTGGTCGAAGTCCCCACGAAAAATGTGCCGCGCTTTATCGAGTTGCCCGCTGAAAAAAGTAAAGCCAAAAAACATCTGATCCTATTGGATAATATCATTCGTCATTGTGTTAATGAGCTCTTTGGCCCCTTCTTCGAATACGATGCCATTGAAGTTTATTCGATGAAACTCACCCGTGATGCCGACTTCGACATCACCGACGAGTTAGAGCAAACCCAGCTCGAGAAAATGACCAAGGGCTTAAAAAAACGCCTCACCGCCGAACCTGTGCGTTTAGTCTATGACAAAGAAATGCCTGAACACATGCTAGTGATGCTGAAAGAGAATTTGAATATCAGCTCCACCGAATGTTTAATCCCAGGGGGTCGCTACCATAGCTTTAAGGACTTTATCGACTTTCCGAATCCGAGCCGCGATTACCTCGAAAATGAAAAGCTCCCCGCACTGAATAGTGCCGGTTTTGGCCGCTGTGCCAACAGCTTTGATGCGATAAAGATGGGCGATATTATGCTCAATTATCCATACCATAAATTTTCCCATTTCACCGAAATGGTGCGTCAAGCGGCCTATGATCCTGCGGTGCGTTTTATTCGAATTAATTTATACCGCGTGGCGAAAAAATCCCATGTGGTGCAATCGCTTATCGATGCGGTGAAGAACGGCAAGCAAGTGACCGCCGTCATTGAACTGCGCGCCAGATTCGATGAGCAGTCCAATATCGAGTGGACGCGTATCTTAGCCGAGGCAGGTGTGAAGGTTCACCATGGGATCACTAGCCTTAAAGTCCATTCCAAGCTCTGTCTAATCGGCCGTGAAGAACAAGGTGAAATAAAACTGTATTGCCATGTGGGTTCGGGCAACTTTAACGAAGGTACTGCGCGGGTGTACACGGATTTATCGCTGTTCACTGCCAATCAACATATTGCCCGCGAAGTGGAGCAAGTATTTGACTTAATTGAGCATCCATATCGCCGCGATAACTTCCAACATTTAATCGTGTCACCCTACGATGCCAGACAAAAGCTAGCCCATTTGATCGATCAGGAAATTGTCAATGCCAAGAGTCAGATCAAAGCGGCCATTACCTTAAAGCTCAATAACTTACTCGATGAAACTTTGGTACAAAAACTCTATGAAGCCTCGGCCGCTGGGGTGAAAATCAAGTTACTTATCCGTGGTATGTGTTCACTTATCCCACAAATTCCAGGGATCAGCGACAATATCGAAATCTACAGTATTGTCGATAGGTTCCTGGAGCATTCCCGCGTCATGTTGTTCCATGCGGGCGGTGAAAATAAGCTCTTTATCTGCTCTGCCGACTGGATGAGCCGCAATATTGATAATCGCGTTGAAGTCAGTACGCCAATCTATGATCTCAATCTAAAGCAGATGATAATGGATATTTTATCTTTACAATTCAACGATAATACTAAGGCGCGTATCATCAATAAAGAGCAGAGTAACCCCTATAGAAACCGGGGTAACAAGCGCAAAGTGCGTTCTCAAATTGCCATTTATCAATATCTGATTAATTATGAGAAGCGCCAACAGCAAGAATTTAATGCCTTGCTTGAAACGACAAAGGTTGAGGCAGAACAAACCTCGGGCACACTGACCGCAAGGTTTACGCCCGAGTTACAGGCCAAAGCCAGTTGACGGCACTGGCTTTATTATCGTCTTGATTGCCTAAGGATAATCCGATTGGTTGCCACACATTCACAGCCGCGACACTTTGTCGCCATCGACATGGGCTCAAACAGTTTCCACCTCGTTATTGCCCGTGAACAAGACGGCAGTTTGCAGATATTACACAAAGAAAAACAACAGGTTCAACTCGCTATAGGGCTTAATGCCCAGAATATCTTAAGCCAAGAAGCGATGGAGCGTGGCCTCAATTGTCTGCGGGATTTTAACCAGCGCTTCTCAAATCTAGATCAAGCCCAAGTCCGGTTAGTGGCCACCCATACCCTCAGAGTGGCCAAGAATCGTGAGCAGTTTATCGAGGCTGCCTTGGGCATTATGCCCTACCCGGTCGAGGTCATCTCCGGCCACGAAGAGGCCCGTCTTATCTACAATGGTATCGCCCAGAGCCAAGTGCTGGGTAAACGGAATATTGTTATCGATATTGGTGGCGGTTCAACCGAGGTCGTTCTCGGGCAAAAAAATACCCCAACCCATTTATCTAGCCTGCGTTGTGGTTGCGTCAGTTTTAACGAGCGTTTCTTTATCGATGGGCAAATCACCCCCGCTTCCTTCCGCGCCGCCCAAAGCGCCGCCGATAAACAATTTGCTTCATTATCAAAGGAATACTTTAGTGGGGATTGGGACTTAGTCCTAGGTAGCTCTGGCACAGTCAAGGCCATCTGCGAGGCGATTCAAGAACAACACGGCGATGAGACCATCACCTTGGCACGGCTAAAGCAACTCAAGCTCACGCTGATCCGATACGGCCATATCAACCAGATCCAGTTTGCGAATGTGGATGATAAGCGCATCCCGCTCATCCCCGCAGGACTTGCCATTTTAATCAGTTTTTTTAGACGCTTACCTATTCCGCAGTTGGAGTTTAGCCCCGGCGCCCTGCGTGAAGGCGTGCTCTATGAGCTGGCCAAAATCGGTCAATATCAAGATATCCGCCATCGCACCGTCGACAGTATTGCCCAGCTTTACCACGTCGATATGCCCCACGCCACGAAAGTCCGTGATACCGCCATGGCATTGTTTGAACAGGTCGCCGATGAGTGGGCATTAAGGCCCCATGCCCGCCTGCTTGCCTACGCCGCCACTCTGCACGAAATAGGGCTACACATTAATTCAAAGGCATTGCATAAACACGGCGCCTATATCATCAGCAACAGCGACTTGCCTGGATTTAGTGAGGCGCTGCAACAGGATTTAGCCCGGCTTATCGCCAACCATAGAAAGAAGCCCACCGAGTTGTTGCTGGCCGAAGTAGAACCGAGCCATAAACTGACGCTGATCCGCTTACTTTGCCTATTGCGTCTGGCGGTACTGCTTAACCTTGGCCGCATTGCCAAGGCACTGACCTTGGATAAGATCCAAGTCACCCAAGGCGGGCTGATATTGTTCATCCCCAGCCATAAACGAAAAATCAGCCTGTTTATGAAAGATTTACAGCGAGAACAAAAACAAATGTCTAGCTTAGGAATGATGCTACAACTCGTATCTAACCTAGGGACAAACGTCGACAAGGGCGTGGATATAACGCAAGACACCCCTGAACCTCAAGTGGTTGCAGGCTAGCGCTCGATTTATCCCTCTTGTGGAAGTAAACGCAAAGGGGATATTTCCCCTCTGCACTGACATCGTCCGACAATATGACTTGGGCTTATTTATCTTCCCTTGATTTGGATAGCTCAAACCTGTCGAGTTCACAGCCACAGCAATTACAGTACATGGCATCGAGATCATGGCCTGATTTATGGCATTGATTACACGAGCGTAAATCTCGATGTCTCCCTACTTCTTGGGATATTTCCGCCGTCAAGATCCCGGTTGGTATCGCTATGATGGAGTAGCCCAGCAACATGGTAAAGGCCGCAATGGCTTGGCCTAATTCGGTTTTTGGCGTGATATCACCATATCCCACAGTGGTAATAGTGACAATTGTCCAATAGACAGATTTAGGAATTGAGCTAAAGCCATTTTCGGGGCCCTCCACAACATACATCAAAGCACTGAGCACCATAATGATCAGACTGACCGAGAAAAAGAACAAAAAGACCTTGCGGCTCGACTGCATCATGGCTTTAAGCAATAAATTCCCTTCGCTTAAATAGCGCAGTAATTTCAGCACCCGAAAAATTCTAAAGAGTCGCAGCACCCTGATCACTAACGTAAAATTAGCCCCAGGAATAAATAAGGCTAAATAAGTCGGTAGCACAGACAAGAGATCCACCAGACCATAAAAACTACGGGCATAGCGCACTGGATGGGTTGCGCAATAGAGTCGCAGGCCATATTCGAGGGTGAAAATCAGGGTAAAGACCCATTCTAGCACGCGGATCACAGCATCATAGTCGCGGTGGAATGACTCCACAGTATCGAGAAACACCAGTGTCACACTGAGCACAATACAAATCATCAAACCGATATCGAAGTAACGCCCAGCCGGAGTATCTGTTCCAAAAATAATGATACGTAATTGGCGCTTTAAAGGGCTCTCGAAGCCAACTTGCTCGGGGATTTTTTCAGACATAGGGCTTAAAACATCCTCACTAAATGGGTTAATATTCACAATCATCGAATTTCACAAGTCTGCCACGCAATTGCAACTAGCTCAAAATTATCTAGTCACAGAGCGTGAAATTTGCGGTATGATGCGCGAAAAAGAGAATCACCCGTTAATTTTTTAGAGGACGACATGCGCGTTACCTTACTCTCCACACTGACATCACTCGCTGTGACCCTAGCAGCATTCGCTTCACCCCAAGTGCTTGCGTCATCGAGTATGGGCAAAGTCGACTTAGTGGTGATTACTAAATCAGAATCTAATATGGCGCTGTTGCGCGATGGCAAAGTTCTTAAGCAATATCGGATTGCCATGGGCGATTTACCCGCAGGGCATAAACTCAAAGAAGGCGATCAGCGCACACCGCAAGGCCGCTATATCCTCGATTATAAAAAGTCCGATAGCGCCTATTACAAATCCATTCATATTTCCTATCCAAATGAAGAGGATAAGCTAAGGGCAAAGGCGCTGGGGATCAGGCCCGGTGGTATGATCATGATCCATGGCCAAAATCCTAGATCACCCCTGCCACCCGAGCAGGCTCAGCAGTACAATTGGACCGATGGCTGCATCGCCATTACCAATGCCGAAATGGACGAAGTGTGGAAAGCCGTTGACGAAGGCACACCGATTGAAATCTGGCCCTAGGTTTTACGCTCTCACGCCCAGTTAAATGGGCGTTTTTATTTCTCCTCCTAGTTTGTTTATTCCAAGGAGTCCCTATGCCATCCTCAAAGATGCTAGGCACAAACCCAACTCAATCAAGCCTAAGCTATACGGATTTACTCCACTCTTGGGCGCAATTTGAAGCCAAGATCTTAAACTTACTGACAAAATTAGATCTTGCGGACAAAAAACTCGAGTGCGATCATGTTGCCGTAAGGGTTAATTCCATTGCCAGCGCCGATGCCCTGCGCCAAGCGTTTTGTCAGGTTGGCCACATCATCTCCGACAATCAAATCAATGGCCGCTGTATCCTTATCATCGAATTGAACACCCCTTTGACCTTAGGTGAGTTTTCCATTCCCTGTGTTGAATTACCCTATCCAAGCGACAAACTTTATCCCCAAGAAGGTTGGGAGCACATTGAGCTGGTTATCCCGTCGCTGGCAAAGGACTGCGAAGCCCTAAGCCAAGACCTTAGGCTTTTGTGTCCAAGACTCACGTCACTTTTATCCGGCGAGCCATGTTCAGAGCCAAGCGAATCGATTCACATCAAGATGAGTTCGCCCAAGGGAGAAAAAGAACGCTTAGCTAATCCCACCATTGCCTTTAAATACCAAGAGGTCTGCATCAAGGTTCATCCCCATGGTATAAAGGCGGTGATCGCCAGTGAACAAGTTGATACCATCTAACGAGTTAGGTTTTATTGCACAGCACAGCATCAAAGATGCCCATGCAAAAAAGGAAGCTGAATATGAAGCCACATAAAAACGAAGCGCAATTATTAAAATTTGCCCTCGAAATTGGACTAGGTTATGCCAAAAAACGCGGATTTGATGAGTTTGACCGCGGCGTGTCACCCAAAGATAAAGTGGAGTGCATTTATCGTCTTCTGGTGACGGATAACCTCATCCAACCCTTGGCCAAGGACAAAGAAGATGGCCCCAATATGAAACACAAGTTGATCCTGTGGATCAGCCGTCAATTGCCCGCCGATCACCCTTTGCTCAAATAACCAAGCTATCTAAATATCCGCTTTGAATTGTAGATCACTTTATAGGGCGAGCAGGGTATCGGTAAGCAGGCCCTCTGCGTCATGGATGGCGCGGTGGAGCCCTCTGGGAAGAGTTAATGGCGTGCCTGCGTGCGATACCCTGCGATGTAGCATAATTAGGAAGAGTTATTAATCCGCATAAGTGACGAGATAGGTATCCTGTTACTTTGGGCTTACCACCGTTTTCGCGGCTTTTTCCTTCGCGAGTACTGTTGCCATAGGCGGCACTAGAGTCGTTGGGTCGAGGCGCATTTGATACCAGTTTATCCGCCAGTCTAAATGCGGTCCATTGGCGCGTCCCGTAGCACCCACTTCAGCAACGGCTTGCCCTTGTTTTACGGCTTCCCCCGCTTGGACATAGAGCTTACTCAAATGCAGGAAACTCGAACTCACGCCATAGCCATGGTCGATGACCATAGTGCCGCCCGAATAAAACATATCGGGCACAGACAAACTGATCACCCCATCGGCGGGCGCCACAACTACAGTGCCAGTTTTCGCCGCGACATCGACACCAAAATGCGGGTTGCCAGGGACATCGTTATAAATACGCTGACTGCCGTATACCCCAGAAATACGTCCGGTGAGCGGCCAAATAAAGTCCTGTAAAAAGGCGGTTTGCTCACTAAAAGTGGCCCTCGCCGCTTTGACCTGCGCCGTATCCTTTGCCGCTCTTTCCTGGGCGATGGGATCGGGCTTCATGATCTTGTTGCTAATGCCTTTTACGCTTTGAATATCGTATTGCCGCTTAGCCACAGTCAAAGGCTTAACCTCAGTCAAACCTTCAGGATAAACCAAAGTTAACTGCTGGCTCAGCTCACCGTCGCGGTCAAAACCAAAGGCAAAGTACCCGTCAGGCGTCACTCTCAATGCCTCGCCATTTAAACTGATTTGAGTGCCTGCGGGCGCTTGTCCTCGAATAAGCGCCCCCTGTTCGAATTTGCCCTCAAAACTCACCTGAGCATTGGCATTTGTCATCATAAGAAGCAAGCTTAATGCTGAAAAAACAATGCCATTTACGGCCTTTGGTAGGCTTTGCAGATAAGTCAATCGCTGAAAAGCAGCACAAGACTGGCCTAAATTGCGTGGTTTCGGGTAATCAAACATCTTCACAAAAATCCTTAGTAGGCTAATTAAATAAGGCATTAGGCTAGGCCGATACACCTTTAGTCACTTTGACCCTTAGTCACTATGGCCCCCTTACCTACGCCCTCATAGGCCACCACTGTAAACTGACTCGTGGGCACCTTAGCCGCCAATGTGGTGGCCATATAATCGGCCAACAACTCAACCGTCGTATCGTGGGGAATTAAATCACAACATTCCTTTGGCATAGCCAATTGGAAATCCCCCTGGGGCGCTTGATAGTGAAATCCATAGTGGCTAGTATCTGTGATCCGCGTTTGTGGCGATAAATTTAAGGTTTTTACCGAGACTAAATCCTCTTCACTGCCTAAATAAATATCGTGCCAACGCTTGGCCCAATACTCATCCCACTTAGGTGCTGGGTTGCCATTTTCAAACACATTCACCGGACTACGATGACCATGGGCGATGCGCTGGCAATTGCCATCGTGTTTACGCAAACCATGGCTGTAATGGTAATAAGGCGTATCGAGGATTTCATGCCTTAAGGTGAGCGTGATCCCCTCGACATTTGCCGGTAAGGTTTCCCGCAGCGCTTTTTGCAAAAAGGCATTCACGCTGGGAATATCAATTTCTTCGGTCGGCACTAAGGCAAAGGCTTGGGAAGGACAGGCAAGATGGATTTCACCGAGCACACTATCAAAATCCATCCACACTCTATCGCCCTGCTGCTGCCAGCGCACGCCGCTGCAGGCCGTCGGGACTAATAAACGGTGATCGGCCACCGCATCTATGGTCTGCTTGATGGTGCGTTTCACTTTAGCGAAATCGAGCACCATATTTTGCTCGTCTAATCCGCCCTCTAGCAGCACATCGACAATCCAACTCTCCCCCACCATGCCACGCTTAGGGCAGAGATAGGAAAAATCGATCACGGTTAAATCTTTAACAAACAATTGCATTAACGCTCCTCGGCAGAAAGACAGTCCACCTATGTAATTTGAAAGCACCACTTAGCGATGGCCGAGCGTGCTAACTTGAGTACTCAAAACGAGTCAACTCAGTATGAATAGGGATTCTAATCAATTCCGTCGCTTGTCGCGACAACTGAATTAATTCTGCCCTGTATTTGTACCAAGTTTTAACAGGCAACAAAAAGCCGAGAGTAAAATACCCTCGGCTTTTTGACTTATTTAGCTAAATTCAACCGACTGTGAGTCGAGGCTTATTCGCCCTTAAGGCGACGGTCGAGCTGATCTTTTAAGTTTGCCGGCACGCCTTTAATTAAAATGGTGTCCGAGATGGGGTCGTAAATCACCCTTTGGCCTAAGTGGCCGCCATCAAAACTTAAGGTGACGCCGCCCCCCGTACCGGAAAACTTCTTCAGCTGACGCAGGGTCGACTTATCCGCCGGAAACTCTTCATCGAGTTCATAGCTACCACCACGGGCAAAATCGTAGAAAGAATCCATGCCTTGATCGGCTAACTCATCGGCCAAGTCTTTGATTTCAATGTCAGCGCCTTCATCGAAGCGCTCACTGCAATATTCAAACACTTTATTGCGACATTGCTGACGCTCATCTTTGGTGAGATCACTGCTGGCAACAAAATCTTCAACCGCATTCATCAGGGTCTTGTTTTGCGCTTTAGTGTTGACGCCTTCGACACAGCCCATAAAATCGAGGAAAAAGTCGGCGACTTTGCGCCCCGCACGGCCACGGATAAAGGAAATGTACTTGCGAGAATCCTTATCGGCCTGCCACTCGGTTAAATCAATACGCGCCGCCAATTGGATATTGTTTAAATCCAAGTGGTTATTTTGCGACAGTTCCATATCATCTAACACAGTCATCGACGACTTAGCACTTAATAGGGCGACAAACAGATAATCGCTGGTGATGCTGGTGTAGCAAGACATCAGCAAAAAGCCACCTTGGCTGAAGTCGTATTTCGACAATTCTTCCTGCAGCAACTTACTGGCTTGGCCCGAAAATTCCACAAAACCTAGCTCGCCGCCACGGTATTGAGTGAGTGCATTGGCAAAGGCGGGGTTGGCCTCACCGTCGTCACCGTGAATGCCGAAATAGCCGAATCCCTTACCCGCTTTACTGGTATAGGTCTGATGCAATTCGTCCAGCATCATCTCGACCGCCTGACCGTTCAGCAGAGGTTGAGGACGTAAACGGCAACGCAATTGCCCCTGACTGTCCTGGGAAATCTCGTGAATAATTGCGTGTTCGATATTAATACTCATAAGCCCTGATAGTGATGCTGGAATAAATCCGCTATTATATGCCGCTAATCCATTCCAAAGTGAAACATTTTTTGATTATGGCAATCCAATCGAAATACTCAAACGCACAAGTTGAATCATTAATCGCCGAAGTACTGGCCGTGTTAGAAAAGCATAAAGCACCGACTGACCTGAGTCTGATGGCGCTCGGCAATTGCGTCACCTATTTGTTAGAGCGTAAAGTCCCTAACGAATCGCGCCAAGCCGTGGCTGAACAATTTGCGAAAGCACTCGCACAATCGGTCAAATCCAATTAAGTTAGTTGGGTATAAACGTTAAAAAAACATAAGATACAACGTCTTTTAGGAATAAGCGGATCACTATGGTCGAGCGAAAAAAGCAAATGAGCCGCGATAGGGTTTCCCGGCTCATCAACTGGGGACATTGGTTCGCCTTCTTCAATGGTCTATTGGCCATGGTAGTGGGTAGCCGATATCTGAGTAGTGTGGGTCATCCAGAAACTTGGTATGGTTGGATTTATCTCACGGTAAGCACCATTGGCCAATTTAGCTTTCTCGCCTTTATCGCCTATTTGATCTGCCTATTTCCGCTGACCTTAATCTTGCCCTATTCCAAGATCTTGAGGGGGATAGCTGCGGTTATTGCCACCTTAAGTCTATGCATCTTATTGTACGATACGATTGTTTACGCCGATTACGGCATGCACTTAAGTCCCTTTGCCTTCGATTTGGCCTGGGCGGATCTCAATGCCCTGCTCCACGGCACCTCCTACATAGTCACGCCACTGGCTATCATCACGATTGAACTGACCGCGGCGAATTTTTTGTGGAAGCGTATAGAGAAGATCCAAAAGCTCAATTTAGGCAATAAGGTCATCACCTTAGTAGGTGTGTGTTTTATCAGCAGTCACCTGATCCATATTTGGGCCGATGCCGCCGATATTACCGAAATCACGCGATTCGATGATGCCTATCCGCTCGCTTATCCCGCGACCGCCCGCTCCTTTATGGAAAGTCACGGTATTGATGGCTCGCCTTTGGAGAATAATGACAATAACACCACTAGCGTACTCAGCTATCCATTGCAGCCATTACTCTGCCAAGCGGATACCCAAACCAATGTATTGATGATCACCATCGACAGTTTGCGTGCCGATATGGTCGATCCTAAAACTATGCCGTTTCTTCATCGCTATATGGAAAACAATCAAGCATTTACTGAGCATTACAGTGGCGGCAACCAATTTAAAACGGGGATGTTTTCTCTACTATACGGCCTGCAAGGCAGCTATGGTGATGCGAGGATATTCAATAGCACAAGCCCAGTGCTAACCAAGAGTTTCCAACAGGCCGGCTATCAACTGGGACTCTTTATCCCCGAAACGAATCGAAAACTGAGTTCTGCCCAGGCCATGTTTAATGACTTTACTCCTATCGTTGCCACAGAAACCAATGGCAGTGCCGATGCAGATTTACAGACAGTCGCGCACTTTAAACAATGGCACAGTGTCCAAAATAAGCCCTGGTTTGCCCTGCTTAACCTAAAGGCACCGGAAAATTTCGATACGCCAGTGGGCTTCCTCGGCATCGAAACGGTTAAAGCTAATTTACAGCCTGCGCAAAAGGTGTTGTTCAATCAATATCGCCAGTCATTATATTTTATCGATAACCAATTAGAGGCGATCCTTGCCAGCATTCCCCAAGATACTTTAGTGGTGATAACCGGGGTAAATGGCAAGATTTTCACTAGTAATAGCGATGAAGCGCTGCGCAACCTGTCGCCAGAAAGTGTTAAGGTCCCCCTCGTTATCCATTGGCCCAATGCAATCGCCGCTAAGGTTAAGTATCGCACCAGCCATTACGGCATAGTGCCCACCCTGATGACCCATGTATTAGGCTGTACTAATAACACCACTGATTACAGCGCCGGGCGCAGCTTACTGCAACCGAGCAAAGAGACCTGGATTTATATTGGTGATAGTCGGATTTTTGCGATTTACCAGCAGGCAGAAGTCACCGTTATCGACCGCCACGGTAAGTACCGTATTTACGATGAAAACTATGAACATCGTCTTCGCAAAAAAATGAGTGCACCAGAGCTTATCCAAGTGATGCGCGAAGGCCGGCGCTTGTATAACCATTAAATGATATAAAAAAGCCCCATCTACGGATTGGGGCTTTTTTATTGAAAAAACCATTATCCATAGCTCCCCAAGTGACTCATTTAACTCACATTCGATTTATCCCTGCTCTGAATCTCAGAAAAAGGTTAATCGATACGTTATAGTTATATCAATGAACAACACCGCATATTGTTAGCAAGGCTATCGGTGACAACTTTATGATAAATAAAGCCAAACAGAATAACGCAGCGGCTAATGATCAAGCCATCAATATCATTCTTAATAGTTTAGATGCCCTCGTCTATGTCTCTGATATACGAACCTATGAGTTATTGTATTTAAATGACTATGGGATCTCTGTTTGGGGCTCAGCCAAGAATAAAAAATGCTATCAAATTTTACAGTCTGGACAGAATGCCCCATGCCAGTTCTGCACAAATCACAAATTACTCGATGCAGATGGTAATCCAGCGGGCGTTTATGTGTGGGAATTCCAAAATACCCAGAATGGCCGTTGGTACCAATGCCGAGATCAAGCAATACGCTGGACTGATGGTCGCTTAGTACGCATCGAAATCGCAACCGACATCACCGACCGTAAACAGATTGAGCATGAATTGATGCTCGCTAAAGCACAGGCTGAAAAACAAGCCGACACGGATGAACTGACTCAACTCAATAATCGCCGAGCATTTTTCAACCTAGGCCGACAGGTCGTCCATCAGATGTATCGAACCCAGCAAACACTATCCATCATCATGTTCGATTTAGATCATTTCAAACGGATCAATGACCAATGGGGACATGCCACGGGCGATGCTGCACTCATTCATGTCTCCCAACTCGCCCAAAAAACCGTGCGAACCTCGGATATTCTAGCAAGATTAGGGGGGGAAGAATTTGGGGTGTTGCTACCCAATGCCACACCTGAACAAGCCAAACTGTTGGCAGCACGTATGCGTAGCGAATTTGAGCAACAACCTTTTGAATTTAATGGACGAATGATCCACTGTACCGCCAGCTTTGGGATCTCCTCCATCGACTTAGCCACGGCTCGCCATGAACTTGAACCGCAGGATCTGCTCGAAACTTTACTCAACAGTGCAGATCAGGCCATGATGCAGGCCAAACAAACGGGGCGTAATAGAGTATGTGAATTAAGCTGCCCCCTTCAATCAAACTTGGCTTAACTGAAGGGGGCTGCGCAATCACTGAGTTTCACCCAAGGTAAACCCTGCAACAAACTCAACGATAAGTCAGTGTCGCAGTATCCGTTAACTTGTCGTTATCTTTAACCGTGAGTTCGACAGTATGTTGACCACGGCGGGCAAGGCGTAATACCACTTGACCGTTAGCGCGGGTGCCATTGTCGAACGTCCACTTATGTTGCTTGATCACGCCATCGGTATCATAGCTAGCCGAGATAAACATATCGACAAACCATAAATTGATACGCTGAATTTGCGCCACAGGTGGTTGTTTCACCTCTTCAGCAACCACTGACACAGTTTGCGATGTGCTATGGGTTAGGCCGTCATTATCCGTCACAGTTAGCGTGACCAGATACTCGCCACTTTGGCTGTAACTGTGAGTCACAACCTCACCCATTGCCACAGTGTTATCACCAAAGTTCCACTCGGCAGAGACGATTTGTCCATCGCTGTCGGTTGAAGTGGATGTCAGTTGCACCGCAGCGCCATTCACCACTTGGGTGAAACTGGCCACTGGCGCGACTTTTTCCGCTTCGAGCAAGAGTGAAATCACCACAGGATCGTGATCCGATGAGCGATACGCATCCGTTGCGAACAAGTCTTGGATTTGAGCTGGCGTCTTAAACTCTTCGTTGTAATCCAATACGCGCGGTTCGTCGGTATTGATATGCCATTCAGTCACATCCACCACTTTATCCAGCAGGGCAGCATTCGCTAAAGCATGATCCAACTGACCCGCTTCAGCCGAGAACACATAGGAATAAGGGGTCGGCTTTTCCAGTTTGGCAAACAGCTCACTAAAGCCCGCATTAGCTAATGCCATTAATGGATCTTCCTTCGCATAAGAATTCAAATCACCAATCAGCAGTACACCTTGATCTGGATATTGCTCGCTGATCCATTGACCTGCAGCTGTCGCCGCACGGCTACGAGTGATATTACAGTTGCCTTGACCGTCATTGAGATCAGGATCCCCAGCACACTCACTGCCCTTAGATTTAAGGTGATTAACCGCCACGACCACGCTCTCTTCACTGCCATTTACGCTAAAGGCTTGGGTCAGCATTGGACGGTTTTTGCTGTCGTCAAACAGAGGTTGTTGATCGCTATCTAATGGCGAGTTGGCACTGGATAGAATGCGCGCAACCCCCTGTGGCGTGACTTTATCGCTACGATAAATCAAGCCGACCGTGATGGCATCGGTGCCAATCGCATTCATGCCTGTTGGCGTGATATAAGCGTAACGCGCTTCACCCACGGCGGCATTCAAACCTGCGACTAAATCGGCAATGGCTGAATTAGCGCCAAAGCCATCGTTCTCTATTTCCATCAAACCGAATACGTCAGCACTAATGCCCACCATGGCACTGACAATCTTCGCCTTTTGACGCTCAAACTCGCTTAAGGTATTGGCACCACGGGCGGTTGGGAATCCTGCACCTTGGCCGTCACCGTTGAAGTAGTTGAGTACGTTAAAGCTAGCGACTTTTAGATTACCGCCCTCAACCAATGTGGGTGCGATTGGGCGTGGATTTTCCGCCACAAAGTTCACCGTCTCGATTGGCATAATGCGATATAAATTAAAGCCATAGTGCATTACACCCGTAAGCGCCGTAGCTTTATCACCTACACGCACAGTGTTTGATGCGCTAAGCCCTGGGGCTGGGTATATCACAGGATCAGGATTCTGCGCCGTTAAACCATCATCCAATAGAATACTGTCGTGTTGGTTAGCCGCGCTCACCGCCAGCGCATCCGCGCCCGGTGCAGCGACTTGCGTACCGATAAAGTGGCGCTGACTGCCTAATGAAATCTCGCCGTAACGGCCTAGGTTGTAGACTTCGTTCACCACTAAATCTTGGCTAAAACGAACCCGCATGCCCTCAAATGGCTCAAAATCATCACTGCTGTTAACCGGTAAAGTCACCACTGCCGCCGTTGGCAATGCTTGCCCTGTGGCACACAACTTGTGATCTGATACAGTCGTGAGTTCAGTTAAGCCTTGATATTCAGTCACTTTGGCTTTTAAACGAATACGATCGCCCGCCACATACGCGGTAGGCGCAGCGCCGGTATACACAAACACCCCTTCAGAGGTTTGGGGATCGCTATCGGCTTCGTTATCGGCCATTTGTACAAAAATGCCCTTAAGACCGGCTTCTTGATTACTGACGACAACCGCTTCAACCACTAAGGTTTGACCATTAAGAGGGCTGGCAGCGCCCGCGCCTTGCAGCGCATGAATTGCTGTGGCTTCTTCGCCGCACACTAAAGCACTCGGCGGCGGGTCGACGGGATCGGTTGGCGTGCCGGCGCTGAATTTACCGAGATCAGAAATATCATCCTTCGCAAAACCTAACCAAGTGCTAAAGCTGACTGCATCGCCACTGATGGGATCGGCAATCAGCTGTTCTGGATTACGGCGCAGGGTGTTGTCTTGCGTGGATAAATCACCACTGCCCCACTCGGCACCGGGATCGACACCAACTTGACCTAAACTATCAATCACTTGAGTTTGATAGGTCAGTTCAATCGCATCGTCGCCGTTAAAGAAGCTGGCGCTACTCTGTTGATTTGTGACCGCAAGAATATCGGCAGACGCGTCGTTATCGGCAACCACATACGTCGCCCCCACCGCTAATGAGCCCGTGAGCGCAATGGTCGTGCCGACATTGGTGCTGCCATTAAAATAGAAGCGCAATTGGTATTGGCTTAAATCAATCACGCCCGCGGTTGGGTTATAGAGTTCGATGGCTTTATTATTGCTGCCGCCTTCGACGTATTCTGAAATGATCACATTATCCGCGCCATGGGCAAGCCCACAAACGCTGCTGATGGCTAACGCCAGCACAGTTTTAGTGTTTAACATTGAGACCCCTAAATGTATTGTTTTAGTATTTGGTAATAAATTGCGATTTAATTTATGCGCTTAAATGTTTCAAGGTGATGTACCTCGAAGACTGACAATACTATAGGTGACCAAGGTTACAAATTGGTTGCGCCAAAGTTGCAACATCAGTGGTACACTCAAGCAACCTTAAAGAGGCAGAACCAGCGGCTGATGTTAATGGCATTAAGGTGGCAATCAACTGACGATATTGGATAAAACGTCTTCAATAAGGCGCTTGTCATTCAAAAGCCGCAGTGTTGTGCAATCTCTTCAGCTGGCATAGGTTTGCCATACAGGTAACCTTGTATTTCATCGCAGCCGTAGGCGTGCAAAAAATCGCGCTGAGAGGCGGTTTCAACCCCCTCTGCCACCACTTTAAGCCCTAACTGGCGCGCCATTACAATCGTTGTTTGCACTATAGTGACATCGTCTTTATCAGCAGGAATGCCGTTGACGAAAGAACGGTCTATCTTGAGGCGGTCCAGAGGGAAACGTTTTAAGTAAGCCAGACTCGAATAACCAGTGCCGTAATCATCCAGCGCCAGTCGAATATCCATCCCATGTAAAGCATTGAGTTTGACAATTGCGGCTTCTGGGTTACTCATGGTGGCAGACTCAGTAATCTCCAGCTCTAAACAATGCGCTGGGCAGCCAGTTTCATTAAGAATTCGTTGTAACGTTTCAGTTAACTGTGCATGTTCGAGTTGGCGCCGAGACAAGTTGACCGATACTCTGAAATCACTCGCCCCGCTCTTTAGCCAGACACACAACTGGCTGCAGGCAGTACGTAATACCCATTCCCCAATTGGAATAATTTGACCTGTTTCTTCGGCTACAGGGATAAAATCAGCCGGTGATATCAAACCATGCTCAGGATGTTGCCAGCGCAACAATGCTTCGACTCCAATGTAGCGACCTGAGCTCACATCAATCAACGGTTGGTAAAGTAAATACAGTTGTTTTTTATCCCGTGCAGAGCGTAAATCATTCTCCAGACGCAGACGTTGATGAACTTGAATGTCCAGCTCAGGACTAAAGAAGCGGTAGGTATTTCGCCCTTGCTCTTTCGCCAGATACAGTGACGTATCAGCATACTTCACCAAAGTCTCAGCATTATCGGCATCACGGGGATAAATACTGATACCAGCGCTGCTACTGATGTGTATCTCACGATTAGCAATGTTAAATGGTGCAGTCAATACATCAAGCAGCTTAGCTACCCTATGAGCGGCTTGCTCTGGCTCAGTCAAATTTGGGAGTAAAATAATAAATTCATCACCGCCGAATCGACCTATGATGTCCTCAGCCCCCAGTACTTTTGCCCAGCAGTCGCTAGCTTGCTTCAATAACTCATCACCCGCCAAATGGCCTAGGGTATCGTTAATAGTTTTAAAGCGGTCCAGATCCAAAAATAATACCGCCAACATCTGCTGCTGCCTGTGC
Source organism: Shewanella sp. CG12_big_fil_rev_8_21_14_0_65_47_15 (assembly GCF_002783505.1). GTDB lineage: Bacteria > Pseudomonadota > Gammaproteobacteria > Enterobacterales > Shewanellaceae > Shewanella. Next base: position 78,851 of record NZ_PFGL01000064.1, read on the forward strand.
GCTTGGGTAATTGCCAGTTTCAGATAATTCAAAACCAGTGTTCTGTTGGGCAATCCTGTCAGAGAATCATGGTAAGCGAGGTATTGAATGTGTGCTTCCTGTTGTTTTTGTCTTGTAATGTCGCGGGCCACTCCAGCCAGACGAAATACCTTACCCGCAGCATCCTTGATCGGAAAGGCACGATCATGAATATTCCGGATGCAGCCATCGGGGCGAATGATGCGGTATTCTGTATCATATTCTCCGCCCGCCAGACTGTTGACTGCCCTTTCCACTCTGTATTTATCGTCCGGATGAATAATATCCATCCATTGTCCTGGGTGGGTATAGAGGCTCTCACAACTCAGGCCCCAAACCAGTTCATATGCAGGGTTAATATAGAACATCTTGGTTTTTGCGGCATTACTCAGCCAGATCACATCCTCGATATTTTCTGTCACTTGTCGAAAACGTTCTTCGCTTTCTCTTAACGCATTTTTTGCCTCAAGCCTTGCCAGTTCGGCCCTTTTTCTTTCTGTAATAATTCGTACAAATGCAAAATTATAGCCACATCCATCATACTCAACATAATTGGCGCTGACCTCAACCGGGTATATTTTACCCGCTTTAGATTTGTGGATCGTTTCAAATAACAGCGAACCAAACTGCTTGAGTTGTGCCCAGTGCTCACGCCAAACCAGCATTTGATAATCAGGGTCAATGTCTGGCACCCGCATACCACTGAGTAATTCCTCACGGCTGTATCCCAACTCACTGCAGCTCTGGTCATTGACATATTTGAAGTGTCCAGCTTCTTCAATTAATAAGGTCATATCACTCATTTTATTCAGTGCAAAACTCAGTAACGAAATCTCTTGCTCCGCTTGTTTACGCTGTTCAATATTCTCTATCTGTGAGGCAAAATATAACGCTTTCCCATCGTGATCACGTACAAGGCTGGTGGTCAGTTTCGTCCAGATGTAATGACCATTGCGGTGACGATAGCGTTTTTCAATCTGCATGCAGGGAATGTCGCCGACAATAAGCTTTCGCGCATCTTCTTTGCCTCGGATCAAGTCCTCTGGGTGAGTCAATTCCTGATAGGTGAGCTGTCGTAACTCCTCTTCCGTATAACCAAACAGATCGCAGATAGACTGATTAGCCCGTAACCAGCGACCGTCAATCGACAGCATGGCCATTCCGGTAACGGAAAAATTGAGCATCGATAAGAAGCTGTTACCATCCAGACAGAGTAAATTGTTATCTGCATCCTGCAAACGCTGGCACAGTTGTTTTACACAAGTTCCATAGTTGTACGATAAAACACCTCGAGTACCAGACATACCATCCCTCTGCAGTTACATGCAATTATATGCAATTATATGCAATTATATGCAATTATATGCAATTA
>NZ_PFGL01000064.1:80302-115973 GCF_002783505.1 Shewanella sp. CG12_big_fil_rev_8_21_14_0_65_47_15
TTCAAAATCGTATCCAGCAGTATACTCAACGGAAACATCCAGCAGCCGCCGTTCGCCTCCCATAATCCCTGTCCTATTCAGTCTCATTGCTCAAGAGTGTCCCGCATTGGCTTAGACGCTAGCAATGGCATATGACATTTCTTCCAGTGGCAGAATGCGGTCGGCAGCCCCCAACGCCAAAGCCGCTTTAGGCATGCCATAAACCACGCAACTCTCTTCATCCTGGACAATGGTGCTAGCACCACGGCATCGCATCTCTTTCAATCCTCTGGCCCCATCATCACCCATTCCGGTCAGAATGATGCCCATTGTCCGAACTCTGGCAACATGCGCGACAGACCGAAATAACACGTCGACTGATGGCTTGTGCCGGTTTACTGGTGGACCTTGCAGTACTTCAACACAGTACTGATTGCCAACCTGCTTCAACTGCATATGCCGTCCCCCCGGCGCTATCAGCACTCTGCCAGCACAAACTTCATCCTGATCAGCCGCTTCTTTTACCGCCATAAGGCAAACACTATCCAGCCTGCGGGCAAACTGTGCTGTAAAATATTCCGGCATATGCTGCACTATCAGGATGGAAGGGCAATCGGCCGGTAGCTTAGTCAACACAGCCTCCAGCGCCTGAGTACCGCCGGTGGAGGCACCAATAGCGATAATCGCTGGTGATGCCGACAAGCTTCTGATCATGTCAACCCGCTTGCCAGGGCTCAGCAGCAATCTGGAGGCATTGGCATTAGCCGCCGCTTTAATGGTGTTGATCAGTTCATTATTGGTGTTGCCCAGATATTGGCCTAGCGCTATTTTGGATTTGCCAATAACGGCAAAAGCTCCAGCCGCGAGTGCCTGTATTGCCGTAGCCGAGCGAGCCTCTGTCAGATTGGAGCAGATAATGACCGGTGTTGGCCGCTGCGCCATAATTTTTTTCAGGAAGGTGATGCCATCCATCCTCGGCATTTCTACATCCAACACTATGATATCCGGCCAGCACTTGGCCATTTTTTCCATCGCAAATAGCGGATCGCTGGCAACGCCTGCCACCTGAATCCCGGCAAATGCTAACGCCGCCGTGAATACCTGCCTTATCACGGCAGAGTCATCAACTATCATCACCTTAGGCATAGCTAGGTTCCTGTAAATAAGGGCTTGTGGCTATCGGTTTAGTCGATCGTATAGCTGGTTTAATTAACAGCATAAGGCTTACGGTAAATCGACGGGCTAACGAGATTCAGTTGATCAGTAATGCCGTTTAAGGTTTCGGCATGGCTGACAATTAAATAACCTCCCTGCCACAACAAGGGTAGCAAGCGTTGCACCACTCGGCGTTTGGTTTCCATATCAAAATAAATCATCACATTACGCAGAAAAATAACCTCAAACTTGCCCATTTCAGGTAAGGTTTCGTTCAGGTTTATGGGTAAGAATTGAGTGCGCTGTTGCAACTTGGGTTCAATCAATAAACTGCCTTCCTGCGTCCCAATGCCTTTTAAGCAATAGCGGTGCAAATAGTGCTGCGATACACCCGTTGCCCGCGATAACGGATATTTGCCCTGCCTTGCCGTTGCCAACATTCGGCTGCTGATATCTGAACCCACGACTTCCCAGGGGCGATCTTCCAGCACATCGCTCAACACCATGGCCAGGCTGTAAACCTCTTCACCGGATGAACAGGCCGCACTCCAGATCCGAAATGGCCTGTTGGCTGAGCGTTGCGGCAATATGTTGCCACGCAGAAAATCAAAATGTTTCGGCTCGCGAAAAAAATAGGTTTCATTGGTCGTCAGTAAGTCGACTGCCACTTGGCGTTCACTCGGCTCTTGTTGCAAAATCCGATAATAATCACCATAGCTCTGCAAGCCATAATGTCTTAAACGTTTAACTAGGCGGCCACTGACCAGCGGTTTTTTGGCGCCATTCATACTGATCCCAGCAATATCGAAGATCAACTGACGAAACTGCTGAAACTCAGTATCGGTAAGTGCAGGCTCTTGCATCTTAATTCCTCATATAGTCACGCTGACGAACTAAACACTAAAGTGGTTAATCTTCACCCGCAGCTCCGCAGCCAACGCAGACACCTGTTTGCTGGTATCGGTTGTCTGATGGCTGTTACCTGAGATTTGTGCAGCAGAGTGCTGAATATTGAGCAGGCTGGTATCCACTTCCCGTGCAACAACGGATTGCTGCTCAGTTGCGCTGGCAATACTGATATTACGCTGACTGATCTGGCCAATAGCGTCAGTGATCTGCTGCAGCGCCAAGCCAGTTTGCTGTGCCATGTCCATGGTGTGCTGTGCTTTAGTGTTACTGAGTTGCATTGCCTGTACTGCCTGTTGGCTACCTTGTTGCACTGAGGCAATGATGTGCTCAATATCTTTTGTCGATCGTTGGGTGCTTATTGCCAGCGACCGCACTTCATCCGCCACCACGGCAAAACCGCGGCCACTGTCACCGGCTCTGGCCGCTTCAATGGCCGCATTTAACGCCAATAAATTGGTCTGTTCGGCAATACCCCGTATCACATCCAACACAGAACCAATCGCCCCCACCTCATCCACCAGCAAAGTTAACGCTGTGGCCGTGCTGCTAATATCACAGCGGAGTCCCTCAATGGCCCCGATGGTATGGCGAACGCTGCTTTGCCCCTGCTTAGCCTGCAGTTCAGCCGACTGCGACACCTCTGATGCTACCGCCGCATTGCCGGCCACATCTTCAAACGCGGTCGTCAGTTGCGTTACTGCTGTAGCCGCTAGAGTCAACTCATCACTCTGTTGCTGCTGCTCAAGGTTAGACAGATGGGCCAATCCAGCCATTTCCTCTGAAGTTAACGCCAATTGTCCGGCTGAAAAAATAATATGCTGCACAGTATCGCGTAATTGCTGTTGCATTTGCTGTAATGCCCGCAGTAAGCGCGCACCATCATCCATCCCTATTGTTACTATGTCATGGGTTAAATCGCCTTTAGCAATATGTTCTGCCGCCGACACCGCAATAGAAAATTGTTTTAAAATACGCCGCACAATCAAGCTTGCCAGTACAGCACCAAACGACAAGAGTGCTAGTAACCCAACCGATATCAGGATAATGTCTTGCCAATCTTGGTCGCGCCTTGCAGTAAGGGCGTTATCAAGCGCCGCCACGGACAGAGCGCTATAGGCAAACAAGGCATCAATAGTTTGCGTGTAATCCGCAATATAATCGCTAACAGGATATGTTAACCCGGCGGCCGTCAGCAGTTGGTTATCCGTTAGCGTCGTTGTTCGTTCGACATGCTGTCGAAGTGTCGCTAACGGTAGCTGAAGCATCACCTGCAGATCCTTGTCAGTGGCAATCACTTTCTCAGACGCCCTGCTCAGTAGTTCGAAACTCTGCATCACCTCCTTCACTCGCGTCTGCATAGCGGTACCTTGTTCAACAGACCACTGCCCCTGCGTCAAATATAAAGCCCCGGTGGCCCGTAGTTGGCTTAATAGCTCAGTGGTTTGCGGCAACTCAACTAAAGCCGCCTGGATCAGGTAATAAGTCTCAAACACTGGATCTAACGACAACTCAAAATAGTCCAGCAAGGTATCTTGCAGTTGAAAACTAACAGCAAGCAGTTGCACATACTCTGTCAGACTTCGTAAGCCAGTGATATCAGCGCGACTCACCTGAGACGCCAGACTGTGCCACTGTTGTTGCAATTGCTGCACCACCTGCATAATATCGGCATTGGCCGAGGCATCTCGAAGATCTTGACCGAATTGTTTCAACGCCAGCTCGACCTCGGTTTGCTTGTTCAACCGATTGCTTTGTAAGGTTTCGTTCCCCCCTAACACCGCGGAGGACAAGTCACGGTGCTGCTGCAGCAATTGCACTAATTGCAGCAACTGCTGCACGGGCTTAATGCCCTTAGCCTCCTGAGTTGCCTGCCTGCTATGCTCAACAACCTTAGTGATATACAGCACCGACGGAATAGCACTCAGTAATACACACATTAACGCCAGTAAAGAAAATTTGCCGGACAGTGACAAACGGTCGATAACATTCATTTTTAAGTACAACTCTCTACGGCTATAGAAAACAATATTGTATTATTTCAGCACCTTAAATCTTATGATTAACTATGCTTAGGCTTATCGTCTTTAACCTCTGTTTGACTGTTAAATGTCAGCGGCACACTGTCCGGCGACGTAGCTGTTAAATGCCACAGCGCTGCGACTATCATTTCCATTTGTTCTATTATATCCCGCATAAACTGTAGCTGTACCTGGCCATCATCTTCCTGTGTCGGGCTCATACCTGCTTTACCTTTGTTACTGAATCAACCCTGCTCTACAAGGCGGCACTGGCCGATAATGCCGCCAGTTCGTCTACCGACAGTACCTTGCCCACATCCAGCAAAATAACCAAGCGTCCGCCCACTATGCCCATGCCCAACATAAAATCGGTGCGAATATTAGCGCCGAAGGCGGGTGCTGGCTCAATATCGTCAGTGGCAATTTCCAACACTTCGTTAACAGCATCGACAACCACGCCTATCACCTGCAGCTCATTGTCACTATGGTTTACTTCCAAAATTACAATGCAGCTACGCCTATCTATAGTGGTTTGTTCGGTACCAAAGCGGGCACCCAGATCAATCACGGGTACCACAGCACCGCGCAGATTGATCACGCCACGAATACTGGCGGGCATCATCGGCACTTTGGTTAACTGGCCATACTCAATGATTTCTTTCACGCTGCTGGTAGTAACCGCGTAGTATTCCCCCCTCAGGCTGAATGTCAGGTACTGGCCATTAGTTATTGCCGGCGTTATAGCATCGGCCTTGATTAGGTTACCCATGCTTTACTCCTGAAAACGGACAAAATCTGCCGTTAATACCGGGGTTGCAACTAAGCGTTTCGCTATGGAGGCGGTCGTATCGGTCTTTGTCGCTGGCTGCCTATGCACAGCTTTACCAGATAGCCTTGCAGTTGTATCGTCAATATTAAAAAAGGCCATCAGTTGTTGCAGTTGCTCAGCCTGATTAGTCATTTCTTCAGCGGTGGCCGCCAACTCCTCGGAGGCCGAGGCATTTTGTTGGGTAATTTGATTCAACTGGTTCATCGCGGTATTAATTTGCCCTGTGCCGCTGGCCTGTTCGCTGGAGGCGGCGGCAATTTCCTGCACTAAGGCAGAAGTTTTACCTATGGCTGGTACTATCTCATCCAGTAACTTTCCAGCCTGCTCGGCCAGCGACACGCTGCTCTTGGCCACTTCACCAATTTCCTGCGCCGCCACTTGACTACGCTCGGCTAATTTACGCACCTCGGCCGCCACCACAGCAAAACCTTTACCATGCTCACCAGCGCGCGCCGCTTCTATCGCCGCGTTCAGTGCCAATAAATTGGTCTGATAGGCGATGTCGTCAATTATGCCAATTTTATCGGCGATGCTCTTCATGGCGGCCACGGTATTCTGCACCGCTGTACCACCTTCCACCGCTTGTTTGCTGGCCGTCGCCGCCATGCTATCTGTGGTGTGGGCGTTATCGGTATTCTGCGCAATAGAGGCTGCCATCTGTTCAATCGAGGCCGAGGTTTCCTCTACACTGGCGGCTTGCTCTGTGCTGGCCTGACTCATACTTTGTGCGGTGGCCGACACTTCCTCAGATGCGCTATTCAGCGCAGCGGAGGCCACCCGAACCTCGCCAATGACCTGTGAAAGCTTCTCTGCCATATTCTTCATGGCGGCAAGCATACTGCTGTTATCACCTTGTTTGGTGTTGATCTCAATTGTCAAATCGCCATCTGCAATCCGCCGCACCACTTCGACGCCGTAATCCGGCTCGCCACCAATCTGGCGTGTAATACTGAGCGTGACACCCAAAGCCATACCAAGACCCAGCAGAATGCTCACAACAGCTACACCGATGATCCAGATGCGCGCACTGGCATACGCGGCATCGCCAAAGTCACTGGCGGCCTGGCCTCCCTTGCTGTTTAATTCCACCAGTTTCAGCAACTGGGCAGACATATTATTAAACTCATCGAATGACTCACCTGCCATAATGGTCATCGCAGCGTCGGTATTATTATTGCGTGAGTACTCCAGCATTCTTTTATGTACAATCAAGTACTGATCGAACATCTTGGCAAACTCATCGTACAATGACTGTTCACTCGCGAAGGAAATCAACGCTTCATACTCAGTGCGCATTTTCTTCAACTCCGCCATAAGTGCAGCCAAACGCTCATCAACGTTTGCCATGACCTGCTGACTCTGGCTAACAATGTGCCTGTACTCCAGAATCCGCATGTTCGACGTAGTAGTGTTAATATCCCCGATAATATCAATACTCGGCATCCAATTAGCTGCAATCTCCGTCGATAAGTCGTTTACTCGTGCCAACTGGTTCAATGAAAACATTCCCAAGCCGAGGATGATGCACAACATCAAACCAAACCCAAAACCTAGCCGCACCCCAACCTTTAAATTACTGAATAAATTCATTTTGTTAATCCCAATAGTTTATACATCCGACTTCCTTTTGTGAAACTCAGGAGCCTAATACCGGCTTAGCATTTGGTATCACAGCAGCCTCAGTTTCATTCATAGGCAGTAAAATCTTATCAAGACAGTATTGCTGCCCGCATACCATTAACTAAAAATGTAACGAAGCAAGCGGTCACCTTGCCTATGCCCGGCATAAATCACTCTCTCTGTACTCAAACCTCGTCTCACTTTTTTCCTATAGGCACTCACAAGACTGAAATGGCTTTTAAGGCATGTTTTTCTGTGCGTGTTCGGGCATTTCAGCCTGTGCAACCAAACGCGGAATATCGAGAATCAACGCCACTTCGCCACTGCCCAAAATAGTAAAACCGCTCAGGCCATCGGCATGGCCAAATACCTTGCTCAGCGGCTTAATTACGGTGTGGTATTCACCTACCAGTTGATCCACCACTAACCCGGCCTGCTGGCCGCCGGTTTTTACCACCACCACATTTTCGCGCCGTGGTACGGTGCCTCCGGTAGCAAAATGATCACGCAAGCGGATAAACGGCAAGATTTTGTCGCGCAGATTAACGTAGTTGTGCTGTGGCCCTGTAACCAATGCGGCGCTATCAAGCTCTATACATTCCTGCACCATCTCCAGTGGAATAATAAAGGAAGCATTATTCACCCGTACCAAAAAACCGTCGATAATGGCCAATGTCAGTGGCATACGAATGCGAAATATCGTGCCCTGGCCGGGCGCACTGTGTAGTTCAACCGAGCCCCGCAGTGCCTCGATATTACGCCGCACCACGTCCATACCCACACCGCGGCCCGACAAATCAGTCACTTTGTCAGCAGTAGAAAATCCCGGTTCAAAAATCAGCTGATAAATATCCGGTGTGTCCAGCTTGGCATCCGCAGTAACTAGACCTTTGGCCAGCGCTTTTTGCCAAATGCGTTCGGCATTTAAGCCGGCCCCGTCATCGCGCACTTCAATCAGAATATTGCCGGCGTCGTGGCAAGCATTCAGTTGCACGACACCACAAGCATTTTTCCCCGCAGCCAACCGCTGTGCCGGCATTTCAATGCCATGGTCAATGGCATTGCGCACTAAATGTAGCAAGGGGTCGGCAATTTTTTCGACTAGGGTTTTATCCAGCTCAGTGTCAGCACCGCTGACCTGCAGTTCAATCTGCTTTTGCAGTGTATTGGCTACGTCATGCACCACCCGCTTAAAGCGATTGAAGGTGCCGCCAATCTGCACCATCCGCAGCCGCAGCGTGACATCGCGGATCTGTTCGACCAGCGCTGCCAGTGCCGACATTGATTCGATGAGTTTGCTGTCGCCTACCGTCTGTGCATCCAGCACTGAGCCAGCGCTGGCAATCACCAGCTCGCCAATCAAATTAATCAGTTGGTCCAGCTTATCGGCTTCTACTCGGATGGATTGCGCCTCGCGCTTTTGCGCATCCCGTACCTTGCTTTGTTTTTGCACGGCGGCATCCAACACCTCCTGCGTGGTCATGCCCTGCTGTACCATGATATTCCCCAGCGGTATCGCTGGAACTGCCGCTTGTTGTTGCAATGCTTGCGTCAGTTCGGCTTGGGTTAATGAGCCACAACGTAGTAATATTTCGCCCAGTTTTAAGTCCTGCTCAGGTAACTGCTGGATATGCTCGATATAATCCAGCAACTGGCTGTGGGGTGGCAGAATACGGATTAAACTGTCATGGCGGACAAATTCAAAAACACTTTCAATTTGCTGCTTATCAGCGCTACTGCTGAAGTTAATCTCAAAGCCCATATAACAGCTTTCAGCATCCATTTGCGCTGGCTCGGGTAAAGCATCATCCAGAGTAACAATGCTGACAATACTACCCAGCGTTGCCAGATAGCGGATAAACGCCAGCGGATCCATGCCATCACGCAAGGCATCCTTGCCAAAGCGCAATGACAGATGCCAGTTATCATTATCCACCTGATGGCTGCTTAAACGCTCTACCCGACTATCAGCCGTGGCTGATGCCAACGCCGTATGCCCTGTAATATACTGCTGGCTGTGTGCCTGCGCAGGTGCAGGGGTCATAGCCTGCTGCAACTCAGCCGTTAACTTGCTGCCACAGGCCAGTAATTCCGCTGACTCGGGTTGGTTTGCACCATGCGCTTCAATTAAGGCACTTATGTGGTCACAGCAGTCCAGCAGCAGGACGATCCGCTTATGGCTCACCGCAATATCGCCTGCACGCATGTGATCCAGCAGGTTTTCCACGTCATGGCTAAAAACAACAATATTGTCCAGATCAAACAGGCCTGCGGAACCCTTTATCGTATGCGCTGCACGGAAAATAGCATGCAGGCTCTCCTGTGGATCGGACTGTTGATCAAGTTGTAATAACAAGGATTCCATCTGTTCCAACAGCTCATTGCTCTCGGTCAGATAAGTTTGCAAAGCGGCGCTAAGATCCATCACGGCTGTCCTTGGTTGCATTGCCCTTGGTTGTGTTACTACCTTTTGCTGCAGGCAAAACAATCGGGTCATTGAAGTAAGCGGTCAGATCCAGAAGTTGGATCGCCTCAAGCACCGCGCTGCTGTGCTGCGAAAAGCTAACTGGTAGCGGGTATGGTGCACACGGCTTCTTCAGCAGCATCAGCAATTGCACACCACTGCTGTCTATTGCAGTAACCTTGGCTAAATTCAACTGCAGTGGTGTGGTCTGCTGCCACAGAGGCAGCAATAAGGTATATAGTTCGGCAGCCTGGTAAATCGTCATTTCGCCAGTGATATAACCCACACAGACGTCGGCTTGATGTTCAACCGTCAACATAAAAGCCCCTGCATTTATGGCATCATCAGTTTGTTGACCGCGGCCAACATTTGCTGCGGTTGAAACGGCTTAACCACCCAGGCTTTGGCTCCAGCGGCTTGGCCTTGGGCTTTTTTGTCTGCCTGGGATTCTGTTGTTAACATAATAACCGGGGTAAAACGGTAGGCTGGCAGCGCCTTCGCCGCCTTCACAAAGCTGATCCCGTCCATATTGGGCATATTGACATCACTGATAATCAGATGAATTTTCTGCCCGTCCAGTTTGCTCAGCGCATCCTTACCGTCACAGGCCTCCACGGTCTTAAAGCCTGCTGTTTTCAACGCCATACTGACGACTTGACGCATTGAGGCTGAATCGTCAACAACTAAGATGGTTTTACTCATAGCTTCTAGCTACTCCTTAGAAAAAAGTGATATCGGCCTCAGCCGTTTGCGGCGTTTGCTTAACGTAACGTCCACTGGTATGCACCGCATGTTGTTCCGGCATGGTGTAACTCTGGCTTAGTGCCGTCAGCCAACGCTGTGCTTCAAAAGCTTGCGGTTTGCCGTTCTGCTGCAGTTCAGTGCGCGCCTGCTCCAGTTGCACAACCAATTGCACCATGGAGTCTCGCACCTGCGACAGCAACTGATTTACCCGGTCCTGAAACTGGAAATTCACCATCACATCATCCAACTGCCGGCGGATCAGCTCACTTTCTTCGCGCAGTACGGTGGCCGAGGCAACCAGTTCCGTAGTAACATTATTAAAGCGGTCAAGCACTTGCTGAATCACCTGCTCGGCGTTGTTTACCATAATGGCATCCTGCTCGGCATAGCGTTGTGAAGCAGTAAAAGTACTGGTGATAGCGCTGTTTACTGTTTCAACCATCTGTGCAATCTTTTTGCCGGTATCACCGGAGCGGGTCGACAGCTTACGTACCTCATCAGCGACTACAGCAAAGCCGCGCCCTGCAGAGCCTGCTCTGGCCGCCTCAATGGCGGCATTCAGTGCCAGTAAATTTGTCTGGCTGGCTAAATCGCCCACCTCTTTTGCCATCACTTTCAGTTGTTGAGTAAAATTGGATAAAGCACCAACCTGTTGTAACAGTTCTTCTTTTTCTTCCAGTGACGAGCGCAAAAAGGCGACTATGCCACTGAGTTCTGTTTGGCTATGGCTAAATACCGCCATCACACCCGCACCAGTCTCATTATGCTGAGTGCGTTCTGTCTCAATTAGGGTATTGTCGATATGACGGGAAAGTTGTTCGAAGCGATCAACCAGGGAAATTGCCGCATCTTCAGTCTGGCACCGCGCCAGCTCAATCAGTTCAGACCAAACCGGCATAACATTAAGGCATAAGCTTTCGAGCCCAGGCACTGTACCTTCAGTCGTATTAGCTTCCGTGATAGTCTGTAATGTTTGTTGATATCCAGCAATCTTGCCGCACATAGTGTTATACATATGCACCAACCAGATAAAACTGCACAACGCCATCAGTACTATCACGACTGCAATTACCGTTGTTACCCAAGCCTGACTATCAAAGTAAAAACACATTGTGGCTTCTGCCACACCGAGTAACAGCGGACTTAACAATACAGGATGGAACGATGCCGCAGTGACAACTCTTACCTCTTGCTGCATCTGTTACCTCTTAAATCAACGAAAACCCGTCAGCTACAGCATGGGAGCTGAATGGACGTATTATCAATGAAATCAGCGGGACAAAATATCGGCGCCCCCTGTATTCGATGTCAGACCAGTTGTACCAGTGTCAGGTATCCCCTACAAAAATCAGCTCGTCCCCCCCCATGGCGACTATGTGGTGCCAAACTAGAACCAACCAGCAAACACTATCCGACTCTTACTCGCTTCCCCCTCTACGGCACCGACGTTAGCCATTGCTAGCGCTTCATCGTAATGAATGCCACCCGCACCACTGACACTGACGGTTTTACCCACCACAGAGCCATACAACTGGCCACTACCAGCGACAACTACATCGGTATAAGGCGCATAAATAGCGGCATACATGTCTGCAACCCCATTCAGCAACACGCCATCGTCGCCGTTATAGCCGGAATAAAGACTAAACACAGGCGTGCCTTGTTCAGTGACACCGGATATAGGGGTAATAATGCTGGCAGCGGCACTGACACTAAATTTGCCCTGCACGACTAGGGTTAAACTGCTGCCGTCAGGGATATACAACTTACTAACGGCTCCCATGCTGAAATCGCCACTGACTAACAAGGTAAGATCACCATAAATGTACATATCACCGTCGAGCACCACACTAGCTAACTGATAGACTGTGCGGCGCAGCTTAAGAAAACTGGCCGATAGCGGAAACAGTATTTGTTGTGGATGGCCGCTGGCGCGACGGGTAAAATTGCCATTGTGACTGCTGAATTCAAAGCGATCTGGCAGTGGGGTTAACACTAGGTCTGGTGGGTTGTCTGGCATAACCACTTCTGCAATAGCCTGTGTCAGGTGAAGCGGATCGCAGCTAACTACCGTGCCCGATGTCGAACCGCTAGCTATTTCGCCCTCTGCCGCCACCCGCGGTACTGGCGTGACGTCACTGATCATTGGCAACTGGTTAAAACGCGGCTCTAGTAAATGCCCAGCCTGGGTCCACCCCTGAAACCGCAAATCACCGCCATATAATAAATTATCGGCCGCAATCGGCCGCATCGCCGTGCTGGTCATATTGACATCACCAACCACTCTTACTGCACCACGAATTTTATCGTCCTGCCAGGTGGTGAGAGTTAGATCGCCTGCGGTTAGAATACCAAGCCCGGTCTGGCCCATCTCCAGTGTTACATTACCATTGGCATGGATAAGTCCCGGTACCTGCACGCCTCTATGCCAGTAATCACCCATAGTGTATAAACTGCCACCAACACCGCCCTGACTGATATGAATACCACCATCCGCAAATATATCGCCCAGCACAGCGCCACTGGCTTGCGTATACAGGCCACCACTGATGATACTACCGCCAATAATGCTGCCACCGGTTAACAGTACATCACCATTGGCATGTACTCTACCGCTGACATTCGTAGAGCCAGTTAGGCTGACACCACCGGTAGACTGCACATCGCCCCAAATCGGCGATGCCCCAGTTAACACCAGATCGGCATCTGGCGTGATAGTTCTGACCGCAGAGTTGCTGTTAGCCCGCGCTAAGTTATAACCGCCTTCGGCAGAGTTGTAGCTGTCAATACGACCACTACCCTGCACAGCGACACCGTCACAACCAGTAATACCATGCTCAAACGGCGATGGCAGGGTTATCAGCCCTGCCCCAGTGCGTTGAAAAATGGCTTTCGTTGTACTTTGACTATCGTGGTACTGAAACCCTCTACCATCAACCTGTAAATTACCCGCGCTGACCTTACTGCTAGCTTGGTAGGCGCGGCCACCTTTACTATGATTTGATATTTCTGCGTTGGCAGCCAGCTCTTCAGTGGTGGTATGGGGTTGTAGCCGGTTATAGGCATTAAGGCGATGAAAACTTTCAAAGATGGCTTTATCCGATTGCAGTTCAGCATTGATTTTTTTCTGGAAGTTACCACTCATACGCTCCTGGGTGACTGAACTACTCAACGCAGTAAACACGATAAGGCTGGCTATTACGGTGAGCAACATTACCGTCAGCAAGGCGATTCCCTGCTGTTTTGCCGAGCCAACGAAGCCATATGCAGCACTCATCAGGTATCCCTTTTTAAAATAAGACTTTTTAACGCCAACTCCATCCGGATATATGCCTCGTCCACGCCATCAGCGTTTAAATCAGCCTGCGGGAAATATTCCGGTAATCCACGCGGAGCAATGCGCACAGACACTAAATCTGCCGAACCATTCAGGTTAAAACTTATCGCGTTAAGGCCTTTAACTACAATTTGTGCTGCCTGTCCGTTAACACTGCATTGCAGACTATCACCGGCCAGGCTGTACTGCTCACTGAAGCTGGCTGTTTCAACGGAACCAGTGCAACTGGTAGCCTGAGCAGACGTCAATTGCAGCTCTAGCAGCACAGTACTGCTGTCAACAACAGTCACCATGGTTGCCTGTTTAATACTGCGCGACAAAATATCAAGGCTACTGCGCAAGACTTCCTGAGCATTTTCCAGCGCTTGCACCTCATTCAATGTGCGGTTAATTGCAATATAAGCACCGCCAACCCCCATCAGCAAAATTGTTGACAACAACATCGAAATCATCAGTTCCACCAACGAAAAGCCTTTGGGCAACGCTTTATTATTCACAAGCACCACCATTACGTAGCCAAGGAAAACTGCCGCTAATCACTGCGTTATTGGCTTGAGCGTCACTGAAACGGCCGTCACGCCAACTGACAGTAACGCTGAAATCGGCGACGGATTCCGGTACCAAGCTGCCGTTATAGGGGCTGGCGGTAAAATTATATTCCGGCAATTGCGTGGTAAATGTGACCGGGTCATCGCCAGCCTGCGGTGATAGAAACAGCTGAAACGGCTCATCGTAGTTAAGTTGCCCACGCTGCAACCCGCACAACTCGGGCCACACCCGTTCCAACGCATTGTTAGCCTGAATAACGGCCACTGTATAGTTCAGACTGCTGCTGCTAAATTGCAGTGCCTTTGCCTGCGCCAGCGCCAGTCCTAACAAGCCTAACGCAGCCAGCAACATGGCTACCAATACCTCCAGCAACGTAAAACCATACTCAAGCGCTCTGTCCTGCCTCATATACACTCCCGTTTTATCCGGCGCATTCAGTGGCAGAGGTGTACAATTGACCACTGATTAAAATGCATAACCACTTAGCATCGGCATAACCTTGTGGATCAGCGACACGAATGCTGCTTGGTGTCGCGCTACCAGTACTACTAATGGTCAGTACGGTCAAGCCATCGACATTGATATCGGTAGAGGTTAAATCGAGGGTTTTCAGCACGGTATTATCTGGCTGTCGCAACTGTACTCTGCCGTTATTCCACACTATGTTCAGCGCCTGTTCACGCTTTGTCGCTTCGCTGCGGGCGAGTTTATAAAAAGCGCTGAGCGTATTAACTGCCCGTCTGTGCTGCTCTTGCTGAATAAAGTGAAAATAAGACGGCAACGCTATTGCCGCGAGAATAGCTATAATAGCCAGCACTACGATCAACTCAATCAGCGTGAAACCATTTCGTTGATGCATGCTGGTCATCCGCCTTTCCAGCAGGTTGAAGATTGCGCGGTTTTTTCACCTAACTGATTAATGCTTAAAGTGCCACATAATGCATCAGAGAAACCCGGGGTAGCACTAAGGATATAAGTCGCACCTGAACTGCTGTATGTCAGCTTATAGTATCGACTCGATGGCGCAGCATAGTCACTCATGCTGGGGTATACGCCTTGACGGGCATAGACGCGCTCTAACTGATGGATTTCCTCTAGCATTAACCGCTGCACATCGGTGCGTCGGCCTGCCTTAACATGGTCCTGATAAGATGGATAAGCAATAGCTGCCAGAATGCCGATAATAGCGACAACAATTAACAGCTCAATTAAGGTAAAACCACCGACAGACCTGACACCGGGTTGCACACTTTGCATAACAGACTCAATGCTAATACTGATAGCGATTATATAATTATGCGCTTAATGTTATATAAACCGATGTGCATCTCTATCAGTCCACCCTGCTTTTTAAGTAAGCCAATGCCACACGATAGTCAGGAAAAACTGACTTCACCACAATAAAAATACTCTAATAGACTGAATATTAAAAACTATTAATCCATCCATCATTAACATGCCAAGGATGGCTGTAATATTGTTTTTGTGCGCCTGCAACTGCAATTTATCTATTTGTGTTACAACAGGCAAAGATATGTTTGCCTGTGGAAATTATGAGTTATTTGCTTATGTACAATTACCTGCTTAATAACAACCTATTCATTAAATGTCTAAAAACAGCCATAAACCTTAGTGTATTAGGGCTGTGCTGTTTGCATCTGCCAGCAACTTGTGCTCCCACAGATCCGCAAACAGAACAGCAACTAGACGACTATGTGCAATTATTGATCGACAATCAAAAGGCTGAGGCCATCGCGAAACTGGAGCACGTTCTGGCCCGGTTACAGGACAACACGCCGATAAACAGTAAAGTAAGAGCACTTAGTTACCACATTCGTGAACATCTGATGTATGAACAGCCCAAACTGGCGTTACAACAAGCAGAGCAACTGATGCTATTGGCGCAAGCATCTGAACAACAGGAGGCAGTCACGGAAGCGCTGATGACACTGTTCAATGTGCTGATGGTGATGAAGGAACAGAGCATAACTGCGCCAATGTTACAGCAGGCAGATATGCACACTGTCAGCGCACGGCTTCAGCAGAAGTTAAGCGGGATCCATAATCCACGCTTACTTTTCGTTGGTCATACCTTGTTAGCCCGCATGTACAGCGACCACAACAGTGACTATGAAGCGGCATTGAGACATTACATTACGGCTTATGAAGTGGTACAGAATACCCACGACAACATGACAGCAAAACGGCTGATCTTTCTGGACGAACACCTATGTCGAATTCATTTAAGCTTACAGAACCCGACAAAGGCTTACACATATATTAAACAAGCTATCGACGGAGCGATTAGGAACAATGTAAAACTGAATTTATCCATGTTGTATTTGATAAAAAGCCATACCGAAGATTTGTTACAACAACCCGAACAGGAGCTGCACAGCTTACTGCAAGGTTTGCATTGGGCGGAACAGATGCTAGAGCACGACACAGCCTTAAGTATAATGAATAATATCGGGCTTAATTATCAAGAAAATAAACAGTATGATAAAGCCAAAACCATACTGGGTGACGCGCTGAAACTCGCTGAAACTCAGCATGATACTTATAATATTCATAATATTAGAATGAGTCTTGGCGATCTCCTTATCGATACCGGCGCCCAAGTTCAGGGAATTGAATTTATTGAACAAAGTTTGCCTTATTTTCGACAGCTATTAGACAAAGCAGGATTACAGATGCTATTGGGAGAAGTCGCCGACAGCTACCAAAGGGCCAGACGTTACCAAGAACAATCCCAACTGCTGCTCGAACAACGCTCTCTGCGCGAAGAGGTATTTCAGGCCGAGCGCGATAAACGTATCACGGAATTGCAGTTGCAATTTGATACTAGAGAAGAGGCACAGCAGGCCCGATTGCTGCATCAGGAAAACCTTAACAAAGAACGTCTGCTAGATAATAAGCAACTGCAGCATAACTTTATTCTGTTGTTTGCCCTGACCATGACGTTGGTCGCGGTGCTGCTCTGGATGCTGTACCGCCAGTCACGACTGCGTAGTTACCGACTATACAAAGATAATAAGCAACTGCACAATCAATCCATTCAGGACCCACTAACTGGTTTATTTAACCGCCGGGCGCTGATGCAAAAAATGCACACGGACTCCCGCCCATCCCCCCATCACACCCAGGCAACAATGCCCCTGCCTGATGTTTTCCTGCTGATGGATATTGACCACTTTAAACAACTCAATGACCAGCATGGTCATGCTGTCGGTGATGCAGTGTTGATAGACATTGGTAGAAGATTAAGCCAGATGTGTCGTGGTGCCGACATACTGGTACGCTGGGGAGGCGAGGAATTTCTGCTGTATTTACCACAAACGGATATGGCCGTTGTCCCTGCACTGGCAAAACGTGTGTTAGACACCATCTCGGCCACACCGGTTATTGTAGATAAGTTACGATTGTATGTCAGTCTGACTGGCGGCGTTGCCTGCTCCTTTTATCCGGGTATGGATGAGGACGCAGCATCACAATGGGAACAGGTAGTACAACTTGCTGATGCGGCGTTGTATTATGGCAAACAACAGGGCCGTAACCGCATTTGTTGTGTGGAACAACTGCAACTGCCACTAAGCGACACTCTGGCTAGGCTGGCTGCAACACCATTGGCGACAGACACTATGCCCTGGCTTAGCATACAGTCTGTTTGTGGCTCGTTAGGTAACCCGCCAATGCAGGAGTGTATCCAGCTAACGGATACTCAGACTCATATCTGACCACGGTAACGGGGGAAGTTGGCTATATGAATAAAGTGCAAGCTGATACCCCCATCGCCGCTTTACAACAAACAGCTTGAAGGGGGCTTTTGGGCTGGTCTAGTCCCCATAACTTCACAATAAACTTCAAGTACTAGGGCGATGTTGTCGTGCAGTCTACTGACTGGCAGTATTGTATCTGGAACACAGAAAAACCATTTTATTTTATGGAGATAGCACATGATCCGTCAGGCAACATCAGCAGATACGTCAGCTATAGCGGCTATTTATAACCACTACGTACTGAACACCAACGTCACCTTTGAAGAGCAGGTAGTCAGTTCTGAACAAATGGCCGAGCGTATTTTACAGGTGCAGGCAGATGCGTTGCCCTGGTTAGTGTTGGAGCAACAAGGTGAAGTACTGGCCTATGCTTATGCCACCAAATGGAGGATGCGTTCGGCTTATCGCTTTTCGGTAGAAAGCACTGTCTATGTTAAAAACGGCATGACAACTAAAGGCATGGGGAGTTTGTTGTATCAACAACTGTTAAGCGAGCTAAAAGCTCTAGGTATACACTTAGTGATAGGTGGCATCACATTACCCAATGAAAAAAGCATAGCGCTGCATGAAAAATTCGGCTTCGAACCATGCAGCCATTTTAAGCAAGTGGGCTTTAAATTTGAGCAGTGGCTGGATGTGGGTTACTGGCAGAAGTTGCTTTAGTCACCCAAATCAATGAACAGTCATATCCACCACGGCTGATTTCAGCCTAAGGTTTTCCCTAACACTGTGGGAAAAGCTAAAGCTTTGCTGCTTAAACAACTGGCCTGCTGCCCTCGCAATATGCCATCATACTTTCGTATAAAGGAACTATATGGCAATAAGGTCAATATCTTTAACTATGTGCAATGACAATGTTTTTTTTACAAAATACTTAATTAAGCTGATTACACTGACTTTGCTTTGGTGCTGCAGTTTACATATAACACTAGCCAGCACTGCAATAGCGACACAAACAGAGCAACTATTAGACGATTACCTAGAGTTAATCGTCGACAATCAGCCGGATGCCATTACCCGCTTAGAACAGATCCTTGCCCAACTGCCTCAAGACGTGCCGATAAGCACTAAAGTAAGGGCGTTCAGTTACCATATTCGCAATCACCTGATGTACCAACAAACTGATCTGGCACTGCAGCAGGCGGAACATTTACTGCAACTGGCATATGCTGCCGGGCTACAAGACGCCATTACTGAGGCTCTGTTAACACAATTTAATGTGTTGATGTATATACAAGAACAACATGCTATGCCGCAGTCACCCCGCTTGAATATCATCAAGTTGGCAACAGAACTCAACCAACAGTTAACCCAAACCAGAGACGCGCGGATACGCTATGTCGGCCATATCCTGTTGGCGGAGATGTATATGCACCAACAAAGCGATTATGAAACGGCCTTAACGCACTACTATTCCGCCTACGATATCATACAAAAAACAGCTGATAACCAAACGGTAAGGCGAACTATTCATCTGCTCGAACATATTGGCAGAATGCATTTAAGCCTGAATAATCCCGCCCTCGCCTATCCTTACATTAGCCAAGCGATAGATATCGCTATCCGGCATAACATCCAGCGACGGCTGGCTTTACTCTATCTGTTGAAAGGTTATACCGAAGAGCAACTGCAGCAGCCTGAGCAAGAACTGGCCAGTTTACAAACCGGGCTGGTTTGGGCTGAAAAAATGCAGGAGCAGAATACGGCAATAAGTATTATGCACAATATCGGCCTGTATTATCAGCAGAAAAAACTGTATGACAAAGCAGCAGCAATATTAAACGAGGCGCTACGCAAATCTGCGGCACTACATGATACGTACAACACCAACAATATTATGATGAGTCTAGGAATTGTTCAGGTTAAATCCGGTAACCAGCAACAGGGCATTGTACTTATCGAACAAAGCCTGCCGTATTTCAGGCAAACGTTAGACCAAGCCGCCCTGCATGATGTATTGGGAGAAGTTGCTAACAGCTATCAGCAGGCAGGTTTATTTAAGCAACAAGCTGATACGTTGCTAGAGCAAAGTCAATTAACCGAAGCGCTATTCCACACAGGGCAGGACGAACGCATTCAGGCACTGCAAAAACAATTTGACACCAGCCAGCTTGCACAAAAAGAACGGCAGCTAGAGCAGGAAAATGCGAATACCGCCAGCCAGACCGAATACAAAAGCCTGCAACATAAATTTATGCCGCTTCTTGTTATAGCCATATTATGCATAACCCTGCTGCTATGGCTGTTATGTCGCCGCCGGCGGTTTTGGCATAGCAAGCGATAACACCCGTTTCAGGCAATCAACTGGTGCGCTATCGCATAGCGCACCAAATCGGCATTGCTGTTCAAGCTCAGTTTTTTCATTAAGCGCATTTTATGCGTGCTAACCGTTTTACTGCTAATCGCCAGCTGTTCCGCAATCTCATTCAGGCTGATCCCCTTTGCCAACAGCAACATTATTTCAAACTCCCTCTCAGACAATTGTTCATGCTGTAAGCTACCTTTGTCATGACTGCTAGCAAACACCATTTGCTCGGCTAATTCTGGATCAATATAGCGCTTGCCCTGGGCAATTCGGCGGATTGCCGTCAGTAACTGCTCAGGCTCACTGTCTTTGGTAAGATAACCTGCCGCACCGGCATTCAGGGCTCGGCGGGCAATCTGTGGCTCGTTATGCATACTCAGCACCAACACAGGGATAGCCGGAAAATTGGCCACGATGCGGGTTATCAGGTTAGCACCACTGACGCCGGGCATAGACATATCCAGTAAAATGAGATCCACCTCAGCGGTACGCAACAACTCTAACAGCTCACCACCATTGCTTGCTTCATGTACCACAGTAACATCTGCTGTCAGCTGAAACATCCGCTTAATACCCTCGCGCACAATAGCGTGATCATCTGCCAACAATATCCTAATCATTTATTACTTCATCCTCTGCAATTCTAAACGTTAAACCGATCTCTGTACCATCATTGACCCGACTGCGCAAAGTCAGTTCACCACCAAGCATATATGCCCGTTCACGCATACCGGTGAGGCCATAACAATTCTGCTTTATTTCGTTGAGGTTAAAGCCTTTGCCATTGTCCGCTATGCTAAGAAAAAATTTTCTGTAGGAAACTGACAGTCTGATGATCACATGAGTCGCCTCTGCATGCTTCACAATATTGGTCAATGATTCCTGCACCACTCTGAACACAGCGGTCATATATTTATCACTCACCAGCTCCGGCACATCTGGGGAAATATCTAGCTGGCAACTAATACCGCTAGTGTTAGAAAACTCTTCCGCCAGCCACTCAAGTGCAAAGATTACTCCCATCTCTAATGGTGCAGGTCGAATACTGGTGACAATACTGCGCATTATGCTGATAGCCTTGTCGACCAGCGCTTTCAGTGCACGAATTCTTTGGGCTACAACGGGGCTCTGATCTGCACAAAGTACATCCATGCCGGAGATATCCAAACGTAATGCCGTCAGATATTGGCCCATGTCATCATGCAAATCGCGGGCAATTTGCTTACGTTCCTCTTCTCTTGCGGTTTCCAGCCGCGCGGCTAACCCCCGCAATTGCAAATTCACCTGGCCTAAGCGACGTAAAAAATATACCGTGAGCAGTAACAACAACAGGCTGCCGACCAACAAAGTAACAAGCCAGCTCTGTTGCAATTGTTTTTGCTTAATTTGCTGACTCTGTTGCAGATTCTGCTGGTTTAAGCTGTCGATATAGCGCTGCTGACGTTCCTGTTCATAACCGGACACGGCTTCGGACACATTGTGCTGTGCCATTTGTAACTTATGACTATTGATCAACTCTGATGACTGAACTCTCAGTGTATACGCTGCAGCGTAATCACTTTTGGCGGCCGCAATCGTTGCCAATAGGTCCAAATTCTGACTATGAAACATAATATCGTCCATCTGCTGCGCCGTAGCTAACGCCAGCCTTGCATCTTTCTCAGCCTTGTCAAACTCCTGTAGTTGTACATAGACATTACTGCGAGCAATCAGTGCATACCAGTACCCCAGCGCAGCAGGGTATTGCTGATAAATGCTGATGGCTTCAGTCAGTGCATCAAGGCTCTGTGCATAGCGCTGTTGATCTGTGTACATACGAGCCTGTGATAACAGCCCTATGCTTAAAGAAAATGGCGTGTGAAGCTGCCGGTACAACCCGATTGCTTGCTGCATTAAGGTTTCTGCGACACTAAACGCTGTACTGGTACCTGCTCTCGTTGCTAAGTCCTGCAAACTATAAGCTTCAAATAGTCTAGAAGGGATTTGCTCGGCCGTACGTAGCATCAGTTGGGAATACGCCAACGACTCGGTGTTGTGGTAGCTTTGTTCATAGGATAAGGACAGACCGCGATAAGCAAACGCGAGCGCCAACAAGTTTTCTGATTGTGCTGCTATTTCCATGGCCTGCAACGCCATTGTAACGGCTTCTTGCTCCCTGCCTCGCCGCCGATACGCCAACACCTGCCAGAACATGATTTCTGCAGTTAAGGCGGGATCATCCATTTTCGATAGTAATGCCGCACTGCGAAACGTCAGCTCTGTCGATAATTCAAGCCTGCCCTGACCTAAGACAATCTTAGCTAAATTCAACAATGCATCAGCCTGACCGATAGCATCGCTGCGCTGAGTGGCCAGCATTAACGCCTGATTACTATGCTGCTCAGCCTGAACACTGTCAGCCAGTAAAAACTCAAGCCGTGCCTGCAGATTAAGCAGTGGTATTTGTGTGCTATCGGTCGTGCTGTCCGTCAATTCGGCGCGCAACTGCTTTACTTCACGGTAAGCTGCAACGGGATCATTTTCTGCCATAATTCTCAGGTTATACAGCGAATTATCCGTCGAAGCGGCTAAAACGCGACCAGCAACCAGCAAAGCGGCAACTATTAGCATACAATAATAAGCAGCGTAGCTGGCTGCTTTACATCTGTTCAATCAACGACCCTTTCTGCATGCTGAATTCGGAAACAATCTAATTTAGAACATATCGAAATAAGGACGGTATTATAGTACTAATTCTATTTGTAAATATAGTGAGCATTTTCTGGGATACCAGCCCATGCCACTTGGCCGCTCTTCTATTTGACAATGGAGTGCACTCGCCAGTATCTGCATGATATTTCTCTGTTCAATCCATTTATACCCAAACAACCTGAAGATACAGGATTCAGCAGCTCATGTTAACAGAATGCTAACCCACTTTAGGTAAGGCCATTCATTGCTCCTGTATTAATGGCCTTCACATCATCCTTGGCGATTGCTGCTATTTGCGGAAAGTAAACTAAGTTAAAAATAACACATTAGACATAAAGATTTATAACGGCAGCAGTTTTTCATCGAGCAAACTCACCAGCAGTAACTCACCTTGGGCGTTCACCCTAAACTCGCCGTATTTAGCCGCACTAAAATGATCGGCTTGCCCTTCTTCAAAGAAAAAGCTGTTCGATGCGAGCTTGATTTGATTACCACGGGCTCGAAACTTTACCCGCAGTTGATCTTTACCGAGCGCTTGGTCAGTGTAAAAGTCCACAAAACGCGCCACTTTTTGCCCATCTACAGCCAACAATAACTGGCCCTGTATTTGTTGCGGCGCTAGGGCGCTACGCACATCGCGGGCAATGGCATATTCCAGCGCCATATAATCCCCCTGCATTAACGAGCGCGGGTCAACCGGCGCTAAGGCAAAACGCACGACTTGGCCGTGATTAAGCAGCTGTTCAAACTTGAAGATCCGCCAATTCACGCCAGCGAGAATCGCAACAGTCGTGAACAGTACTATGCCCAGCGCCCATTTATGTGAAGCCGACAGTTTTCCCAGACTATTTCCCATCACACAGTCTCCTTGGGATATACATTTGCCGGAAACAACCACCACATTAGCACCCTTGCCACCAGTAACAGCGCACCTAACCCCATTAAATAAGCAGATTTCAGCAGTAGTGTTGTTTCTAGGGAATAATAATATCCGCTGACAAACAACAGCGCCGACACCATTCCCATGCCCTTTAGCCAAGGCTCATTGCAATAATGGCCAAGCAAGATCAATAGAATCGCCGTCGCTAATCCCTGCATGGGTAAAGATAAACCGCTAATAACGATTAAACCGAGAAAACAGCCTATCGCCGCCAGTGAGCTGAGTGATTGTTGGCGTTCGCGGAAAATGGTGACCAATAAAAATCCGCAAATGCCAACAATAATCGACAGATGGATCAGCGTAAACCGCAGGCTTTGCTGCCAAGGGCTAAATAGCTCATCAAACAGGTTATCCATACTAAAAGCATGTAATAATTGAATATTTAAAAGTGTGAGCACGAACCCATAGCAAAGCATTCGCGCCCTTTGGTAGTGACGCCCAAGGCGATTAATATTCAGTAAAACGACACTAATGATGAAAGCAAATAGGCTTGGGCTAAGATTAAGTAAACCTAATTTTGCCATTAGACCCACCACACACCAGCTTGAACAAAATGCGAATACAAATTGCGCTAATCCATGCCTGAGCAAGCGCCATAACAGTAAAAAAAGCCCCGCCATACTCAGATACCAAGTGACGTTAAACTCATCGCCGAGTAATTCAAATACCCCCCACGCCACGCCGAGTGAACCACTCAAACTCGCGGCAAAGGCAAACTGTTGGATAAAGGTTCGTTGGGGCGCCGCAAAGTACAAGCCAAGCCCCAAAGCTAAATAGGCCAATCCAATAAACAGAGCGACATCAGCTTCGACTCGTTGAAAAATAGTGCCCAGAAGCGATGTCATAAAACCTAAAAGAAACCAGGCAGCAATCCAGGCTGCAAAGGCTTGCATCAAACCGATATACCAAGGCATATCATGACTTTCGGGCAGCATAGGCGAACTGACCAGTCCCTCGGAATATAGAGATTGCCACAACTGCTGGCTCGTTTGAGAAATGAGTCTAGACTCGCCACTAGCCAACGCGGTACTTTGCATATGATTTTTCGGGAGATGATTATTCATGGTTCCCTCCTCGCTTCCCATGGCTGGCGACCACTTGAGCCCCACTGGCGAATTTAAGATTCTGATTAACTTTTTTCAGCCACAGACTTAAGCCCGTACTGGCCAAAAGAATATAAAGTCCGATAAATAAGAATCCTCCTATGGGGTCGCTATCTTCAAAAATAAGCTTTATCAAAAAGATCGCAGTCACTGCGATAAGGCTAAAACCCCCCAATGCTAGGGGATAGATCTGTGGCAATAGGTAGTAAAATACATAAAATCCAAGCACAAGGTTCAAGATATAAATCCCGCTAACCCAGAGGTAAAAGCTGTCACTGCGATCAATATTGAGGATCAACCAGCTCACTAACCAAGTAAAACACCCCATAGCAAACATGGAACAGGCATATTGAAGAATTGGCGTATGCCAGCGGCCCACTTTGATATGGTCTAAATATGTAAAAACGTAATAAATGAGCGTGTTCAATAGTGCAAACACAAGTAACTGTATTTGCACATCCTCAAATGGCAGCCAGAAATCGGCAGATATATCAAAAAATAACCCTAAGCTGAGATTCACTAATCCCACAACCAACAACCATAGAGCGTCAAATCCCGCGATCCAAGCTAAGGGCAAGATGACGAGCGCCCACACAGCAAACAACTGCCAAGGATCTGCCCCGGTTTGATAGGTTTGTCCAACGAGGGCCAACAAACCACCGACTAGCACACAGGCCGCGAGCAATACGGCATTAGCGACCGTAGTCCCAAAAGGCTTGCCCTGGGATCTTGATACTGTAACGGATGGCGTGTTTGATGCGATTGATAGCTGACATGCGGCGCGGTAATAGAGCCATACAAATGCAGAAACAGCGAGGAGTATGGCCGTTTCTAGCAGCGCAAATTTGGCAAATCGGTCCAAGGATTGCCAATTATAAGCGAAGAAAAATATCACACCGCACACCAAACTTAATGCCCCAAACCACAATAACAACCCCGCAATCAGTGCTCGCCAGCGACTCGCATCGGGACGTACGGAAAGTCGATGATAAAGTTGATCCGCCTGCGCTGAGGTGATATATCCCTGTTCAAGCCATTCACACACTTGAGATGTTAAAGAGCCCAATATGAGATCTCCCTTCCGATAATAGAACTCGCCAGCACAAAATACGCATTGAGTGGTCCTAAGTGCAACAATTAATTGTATAAACTTGTATCGCACACAGGTAAGCTTAGATAACAATAGCGAACAGGAGAACTTATGCGGTTATGTACTTTCTACAGACTGCTGTTTTGCTTAATACTCAATAGCTGTGTGAGTATCACGGCATTTGCTCAGACTCAGATCACCCCCAAGCCGCTGATCCGAGTTGGAGGTTACCAATTTGCCCCCTACGTAAATCTTCAAATGGATGGCCGCTATACGGGTTTGACCCTAGATCTGATTAATGCCCTTAATCAGATCCAACAACAGATCACCTTCGAATTTGTCCCCACCAGCATAGAACACAGACATAAAGCCTATGCCGCCGAACGATTCGATATGATGCTATTTGAAGATCCCAGTTGGGGCTGGGAACAAACCAATATGCAGTTTATTCCCCTGAATATAAAGGATGGCGAGGTCTTTATCGCCCTAAAACATCGCGCAAAAGATCAGCTTTTCTTTGCGGATTTAACAGATAAATCTATGGTTTTAGTAAAGGGTTATCACTATACCTTCATCGGTGCTGAAACGGATAAGATGCCCTTGAAAAAGCACTTAGAACCGGTATTTGTCGCAAGCAATAAGGCCTCAATTGAGACGATTTTTCGCCAACGTGCCGATATTGCTCCCGTGACGCTCTCTTATCTCAATTATTACTTAACCCTTAATCCTGAAGAAAAGGATAAGCTATTAATTTCAAAGCAATGGGCACAACACTATCACCTTGGAGTGCTGTTAACCCCACATTCAACACTGAAGATTGACCAGCTCAAACATTGGCTTGGGTTACTCGAACAGAGCGGCAAACTGGCGACATTAGCCCAAGATTACGGATTCACACTCCCAGTCACAAAGCCTTAAAGTAGCGTGAGTTTTTGGCTAAATCGTCGCTCAGTTAAGATCAGGAGAGCAAAGGCCCAAGCATAGCTAACAGACTGATTAGCAAGAATACCAATGCTTGAATACTGAGCATGTGGCTACTATTAGGCGGGCTTAAGCTGGCAATATAAAACTGCCATATTGAAAAAATACCGTAATTGAGCCCTAAAAATAACAATAAACTGTAGGCATACATCCCAGGGATGATCTTAAGGCTACAGATCAGAAAAATCGCCGTTGAGGTCAGAAAAAACACCGACTGACAATGGAACAGACAACGCAAGATTTGCTTACTCTGCTCGCTCACATTGGCCCTAAGTAGCGGCGCCAGCAACATTTTTTGACCTTGTACCAAGTGGTAGCCGCACACCACCGCACTCAAAGCCGCAGCGGCCATCAAGCTTATTACCATTACCATTCTCACTCTATTCACACAGACAGGAATTAGGACCTGTATTAAGACCTGTAAAGGAGTATTCCTGTTTCACCGAGAAATGAAATAGATCACCACACTCGGTGATAGAAACAACAAAGGAGCCATAAAGCTCCTTAGTGATCACAGGCAATACAAAACCGATTTACATTGTCGCCATGGTCCAATAGTCCAGACGTTTTTGTGGATCGGCCAACAGGTTTTTACATTCTTCTTTATATTTACCCATCAAGGCACCTAAATTGCTGGAGCCGCCTAGGCTCTCAATTTGACGCGCCTTGGCATCGGCAACGGCTTGTGTTACCTCGGTTTCTGTTTGGTATTTTTTTGCGAGATTTTCGGCTTCAACTTTCGAGCTTTTTAAGCGCTCACCCACGGCCTGCATCTGTGGCGCATTCATCGCACTAATGGCTTCAGAACTTACCTGATAATAAGCCGCACACTCGATCGCTTCTTGAGTAAATGCTTTTTCTGCTTCATCGGCCCAGACTGTGGAACTCGCACTTAGCGCTAAGCTTGCGATGACTAACGCTTTTAACATGTTGTCTTTCCTTTTTATTAGCAATAATGAATAAACCTACTTAAGTGCAGAAGATATCTCAAGCTCATAGGTAAAAAAATCTTGATTACGGACAAAACCCAATCCCTCGTATAAGCCCTGTGCGCGAAGGTTCTCCCTTTGTGTTTCGAGGATCAAATAACACACATTATGGGTCCTAGCGTAATCCGCCGCTCGCTGCACTAATGCCCGCCCAATCCCGACACAGCGGGCATGCTGAGTCACAAACACATCGTTGAGGATTAATATAGGCGCCAAGTGCAGTGATGAAAAACTGGGATACAACTGCACAAACCCCAGGCCAATCCCTTGAGTATCCAGGGCAATAAACACCACCGATGAGTTATCTTGTAAACGAGTTCGAATAAACTGCTCTGCGGCAGCTAAGTTGTCACTACACCCATAAAACTGCCGGTATTCATTAAATAACACCGCAACCCCATGGCTGTGGGAAACATCTGCTTGAGTAATAATGCTTGCCATGGGTATTCCCTATCTTAATTACTGGACTAATGGCCTCTGTTGTAATCGAAATTGCAGACTACTTTTAACCGTTGCCCATTCAGTATCGATAATGGAGTAGACCACGGTATCACGAATGGTTCCATCCTTTAGGATCCGATTATTGCGCAATACCCCATCCTGCTTGGCACCGAGCCGAGCTATGGCTTGGCGCGAAGCCTGATTATGCCAATGGGTACGGAATTCAACGGCAATAGCCTCTAGGGTTTCAAAAGCAAAGGTTAACAGCAGCAATTTAGCTTCGGTATTAATCCCGGTGCGCTGGGCCCGTTTTGCATACCAAGTGTAACCAATCTCGAGGTGACGGTGCTCACTCTCCCAGTGGCAAATTCGCGTACAACCGACAATTTCCCCCGACACTCTATCGCGCACAGCAAAGGGAAAACTCTGACCCCGCGCTTGTTCTTCAAGTGCGTTGCTCACATAGGCTTTCATCTCACTCGGCTCTGGTACGCTGGTAAACCACAAACGCCAAAGCTCACCATCCACCACCGCTAAACTCAATGCCGCCACATGGGATAAAGACAAAGGTTCCAGCACCACATGTTCACCACTTAAACAACCTAAGCTATCTCCAATGCCCACAGTATCGCCTCCATTAGATAAGTTAAAAGTGTGTTGTTGCGCACATTTTTATCTAGCCTAACATTAATCGATAATAAAAAAACACTCTAATTTCAGCGTGATTGGATAAATTTATCCCATAGTCAGCGGTGTAGATTACCTAAAGCTTAAGATTGAATAAATGAGTAAAAGACAGCTAAAGGGTGTTTCGCATTTAGCTGCTTACTATCCGTTGCAGTTAAAAACCATGCACGCTATTACTCACCCTAAACCAACCAGCAATGCTGTTGCGTTGGGCCAAGGTTTGGCGCACTTCATGGGGAAAGCGTTCACTGAGAAAAATCACAAAATGCCCCATTTTAGGGGCGATACGTTCCAGTTCATTATCTTGTTCATCATAAATGATCAACTCGCCACAATCGGCTTCTTCCCAATGGGGGTTTAAAAAGAACACTGTGGTTAAGATGCGGTTTTGACTGCCTTTTAGCGCATCGACATGCTTCTTATAAAATGCCCCAGGCTGATATACCGCATAGTGGCTTTCATAGTCGAATAGCCCCATAAACAAGCGACGATTCAAGCCATTTTTGAGTTGCGTCATCAACTCCAGATATTGGGCATCGGGCTCGTTCTGCTCCTCTAGCCACTGTATTCTGTCGCGGCGAATATCGGGATTTAATTGTTGCTCGGCGCCACGGCCAATAGACGCAGCTTTTAGTTCATGTGCTTGTGTCGATTGAATTTTTTCCAATAGCACTTGGCTAATATGGGCAGGAACTAAGTCAGTTAAAAAAAGATAGCCTTTGTCTACTAAGGCGTCAGCGATCACATCCAGCATTGCTTCACTCAATTGCGAAACCATTTATGCTACATCCAAAATAAAGAAGCTACGCTTTTGCTGTACTCAAGGGCTCAAAATAAGGAAGGGTTGAGCCTGATTTTCGAGGGGCGTCGATACGGGACATAGAATATATCCCACAGTCAAATTTGGCGGAAGTGTAGAGTAAAGAAAGCGGAAAGACAAGATGATAAAAAAGGCTTGCAAGGTTGCCCTATCAAGCCTTTTCTCCTGTTACACCCGATCAATCAATCGACTAAACCGCGGCGCTTTAACAGTGCATCCGTTGTCGGTTTTTTACCGGTAAAGTGAATGTAATCTTGCATTAAATCTTCACTGTTACCTTTAGATAAGACTTCCTGACGGAATTTATCACCATTATCGGCTTTCAATCCACCCTGCTCGCCCATATAGGCAAAGGCATCGGCGGCAAACACTTCGGTCCACAAATAGGCGTAATACCCAGCTGAATAACCACCGGAGAAGGCATGGCTAAAGTAGCTCGACTTATAACGGGGTGGAATTGGCGCAAAATCGAGGCCGTGTTTAGCTAACACTTGGTGCTCAAACTGCTCTACATCGCTAATTTGCGTGTCGGCGCCGATAGAGTGCCATTCCATATCTAACAAGGCAGCTGACAGATACTCAACGGTATCAAAACCTTGGCCAAACTTATTTGAGGCTAAGATTTTATCGAGCAGTGCCTTAGGAATGGGCTCACCCGTTTTATAGTGTTTGGCATAGTTAGCAATCACAGCTGGGTCGATATTCCAATCTTCGTTAACCTGCGATGGGAACTCAACAAAGTCACGTGCGGTTGATGTACCAGCCACGCTTGGGTATTTCACCTGCGAGAATAAACCGTGAACCGCATGACCCATTTCATGGAACATAGTGGTCACTTCATCGAAGGTCATTAACGTTGGACCATCGGCTGGCTTAGGAATATTCAGCGCGTTATAGACAACGGGCTTAGTGCCGAGCAGACCGCTTTGGGTAACGAACTCATCCATCCACGCGCCGCCGCCTTTGCCTTCACGGGCATAAGGGTCAAGGTAGAATAAACCGATAGAACTGTTGTCTTTATCAAAGACTTCAAAGGCTAGGACATCGGGATGCCACACGGGTAAATCGGTACGCGCTTTTAAGCTGATGCCATACAGTTTATGCATAGCGAAAAACAGCCCGTCTTTCAGTACAGTATTAAACTCGAAATAAGGCTTAATACTGCTTTCATCGAGGGAGTATTTCTCTTGACGCACTTTGTCGGCATAGTAAGCCCAATCCCAAGGTTGCAGTTCGAAATCACCGCCCGCTTTTTTGATTTCAGCTTGAATATCAGCCGTTTCCACTTTGGCACGGGCTAAGGCTTTTGGCGCTAAATCATCGAGTATTTCATACACAGCGGCGGGGGTTTTCGCCATTTGATCGGCAACCGCATAGGATGCCCAAGTATCGAATCCCAATAAGTTGGCTTTTTTAGCCCGAATTTGCGCCATTTTAACAATCAATGGGCCATTGGTTGCAACGGCTCTATGCGCCGAGGTTTCCCATACTTTTTGGCGCAGTTCACGGTTGCTCAGACTAGTAAGTACAGGCTGGCGTGTCGTATTCACTAAGGTAATCAAATAGCCCTCTTTTCCTGCAGCTTTGGCAGCCGCGGCTAAGGTAGCGATTTCGCTGTCAGATAAACCGGCTAACTGGGCCTTATCCGTCACAACAATCACATCATCTTTAAATGATTTTAAGCTGTTTTGTGAAAAGTCAGTCGCTAAGGTTGCAAGCTCGGCGTTAAAGTCGCGCATCTTAGCTTTATCTTCAGCTGACAATTTTGCACCCGCGCGAACAAACTGCTCATAGTAGTATTCCACTAAACGCTGATCTTCCGCATTTAGGTTGCTCTTTTGTTGATATACGGCTTCTACACGGGCAAATAACGTCGGATCGAGATAAATATTATCGCGGTGGGCAGATAGCTTAGGCGCTAGATCCGCTTCGGTTTTCTGGAAATCATCATCAGAAATCAGACCGGCGAGATTAAAGAAGGTCCGTGACACCCGTATTAGTAATTCACCCGAGGTTTCCAGCGCCAGAATGGTGTTGTCAAAACTGGCCGCTTGCGTGTTATTCACAATGGCAGCGATTTCAGCATCATGGGCTTTAATGCCTTGCTCGAAGGCGGGAGCATAATCTGCCGTATGGATAAGGTTAAATTGTGGCGCTTGATCCTGCAGTGGACTCCTGCTCAGCAACACATTGGTTGCCTCTGCTTTAGCAGCGGTTTGAGTCGCTACGGCATTTTTGGCTTCATTGGCACTGGCGGCAGGCTTGTCTGAACAAGCGCCAAGTAACAAAGCCGCGGCCACGGCTGTGGTTATAACGGACTTACGCATATTAACTCCCTTGGATGTAGCTGCCCTTTCGTTTGTATTTTTAAGGTGAAAGGTGCGCGCTAACGGATTTTGGCTTTCAGTTTAAAACAGTCTGAATTAACGAACGCTTGTTGCTACTGTCGTCAATTTCGAGGAACTACCTTAACAAGTTACGCGCATTTCAGCCAAGTTTTACCCCGCCACTGCGACGCTAATTTGTATCACTTTATGTGTATTTCGAGTCTACATGTGCCTATGCCAACGCTAAGCTACAACTAAGGCGCAGCGATCCGTGCTAAGTGCTTGCGAGCAGAAGTAATGAGGATTAGCTAAAATTCAATGTAAAAAGAATTATTTAAAACAATACAACAGCATTTTTAAGCCAAACATCACGGTTATAGCTCAGCAGAACAAGCAAATAAAACGCCGTTTCTATAACAAATATTAATTCTTCTTAATAAACTTTTTGCTGTAATTATTTAAACCTCAATGTCACAAATAAAAGGCCAAGTGGCTCATTATTTAACCAGACGCACTCTAAGTCACAATTTGAAACAGCTTTTCTCCGATTAATGTCACATTCAGATCATCAAATGTCTTTATAATTCCCGCTCGTTAACTTAGCGGCAAATTAACTAACCGTTAAATGACGCTGAATTAACGGATGATGGGCATGCTCTTTACGGAACATGCGTTGGGGTCAAATAAATATAAATAGAGACAACTATGTTAAATAAAAAAATACTCGCTGTGATGATCACTGCAGCCCTTGGTGTCAGCGCCTGTGGCTCAGATGACGACACTATTAGTCAACCTAATGTTCAAGCCGATTTACGGGTTCTAGAAACCACAGATCTGCACACAAATATCATGGATTTCAACTACTACAGTGGTAAAGACGATCCCACTATCGGTCTTGCCCGCACCGCAAGCTTGATCCACGCCGCACGCAGCGAAGCCAAAAACAGCGTCCTCGTCGATAACGGCGATCTGCTACAAGGCAGCCCTATGGGCGATTATATGGCCAAAGTGGGCCTGCAAATGGGTGATGTTCACCCTGCATATAAAGCCATGAACCTATTAGATTATGAAGTCGGCAATATCGGTAATCATGAATTTAACTATGGTTTAGACTTCTTAAATAAATCCATTAGTGGTGCAGATTTCCCTTATATCAACTCGAACGTTTATTGCGCCGACGATAAGGGTTGCTGGAAAGAAGTGAAAAAAGGTGAGCATTTATTCACCCCTTATATCATCAAACAAAAAACCATTATCGACAGTGAAGGTAATAATCAAACCATCAACATTGGTTATATTGGGTTTGTGCCACCGCAAATTCTATTGTGGGATAAACAAAATCTGACGGGTAAAGTAACGGTCGAAGATATCGTCGAAACCGCGAAAAAATATGTTCCAGAAATGAAAGCCAAAGGGGCCGATATCATTATCGCCATTCCACACTCTGGCATTGGCTCGACGGAAAATCCTGGCGATCCTATGGCTGAAAACGCCACTTATGCTCTGACCTATGTTGACGGTATCGATGCGATACTCTTCGGCCATAGCCACTCTATCTTCCCAGATGCAAAATATGCAGACTTACCTAACACAGACGTGACTAAGGGTCTGTTAAATGGTGTGCCAGCCGTGATGCCTGGACGCTGGGGCGATAACTTAGGGGTAGTTGATTTTAAACTGGAGCGTAAAGACGGCAAATGGCATGTCATCAGCGCGAAAACCCAAGCCCGCCCTATCTATGATGGCGCCAATAAAGCCCCATTAGTTGAAGCGGATGCTGCCATTCACGATGCTGTAGCCGCCGAGCACCAAGGCACCCTCGCCTTTGTGGATGAACCTATCGGTGTCGCCGCAGCGGATATGTATAGCTTCCTGACCTTAGTGCAGGACGACCCAACGGTACAAATCGTTTCCGATGCACAAATCGCTAACGTGAAAGCGAAATTACCGGCAGCATTACAAGGACTGCCAGTGCTGTCAGCTTCAGCCCCCTTTAAAGCGGGC
Source organism: Shewanella sp. CG12_big_fil_rev_8_21_14_0_65_47_15 (assembly GCF_002783505.1). GTDB lineage: Bacteria > Pseudomonadota > Gammaproteobacteria > Enterobacterales > Shewanellaceae > Shewanella. The sequence continues at coordinate 114,064 of NZ_PFGL01000064.1, forward strand.
GGGCGCCACGGTACAACCAGCGATGCCGATCAATTTGTGCAAGTCGATAAAGGTCCACTGACCTTCAAAAACGCCGCCGATCTGTACCTGTATCCCAATACTATGGTGGCAGTCAAAGCAACGGGCGCCGAATTGAAAGATTGGCTCGAGTGCTCAGCGAACCAGTTCAATCAAATCGACCCAACAAAAACCACCCCACAAGGGTTAATCAACTGGGATGGTCATCCAACCTATAACTTCGACGTACTCGATGGCTTAACCTACAAGATTGATGTCACTCAACCGAGTAAGTTTGACCGCGATTGCGCTGTCGTTAATGCCAATGCGAACCGTATCGTTGATTTAAGCTATAAAGACGAAAACGGTAAAGTCATCACAGGTGAAGAATTTGCCGCGAAAGAGTTTATCGTCGCCTCAAATAACTATCGCGCCTTTGGTGGTAAGTTTGCCGGTACGGGTAGCGACCATGTCGTGCTTGAACTGCCCGATACCAACCGTGAGGCGTTAGCGGCTTATATCACAGCGCAATCACAGTACAACGAAACCACAGGTAAATACGAAGGTATGGTCAATCCAAGTGCCGATTACAACTGGGATTTCAAAACCATCACGACCAACGTCACCTTGGACGTTCGCTTCGAAACCCAAGACAGTGATAAAGCCGCTACCTTTATCGATGCCAATAAACAACGTGAAATGAAGAAGATCAGCAAGGATGAACTGGGTTTCGCCGTTTATAGCATCGACCTGACCAAATAAACGTTCAATCCCGAGATATCACACTCAAAAAGGCTCCCCGTGAGCCTTTTTTATTCCCTGCAGATAAAATTAACGCTAATCTGCGTTTCCTCTAAATGTCTTTTCGCCATTGATCCATCCCGCAGGCTTTGTACCACCAAATATCTGTCTTATTATTTAACTTAGCGATGTACTCGTAACAACAGAGAAAGCTTATGAAATATCAACCAATTTTATGTGCCACGGCATTAATGCTGGGCACGGTTCAACCAGCAGCGGCCGATGTTAATCTCAATCTGCCTAAAAATGCTGAGGTATTAACGGTCAATGGCAAGCCAGCAGTAAAGAGTAGCAACCTCGTTTTAGCCGATGGGATCAATCAAATTGCCTTTCGTTATGCCGCGCAATTCCGGCAACAAGCTGACTCAGTGCATTATCTCTCCGACGTGATCATCTTCCGTTTTGATGCATCAGCACAGACACTCACCCTGAGACTTCCCGCCATCAACTCAGCCAGAGAGGCCAAGAAATTTGATGAGTCACCCAAGCTGACACTATTAAGCGCTCAAGATGAAGCCGTGAGTTTTACCAGCGATAAATTAATTAAGAATGGCATCCAACTGGGACGGGATTTCGAACACGAGATACTGCAGTACAACCTTAGCAATCATCCGGCTTCATTAAATCTCACGATGAATACCGCAACAACGCAAGCAAGCGACGCCATTGCACCAGTATTGGCAAGCCAACCACAAATACACCAAACAGCAACAGTCACATCCACGAGCTTGATCGCACCAGCAGTGATGTCGTCAACGGCCGCAGTGGTCAATGACAAGGCTCAGCAAATCACTCCTGCGACACCTCCTAGCCAAGCTGAAATCAGTCAAATGCTTGATTACTGGTATAAACAGGCCAACGACAATACCAAAGCCAGCTTCAAAGCCAAAATCAATAAAGAGTGATTCCTTCAGTAATACGCTAGCGTTATAGAGGATATCCAAACCGCCAGCTTAGTGCCACACATGAACTGGCGGCTCTATTCAGTTCGTAAAATTAGAATTCACAGCTTAATATCATTTCAAACAATAAAACGATTTTAAAAACGCTAAAACATGTAAATCGCAGATGCAAAAAAGCCAGCTTATTCAGCTGGCTTCGTTACATCTCAA
>NZ_PFGL01000054.1 GCF_002783505.1 Shewanella sp. CG12_big_fil_rev_8_21_14_0_65_47_15
CTATTTGCATAATAAAGTGTCAACAACCAGCATCGGGCTTGTTCAACACTTGGGATAAGGTCGCGGCTATGCGCGGCCTATCCTTATTTGTTATGTTTGAGCATGAACATGACAGTTTATATTCAAATTTAAAGGCTCAAACCTATTCAAGTTGGTATGTGTATTTTAATACTGGAAATAGGAGTTCTCCTTATACATCTAAACAGTTAATAAAGCGCGTTGATGACATTTTATATGGCGGTAGACGTTCTCCATTAGAGTATGAATTAGTCGGCGATTTGGATGGGGATTCGCTTCCTGACTTTATTGAGCTTGATAGCCAAGCTCCGGCTTACGGCCCTACTAGAAAAGTAACAAAATTCATCATGAATAAGAGCTTTAATAGAATTTGGACTGGGGTTTCGGTTGCATCTCCTGATCTTAACCCTATAAACTTAGCTTCAGATTTAATGTTTTTTTATCAGTTTGCAGATATAAATGCAGACGGTAAATTAGACATAATTCATTGGGGGAAGGTAACTCCTCTAAATGTCAATCTAGGTTATAGATTAAATAAAGGAAATGCTCAATTTACAGATTGGCAGGAATTTGTAGGAGATCCTAAATTATCAACCCGATTTGAAACTTTTCTTCGTGGTGGGGAGCAAGCGAGCTTTGAATATCCGAAATATCTAAATGCAATGCAATTTGCTGATATTAATTTAGATGGCCGTAACGAGTGGTTATTACCTGGTCAAAGAGTAATAACTGGCTGCGCTAATCATTTATCTTCAGATGTGGGACGTATCTACTGTGGAGATCAACTTTATGGTACTAAGGAAAACTCATCTCTATTTACATATCCAACTAAACCATTAGGAGGTGATCGAATTGACGGTTCAATTTATCGATATGATGCAATTTATTTTAATGAGTTAGAAGATGGTCGAATTGCTATTGAGAGAAAGCCTACTGGTTATTATGGTTCTGCGACACAGGCGCAATTTTTGGATGCGTTTGGTGATGGAAATATTGACTTAGTAACAGCGTACGGTCCTTACTACTTAGGGCAAGGTAGTGAACTAGAGTCTAGGACTTGGATTAACAATCCTGCATCATCAATGTGGGGAAGCCAATATGGCGCTTACATCTCAAGAAGCTATGGTTCTGGAACAGGGAGTTCGTTAAGTGATTATCAACCTGCAGATCTTTTAGAGTCTGTAACAGATGGTTTAGGTAATATCAGTCAGTGGCGATATCGTCCGTTATCAACAGGTGAAGCGAGTGCTGGGCAGCAAAAGCTTTATACAACTGACCATGTAGAAGTGGGAACTGGGTACATGAATTTTGCTTCTAGCATGTACGTGGTGCAGTCCTTTAAGCAAAGCAACGGTCAGAATGGCGAAAATGAAACCCAATATGCCTATAAAGGCGCGATGTACAACCTGCAGGGACGTGGCTTTACCGGATTTAATCAAATTTGGGAAAAGGATATGCAGCGGGATAAGACGGTGCATAGCATCTTCAAGCAGAAGTTCCCTGAGGTGGGATTGCTAACCAAGCAAACGGTCAGCGTGGGCTCGACTACCGTTAACCAAGTGACTAACACTTGGGCAGATAATCCACAGCACACCATAAACGGTGTTTACCACAATATTCAAACCCGTTCGCTACAGCAAAGTTGGGACTTGCAAGGCACCGCTTTATCAACACAAGAAGTGCAAGTAAGTGCCAGTGATGTTGATGCATCGGGCAATATTAAAAAGCAAACTCAAAAAGTGACCGATTACATAAAGGGTCAGACGAATACCTATACCAGTGTGACCGAAACCAGTTTTGCCGTGGATACCACTAACTGGTGGCTCAATAAGTTCAATTCGGTAAAGACGAGCCACAATACTGCACAGCGCAACTGGGGAAACGACCCCGTCGGCACGATGGACAAGGCGCAGTGGCAATTGCAAACGGTCAATACCTGGAATGCTGTTCATAAGTTACCCACTAAGGTGACTTTCACCGCCAGTAATAGCAGTTGCAATCGCGTCGAAGAAACCGGACTAAACAGTTATGGTCTGCCACTGTGGACTAAAACCACAGGGCAAAGCAGTGCTTGTAGTACCTTGGCGGCAAGGCAAACCAGCTTTACCTACACGAAAGATGGCACAACTCAGGCTGACGATGGCTATCTGCCTTACAAGGTCACCAATGCCAAAGGCCATATCACCACTACCGAATACGATAGGGGCTTGGGGCTTCCCACTAAGGTGATAGCGCCCAACAATATCGTCACCCAAACCCAGTACGACGCTATCGGTCGTCCGGTGCAGGTCAAACAGACGGGCAGCCCGACTCGCTATTTGCGCTATTTACTGGCCAATGAGGGGTACAATCCGCCCCAGGATAATGACAACATCCCAGTGGTGATGACCCGCACCAGTGGTGCCGGCATCCCCGAAACGGAGCAGTATGTTGACGGCCAAGGTCGCTTACTGCGCACGGCAACCCAAGGCTTTGATGGGGGTTATCAGTATCAAGATAAACATTATGATGCACTTGGACGCATGACCCGCGAATCGACACCCTATGGCAATGGCACGGCGGCAGATTATACCGAGTTCAGTGATTTTGATGCGCTCGATAGGCCCGGCAGACGAACTATCCCTAATGGGCGCTCCGGTGGGCTAGAGTCCCTATACACCTATAACGGTTTAACCACGGATATCAATGTCGAAGGACGATTGATGTCGCGCACCTATGGTAGTCAAGGCTGGTTATATGAAACCGTGGATGCACAGAATGGGACTAACCGTTTTGCCTATGATAGCGCCGGTAGACCGTTAGTTATCCAAGATGCTAACGCTAAAAAAATTGTCGCCACTTACAACGGTTTTGGCCATAAAACCCAGGTCATCGACCCTAACCAGGGCACCACAGTCTTCGGTTACAACAGTGTAGGCGAACTGGATAAGCAAACCGATGCCAATGGCGTGGTACAAACCACTGTACTGGATGTGCTGGGACGTATCACCAGTAAAACCACCACGGGCGGCAGTGCCCCAGGGACAGCGACCTTTGTGTGGGACACGCTCAAACAAGGCTTACTCACCTCTGAAACCGAAAACGGCGTCGCCCGCACTTATGCCTATACGCCCGCGCTGCAATTGGCGCAAACCACAGTCACCGTCGATGGCGTGGCGCGCACGGTTAAGCATCAGTACGATGGCTTCTACGGCAGACCAAAAGCCTTGGAATACCCCAATGGACTGACGCTCAAGTACCTGTATAACGATTACGGCTACCTCGAGCAGACCAGCAACGCCGCCTCGGGCTATCAATATCGGCGCATCACCGCCATGGATGAAGCAGGCCATATCACGGGCGCTGATTTAGCTAACCGAGTGATGTCAGAATCCCGCAGCTATTACAGCGAAGGCACCATGGCGAGCGTCGAGGTGGATGGCCCGCTTGGGCGTATTCATGCCCACTACTACGACGGTTACGATGAGTTTATGAATCTCACCAGTGAGCGTGATGGGGTGACAGGACTGACGAAAAGCTACCACTACGACACGCTGAATCGACTGGAAAGCTACAGTTTCAGTAACACTAATCCGACCTTTAGCGCCACAGTTAACTATGCCTACGATAAGGTCGGCAACTTCCTCAAGAAAACCGATTACAGCGCCAATAGCACCACTGCCTACCGTTATGGCGGCAATGCCAGCTGTGCGGCAGGCAATAATGCTGGCCCTAACGCAGTGTGCCAGCTGACTAAGCTCAATAACACCACAGTAAACTTTCAATACGACAAGCGCGGTAATTTGCGGGTTGGTGATGGTCTCACCATGACCTACAACGCCATGGATAAACCGCTGACTATCGATGGTCGCGGCGCCAGCACTCGCTTCATCTACGGCAGCGATAATATGCGCGCCAAGCAGAGTCGCACAGTGTCAGGCAGCACAACCACTACTTATTATGTCGATAAGTACTATGAAGCCGACAGTGATGGCAGTTGGCGCGCTTACTTAGATGATATAGCTATACTCAGCTATACCCCACAGCGCAGTCACCTGCTGCAATTTACCCTCAAGGATAG
>NZ_PFGL01000027.1 GCF_002783505.1 Shewanella sp. CG12_big_fil_rev_8_21_14_0_65_47_15
AGCCAATGCAATCGGCACAGCCAATGCAATCGGCACAGCCAATGCAATCGGCGCAGCCAATGCAATCGGCACAAGCCAATGCAATCGGCACAGCCAATGCAATCGGCACAGCCAATGCAATCGGCGCAGCCAATGCAATCGGCACAGCCAAGGCAATCGGCACAGCCAATACAATCGACGCAGCCAATGCAATCGACGCAGCCAATGCAATCGACGCAGCCAATGCAATCGACGCAGCCAAGACAATCGGCACAGCCAATGCAATCGGCGCAGCCAAGGCAATCGGCACAGCCAATGCAATCGGCACAGCCAATGCAATCGGCACAGCCAAGGCAATCGGCACAGCCAAGGCAATCGGCACAGCCAATGCAATTAGCAGTGAATACGGGTAAGGCCACTGTCTTAGCGACGGTTATGCCTATGACTATGACGTTCATCCCTATGGCGGCTAAAGTTCAGTCTAGGTTGGCTGTTGATGCTGACAGGGGAATTTCCGCTGAGGAGAAGAATACGTTTATTGCTCAAGTGCTTTTGCCAGTTCATTCAAGTTCGGAAGTGAAGGAGGTCGGTGCGCAAGTCAGTGTGCTATCTAGTCAAGAAGAATCACCAAGGTTAATGACTCGGATGGAGTGCTTCGGTGTAGGAGCCAAATTGGCGGCGCTCGGGGCTGGGCAGATGCCCATGATTGTCCAACCTGTGTTGCCTTCCTCCATGCTGCATTACCAAATTGCGCCTGAGTATTTTACTCAATACGTGCAGCTGAATACCTATCGGGTGTTTTTCCGTAACAAGTACTACGTCTTTCAATTTGAGGATCATAAAGTGACGAATTTTCTTGAGGACTATTATGACCGTCATTGATGTCACCGCGGCCTGCTTAGAGATACTTAAAAACGCCATTATTATTTTCTCCCTGAGCTTTGTGGTGACGGGAGTCATTGTCGGTCTGTTACAAACGGTATTCAGTGTGCAAGATCCTGGTTTACCTATGGCGGCAAAGTTAGTCGTGTTTATCGTGCTACTGACACAAGTGGGTGGGGGAATTTATGATCAGTTCCATCTTCTATTTGGGCAACTCTGATGTTAGGCAATTGTTTTTGCGTTACCTGTTATTAACTTATAAATGGAAAGTATGATGAAAAAATTGAGAGAAATTGTTTATAAAACACTTGTCGATAATTTTAATATTTCACCTAACCTATTATCTAGGATTGAAGGGGATGATCCTATAGCGATTGAGTTGAAAGGGGGAGAGGAAATTTTCGTCTATCTTAACGATAGAACATTGCAAACGTTTATTGAAATTCCCTTACGTGATCAGCGGATGCTCAAAAATAAAGCCCCTAAAATAATCGAGAATCTCATGTCTGATGAAGAAATGTTCTTTAATATTAAAAAAGAAAAATTGATCCTTGTGACTGAATTTTCTGCCGATATCGCTAATGTTGAGCGAGTGTTGGCAGATAAGCTAAAGTTATTTAATAATGTGGTAGCATTTATTAAGATTTAGTTATGCCATTATCATCTGTGACTCAGTTATCTTCCCCCACGGCCATAACATCAACACTAAAAAACTCTGAAAAAGAGATAAGTGATTTTAAAAATAATGTAAAACAGGTTCGTAATATCGTTAATGGTGTTATCTATAGCCCTTTTAACAATGAAGATATGGTCACTCAAGCTATGGGGGTTAATACAGCAAGGGTGCTTAATGGCAAGCCAGCGTTACCTATTATTTGCTCTATGCTAAATAGAGGTGCACTGAAGTCTGCTATTAGTGATTTTAAATCTTCAGAATTATCCGGCCGGCTGAAAGATGGGGCTTTGTATGAAAAAAAAATGGGCCCCTATATTAAAACTATGGGAGTTAAAGAGGTGCATACGGCTTTCCCATTAGAAACAAAAAGGCTTGGAGAGTATCAATCTCTCAATCAGCTCGAAGTTATCGATCCCAAAATGTTAGCCGATAACAGCATTGAGAATATTTATGTGATAGGTCATGGAGAAGCTGGCAGACCACATTTATACGAAGCGGTAAAGTGCAATAGTGGGAGTAAGCCGATAGCTGATGTTATCAGTGATATCAATAGTCTTTTGCGAAAAAAGACGAAAGTTGGCGTAAAAATAAAAATGACGGCGTGTGAAAGTGCTGACAGAGAGACATTGCAGTCTTTTAAGCAGACAAATGAGGCTAGCCAGAGAAAGAAGGGCATTGAGCCTTTAGCCAAGAGTGCAAAAGCAGAAGCAGAAAAACATTTTGCTGAAGCGCGAGTATTTGGGTATCACGGGTTAGGTATTAGTCGTGGGAGTGATTATATTTCACAGGCTCGATGTTTGGATGCGGATTTTGATAAAGAGACAGGTAACGTATCCCAATGGATAAAGGCGAGCTCTGTTAGAAAGGAATTTTAGGGGCATCAAAAGATAAGTGAACCTTCACTATATTCAGCGTTTAAACGTTAATGGATCAAATGAACGCGAGTCGGATATCAGTGCAGTGTTTTTTGTAACCAAGTGATCTTATTAGCAATAATTTTTATCGCAAATTTTCATTATGATTCCGATTTGTTCATTTGCTTGTCAGTGACGCTGGCGATTAAATACTCATTAATTTAAAACCTAATAGATAAGAGGAGCTGCTGAAAATAATGGTAGATCTTAATGTGCAGGCAATCCAGCCGTCCGTGTTTGAAGATACCTTTAATAACATAGGTGAGGGTTTTCAAGAGATTATGGATAATTTACAAAAGATAAATGACGGCAAAACGATTACCTTGCAGGATACGTTAGCCTTACAGCAATCGGTATTTCATTACAGCATGTTTCAGGAAACTGTGACTAAAATTGCTTCTAAGTCTGCGACTGCGATTAATGATGTAATGAAGGCGCAGTGATGAGAAAATTGTACTGGATAGTTTTTCTTGTACTCATTGGATGTAATGATCAGGGACGAGTGGAAGTCGCAAATTTTGATTCAGCCGATTATGCGAATAAGGTCGTTGTGTTGCTGGCTCGATATCAAGTTGCCGCGACCTTATCGACGAGTAAGGATCGACATTTAGTCTATGTAGAGAAAGAAAACTTAGCCCAGGCGCGGGAAGTACTCACAAAGTTTAATTTCTATTTTGAGCGAGAAGATCTCAATGACTTATTAGAGTCAAAATTTGCTAGCTTGAGTAAGTTAGAGATAGTGAAAGGAAACTTACTTGAGAGTAGAGAGATATATAACAAAATCAGCGTTATTCCCAATGTGTTGCGGACAAGTGTGGTTGTAACGGGGGAAAAAAATAAGCGTGTTTCTGTTATTATTTTTAGCTTTGATGAAATTGATCGTGAAAACAAAGTGAGTATTGAGCGGTTTTTGAAGGGCATAGTTTCAGAGTTAGACACATTAACGGTCAGTTATTTTTTTCAGAATACGGGTAATGGAAAAGTATAAAAAGCTGCATCAAACTTATTTGCATTATTTGCTGGTTAATCGACGGCTTTCTCCGAATGAATATAGTGTGCTTACCTCGCTGACTGAGCGTGAGATCCAATTATGGTTTACACCCATAAGGTCGAAAATCACTCATCTAGTGACAGTGTTGGGCCGTGTTGTTATGTACCAAGCTCGAATAAACGATGTTGCGGCTCGCTCTTGGTTATTGAGTCAGCAGTGTCTTAATCAAAGGCAATATCTCTGGTCTAACACGCTGGGGATTGAGTTGAATTCGGATGGTATGACAAGCATGTGCCCCCAAACAATGGGGCTGATATTGTTGGCGGAGCACAATCCGCGTCATGCCATCATTTGGGCGATGAGACTCGGTGTGTCAGTGCCTGCATCGGTATTAGCCGTGCGCTCCCCTGCACGACTTGGGGTGTTTATTGCCCAAGTTGCTAGGGATGCCAGTATCGAACTCTCTGCCCCAAACTCTCAGTCTCAAACTCTTAGCCTTAAACCTAGGGTCGTGTAAATAACGGTTCAAACTTGGATTGAAGAAATATGAAAAAAAATGCAATACGACCCGGTGAAACCTGTGATGACTTTTTTGAACTGCTGAGTGGCACTGTGATTGAGCAAGACATTGCCGCTATGCGCAAGTCGCAGAAAATCACAATAACTCAGTTAAAATCAATTTATGAGTTAGGGGTCAAGTTTTATACTGAATTTCAGTTCAAGGAAGCTGAGATTATATTTTCTGCTTATATTGGATTGAATCCCTATGATCATCGAGGTCCAGGCTGTTTAGCTGCGATACTCTTGGAAAAGGGACAGTTTAAAAGGGCACTGGAAGTGTTGAATATCTTAAAAACATTTCCAACTAATGATCTTGATGAAACTATTCTCAATATTTCCTTGTGTCATTATAAATTGAAGGAATATACCGAGGCTAGTGTCACGTTCATTATAGTGAAAGCCGATAACTTAAATGATTTTTATTTGAAACGATACCACTACCTTAAGTTACAACTACGCCCATATTTACCTTCGTAATGGGTAATGTCACAGAATAGAGACTCTATAAATGATAGCGATGAATTCATTGGCGTTAACAGGCTCGATAAATGTCGACAGAAATAACTCACTTCAGTCTGAATTAAGTCAGGCCGATCTTAATGAGATGGATCGGTTAATTAAATCGGCCGCTCAACAAGAGGATAAGTTAGACCAGACTCTGCCTTTCACTCAGCGCGATGAGGTTCCTACTCAGACGCTGGCCGCTTTTGTTGCCCATCAAAAGCAGTTAGTCCTCTCTATGGTCAGTCAGAATCCAGAAAGTGCCATCGCCTTAGCGTTGGCGGGCAGTATAGAAGCTTATGGTAAGCAGTTGACTGTGCTTCAGGGATGGACCAATGGCGGCTTGCCTATGTTCGAGAGTGCCATGAAAGTGATGTTCGAAGGTTTTCTTAAGGATGGTGTCACGGGTAGTGAACTTGAGGACTTATTTCAGCTAGCCATCATGGATTACATCTCGCACTCCGCAGACTACCCTGGTCTCAGTCAAGGCATGATAGACCAGATGTTACATTACTTAGAGAGCACAGGTTCCGGTTCCCATGGGTACCATGAAGGCTGGGATGGGGCGCAATTTGCAGCCAATAGCACGGCGATTTTTAACGCTATGTTAGCCAATGCACCGAGTGGCAGTTTGTGCCATGAAGTTTTGACTTATATGAAAGATACACAAGGTGCGCCCACTTCCTTGGTTGCTCAGTATCAAAATAATTTTGATAAAAATGGGGGATTTATTGGTGACCCAAGCTATCCGAGTGATGCTGGGATGTCCCCCATGTTACGCATGGCACTGATGGCGGCGTATCTGGAGAAGTATCCTGATGTGAAGCAGGAAACGATAGAGATGTTCTTAACGGCGCCAGTGGGTGAGTTGAATGCCTTTATTGTCAACAATACCCCTGGTGAGACCTATACCTCTGCTATGGATTTCCTGTTTAAGAATGATGGTCAAGCGAGTGGTGGAGGCTGGCGTGAAGTCGATCAAAATGGCCATAAGGTCATTGATTGGTACGGGACCGGATTGGACGCGAATTATTTTAAGGAGATTTATTCTGATTTCCCGCCGCGCGCATTGACCGATGAAGATATTAAAGAAATTAACCGTATCGGTGATCAAGTCAAGATGCTGCAGCAGACCCTCAAGTATTGGTTGCAGATTTGCCGTGATGAACAGTTAGCGGTCGCCCGCAATATCTAACGCTCAATAAGGAGTCTTGCGATGAGTATCAATGGTGTTCCTAGTCTTCAGTCCCAGTGGACTGTGTCATCTACAACCGAAAACGTCTCACCTAAAGCTCTGCCACCCATAGTGGCAGAACCGATGGAACCTAAGCTGGCGATTGCCGACCGTGCACTTGCTTCATTCGATGCTAAAACGGGTGATGTCACTCCATTACTTATGGTTGCGGCGCAGCAAAAGCAAGTGGTTATGGCAATGGCGGGACAAAACGCTGAGGCCGTTATCGCCTCTGCACTCGCCGCCAGTATTGAAGGCTATGGCAGCCAATTGGACATAGTGAATAAGTGGACTAATGGTGGCAAATCGGCATTCGAGGCCGCCATTATGCAGATGTTCACTGCCATGAACGAGGGCGGGCTCAGCGGCATAGAGTACGAAAACATGTTCCAACTGGTGTTGCTCGATGTATTGAGCAATAGCAAAGAGTACGGTTTAGAGGACCCTAGCTTTTTGACCGAACTGGGATTCTTACTGGAAAAAACCGGTAGTGGTAGCCATACCAACTGGGATTTCACCCCCGAGCAACTGGGAGCAAAAGTTAACAGTGTTTGGAATACGCTAAATAACGCCATTCAAAGCGGAAAAATCCCAACGAACAGCATTGCTTACCAAGCGATGTCGGCTATAAGTGGCGGCAATATCTCATCGACGACACCCACAGAGTTATCGCGTCGTTTTACCTCGGCTGTGTATAACGATCCCAATGCAGGCGGTTGGATCACCGGTGGCCTTAATGATATCAGCCCTATGGCACGAATTGTGTTGTTGAGCGCGTTAAACGGCGATCAAACAGTATCGGCGGCCGAAGTCGAGACGATTCTCACTGGCAGTAAAGCCGAGGTCGATCGGCTACTCGTCAAACTAACCACTATGGATGCGATGGCGTACTTGTTCAGTGCTAAGTGTCCTGGTTGGCAGAATTCGTCGGACACCAGTAAACCGTTACCACCAGGGGTGACTCAGGCCTTCGATTATGATGGAACGATTGCGGCCCAATATTTAACGGATCTTTATAACAATTTTTCTCCCAGACAGCTGACCGATGAAGATATTAAGGAAATCAACCGGATTGGCGATCAAGTCAAGATGCTGCAGCAGACCCTTAAGTATTGGTTGCAAATTTGTCGCGATGAACAGTTAGCGGTCGCCCGCAATATCTAGAGGCTGGCGCGGGTGATAAATAAAAGGGCATGGTAACACTGGGGACATGCCGCTCGCATCGCGAGAATTTAGCTGTGCCAACTATCTTGAAAGCCATCGATAGCAAGGGTGCAGCTATTCCCAGTATCGTCACATGAAAGGAAATAAGTATGAGTACATTCATGATCACCATCGCTGCGCCGAGCCTGATTGGCCCAGTCGATGAACAGAGCCAGAGCGTTCAGCGTCAGAGCGCCGAAGCGCCAGAATCGGCGAAGCCGAATCAACCCTTGCCGGGCAATGCTATCGGTGTGTCCGATAGTCAGCTTTGGCGTATGGTGCAAGAGAGTATGAAACTGGCGGCAGAAGCGTTTTCTGGCACAGGTAAAGAAAACTCTGAAGCGAAAAAATCGCTGATCCAGCTCCAAAAAGATACACAAATCGAAGCGCTTAATGAGCGTATGGCACAAATTGAAGAGCAGAAGCAAGCCCAGAAGAGCCAAGGCATTTGGGGCAAGATTGCCATGGCATTCGGCTTCCTCGCGGCAATTATCATGGCGCCCTTTAACCCTGTGATGGCCGCTGTGATGATAGGTGTCATGATTGCTGCGATCGTGATACCTAAAATTGTCGATAAGATCATGGAAGCCGCAGGGGTTTCTGAAGAGATCCGCGGTTATGTGTCTATGGGTCTAGAGATCGCCATCGGTATTATCGGCATGATCGTTAGCTTCAATCCTGGCAATTTTTTGGCGAGTGCGAGTAAAGCAGTCGCCAGTGGTGCTGCCAAAGTCGCGACTCTGGTTGATAAAGCCGTCGATGCCCTCAACACCATCAAGTCATTCAGTACCCTATCGACCAAAATTCAAAATACGGTCAATAAGATCATGAAATTTATCGAGCCTTTGCTCGAGAAGATCAAGTCCTTTGCTGGTACCGGAGAAAAGTTGACGGCCAAAATTGGTCAGGCAAGTTCGGTCAGTTCAAATGTAACGTCTGTCGTGAGTAGTGGTTACGGGATTAAGTCGGCCGATGTCGCCAAAGATCTGGAAATCGCTCAAGCGAACCAAGAGGAGCTGGAAACACGGATCCAACAAATCTTGACCATGCTAAATCAAGCATTACGCGCGGTAAGTCATGCGTTCGAATCACTCTTTAAAGTCAATAGTGATCAGCGCGAATACAACGACAAGATGATTTCAATCAATATGTAAGAGGAAGTTAAATTATGGCAATTCAAATGAGTACACTGTCGTTACAAGCGACAATGGCTGAAGAGACTTCTTCTACTAATCACTTTAAGCCAATAGATCAAAAAGTATGGGGTAACTACGAAAATTCATTGAAGGAGGCCAATAAGGGATCAGTATCAATGGCTGACTTGCTGGCACTCTTGTCGCAAATCATAGAGTCATCGCAGCAGGTTCGCGCCCAAGTCATGAAGAACCGTATTGGTGAGGCGGTGGCTACATCGGCGCTGGCGACTATGCTCGCGCAAGATAAATGTGGTGATGCCAAGCTGCGCTTCGGTATTACCTTAGCCTCCTCGGTCGTTAATATGGGGATGACCACTGCGGCAACTGTGCGCATTGGCCAGACTAAGACGCTTAAGGATAAGCATTTATCTAAAATGGCCGATGCGGGTGGTGCAGATGCGGGCGGAGTGAAGTTATTAAAAACAACGGATCTCGAATCGGGTAAAGTGACGAATGTCGATAAATCCCCCAAAGTGTCTGATTTAACACCAAAAGAGCTGAACAAATACACTGCAAGTCTTCAGCAGCAGCGCACTGCCAAGTACAACTCTGTCACTCAGATGGGTGGAATGGCAGATGGCATGGTGGGCAATGCTAATGAAATTCAAAATGCCGAGCAGGTGAAGGTGCAGGAAGAGACTCAGGCGAGCAAAGACTTGAAAGAGAAGTTTGATGCTCAGCTCGATCAATACCTTCAAGACTTGACGGCAGAGGCCGTGAAGTTAAATGAGATCCTAGAGGCGATAGCGAAAGCGAGTTTAGTGACTAACCGATAATAGGGGGCGGAGCGAGCCTAGCTCGCTCTGATTGACTATGCTGCGACCCGTTTCCTTTGTAATGACCCAACGCACCGAAAAAATTTCGGATATCACGAGAACTCAGCAGACGCGGGATAACCGTCAGCCTCGTCGAGTTAAAGATATAAAGCAAGTCGACAAGAAGACTAAAAAGTATCCTCGGCTATTTAGGGTTAGGCGCAAACCGTTAACCTTTGAACAACAAAGACAATTTGCTCGGCAGCTCAATAGCTATCAGCTTAAGGCATTGCGCGATTGGCAAGGTTTTTCCGATAGCTTGCTCGATGTCCACTCACTAAATGATGCGCAACGTTGGATACTGCATGCGGCTGAGCACTGTGAGCACTTATATCCGTTAGCGTTAAGAAAGATGCTTAAAAAATATGTTGCAGACTTTCAAGCATCTACGGGCGAGATGGAAGCGAATGGTCAGACTGTACAACAACTCGTCGCATACGAGCATAATTTAGATGGTTTACTGTCATTATTAGTGTTATGTCGACGTTACTATATTCCAGAGTCGAATGAACATGTCTGCAAATAAACGTCATAGTCGTATCGCGCATTGTCATCTACAGGGGAAGAAACTCGACCCTTATCAATTATTAACTGCGAAATCTGAACGTCTTAGTTGGAATAGATTATCGGACGTCGAGATATATGCCGATAAACAAGCTGTCATTGAGTGGTTTGCTATATTACGAGACTATTCTGAATTAACGGTTAAAGCGATAGTGGTAGACGGTATATTAGATAGTCAATTTCATAAGATCACCTTTATTTTAACACTAGTGCAAACTGGAGATTTTGAGTCGATGACATCGAAAGAGGCTTATCAGCTGCTCTATGAGTTTGTTTGTCAAACGCCCATGGGCATACGTGATTGGATCGATGAATTAGATTTTAAGATGAGCAGAGATGTATTAGCACTTTTATCCAGGAATCGATAAGTAAGCTATGAAACAAGAGAAAGTGATATTTACCCCTCGCCATCAGATGGGTATTGACATGTATCAAATAATCAACCGGCTAGCTGGGCAATGTTTTAATAATCAATCCATTGTTATTGAAATGGGTACAGTATATAGAAGCAGTCAGCCGCAAGACCTTATATTACTCAGTTTAAGACATTTAGGCATAGAGGCTGAATTATATGTTCCTCTCGGTGAAGCGGGCAGATTGCTCGGCCTAGATTTAAAGCACCTTGAACATGATTATATCGCCTATGTCATAGCGCAAGCATTAAGTCAGTATGGCATTGAATTTAATTCCTGCCTTGGTGTTGACGAACAGGAACTGCCTCTGTTAATGACTTGTCAACTGATCATGGGAGAGATAAATATTGCAGCATTATTACAGATGGACTCACTCGTTATCGAGCCTGACTATTTACAGGCGAGTTTTACTTCATTGCCGACGAATTTATCGTTCACTACGTTTAGCACACTATTTGGAACAAGCTTGAGTGTCGATGAAATTCGAGACTTGAGTGTGAATGAACTCGTATTGGTTTATCCAAAGTAAATGAAACCTAGACCGCGTGATTATATTCAACACTTTTTGCAACGTCTCGAAACAAATGAAACAGTTATTTTAAGAGACCACAAAGATAATCTATTGCTGCCTATCTTTCCGTTTTTTCAGCTAGTGCATGTCGTTAATTTGGAGGTCACCATAGAGTTGATTTTACAATTTGAAATAGCGATGAAAGGTGTGTTTATTCGTGTCGATGGATTCCTGACTCTCACCATAGCCGAGCAAGATTATTCAGAAGATGATGTGAGACGTTTAAGCATTAATTTATTTGAAAAGATGAGATTTTAATATGGCACTGACTCCTACTCCCGTACTGACTCGCAGTACCTCTATGCCTGAGTTATCACGCTTAGATCACGAGACCCTTCCAAGAAATTTCGCACGTTCGGTTTCTTTGTTGGACGTTACCACGCCAACACTTGGCACTGCGGAACCCCAAAACCCAGATGGGGTCAGTCCTGCTCCCAGTATGTTGGAGACGGGGGAGCCCAAATCGATTGCGGAATCTAAGTCTGAAAAGCGTAAACAGAGTAGCAAAAAATCCAATAAAATTAGCACTGAAAAGAAGGCCATGTTGCATTTGGCGGCGGTCACTGGTGCCGTTACCATTGGCGCAGCTCTAGCTCCTTTTACCTTAGGATTCAGTTTATTACCTACGGTATTTGTGGTGATGTATGGTAATGCCTCTGCGATGGCCATGTATGGTGGGTCGCAGTTTGTGGTTGGCGATCAAGAGAAGAAAAAGCCAGAACCTAAGCCCGCCACCTCCACACCTAAGTCAGATACGCCGCCTAAACATCCTTTTTCTCCTTTGGCTGCGTTACCACGCCCCAAGAGCACTAAGGACACTGAGACGGAAACCGACGTTGGACGAGGGGATACTTATAATAACTGTTTCAATACTGTGAATAACTACCATAACAATTGGTATGTCTTCATTAACGCCCCGAGCCAGGCTAGCAATATAGTGCCGGAGGAATTGGGCCATACCCCCTCTGAGCCTAGTACCACTGCCAATATTAGTACTAGCCAATCGACTGATACCTCTACGCTCGAACTGATCACTCGGCCCTTTGCCGATGCAGTTACTGTGACTGAGATGACTGCGCATGAACGTCAAGCGCGGCTGAAGATTTTGATTGCTGGGCGTACAGAGCAGACTGACCCTAACTTATCAAACTTATTACACTCTCTGGACCAAGGAGAGGATACCTGTGCCCAAATGGTCGAAATAATTGGGAAAAATGGCGCCACTGCTTACGCCGTTATTCCTAAGGGCGATATATTAGTGCCTCACGGCCAAGACCTAGGCACTCAAGTCGAGGGCAGTGGTGATTCAGTTAACAGGCCTATCTCGACTCAAACAGACGAAACCTCGACCCAAACAGACGCAGCCTCGACTCAAACTATCGCGACTCAAACAGACGAAGCGCATATTGTGGCGGCGACTGAGGCAATGGGTACGGAAACGATAAAGGGTTATACCGGCCGAAAATGGCAGGTGAATATCCCGACGCCTGTGAGCCTGACAAACGGTGCACAAACGGGCAGCAATTATACTCAAGGGCCGAGACGTAACCTCAATTTAGGGGTAAGTGCAGGGCTAAATTCAGGACCAGAGCTAGGTTCAGCGGTGATCCCTAAGGGCGATATAGTAGTGCCTCACGGCCAAGACCGAGGCACTCAAGTTGAGGGCACTGGCGATTCAGTTAACAGGTCTATCTCGACTCAAACAGACGCAGCCTCGACTCAAACGATCGCGACTCAAACAGACGCAGCCTCGACTCAAACGATCACGACCCAAACAGACGAAGCGCATATTGTGGCGGCGACTGAGGCAATGGGTACGGAAACGATAAGGGGTTATACCGGCCGAAAATGGCAGGTGAATATCCCGACGCCAGTGAGCCTGACAAACGGTGCACAAACGGGCAGCAACTATACCCAAGGGCCGAGACATAACCTAAGTTCAGAGCAAGGTGTGCAAACCGATACTCCTGTGTTGGATAACGGGTTTACAACAGTCGCGCAGGCAAATGTTGGCACTCAAGCGTACCCCGCATCTCTTGCTAGCGACAGTAGTGTTGGGCCTCTTGTGCCATTGAATGTCGAGCGAAGTGAAGCAGAGACTCGAACGATCAGAAAGCAAATTCAGCTTAGTCAATCAGAGCTTGCAAAATCGACTGCGGTGCCGAGCGGTAAGGATTACACTGGCCGTAAATGGCAGGTGAATATACCAACACCTGTGAGCCTGACCCAAGGTGCCCAAACGGGCAGCAATTATACCCAGGGGCTAAAACGTAATTTAAGCTCGGAGCTAGGTTCAGAGTTAATTTCAGATCCAGTTCCAGTTCTAGATAGTGCTGAGCTAGGTTTAGATCTCGGTTCTCCGCGAGTCCTCGCGGCGGTTAGCAAAGATAGCGATATCAGTATTGGCGCTGAGGTTTTATCGAGTGTTGATCGCAGTGAGGCTGAGATACGCGTCGTTAGAAAGCAACTCGAGATCAAGACACCTGCGGTTGCCACCTCAACTCTTGCATCGACAGTCACATCGACAGTCACATCGACAGCATCGACAGTCACACCGACACCTAAGGTTGCCCTAAAGGCGGGAATCTCGGCGCCGCAAAAAAGTGCGTCTAAGTCTGCACTCGATTTAGACAAGATAGAATCACGTATCGTGGGGCGTGCGGGTGGGCATATTCAATATAAGGTGCCTAAGTTCTTAGACCGTCCAGAAGCGGGCACCTTTATGGGGTCTTGGCGGCCGATCCCTGAGTCACTGCGGGGGAAGCGGGATTCAGTCGAATTTGCGGAGTGGCGTAAAAATGATTTAGCGCAGTATTTGAAGAGTTTGAATACTAAGGTCCTACTGACTCAAGGGGCTGTCAGTATGCGCGGCCAAAATCATTTTGCTGGGAAGATGAATAATGTGCGGGAACGAGCAGAGATAAAATCTCAGTTAACGCCAATGAAGCATATGAACAGAACCGATTACTTGCAATTTACTGATTTAAATAGCGCCAGTGGTCGCTCACATTTACTCGAAACTCCCAGTGGCAAATTGATCGTTGCAGCCCCTGTTGCTGTTGACAATTTAGCCTTAGCTTCTTGAATTAATAGCTCAGTTCTAGATTAATCATTGATTAGAAAAAGATTAAATCATAAGAGTTCAGGTTTAATCTTTTTTTTTCTTTTGCTGTGAGATTTCAGGATTGAGTAAGCTTAAATGCCAAACCAGAATGAGGTATGTCTTGTATATAGAAATCAATTCATCGCATCGATTGCTTCCACAGATCGCATTTAAGAAAGAACGTCATTCAAATGTGATCAAGAAGGCTGATCTGCTGATTTATAGCGAGGCTAAGGCATTACTTGCCGCTTTAGAGGCACGAGTCGAGCAATACCAGCAAATGCTTGAAGAACAAGTCGTGCAACTGATTGAGGATAAGGAGCAGGCGCTCAATCTGCATGTCACTACTTTGTATAACGAGATAGAAGCAGAATTACAGGCTGATCAGGCGCATTGGTTTGATGAGGCGAATCAGCAACTCGTCGACCTTGTCGAAGAACAATACCAAGGCTTGAGCCAGTTGAAGGAAGAACTCAAACATCGTATTGCACAAGCCGTAACATTGCGTTTAACCGATCTAAGTATGAATGAAACACTGATTGAACATCTGGTGGCGTTACTCCATGCAGAAATAGACGACGAGGCTAAAAGTTTGGCGGTAGAGCGTACCTATGTCGATGGATTTGCCGTGCTGACGATCGAAAATGACGACAAGGTGATTAGCATCGAAACCCAATCTATCATAGAAGCACTGCGCGCTAGTTTGGAGACGACATGATACAGCGTCTTCGTCGTTACCCCATAAAGTTTAATCCCAGCAGCGTTATCATCGCCTTTACGTTGCCAACTATTATTCTGTTCACGCTTCCTGGCGTGGTGATCGATCTATTTATTTTAATTAGCTTCATCAGTTCTGTGCTCTTGCTGGTGATCATGTTGGAGAATGACCAACCTTTGAGGGTGACCTTTTTACCCACGATAGTGTTGTTGTTGACGACCTTTCGCTTGTTACTGTCGATTGCCACCACCCGCAACATCATTGCAAACGAAGATGTCGGTAATGTGATTGAAACTGTTGGTGAATTTGTAATGGGGGGGAACCTTATTTCGGGGTTACTCATCTTCATTATTATCACCATAGTACAATTTTTGGTCGTGACTAAAGGTGGTGAGAGGGTAGCAGAAGTGGGGGCTCGATTCTCTCTGGATGCGTTGCCCGGCAGGCAGATGACGATCGATGGGGATTTAAAGAGTGGTCTCATCACGGGTGAGCAAGCCCAAAAGTTACGTGCCGATTTAAGCACAGAGAATCGGCTGTTTGGTTCACTCGATGGGGCGATGAAATTCGTCAAGGGTGACGCTATCGCCGGTATTTTGATCAGTTTAGTGAACCTGTTTGGTGGTATTTATGTGGGGGTTAATCAATTTGACCTCTCCTTAGCTGACAGTGTGAGTCGATTTTCGGTATTGACGATAGGTGACGGCCTCGTCTCGCAGATCCCCAGTCTCTTGCTGTCTATCGCCTGTGGCGTATATCTCACACGTATCAAGGGGGACGAAGAATCTAGCTCGTTTATGGGGCAAATGGCTAAGCAGGTGAGCCGTTTTTGGAAAAGTCTGCTGGTGATTGGTGGCTTAATTTTAGTTTTAGGTTTACTGAGCCCCAACTTGTTTTATGTGTGTATCACGCTATTTATACTCTGTACATTGACTGCATTCTTATTATGGCGAGCACAAGGTAAGCCAAAGGCCGTGGTAAACACTGGTATTGCTGGTAGTGGATTGTATGAGTCGCTCACTTTTGTGTTGCGCGAGCCCCAGCATAGCGCCTTAGTGGACATCAGTCGTGAACGGCTTGAGCAGGCGTTGTGGGGGCAGGCACTCGGTGCGCCCTTGATCACAATAGACGAGCAATTGAGCGCCGATATTGAGGTTTATATTTCGGGTATTCGTATCTACTCTTTTTCACATGACGAGTCATTAGAGCTGATCGAAGTTCTTGGCGATGAGGTGTTTGTGAGTGATGCTGCCACCCAAAATGTCGCTACTATAGTGCAATATTTCTTACATAAGTGTTTGGTTGAAAAGTATAATCTTCAATACACCAGCAATATTATTCAAGGGCTTGCGAATCAAAGCGAGGTGATTAAAAACGAAATCGACTCGGCGCTCGGCTTAAATCGTGTTCATGATGTGATTAAGGAAATGATCCGTGCGCGGGAATTTTTCCTCGATAGGGTGACCTTCTTTGAGGCGTTAATCTATTGGTCGCGCATCGATAATGAGCCTAAAAATTGGCTGAACAGGATCCGCAATCAGGCTAAATATGAGATCACCTCACGCCTGATGAATGCCGAGGGGAAAATATATGTTGCCCTGCTGAGTTCTGAACTGACCGAGTGTATTGAGGCTTTTGTCATGGGGGAAAGCGAGGATTTGGACCGCTTAATTGAACTTCAGTCGGCATTACGTCAAGAAATTTTGCGCATGACATCGCTTTACGGCAGCAAGCCAGCCTTAGTAGTGAACGACAATGAAATTAATTCGGTTAAATCCTTTTTCCAACAGGTGGTGTCAACGATTTCTGTGTGTAGCCATGGCGATATCGCCGATCCTAGTTGTGTCGTGAGTTCTGAGCCATTGCAAGTTGTGATGTAACCCTATGTCAAACGAATCAACCGAGCCTAAAAAATATCCTCCCACGGAGAAAAAACTGCGGGATCTCAGGAAAAAAGGCCAGTTTCCCAAAACAGAACTGGCCGAACCGACCATGGAACTGGTGGTATTTGCGCTGATCTTTATTGGTAGCATTTATTTTATATTTGATTCAGCCAATGATTGGTTTGAGGTGATGTTGTATGCCGATATATCGACTGGTTTAGATATTATCTATGTGGTGATTGCCTGGGGGATATTCATTCTATTAATGATTAAACTCGTCATGGCGACCATAAGTTGGGTGATGCTGAATAAGAATGTGATTAATACTGAGTCTTTAGGTCTTAAAATGGAAAAAATTAGCCCGGTAACTGGGGCTAAGAATATATTCGGTATTGAGGCCATATCCCGCTCACTGCGTAAGGTTCTAGAATTAGTTTTTTTGTTATTCTTATTAAAATATGTCTCAGATATCGGCGGTAATGAGTTAACCGTATTAGCACAAATCAATAATACGTCTTACTTTATTTATAACTTAATGCTGTATGTCGGTTTAGTGTCATTATTGTTTTTTGTTTATGGTGTGAGTTTAGGTTGCGTGGATTTTATGGTGGAGACTTATCACTTTAATCATAAAAACCGTATGACTTTTACCGAAATGAAAAATGAAATGAAAGAAACTGAAGGTTCGCCAGAAATGAAATCTGAGCGCAGGCGACAAATGCGAGAAGTCATGGAGACTCCTATGACTAAAGGGCGCAGGCCGACCTTTGCGATTGCAAATCCGACGCATATTTTAGTGCCTATTTGTTATGACCGATTAATAGATAAAGTGCCTGTAGTACTCAAAATTACCACGGAATCGTTTGCGTTAGAGGAGCGTCGAAGATTAGAAGCACTCAATATTCCCATCTTAGAACATAGAGGGCTGGCAAGGGCATTTTATAAGAGTATGCGTACGGGAGAAGACTATATTCCCAAAGCGTTTTACCGTGATATAGCAATTATTCTCTTAGAGTTGGACAGGCGGGCAAATGCAAAAAATGGGTAAAACTTGGCTTTTGATTGGGGTGATGCTTGGACTCACGTCATGTGCTCATAATGTACGAGAGGATTCAATAATATGGGATCATGAGTGGAAGCAAGATATTTATAATTTATTGTTTTCCGAGGTTGATGATATTGACCATATGCGTTATTGGGTGAAGAGAAAACCTGAATATGTCGACGGCTCACCACATCAGACTGCATGTATTGAAGTTTCGGTGCCTTCTCACCCTAGTCGACACTATTTAGCGAATCTGCATACCTATGCTTTAAGCGAGGTAAATAATTGTGAAGCTGATTATTGGCGCTATTCAAATCTTGTCGCTGCCATCGGCGGAAATGCCTTGATTGGACAGGGAAGCACGGCTGCAGATGGGCGACAATCTATGGACGGAGATAATTTTAATTCGGCTGATGGGGAATCTTGGATATCGGACGATGGCGTGTCTTGGATATTAGACAATAACGCGGCTTGTTTGGCTGCTAATAGCGTCGAGTTCTGTCGGACTCGATTGAAACATTTGCGTTTAGTGTTTCAGGGGTTATTTCTGGTGAATGAGTCTGCGCTCACTCCAGAGGGAAAGAATATGTTAGTGCGTATGATTGAAAATCTGCGTGGAAAGCCAGTGGAAAGTATATTGGTTTATGGCATTGCTGACTCATCGGGGACCTATGCGACTAATCGACGCTTGGCCGATGCTCGGGCCAATAGTGTGAAATACTTTTTACAAACCGAAGGTATGGGAGATACACCCATCTTGTTACGTGGCAGTGTTGAAAATGGTCTGCCTAGTGCCGAACAACGTATGACTCAGCGGCGTTTTATGATTGAGATGAAGTTTAATTACGATGAAAAATAAGAAATTTGCCCTATTAATGATGGAGTTTACCCACTTAGTGCAAGGTGCATCAATATCGTTAGATGAACACCAAGCATTACTGTGCCGTTTTGGTGACCTGAACTGTCGGATTGAAGATGCCGCCCGGGTCGGCCTCTCTAATACCATTTTGATCATGGTTACGCTCGATATCGAGTGTTTCCCCGCAGAAGCGGCATTGAGGATCAATGCCGACTTTGCGCTGACATCGGGTGGTTATATTGCCAGGTTTAAGACGGATGATTATTTTTTTGTGCGTGCGATGCCTCTACCGGATCACCCACAAGGCTTGTTAAAAACCTTGAGCGATACTGTGGCAATCACGACTGCATTGAGACAAGAGTTGAACTTGCATGTGGTTAATTGAATTTGTTGAAGGGCACTTACATGGTGTCACTCTGCCCATAGAGCCTAAGCTGATTATTACTGGATCGAATGAAGGGATTGATTCAGAAACGCTTTATGTTCCAGAGGTCCTGCCTACTGGCGTACGCTGGGAGCTGTTTAATGATGGCAACGGTATCGCCATTCGTGGTCTTAAAAAAGGCGATAAATCGAAAAAGCTCAGGGCTGGGCGTATCTATCGACTGAGAGGCATAGCCTTTTTTGTCTATTTACAAGGCAAGCGTCAGCCGCAGTGGATGAGTTATCGAACTCGGAAATATCGCGCCATCATCATCTTGACCTTATTGCTTAATATTGGTTTGGGCATAGGGATTGCTATGGCATATCAGGCCAATCAAGATGCGCTGATGGCTGAACGCTTTACTTTGCTCAATGGTAGCTATATTAAAAATGGCAAGCTTAAGGTACCTAATTCTGCCGTATTCGCTGCGTTGCCGCCAGCTTGGCAAGCCAATGCGGACGTCGTGGAGGGAGCAAACTTTAGCCATCTTTCTCAACCTGTGGTGGAAGTCGTATCCAGCTACTCTAAGCTGCCCGTCAGTCACAAGGTCATAGAGAATACGGATCGCGATCAAATTCAAGTTGAGACCTTTGAGGCGGATAACAGGATCATGGCGATGTTGGGGGAATATGGATTGTCGTTTAATAAGGTCAAGGATACTTGGTTTGTCAGTGATAGTGCCAAGGCGGCAATAGTGCTGCGGGCTAATGGTTTACAGGAAATTATTCCCTTTATTTTGGCACGCAACGACAACACTCAGGTGATAGACAGTGCTAATTTCCCTTATTCGATCTTTTATTCATCGACATCCAGAGGCTATTTATATGACGATAAGTATCGATATTGGGTTGGCAGTGATGTCCCTAGTATTGGGGTGATCCAATCTATCACGCGTGACAAGGTTGTTTTTAAAGACAGAGATCAAACACGCGTTTATTTTATTCAACAATAATAGGAAAATTCACATGCTAGATATCCAAGCTAAACCTATGACTAGTGTTATTTCTGCGCCAGAATCCGAGACTAAGGCGCTCGAATTGGCCTTGAGTCAACATCCCGTTGCGGCCAAAGCCTTTAAGGCATCGCCTTCTAACTACTTATTTTCAGCGGGTAGCCGAGATCCACTGAATCTAATTGATATTATCTTGTCTAAATATATTTCTGAGCAAACTCAAAGTGCCGAAGCTAAGGCCGATAATATCTCAATAAAGTCAGAGGCCATTGCCGAGATTAACCGCCTATGGGGGTTAATTATGAGTGATCGATTACCCAATACTAAGCCGGGTGATAATAAAACTACTAAGTTAAATGAAGGCAATGCTGCGGGATTTTTGAGTGAAATTGATAATATTATTAAGACTAAACTCGGTAATCCTGCGGGAGTAGGAGAGATTGCGGGTACAGATTGGCGCACAAAAAACGTGACTTATGATCAATTGCAATCAATGAACGCGACCATGACTGCATATTGCGACACCATCCAAGTCGATTTGGATACCGAACAGCAAAAATTTAAAAATACTATGACCGAAATCACCTCGGCTCAAGAAGAAATCCGAGACGTTCGTCGTTCGATCATTTCTGTTTCTCAGGGAGGTTGATCTATGCGTATCGCGATAGATGTAGTTATTGCTAATTGTACTATGACACTGGATGAGCTTCATCGGTTACAAACGAGCCAAATTAAGCCCATAAACGATTTCGTTCAATCCGAAGTGTTATTAAAAAGTGGCAATGAACTGATAGCGACAGGAACCTTAGTTAAAGTTGATGACCAGTTCTATGTTTCTATCGAGCAAGTGAATAAATTTAACTGATTGTATATTTATGCATTAGTTTGTATAGCTGTTAATGCAGGCTTAAAACCTGCTACCTATACATTAATTGATTATCAAAGGTGCAAGTGTATTCTAGAATACTTTGTACCTTTCTGTTTGCTAGTAAATTGATTAATCTGTATTTATCGAATACAAAATAGAGGTCGAAAGGTTTTACTATAGTGAGTGTCATCGTCTTGTTTGACCCTATGTGTCGGTTCTGTGTTGCCTCAGTCACAGAATATACTGTACATCAAACAATAATATAAGGTAGTGGCATTAAATTAGGGAAAGCTACAAACCTAAACATCTAGAGTAACATTTTAACTAGTGATTAAGATTGTAGAACATGCGTAGTTGATTTGTACCAATATTTTTTGAACTCGATTAAGTTTAATAACACATTTAATTTGATGAGGACTTATGCCAATAAATACTAATTTGCCTTCTATTATTTCAGCGAAGATGGACCTTCAACCTGCCCAAAATCTAAGACCCGAGATAGACATTGTATCGGTGAGAAATTTACCCAGTGAGTCTGTAAGTCCTCTTCCTTTAATATCACCAAATAAAAAAGAGAATAAAGGGAATAGTCGAACTCAGAAAAAGATAACCAAGCCTACGGCTGGCTCTTTATTAGCAAAAAGAGAAAAACATACCTTCAACTCAATTGGCGCACTATCTCGATCTAAGCCCACAAGTGGGCAAAGTGATGAAATGCATAAGCCACTGCATTTACCGCCGATCATGAAACCAGCAGCAGAGATTGGAGGTTCAAGTAGGGAAACAGTCAATATTCTCGACAAACCCTTACTCGAAAAAAGAGGTGATATTGCTTGTGGTATGATCAAGATGTCACACGATAGTGAAAGCATTACGTCGAGTATTGTTGACTCTTCTACACCCCACGTTAGTAGCTTAACAACAAGAGGTTACGAGGGGGAGTTCTACGTGACAGATCAATGTAACGCCCCAATACCACTTGTCCATGTTCCCCTTGTTCACAGTACAAAAATGTGGGGGGGATGTCGATTTACCCTTGAAATTGACAATGATAGTGTAATGGAACTGGTGACCCCACCATTTCTAGAAAGTGAAAATGTTAAAGGTCAAGACTTTTCAAATTTAGTTAAAAAATATAGAACGGATGTAGGTAAACTTCTGCAGGAAATATCAAAAGCATATGATACAGACTTTGAAGTTCACCCAGAATGTGAAGAAAAAATAAGAACCATGCTCTTTGATTCAAAGAAATATAAAGATTTTGAAAAATCAAAGGGAAAGATTGCTCATTTATCAGGAAATGCGCTTGAAATGAGAAAAGAGAGCATTAAACAGGATGAAAAAAGATGGGAAAGTGGCAGAAAGCTTATTAAAACAATTCGTGACCTTAGTGACAAACCTTATGCCTTGGCAAGCAAGATGGCGACAAATCTAACTGGTGGAGTATCAAAAACGGTCCAAGTCAATGTCGGCCAACCTTATAAAAATTTGGTGAGCTGGGTTCGTTTGAATGCCGAGGCCATATCGACAACGAGGGGAAACAAAGAAGAGCTACAAAAGCTTGCTGGTGTAGCAAGTCAATGTAAATTTCAACACTCACATAAAGATACCATGCAAGGATTTGTTCTACATTCACTGATAGGACTTCAAGAATTGAATTGTAGGAAAAATGGGGTACAAAAAAATGTAGGCGTAATGTTTCATCCAAAAACGAGCCCAGAAGATGGCTTTTGTGCTTTGCCTATGATGAGTGAAAAGGCATTTAAAGAGATAAAGGTTGCATTACTAGAGGCCAATCAATCAATGAGGGGGGAGTTGAAGTACGTCAATCATTTGATTGAAAATTTAAATGATATTTACGCCACGCGATTGAAACAAGAGGGCGGAACACTCATCATCGAAAGAAAGAGAGAGTTTAATGATGTAGAAATTAAAAAACAAGAGAGATGGCATACGATGAACCGTCCAGACACGAGAGTTTCAATACCTATAATGAAAATTGGAAGTGCGATTGAAATAGGGACTGTATTTGAAATAAGAGATGTTAATGCACCTATTAATGTGGTTACATAAATAAGAGGTTGTTTGAGGTAGAATTAATCAAAACTCAGCTCGTTGTTTGTCCTCCTCTGATAATGTGCCTATTGCCATACCTTTGGGGAATAGCAATAGGCTAATTGCTATTCTCACTCACACCATGTTGTTAGGGGCATTTTAAGCTTTGGCAAATTTATTGGCAATATAGTCACTCATTCGAGATGCTAGCATTTGATGTACCTCTTGGCTTGGATGGACTTCATCATGAAATACATGTCGATGTGCAGGATCAAAAGCTTTACTCGTGCCACAGAGATCCACATAACCAACACTATTAGCTGTATGAGTGTCATAACCTATCTCATCGGCTTTATCTAGTAATTCAGTGAATTGATTATCGAAATCGAAAAACTGTATGTTCACTCCTTCGGCTTTATATCGATCTGCGAGTTCTGCTATTTTTTGACTTAGGCTAGCATTATGTTCACTGGCGAGAGCACTATTGCTGGTGCGATATGCTTCGTCTTGTTTCTGGGCATAGGGCGTCTTCGAGTAATCTGCAATACCCGTCACTAGAATATGTTTCACATTTTTATCTTCTATCAATTTTGTGATTTGTTTTTCATAACAGCGTACCACTTTTTGAGTGTCTTGCTTATTGAACGTCATATAATCATTGCTGCCCAGAGCGAGTATGACTAAGTCATCGGATTTAAAATCATGTTTTTTAATTTGACGTTCCATGTTGGAAATAAACCAAAAGGTAGGATTTAACTTGGAATATTTAGCCGCTACGGCACCACCTTCTGCATAATTTACCAGTTCTTTATTTAAATAGGCCGGTGAAGAGATAAAGTCTGGCCATACGAAACCATTGGTAAAACGGCCATCGTGATATTGTTTCGATGAAAGCATGATACCAAATGTTTTCGATTTCATGCGACCTTCGGAATCCGACAGGCTGTCTCCGATCACGACCAAACGTTTAATATGATCCAGTGATGCTTGCGGGGGGCTTATTGTATTCGTGGCGAGCATTTGTTGGCGTTCTTTGTGATGATTTATCGCGACTTCAAATAAGGGGGGCAAGGTGACAGGTGCAGTGGGTCCATCAACTGTATCTTGTACCGACACAGATCCCTCATTACGGGACTGATAATTTGGCAATGGATATGTGGGCTTAGATGAGGTTGATAGCGGTTGGATTTGCTTGATGGCCATTGTCGGACTGGGATTTTGGGGGGCTGCGCTGAGTGGGACGAATATTTTTCCGCGAACGATACTAAGTGGCATATGACTATCTCCTATGGGTTATCTGCCTATCACTATGACTATCAAGCTTTTTCGGCAGATAAACACCATGAAAATAATGAAATACTCTGATGAGATTTGAATGAGCACCTAATCGGTTTACATATTTTGCGAATAGGGGGAGCCTCTAGGTAAAGGCATTTTTGATGTCATAAAATGCTTTTATTGCCACAATTTACTACAATATTTCAGCGATTTTCTTCGGTTGCTTGAACCAAAGTCGACCACATTAAGAGACGAGTCATTCTTGTGGTTTTTATGGAACTTGGCATGATGTGTGCGGGATTTTATTTATTGTTCAATGCAACACTTTAGGCTCATTAGTCGCCTTAATTGGCGGTGTGATCAGCTCGATTCAGTTTCACTTTAGGGCTATGTCGGCCTTCGATTTGATTGTGATTTTAGTATTAGCCTTTGGCGGACTCGGGCTGTTCTTACGTTCGTTAAAAGAGGCGCCCGCCGAGCAGAATGATCCCAAATAACGGCTACACTGAAATCTATATTCCACCCCCATTGCCTAGGAAATCCAATGCGTTGGCGTAACAGTAATCGCAGCTCCAATATCGAAGACAGACGGGGCCAACAGATGGCCTCGGCGGGTGTGCCCAGTGCACTCCTGCTCAGGTTGTTACCTTTTCTGCTGAGAACCAAGATCGGCCGAGTGGTATTGCTGCTGGGCGGACTGTATTTCGCTTTTCAATATTTTACCGGCGGCTTATCCCTAGACCCGAGCAATCAAGCGGGATTTAGTCAGTCACAATCGGCGAGCAACACTGCGGCTCAAGATGAAAATGCCCAGTTTGTGGCGGCGATCCTCGGCACGACAGAGACCGTTTGGAACCAATTACTGCAGGGACAATATGTAGAGCCTAAGTTAGTGCTCTATCGCAATATGACTTCCACTGGCTGTGGCATGGGACAGGCGCAATCAGGGCCTTTCTATTGCCCCGCCGATAGCAAGATTTATATCGATCTTAGCTTTCTCGATGAGCTTAAAACCTTAGGCGCGCCCGGTGATTTCGCCTTTGCCTATGTGATTGCCCACGAGGTGGGCCACCATGTACAGAACCTGCTCGGCACTAGCACTAAAGTGCGTCAGGCCCAACAAGCCGTCGGCAAGGCGCAGGCCAATCAACTGAGTGTTGCCCTCGAACTGCAAGCCGACTGTTATGCCGGCGTGTGGGGACATTATGTCGATAGACAACTTAATCTACTCGACGTTGGCGATGTGGAAGAAGGCATTGCGGCGGCGAGTGCCGTCGGGGATGATCGCCTGCAAAAAATGGCGGGGCGCGCCGTGCAACCCGAAGCCTTTACCCACGGCAGCTCTGCGGACAGAGTGAAATGGTTTAATACCGGTTTTACCTCCGGCAAGCTTGCCAGCTGCAATACCTTTAATCACAACTAGTGATAACACTGCCTTAACGTGGGATTGAGACATGGCATTTGAAGATAGGTTTCGGCTCAGTAGCCATGGGGTGATCACTAACGATGCGGGCCAAGTGTTACTCCTTAAGGCAAATTACGGCAATTGCGCCTGGGGCCTACCCGGTGGCGCCTTAGAGCCCGGCGAAACGATTCATGAAGCACTGTTGCGTGAATGCCAAGAGGAACTGGGGCTGGCGGTGAACGTCCACTACCTGAGCGGTGTGTATTATCACAGCGCCTATCAATCCCAAGCCTTCATCTTTCGTTGTGAGTTCGCGACTGCGGATGCGGTGATTCACTTAAGTCATGAGCACTCAGAATTTGCCTTCCATGATATCGACACGCTCAGCGCGGTTCAGCAGCAAAGAGTCAAAGATTGTCTTAATTTCAACGGTGTTGTGATAAGTGCCAAGTTTTAAGGCTTTGCCAGCAAGCGTGGGCGGTTAATTCGGCTTGATTGCTTTTAAAAGAAAAGTCAAAGTCGTGGGGTTTCACCCCACACCCGACCAAGAGGGGATCAACAGCAATTCCCTCTTGGATCTCCCTTGCCGCCCCTAACGGAGTTGAAAGCCCCTTGGGCATTAAGCGTTCTAATGCTATCGCGTCAGACGCTCGTCCCTGATTCGACTGACGCTATCTCGGCATCCATGCCTCGATCACGCAAAGAACGCAAATGCCCTGCGGCAACTCCGAGGGGATGGTGTATTCCTTTGATTGCTGAGTTGTCTTTTGGCCACTTAAAGCATTAAAGAGTTGTGGATGTTCTGTTTCACCCGCAAAATTTAACAGTGGGTGTCTCGTTAAACTCCCTCTCGTTAAACTCCCTCAATCCATTTTGAGGGGCGCTTAGAAAACCATATCGATCTGTGAAATTAACCTGACACAGAATTATGAACAGCCTCGTTAAAAAGTGTAATCAAGCCCTGGAGACAGATGGGGATGTCCTATTTTACTTTTTCATGTAGATCGTCTAAATACGATTCTAATCCGTATCTACCATTCAATATTTCAGGTTCATCGTTTAATAATTTCTTATAGTTTATCGTTTTTAATGGGTCTTCGTAATTTCGTCTCCATCGAGCAAATTTGAAAACAACAACAGCAGAATCTGGAGATATATTTTCACATGAATTAAACATTTTATTTCCCTTAAAATATGCCCCACTCATTAGTTCTGAGTGTTGCAGTATTTTATAAAACTCATGTTCCCAATGACGTTCATTTTCTTTAATAGCTCAACCAATTCAATCATGAAGTCTCCTTTTCGCATATAACGTTGGAATTGAGGGAGCCGCTTTTTGACTGCCCCTCTAGAATGACTTGTATGGCATCATTTTTTCGCGGCAGATGGTTTGATCGTTGAGCCGAATGACTTTACATCTTTCACATCAACCATTCTGAAGCGTCTATTTTGAGCCTCGTCAGTGAGCATCATAAGGATTGCTTTATCACCCACCAACTGAACCAATCGCCAATCGGATTGTTGGAGCGAAGCATCTGGCTCTACAACCGGAAGTGGAGACGACAAAGGTGCTGCATCGCGTAATGCCCGCGCTTCACCCAAGCGGTCAGGTGCCCAGAACAGGCCAGTGAGAACAAACCAATAGATAAGCCACAGATGGCCGGAAGATATCGGCAGGCTCGACTGCCGAATATGGCCAATAAGTTCAGATATTGTTACTCCCGCAGAAATTGCGAAGAATTGCGATCCCACTGATGCAAGGATATGCGCGCCCGAAGGTGGCGCATATCCAAACAGCCCTTGGGATGCCGCCAAAAGGATGCCTGCAATTCCAAGACAAGCTGCACAGAACCAACTGAGTTTTCGCAGTGAGACTTTATGATCGAGGACGAGGATCTGGGAGAAAAATGCTGCAGCAGCAACAGTGACGATGGTGCTAGCGCTCAGTTGCAAAAGCGCCAACGGCGAAACCGAGGCGACACCCCACGCGGCACCCAAGGTGGTATAGTAGGAATTCGCTTCTCGCCAGCCAACAAAGTACCCCAAGGCGGACAAAGAAAGGATCGCGGCAATTGCTCTTGGCAATAACTCCAACCAAGCACCAAATTGAAGAGGCCATCTGCTCAGTTTGTGGTGTCATATGATTCCTAACGTCTTAGTATTTATGCGCTGCGCTGTTTGCAGGGCATAAGTCGCTTGTTGGACTTGGCCACTGCCACATCCATGTCAATTGGTATAAATGATGCTATAGGAATTTGCTTTTTTGCGGTAGCGGTTTTTTATACAGTTTGCTGGGTAATTACTTGATATTGTTTTAGCTTTCTCAGTCTTTGCTGGCTGGCAGAGATACGCAAAGGTTAATAGGATTAAGCACTGACATGGAAGTGACCGTCCGTGACAGGGATGTCACGGTCGAGCACACAGGGATGTGCTTGCTGCGTGTCACTGGAATGACAGTGCTTAATTGCTGATACAGAATTATGAACACCCTCTCTATGAATCATTAATACAGCTTTGCCCTTGTTTAATTCCTCCTCTAGACAAAGATCTGTTACCGAAGAGCTGGATTCCCGCCCACAAGCATTGCGGGAATGACGGCTATAAGAAGACAGAAAATTAACGAATTAACGAGCCACCCATTGTTAAATTTACAGAGTACATACTCGTAGAAAGGGGTCTGATTACTGTGGGGGTAGCAAGATTAAGTGCTGGCATGTAAGTGACAGACCAAAGACCGGACAGGCATTTTTCATTCTTACTTGTTACTTGCTTTTCGGTTCATTTCTAGGAACGATCCATAGAATAGCTAGCACTGGTACTAAATATAAAAGGTTTTTGCCCCACTCTTGTATTTCAGCATTTGAGTTAGCTGATACTAAAATGGCTGCTAGGATAGTTATTGTTGAAACAGTGCATGCCTGAATTTTGTACCATAAATCAAATTTTTTACCACCGAGTAGTCTCAGTAGTAATGAATAAGCGATAGCAACAATATTTAAGTACAAAAATGGATCGAACACTTTACTTCCTCGATGTAACTAACATTTTATTATTTATGCGTTGTTTGCAGGGCATAAGTCGCTTGTTGGACTTGGCCACTGCCACATCCATGTCAATTGGTATAGATGATGCTATAGGAATTTGCTTTTTTGCGGTAGCAGTTTTTAATACGGTTTTATGTGTAATTATGTGATATCGTTTTGTTTTCTCATTTTTTGCTGGCTGACGAAGATACGTAAAGGTTAATAGGATTAAGCACACAGGGATGTGCTTGCTGCGTGTCACTGGAATGACAGTGCTTAAGAATAGACTGTGCCATACCGATCATCTTATGGCTCTTGTCTCGTACCTCTTGGCTTATGCCTCTTGTCTTGTGGATCAGGCGCGCAGGCGGGTTTTCTTCTGTTATAATGCCACCTCGATTTTTTGGAGGCGAGAATGGACGTATCTTCTTTACTTGACGGCCTGAATGATAAACAGCGCGAGGCTGTCGCGGCACCGCAATCTAGCATGTTAGTGCTTGCGGGCGCAGGCAGTGGTAAAACGCGAGTATTAACCCACCGTATCGCGTGGTTAATGCAGGTCGAACAGCAGAGTCCTTACTCGATTCTTGCGGTGACATTTACCAATAAAGCCGCGGCCGAGATGCGTGAGCGGGTTGAAAAGGTCGCCGGTACTAATATGGGCCGCATGTGGATTGGTACCTTCCACGGGTTAGCGCATCGTCTGTTACGTACTCACTTCCAAGATGCGGGTCTGCCGCAGAGTTTCCAAATTCTCGATTCGGACGATCAGCTGCGTTTGCTGAAACGCATCCTTAAAAGTTTGAATCTGGATGAAAAACAATATCCTCCCCGTCAGGCGCAGGGTTATATCAATGGCAAGAAAGACCAAGGATTAAGACCAAAACATATCGATGCGGGTGGCTTCCCGATTGAACAGAATCTGCTGAAAATTTATCAGGTCTATCAAGAGTCCTGCGATCGCGCAGGCCTAGTCGACTTTGCCGAAATCCTGCTGCGTGCCCACGAACTTTGGCTCAATAAGCCACATCTATTGGCCCATTATCAAGAACGCTTTAAGCATATTCTGGTGGACGAGTTCCAAGATACCAACGCCATTCAATACGCCTGGATTAGAGTGCTTGCCGGCCAAACCGCCAATGTAATGATAGTCGGTGATGACGACCAATCTATTTACGGTTGGCGTGGTGCTCAGGTTGAAAACCTGCACCGCTTCCTTCAAGATTTTCCTACCGCAACCACCATTCGCCTCGAGCAAAATTATCGCTCCAAGGGCAATATTTTGAAGGCATCGAACGCCCTTATCGCCAATAACCCCGAACGTTTAGGCAAAGAGCTGTGGACCGACGAAGCCGATGGTGAGCCCATTTCCCTCTACTGCGCCTTTAACGAAATGGACGAAGCGCGCTTTATTGTCGGCCGGATTAATGATTGGTACGAAAAAGGTGGCAATTTAAGTGACTGCGCTATTCTCTATCGCTCCAATGCCCAGTCGCGGGTGCTCGAAGAAGCCTTATTACACAAAGGTTTAGCCTATCGTATTTACGGTGGCTTGCGTTTCTTCGAACGCCAAGAGATTAAAGACGCTATGGGCTATATGCGGCTTATCAGCAATAAAAATGATGATGCTGCCTTCGAGCGGGTGGTCAATACGCCGCCCCGCGGGATTGGCGACAGAACCTTAGATATTCTGCGTTCTACCGCCCGTCAACAGGAACTCACCCTGTGGCAGGCCTGTTTACGTCTGCTGGATGAGAAAGTACTTGCAGGCCGCGCAGCCTCAGCGGTGTGTGGCTTTATGGATCTTATCGTCACCCTGCAGGAAGAAACCCAGGATATGGCCTTGTATCGCATGGCCGACACTGTCATTCAAGCCTCTGGCCTTAAGGCCATGTACGAGATGGAAAAGGGCGAGAAGGCCCACGCCCGTATCGAAAACTTAGAGGAACTCGTCACCGCCGCGCGCACCTTTGAAATGCCAGAGGAGCTTGAGGATATGGGCGAGCTTAATGCCTTCTTATCCCACGCGGCCTTAGAGGCGGGCGAAGGTCAGGCCGATGCCTTTACCGATGCGGTGCAACTGATGACACTGCACTCGGCCAAGGGGCTGGAGTTCACTATGGTGTTTATGGCGGGTGTCGAGGAGGGCATTTTTCCGAGCAAGATGGCGCTCGAAGAGGGCGACAGACTCGATGAAGAACGCCGCCTCTGCTACGTGGGCATGACCCGCGCCATGGAAAAACTCTATATCACCTATGCCGAATCCCGCCGTATCTATGGCCGCGAAGATTACGCCCGTCCCTCGCGCTTTATTAAGGAAATCCCGCCGCAATATGTGGACGAAATTCGCCTAAAGGCGCAGGTTTCAACCCCGATGGCGAATAATCGCTTCAGTGCGCAAAAATCGGCCGCGGCCAATGATACGGGTTTTAATGTCGGCCAAAGAGTCAATCACCCTAAGTTTGGCGAAGGCAAAGTGACTAACTTTGAAGGCAGTGGCGCGCAGGCTAGGGTGCAGGTGAATTTTAACGATTTTGGCAGCAAATGGCTGGTGGTTGCCTATGCGCGCCTAGAGGCGCGTTAAGATAAGGTGTTGGCTGGCTTGTTATTTTTATGACAGATTTTACGGCCTTGAAACTCGCTTCAGGGGGAGCTTGGGTATATGATGCTCACCCTGAATGCTAAGACAAAATGTGAGCAAAAATTAGGAGTGGGAGTACCTAGTTAATGAATTTAAAGCAGAAGTGGGATGTGTATTCCCGCCTGACTCGACTCGACCGCCCCATTGGTACGCTGTTATTACTGTGGCCATGTCTGATGGCCTTGATGCTAGCCGCCGGGGGGATGCCCGATCTTAAGGTCTTGATTATCTTTGTGGTTGGCGTAGTGATCATGCGAGCCTGCGGCTGCATTATTAATGATTATGCCGATCGCGACCTCGACTCCCACGTTGAACGCACTAAATCCCGTCCCCTCGCTAGCGGCGAAATCGGCACCAAAGAAGCGCTACTCCTGTTTGTGGTTTTAGGCTTGGCAGCCTTTGGGTTAGTCTTATTGCTCAATGGCTTAGTGGTTAAATTGTCCGTCGTTGGTATCATTCTCACCATTATCTACCCCTTTACTAAGCGCGTGACTAACATGCCGCAGATGTTTTTGGGTGTGGTGTGGAGCTGGTCGATTCCTATGGCCTATGCGGCTCAAACGGGTGAAGTACCGATCGAGGCCTGGTGGTTATTTGCGGCCAATTGGTTCTGGACCGTCGCCTACGATACCATGTATGCCATGGTCGACAGAGATGATGATCTCAAGGTGGGCATTAAATCCACTGCGATTTTGTTTGGTAAATATGACCGTCAAATCATAGGCTTATTTCAACTAGCCGCGCTGATTTGTTTTATCGCCGCCGGTTGGAGTGCCGACCGAGGCTTAATATATGGTCTCGGTTTACTGACTTTTGTAGGTTTTAGCACTTACCAGCAGATACTGATTTTTGGTCGTGAAAGAGCACCTTGCTTTAAAGCCTTCCTCAACAATAACTGGGCGGGTCTGGCGTTATTTGTTGGTTTGGGCGCCGACTATCTGATTTAGACGACTCTTATCAGTTTTGAGTCGATAGGAGCACTCTTATCGACTCAGAATATGCTTATAACATATTGTAATTTAGCTATTTTAATTATTGATCTCTTAGCTTTAACATCAAGGTGTACCTCTAAACACTCGTGCTTTAGCCCCTGCGACTGGTTTTTACACTATGGCATAGTTTATAGTGAGACTCTGTTTTTACCTTAGGTAGCGTCACAGGGAGTTGCTATGTTTATACCGCCAGGATTTGCACTCATCAACCCGTATATGATTGTCGACAATGCACAACTGTTAGTCGAATTTTTAAATCAAGCCTTTGGCGCAAAAGTTATCCACCTTTCCCATAGACCCGATGGCAAGATAGCCAATGCACAGATACAGATTGGTGACTGCCAATTTATGTTAAGCGAGGCGACAGCGGCATTTCCAGCCATGCCTGCCTCCTATTATGTGTATGTGGAAGATGCTGATAAGTCGGTGCAACAGGCAGTAGCCGCGGGATCTGAACTCATTATGGCCGTTACAGATAAGCCCTATGGTGATCGCCAAGGCGGAGTGCGGGATCCCGTTGGCAATTTATGGTGGATCTCCCAGCGTTTAGTTGCTGGCCCCTATCAGGATTGAGCCCCAAGGAGGTGGGATATGCCGTGTCAGCTAACCCGATTATTTGGAATCGAATTTCCTATTATTCAAGCCCCTATGGCGGGTGTGCAGGGCAGTGCACTTACCATCGCCGTATCCCAGGCGGGTGGGCTTGGTTCCTTACCCTGTGCCATGTTGTCCCTTGAGGCGCTCGAGGCCGAACTGGCAGTCATCCGCACAAACACGACTAAACCTTTCAATGTGAACTTTTTTTGCCATAGCGAGCCCTTGCCACAGGCTGCCAAGCAAGCGGCTTGGCTCGAACAACTTAGTCCTTATTTTGCAGAGTTTAATCTCGACCCGAATGCGCAGCCTGCTGGCGCGCAGCGTACACCCTACAGTAAGGCGCAGGCCGAGGTGTTAGCCAAATTTAAGCCCGAGGTGGTGAGCTTCCACTTTGGTCTGCCCGATGAAGAGCTACTGCTGGAAATCAAATCCTGGGGCTCAAAAGTCATCTCTACAGCGACCACAATCGAGGAGGCGTTGTGGTTAGAGGCCCGTGGCGTTGATGCGATTATTGCCCAAGGCTTAGAGGCGGGTGGGCATAGGGGGCATTTCTTATCTGAGGATTTAACCGAACAGTCGGGGACCTTTAGCCTACTGCCGCAAATTATTGCGGCGGTAGATATCCCAGTTATTGCCGCGGGCGGCATAGTGGATACGAAAACCGTGCGCGCCGCCATGGCAATGGGGGCATCTGCGGTGCAGGTGGGGACGGCTTATTTACTCTGCCCCGAGTGCACTACCACTGATATTCACCGCGACGCACTACAAAGTGACGCGGCGCAGCATACGGCGCTGACGAACTTATTTTCCGGCCGACCCGCTCGCGGCATAGTGAACCGTTTTATGGCTGAAATGGGACCGATTAACGATGCCGTGCCCGATTTTCCCTTGGCATCCTCTGCGGTTGCAGGCTTAAGAACTGCGGCAGAGCAACAAGGATTCGGTGATTTTAGCCCACTTTGGTGCGGCCAAAATACCACCGGCTGTCAGGCGATTCCCGCCGCTGAACTAACAAGGCAGTTGGCTTTAGGTGTGATGGTTTAATGCTTGATATGGTTTAGCTATTTTTGGATTTTAGGTGGCCATAGTTCCGTTGCTTTTATGCCTCTACTACCTGCATTTATATTACTAAAAGTGCAGAAAACATCGAATTCAAAGAGCAATGATTAGTTTCAGCTTTTTATTCTCCATAAGAGTTTCACTGCATGTTAGGGCGTACTGGTAATCTAATGCTTTCTATTGGATTCCAACTGAATATACCGAAGTAACATGTCGCTCTCTATGTTTATTATTTGTTGATTTATTTCTAAGCCAGCCTTGTATTCATTCTGGTCTCCCCCAATGTACTTGATAAGCCAAGCTACTTTGTTGGTTTTCACTATCATAGGTTTGGCAGTTATGCTTTAACTGCCATATGTTGAATAGCTCAACTTACAGGGATGTTAAATGCTAAAAATCCGACTTAGACGCCCAGTTAAATATCGAATAGCCTTCCTCTTACTGATGATTTCGGTATATGTCCTAGGCTTTAATTTGCTGCCAGAACAGATAACACAAACAAGCGAGCAGTTGTCCTTGGTTGTCGTTAGCGCGCTATATTTTGTGTTGTTGCCTCTGCTCTATTGGTATTGGATTATCAAAATAGGTGCGCAAAAAGCTTGGAAATTATTGTTCATCCTTAGTTTGAGCAGCCTAATGGCTCGCCTTAGTTATCCTGATGAAATTGCAGAGTATTTCGAATTTATCGCTTGGTTGCGTTTCCCTATTATCGCAGTATTATTGCTCGTCGAACTGTACTTAATGGTGAGTATTATTAAGGGATTGTGGCAGGCGAGAAAGGCGACTGGCGATCCAAGATTAGCGATAATTGCTCAATATGCTGCAACTGTGGAGCAGGAGAAGGGCAAGGGGTCGAATGAACCTCGATCGCTTAACATTGAGGGCACATCAAATTCTGAATCTTCAAAGGATAAAATGCCTGACGATAAGAAGCTGACCTTAGGTTTAATGCTCGCCACTGAACCTGCGAGTTGGTATTACGCCATTCCCTATTTTTCCCGTCGTCATCCATCGGCTATCACCCAGCTTAAGTTGCTTAGTGCTCAGCCTTGGCATGTTGTAATGTCCATCGTATGTTTAATGGCCTCATCCTTGTTGAGTTACTGGCTACTCGATAATGTTAGCCATATTGCAGCCATATTGGTTTCTGGTTTGCTCTTGTATTCAATGGTATTAATCGCTGCCAACTATCGTATTAGCCGTTATTACTCCCTATATCAAAGGGAAGGTAAGCTGATTATCAATAACGGCATCTGGGGTTTTATGTCGATTGATTTAACCCAGAT
This sequence comes from Shewanella sp. CG12_big_fil_rev_8_21_14_0_65_47_15, assembly GCF_002783505.1. Classification (GTDB taxonomy): domain Bacteria; phylum Pseudomonadota; class Gammaproteobacteria; order Enterobacterales; family Shewanellaceae; genus Shewanella. Next base: position 34,689 of record NZ_PFGL01000027.1, read on the forward strand.
AAGCGATCTGAAATTGGGGGCGTTTTCGGCTCTGACGCCGTCCCTGAAAGTGGGTGATAAATCGTTAGGTATGGTATCTACAGCATCATCACCAGAAATATTGACTATAGGTCGTGGCGATACCGCCAATGTGCAGCTGCTATTTAAGCAGCCCCAAGTTTATTATGGCGGGATGGGACAATTGTCAGAGTCGTTAACTATGGTTAACCTCGTTGTGGATGATCCTCAGGAGTTAGTCGATACACTGTTAGCCTATACTCCCAAAATGCAACAAGCCTCTTAGGATCAATTTATAATGCCCTAATTAGATGATTTATTGGCTTATCTAAGTTAGTCTGCTGTGCGTTTGTTGGATATCTTTATACAGTTAGGGCATTCGCTCTTACTTACTATCGTTAAATCGAGGAGCAGTTTGACTATGGCACCCATTTTCAGTAATGCCGCAGTTGGCCGTACCCTCCTGATCCTATTGTTATGTGCCGGCGTGTTCTTTTTTATCGACTTTTTAGTCCCCGCCTTAGCCGCCTTGATTGTGTGTTTTTCGAGTTGGCCCCTCTATCAAAAACTGTTGGCAAAATGCGGCGGTCGCTCGGCATTGGCGGCGAGTATTGCTATGGTGTGTATTGTGTTTGGATTGGTCACACCGCTGGTATTCGTATTTTCCTATGCTTTACAAGAGATTAGAACTTGGGTTGAGTGGTTGGTTCATGCTAATCAGCATGGTGCTGCCGTGCCTATATGGATCAATGATTTTCCAGGGATAGGGGAGTGGTTAACCCTAAAGTGGCAGCAATTTATTGGCGAGCCCCACGAACTGGGTAAAATAGTCAGCGCGATTAGCGGGCAGAATCTGAGTGGGATTTCCCGTTGGGTGTTGCAATTGGGCTGGAATACCTTGGGATTATTATTGACCTTACTCTTTATGCTGATCACTTTGTTTTTCTTGTATAAAGATGGTGAACAAGTCGCAAGGCAGCTGGATATTGTCGGCGAACGAGTGCTACCGGCACGCTGGCATAGCTTCTCCCGCGTGGTGCCGGCCACGGTCAGTTCGACTGTGATTGGTATGACGCTTATCGCGATTGGCGAGGGGATTGTGCTTGGCACAGCCTATTGGATTGCAGGTGTTCCTTCTGCCGTGGCCTTTGGAGTATTAACGGCATTTATGGCATTGATCCCCGGCGGTGCGCCCACTATGTTTACCCTGATTTCCCTCTATCTGGTGGGGACGGGCGATCTTACTGCGGGTGTCGGTCTGTTTCTTTGGGGGAGTATAGAGCTGTTTATCGTCGATAAAACTCTGCGGCCTAATCTTGTCGGCGGACCGATTAAATTGCCTTTTTTACCGACTTTTTTCGGTCTGATCGGCGGTGTAAAAACCATGGGGTTTGTCGGCTTATTTGTCGGCCCAGTATTGATGGCCCTGTTGGTGGCCATTTGGCGTGAGTGGCTAAGGGAAGAACCTGAGATTATACAAATAGATTAACAGGCAAAAGCTAGACGCTAAGACTTAATCTACTGCTAAGGTACTTTTCCGCTCATCGGTGTAAAACCACCAAGGTTTAGGATCTTCGCCCGCCATAAAGCGGGTGATGGAGATAAACACATCTATCATGCACGGGTCGTGTCTCTGGTTCGTTTGGTCGCACAGTGTTTGGTACATTTTATAGGGATTTTGACCTAACAGTTGCTCAGGCTTATCTATGCCAAGCAAACGTAAATCCGCCGCACAGGCTTTACCAATATTCGGTAAATCAGTTAGTTGCTTAACCTTTGCCCGCACGACTTTCGCAGGATTCATAGGAATTGCCTCATTAAAGCATATGCTGAAAAGTCAGCACCACCGGATAATCGCCTTGGCGAAATAAGAGCCTGCGAATAACAGGCTCCTCACCTCAATAGTAAAATTTAGGCTTTAACCAGTTTAGTGAGATCCGCTGGGCGGTAATAAACTGATTTGAGTACCTTGCCTTGGCGAACCACTTTACCCGCCATTTCCACATCTTTAGCGCATTTTGCAATGATAAAGTCGCCTTGTTGGCTACCCACAATATCAACACCTTGCTCGGCATAGAAGGTAATTGTCTCAGCAAGTTCCTGCTCGTTGCGGCACACTTTACTCATATTGCTCGAGTGGACTTCGTTCCAGCAGTTAATAAAGTCGATTTCACGGTTTTTAGCGACGCAAAGTAACAAGTCAATCAGGTAACTGATCTCGAGCCTGTCGGTGATTGCTTGCGCACCCAAATGCACTAAACGCCCCATTAATACATATACAGAATCGACAATGGCATCGGCTTGCTCGATACGGCTATCGGCTTCGGCAAGTTCAGTTAATTCCTCAATAATCAACGAGGTATGTAAGGTATCGGCCTTGTCGTCTAATGAGCTTAAATCATTTACCGCTAAATCGAAGGTGCAACGAAACTCACTGATATCACGATATAAGTGGTCATAAATAGGTTGAGTTAAACAGGTGAGTTTCATTTGGATTGCCTTGGAATAAAGAGTTTGATGGCAATTTTAAAGAAATGCACCGCAAAATACAAAGTTCAGTCTGTCTCGATAGACTGGCTCAAAATGTTTGCATTAACTTTTTATCATAAAAAGTGGCTTTATTTTACTTCTTCATTCAGTGCCAGTTACACTGCCCAACTTAGTCATATAAGATAAATACAATAATAAAAGAGAGAGGAATCATTCATGTCGGACCGTCTTATTCCCGTGTTGTTACTGTCTACTTCAGTACTGACGGGGCTCACTGCTTGCAGTGATAACACCTCAGAAAACACCGTAAAAACTAGCGAAGGTGCACCCCAAAGCCAAGAGGTTGCCACTCAAATGCCGGTTGGTATCAATGTCGCGGCGATGACGCCCACGGTAAAGCCTGGAGATGATTTTTATAGCTACGCCAATGGCGAGTGGATGAAAACGACGATGATCCCAGCCGATCGCTCAAGCACAGGTGCATTTTTAGTCGCCTTCCAAGAGACTGAAAAGCATAAGACCAGCCTGATCGCCGACTTAGTGAAGGCCGAACACGCCGCTGGCAGCGATGATGCCCGCATTGCCGATTTCTACAAGGCCTATACCGATACCGCGGCAATCGATGCGGCGGGAACGAAGCCAATGGAGGCCGATTTAGCCCGTTATCAAGCGATTGCGGACAAACAAGCCCTGTCGGCGGCGCTCGGTGCTAACCTGCGTGCCGATGTGGATCCACTCAATGCCACCGACTTTTTCACCGAAAACCTCTTTGGTATTTTCGTGACCCAAGGTCTGGCGACACCGGGTGAAGTATTACCTTATATTCTTCAAGGTGGTTTAGGGCTACCCGAGCGCGAATACTATCTCGCGGACGACCCTAAAATGATCGAGATCCGCACCGCTTACCGCGCCTATGTCGAAACCCTGCTGGCCGATGCGGGAGTGAGCGATGCCGCCGTCCGTGCCGATCGTATTTTTGCCCTCGAGCACAAGATCGCCACCGCCCACGCCAGCCGTGCAGACAGTGAAGACTTCACTAAGGCATCGGGAGTATGGAGCCGGGCCGACTTTGATGCTAAAGCCCCAGGTATCGACTGGACAGCCTTCTTAGATGCCGCGCAGCTTGGCATGCAAGACAAATTTGCCGCCTACCACGCCAGTGCCATTACGGGACTTTCGGCGCTGGTGGCCTCAGAGCCGTTGGATGCCTGGAAAGACTGGTTAGTGTTCCACCATATCAATAGCCATGCGGATGTGTTGCCGTCCACTATCGATAACGCTTCCTTTGCCTTTAATGGCACTAAGCTGTCGGGCACGCCTGAGCAGCGCAGCCGTGATAAGCGCGCATTAAGTGCATTGGATGAGTACCTTGGCGATGCCGTCGGTCGCGCCTATGCCGAGCATTATTTCCCTGCCTCGGCCAAGGCCGAAGTCAGCACTATGGTGGATAACATCGTCAGTGCCTTTGGCAAACGTGTCGAAAAACTCGAGTGGATGGACCCTTCGACCAAGAAGGAAGCGCTGGCTAAGGTCGCGACCATCGCCGTTGGCGTGGGTTACCCCGATAAGTGGCGCAATTACGATGCCTATGCCGTATCGCCAACGAATGCTTATGCCAATGCTATCAATGGTGAAAAGGTGGAATACGCCCATCAACTCGCCAAAATCGGCAAACCTATGGATAAGGGCGAGTGGTGGATGACGCCGCAAGTGGTTAACGCGGTCAACCTGCCAGTGCAGAACGCGCTTAACTTCCCAGCGGGGATTTTGCAGCCACCATTCTTCGATGCTAAGGCCGATGCCGCCTATAACTATGGCGCGATTGGTGCCGTGATTGGCCATGAGATCAGCCATAGTTTCGATAACAATGGTGCCGCCTTCGATTCGACTGGCGCTATGCGTAACTGGTGGACTCCGGCGGACTTTGCCCAGTTTGCCAAACAAGGCGAGGCACTGGCGCAGCAGTTTGATGCCTATGTGCCATTCCCCGATCTGCATGTGAACGGCAAGCTGACCTTGGGCGAAAACATTGCCGACGTAGCGGGCTTAGCGGCGGCACTCGATGCCTATCATGCGTCCTTAAAAGACCAAGCAGCGCCAGTGATCGAAGGCTTTACTGGCGATCAACGCTTCTTTATCGGCTTCGCGCAAACTTGGGCGACTAAGATGCGGGACGAAGCCCTGCGTGCCCGCGTCGCGACCGATGGTCATGCCCCCGGCATGTATCGCGCGCTAACGGTGCGTAACTTAGATGCTTGGTATACGGCATTCGATGTGAAGCCCGGCGATAAGCTGTATTTAGCGCCAGAGGATCGGGTGAAGATCTGGTAAGTCCAATGCGGTAAAAGCAAGGGGAACACTATGTTCCCCTTATACATTGAATGATTCATCCATAACGAGATTTTGTGGATGGATGAAGTCCTGTAAGATAGCGGCTTAGCATTTTCATTGTGATTAAGGGATGGAATATGACCGCAGAAAACCGCTATTTCTATGAGCCGAGCAAGGGACATGGACTATCGCACGACCCCTTAAATGCCATTGTCGCACCCAGACCCATAGGTTGGATCTCCTCGCGCAGTGCTCAGGGGCAACGTAATCTCGCGCCCTATAGTTTTTTCAATTGTTTCAATTACAACCCCCCTATCATCGGCTTTGCCAGCACAGGCTGGAAAGACAGTGTCGCTAATATTGTCGACACGGGTGAATTTGTGTGGAACCTCACTACCCGCAGCCTTGCCGAGAAAATGAACCAAACCTCCGCCATGCTGCCCCGTGGTGAAGATGAATTTGCCTTTGCCGGACTCACCCCTAGGGCGGGCACTATTGTAAAGGCCGACTTAGTGGCTGAAAGCCCAGTGAATTTTGAATGTAAGCTCTCCCAATGTATTCAACTCACTGCCGCCAACGGTGACAAGATCGATACTTGGTTAGTGTTAGGTGAAGTGGTGGCCGTGCATATTGCCAAGCATTTACTCGATAATGAAGGCGTGTATCAAACCGCCCTCGCTGAACCCGTACTGCGCGCCGGCGGCCCATCGGCCTACTATGGGATCTCCGAAGATCTGCGGTTTGATTTGAATAGACCACAAGTGTAGGTATTGGTACTCAAACTTCGTTTGAGTTTTTAATTCAAATCAAAGTCGTGGGGCTTCACCCCCTGATTTTTGATAACGAGTCGACCAAGGAGGAGTAACTTACCTCTTTGTTAACAAGAGTCCTTGCCGAACAACGTCCATGCCTAACTGCCAGTTCGCCGTCCATGGCTCTCGTTCGAAATGCTGCTACGCAGCACTCACCCTAGCGAAGTTACATGCATTGGTGAGTGGCTTCGTGCTTATTCGAAAATCGCTAACGCTTCCGATGGTACATCCCCTTTGCGCTAAACAGAGAGTCCGAAAGCTAACTCGGCATCCATGCCTCGCTCACGCGATTTTCTTCAACACCCTTCAGCAACTTCGCAGGGGGAGGTGAACTTCTGTAGCCTTGGTATGTGGGCTGTTAATCCCCACAGATTTGTGCCTGTCCTATCTTTTAATTGGCAACCATGGCCCGATTGGTAATGGCGATAACATTCATATCGCGGGTAATCATGGTGGCGGTGCTGTAGGCAACGTTGTCGGCCGTGTTCTGTAATCGCACCCGCTCGGTCGCGACCACACCTGAGTCATACAAAGAAAATACCGCCAAACCAATTGCGGCAAATATCGCCAGAAAAAGGACGCTGGCGTATCCTGCCTGCCGGTGAGGGAATCGACTTAAATTAGCTTTTGCAGCGGCTCTGTATAACAGGTAGCGGTAGAACACTTGCATGGCTCAATCCTTGACCGTGGTTTCTGTCCTTCGAGTGGCGCACGCCGTGAACTCTTCCGATATTGAGAGCATGGAAAAGCCGACGGCGATGCTTGAATGCTCAGCCTTTATTCACATTAAATTTGTTGTTTGGGTGTAGGAATGCCTGCTATTGATATTCTGCCTTCCATAAAGTCAAAGGTTCGGCAGAGCACCATTGCCAGAATTTCGTTTCCACCATGTCACTGGCCTCGGCAGCATCCCGCCCCTCAAACAAGCGCCAATTTGCCTCTGCAGATTTCAGGGCATACTGTCTCAAGTGATCGGTGACAGTCTCGAAAGCGGATGGCTCAAGAAGAAATATGCTGCCATCTCTGTAATACTCCCAGGGCACCTGATCTTTAGGTTGTCGTTGATGATTCTGGAAGAACGCCTCGCTGTAGATGCTGGCCGAACCGCCTGCCGACACACAGTCGTCCCAACGTTGGCAGCGAAAGAAATACTCGTCCTCAGCCTCAGCCGTGCCACTTAATTCACTGTAGGGGCATGGCCGCTCCCAAGCCTTATCGATATTGGTTTCGGCTATACCTTTACGCGCCAGTTCAACCTCATGGGGCTTAGGAATGGCCATTTCCAATAACAAGTCATAGCCGGATTTTTCCTCTGCGATGGAAAAAGCTGCGGCGCTGAGCAGCGAGACACAAAGTAAAAATTTTGTCTGAAATAACCTTATTCTGAATCGCATTTTTACACCTAAGTCACTGTTGATATGAAGTTGAAATACATGCCAATCCTAATCATCTAATTTACTTTTCCAAATAGACAAAGGTTCGACCGCGCACCATTGCCAGAATTGCTTTTTAACGAGTTTGTCGGCTTCGCCAGCACTGCGCCCTTCAAACAAGCGCCAGTTTTTTTCGGCAAACTTCAAGGCATGGTTATACGAATGCCCCGAACCGCCACCAAATTCTGCGTCATTCTTGGCCAAGTCTTCGCCATCTTGTTTCCACTGCTGAGGAATTTTCTCCCCCGTTTTATGGTGCTTGAAAAAACCTTCAGTAAACCGACTCGCATTAGCGCCCGCTGTTTTACAATCTTGCCAGCGGCGACAACGGAGATGAATTTCGTCTAAGTCAATATCGCCCGAATCGTCAAAGAGCAAGCGAGAACTGTTATATGGGCATGGCCGCTCCCAAGCATTCTCTATGCTTATCTCTGCCACACCTTTACGCGCAAATTCAACCTCATGGGGTTTAGGTGCATTAGCAAGGATACTTTGCACAGTTAGTACTTTTTCTTCTGCTATAGAAGTAGGTGTCGCGCTGAGCATTGATACAAAAAGTAAAAAATTTACATGAGATAACTTTATTTTGAATCGCATTTTTGCAAAGTCCTTTGAGCATGAGTTTAGCTAGCCAGAAACGGAAAAGACCAAATAAAGTGATAGCCTTAGTTGCATTATGCCTTTGTTATTGACGACCCGTTTCCGGCATCGTCTTTGTATCCGTTAACGTCACCCGTGTTTGCTGAATGAGTAAACATTTTCTATTTGTAATTTCATCAACATATAAAGATAAGGCTTTCGGAAAAATTTATTTCCCTTTTATAAGGTGATGTATTGCTGATGGCTATAACACTAAAGAGGGATTTCTAACTAGTTAACTGCATCGGTCGTAAATGGAAATACCTGTTGTCGAAAATGTCACTCGCTCAAGCGGCATAGCAAAACTACCCTAGGGCAACTTATGGGTGAGATGACTTTTTGCTAGGTGGCTATGTTTCGATATCTTTTGTGCAGTTTTAGTTTAGTGCTCCTGTATCCGACGGGGATTGATATGTACTTGGTCGGCTTACCACAAATCGCCCAGGATTTAGGGGCAAGCGAGGCTCAGCTGCATATTGCTTTTTCTGTGTATCTCGCGGGGATGGCGACCGCTATGTTATTTGCTGGCAGTTTAGCCGACAGAATAGGGCGCAAACCTATTACGTTGGTTGGCGCGCTACTGTTTGCCATTGCGTCTTACCTTGCGGGTAGTGCACAGACAAGCGACCTCTTTTTAATGGCACGATTTGGACAGGGGATTGGTGCAGGCACTTGTTATGTAGTGGCTTTTGCGATTTTACGTGATGTATTAGACGAGCAGCACCGGGCAAAAGTGCTCTCGATGATCAATGGGGTGACCTTTGAACTCGTGCTCGAGTCGCCGTTATTGCTCATTATGCTTAATGAGTTAACGCAGGCTATTTATGGGCGATATCCCGATGCCAAAGTGAAGGTGCGCAATTGGGACTATGATTCGCTAGAGGCCATTATTCGCGGTGAGGCCGATATAGGGTTTACCGGCCGAGAGAGTCATCCACGTTCCAAGGAATCCCTCGATCTCTTACCCTATTTTATCGATTTTGAAGTGTTATTTACCGATCTACCTATGGTGTATTTACGCCGCGATCATCCCGCCTTACAGGAAGAGTGGAATCTAGACACCTTTCTTAAATATCCCCATATCAATATCCTGTGGGAAAAGAGTGAAACCTGGGCCTTGGATGATGTGCTTATTGAATTTGGACTCAGTCGCAATATCGTGTTGACCTTGGCCAGTTTTGAGCAATCCCTCTTTATGGCCGCTAAGCCAAACCACAGCATGATGGCAATAGCGCCGCAATATTGTGGGCAGTATGCACAGCTGCTGCACCCTGAGTTAGTGTGCAGGCCCATACCGATAGCTGCGGAATATCTCGATAAGCTCGCCATTCCTTTTACCTTGATTTGGCATAAGAGAAACAGCCATAACCCCAAAATCACTTGGCTGCGAAGCAAGATAAAAGCGATTTATGGTTCAGAACAGTTGCGATAGCCGGGCGAACTAAGTGCTCGCTTTGACATAGTCAGGGTAATTTGTATCAAAATCTCGGCCAAAAAGTGTGGTTTGTATCACTATTTATGGTGTTATTGAAATGTTTGTTAAGTGTTTGAGTTTGTGAAATATTTGTTTTTGTTTTTAGGGTAAATAGCCATTGTTGTGACGGCAAATCTGCGTAGACTGAAGTTGATTTTTCACTGGTCTATGAGGGACATAATGATAAAAAGTAAATTAAAGGGATTTGCAACCTTTGCAGTCGCATGCTTGGCCATGACGGCCTGTGGTTCAGATGATAAAGATGAAGGCAGCACAGATCAAAGTGGTACTTATGTGCAATTTTATAACGCTGTGGCTGGCAGCACGGCAACTGCACTCAAAGTCGCCGATAAAACCTATGAAAGTGTAAGCTACGGGGACGCTATGCCGCGTTTCACCTCGAAGGCGGGGGTCACCGCGATTGACATCATAGCTAAAGATGCCGCAAATAACGATACATCTATCTATAAAGAAGATATTGATCTAAAAGATAAAACAGATCATTTCTTTGTACTGCATGGTGATTTTGCCGAACCTAAATTACTCAATATCAACTATTCCCGCACTGAACTCGATAAGCTTAACGAAACCGCTGAAAACAGTAAGATGCAGCTCTTGATTGCGAATACGGCTGTGCATGCCCAAGCCTTTGATGCCTATATTTCTAAGTCGAGTGAGACCTTTGCCGATGCCGCTTTACTGGGCAGTGTCGCCTATGGCGAAGTATCTTCACCGCAAATTATGGACACAGGGGAATACAAGTTGTACCTCGCACCAGAGGGAACGACCAATGTGTCCTACACGACGGCGAGCATTAAATTCAATTCTAAGGTGCCCTATAAGCTGATCATCCGTGAAGGTTTTGGCGCTTCGGATGCAAAAATCACCTTAGACAGCGTCGATTCAAGCACCAATGTACGTAACCATGTGGCCCTCGAAGCTAGCGTCGATTACCGTGTATTCAATGGCTTAGGTTCACACGCTGTGGATGTTAAAGTCGTTAGCAATACCCAGGATACGCTATTTAGCGCAGTGCCATCATTTGGGGTGACTAACTATCAGAGTGCTGAGTTTAATGACTTTAGTGTAAGTGTGTTCGAAAGCGGTACCCAAAATAAGTTGCTGGATAATGTGCTTATTACCCTGAACCAAGATGAAATCAAAACGATCTTTATCTATGAACAAACTAATGACGAGGGCAGCCAAGTCAAGGCGATGGAGATGAAACAAACTCAGACACCTAGCCCCTACAGCTTTAAGTTCGACATAGTAAGTTTTGCCGATAAAAGCAATCTCACTGTATATTTCTTAAAAGCAAATGACACGATTGAAACTGCGGTAAATAAAATCACTGCGGTCAACCCAGCTAGCCCTCAGTCAGTGACTGTACCTGCAGGCGAGTATTCGATTAAAATCATCGCAGTCGAAAACGGTGTTAAAACTGTTGTTTATGCATCGGATTTAATGGATTTCAGTAATGAAGACAATGTGACTATGGTGCTGAATATCGATCCTTCTACTAGCTTTGGTTATAACTTGATTAAGATCTAACCGCTATGGTGAGTAAACTTAGCTAATACAACAGCGCTACTTAGGTAGCGCTTTTTATTGATTGTGGCGGTGGGGTTAATGTAGGCTAACCGGCAAAAATTTAGCTGAGCATTGTTGCTGTGTGAATAGTGCTGTTGTGTGAATAACGCAAGCAATATAGGAAAAGGAGTTCACTGTGATGAGTAAAGGATTTAAAGACGGCCATTTCCAAATTGGTGAAGGCAGTATTAGCGGTACCATAGCGTGTATGTTAGCCATATTATCGTTTCTGGGTGTATTGGCGTTTCATTTCCCCGAATATCTCACCACCCCTGAATTACGCCAAAGCTATAATGTCGATATTATTCGCAGTTTGATATTTGTCGCCTTAGTGGTGTCGGGCAGTTTAGGTTTATTGAATTTTATTCGAAATAAAAATAAACGATTTGGCTTTGTGGCTTGGGTATTTGTGAGCTTGGCGATTGCCTTTGGTGGCCATCAAGTCGAAGTCGAGCCTTTTGCCAATCATAAGGTCTCACTGGGGTTAGATTGGTTTATTTTAGACTTATTAGGTTCAACCTTAATTTTTATTTTTATCGAAAAATGGTTACCCCATAAACCAGAACAGCCAATATTGAGACCGGAATGGCAAGGGGATTTAAATCATTTTTTGGTGAATCACTTAGCGATTGGATTTGTATTATTGGTGGCAAACCAATTTGTGCAGTCGAGCTTTTCTTGGGCCATTTCCAGCACAGTGCAAAGCTTTATCGCGGGTCTTCCCTTTGTGTTGCAACTGTTGTTGATTCTACTAGTCGCCGATTTAATGCAATATGCGGCGCATCGCGCTTACCACGAGATCCCATTCCTGTGGCGTTTCCATTCGGTGCACCATAGCGCCAAGCATTTAGATTGGTTGGCGGGATCTAGGCAACATATGTTTGAGTTGATTGCCACCCGCTGTTTAGTGCTTACGCCGATTTTTATATTGGGATTCTCCAAAGATATCATCAGTATTTATGTGATTATCGTTGGCGTACAGGCGGTATTTAACCATGCCAATGTCCAAGTTAACTTTGGCTGGTTGCGTTATTTAATTGTCAGTCCGCAGTTTCACCATTGGCATCATGCTTCCGATAAGGCGGCCATAGATCGTAACTATGCAGCCCACTTTTCATTTTTAGATTATCTATTTGGGACCGCAGTTCGAGGTCATAAAGAGTGGCCAGAGCAATATGGTGTCGTCGGCGATTACATGCCCGTTGGCATGTTTAAGCAGCAATTATATCCCCTCGGTTTAGCGAAGAAGGACACAAAATAACTGCGCTGCATTTGGAGTGGTTTGTTTTGGAATGATTGCCTGAGAGTAAATATTAGGTCAACTGAGTAGCAACGCTTAAGTGATGGTTAACTCTGACACTGGACAGAAAAAAGCCCAACACAGCGTTTGGGCTTTTTGTCGTTCAAACTGCAAGCGTTATTCGCTGATTTTCAGTTCTTGGCCGGGCTTAATAATGCTCTTGCCATTGAGCTGGTTCCACTTCATTAAGTCAGCCAGTTTAACCTTGTTCTTACGGGCGATTTTATCCAGTGAATCGCCGGATTTCACCTTGTAGGTTTTCGCTTTTGCGGCAGGCTCGGCTGTTGTCGCGGCTGTGCTTGGCGTGTCGCTCGCTTTTACCTTAGTTGATGACTTCTTACTCGTGTCAGTTTGAGCCTTATCATTTTCGGCCATTGGCGTTAATAGCATAAGCTCTTGGCCTACTTTTATCCGGTCCGATGTCAGGTTATTGGCTTGTTTTAATGCACTGACTGAGATATCAAATTTGGCCGCAATTGCGCCTAAGCTATCACCGGATTTGACTATGTAGCTTTGGCTGTCATAGCGTTTTTGGGCGTAGAGTTTGTCGTGATTTTCCTGATATTGACCTATGTTTTCCAGCGGCAGGGCGATTTGATATTTGCCTTTGCTCGGGATCACGCCTTGGCGAAAGCCAGGGTTATAGGTTTTAAATTCGGCCTTACTCAGCCCTGCCGCATTGGCTATCTGGTCGATATCCACGCCATTGGGTGCAGGGACTCTATCTAAGAAAGGACGGTTAGCGATTGGCGGCACTGTTAGATTGTAATGATTAGGGGTGCGAATAATTTGAATAAATGCCAACCATTTAGGCACAGTTTGCACCCGCTTGGCCGGAATGCCCAGCGACCAAAAGTCCGTTGGTTTACCCTTGGCTTTGTTCTTGTCGATGGCGGCTTTAATCACCAGTTCACCGGTATTGTAGGCGGCGACGGCGTTGATCCAGTCGTTATCTAAGGTGTCGTATAAATGCTGTAGATAGTCGAGCACGGCATCGGTTGAGGCCAGCGCATCTTTACGGCCATCGTAGGCCGAGTTGATGCTAAGGCCAAAATTACGCCCTGTGGCGGGGATCATCTGCCACAGTCCCGCTGGACCGTTGGCTTGTGCTAAAGGGTTGTAGCCGCTTTCGACTATGGGTAATAAGGCCAATTCTAATGGCATATTACGGGCTTCAAGCTGGCTGACGATGTAATACAAGAATGGCTCGGCACGTTCGCCGATTTGGTTCATAAATTTTTGTTTATCATCGAAAAAGTTACGCTGTTTACGCACTTCGGCATCGTCATGTACATCAATGGTATTGGCGTGCTGGATTTTTTCCCAAACGTCGCTGTACTGCTCAACCACAGCGGGTGGCGTGTGCTGCTGTTGTTGCTGTGAGTGCTCGTTATCGCTGCTCACCTCATTTGCGGGGGCACTGAAGTCAGTGGTCGATGGGCTTGCCGATGTGGTCGCGCAACCGCTCAGTTGGGCCATAAGCATGGCTAGCATAAGCAGGGTAAAAGAGTGCATTTGGCGAAAAGGTTTCCGCATGATTGTCCTGTGATGAGTTAACTGGGCATTCCATATTGGTGCACATGCTAATCTGTTTTCGAGTTTCTGAATAGCTTTCCACGGTTTTCCTACTGCCTAGGGTTCAGTTTTAAGTCGATTGCACCGCCCTTTGGCTGGGGATCTTGCGTTTAGCTTTAGCCATTAATGCGCTACCATAGCGGCGATTTTTCATTGACTTGGGTAGCAGAGTGCAGACGTTAGCGCAATTAAGAGCAGGGCAGTTACAGGGGATCACGCGTTTACAATTGGTCGAGGAGTTAACCGAGTTTCCGCGGGAGATTTTTGACTTAGCCGATAGCCTCGAAATCCTCGATTTATCGAATAATCAATTGAATGCTTTGCCCGAGGACCTGCACCGTCTATCGCGTTTAAAGATACTCTTTGCTTCTAATAACCGCTTCGAACACTTACCCGAGGCATTAGGGCGCTGTGCAAATTTAGAGATGATTGGCTTTAAGGCGAATCAAATCCACACTGTGACTGCCGCCGCGTTACCGCCACAAACCCGCTGGCTCATCCTAACCGATAACCAAATCGAGACCTTGCCTGCGGCTATGGGGGATTTGCCTCGTCTGCAAAAATTAGCCTTGGCGGGCAATAGGTTAACGGCCTTGCCCGAGTCGATGGCCAATTGCCGTAACTTAGAATTAGTGCGTCTATCGGCCAATCAACTGCAGATGCTGCCAGCTTGGTTACTGGGTTTGCCTAAGCTGACTTGGCTCGCCTTTGCGGGTAATCCATTTAGCCATACCTTGGTCGATCCCCATGCCGATGTGGCCACAGTGGCGAATGTGACTCTGGGTGATATTAAGCTGGCTGAAAAGCTGGGCGAAGGCGCCTCTGGGGTAATTTACCGTGGCGATTGGTTGAATCAAGCCATGGTCACTACGACGGGTTCGTCACAGGTTGCGGTAAAACTCTTTAAGGGTGAAGTGACCAGTGATGGTTATCCCGCCGACGAGTTAGATTGCTGCCTGACCACGGGAGATCACCCGAGCCTTATTAAGGTGGTGGCGCACATCAGTCAAAAAGATCAATTGGGCTTAGTGATGGAGTTAATCCCGCCGGGATTTAGTAACTTAGGCTTACCGCCAAGCCTAGCGACATGTACCCGCGATACCTTTCACGCCGATACCCAGTTCAGCCTCGATGAGGTGGCAATGATTGCACTCCAACTTGCCGATGCGATGGCGCATATGCATGCCAAGCAAGTCAGTCATGGCGATGTCTACGCCCATAACATTATGGTTGATGCAAAGATGAACCTGTTGTTTGGTGATTTTGGCGCGGCATCCAATTTACGTCATCTGTCTACAGTCGAGCGCTTGGCGATGGAGGCGATTGAAGTGCGTGCGCTGGGCTGCTTGATTGAAGATCTGCTGGCCTATGTGGATGCGTCGGCCTATGTGAGTACCTCGATGGACCCTGAATACTATAAAAAATTGAGCGCGATTAAGGACGAGTGCATGCAATTAGATATGACTCAGCGCCCCAGTTTTGCAGAGGTGAAAAAGGCGTTAGAGGCACAATAATAGAGCTAAATGCTGCCGTTATACCTGTCTTTTACATCTGTATTTTATTTGTTGCGTTTTACACTTCTTTGTGAGATTTGGGTTTTCTCCATTAAAGTTAGCGTTAACCCATTGTTTTATCTGAATGTGTAACCGAATTTTTACTGGCACAGACAGGGACTATGCCTATAGGCTGTCCCTTGAGTCGTAGAAAGATAGGTTTGCATACTATGTTTAAACAGAGTGCCCCGAAACAGATCCGCAGCACATGGGATATTCCACTAAAAAGCCCCCCCCAACATCTTCCTAGGACGTCCTTATTCGCGCAGTCAGTAGTTTTACTGGCGAGTCTGTTCATCTTTGTCCCTATGGCTTCGTTGGCTGTGGATAAGGTCGATACGACCCCTGTGACTGTCGAGGCCATTAGGGAGGCTGCTCTCGCCGATGTGGTGAAGGAAGTCGGTAAAATTAACGCCATCGATTCGGCGATACTCAACTTTAACGCCAGCGAAAAAATCAGCGCCATCCATTTTAGTAACGGCGATAACGTCACTAAAGGCCAAGTGATTGCCGAGCAGGATAACACTAAGGCCAAGGCGGATTTAGACAAGGCCAAGAGCACCTTAGCACTGGCAAAAACTAAGCTTGAGCGTATTGAAGACCTGCTGATCAAGGAACCCTTTGCACTCGCTAAGCAGGATGTGGATGAGCTGAGGGAAAATGTGAATCTGGCCGATGCGGATGTTCGCCAGAAACAGGCGACCATGAAGGACTATCTGATCATCGCGCCCTTCGATGGTCAATTGACCAGCTTTAGTCAGTCCATCGGCAGTCAAATTGGCGCTGGCACGGCGTTAGTCACCCTCTATAGTTTACATCCCGTCGAAGTGCGTTATGCCATCAGCCAGAAGGATTTAGGCAAGGCGCAGAAGGGCCAAGGGGTGGATGTCACCGTTGAAGCCTATGGTAATAAGGTGTTTAAAGGATTAGTGAATTATGTGGCCCCCGCGGTGGATGAGAGTTCCGGGCGGGTTGAAATCCATGCGACCTTAGATAACCCGGAGTTCAAACTGGCCCCCGGTATGTTCGCCAATATTAAGCAATTCTACAGCCATGATATTAAACATTTATTAGTGCCGCAAAATTCAATTATCGCCAATAATGACGAACGTTTTGTCTGGTTGGTACGCGGCGATAGCGCCGTAAAGCAAGTGGTTAAACTCGCGCAAAACACCAATGATGGCTATGCGGTTGTGGCCGAAGGTTTAACCGAAGGCGATCTCGTGGTTAAGACGGGTATGCAAAACCTCAAGGCCGATAGCAAGATCAAAGTCATTCAGGATAAAAATACGCTAGAAGATATCGCAAGCGCGAGCCCCAACCCAAAGGCTAGCGTAGACACTGAGCCAAGTGCTAGCACTAGCTTAAATCCAAATCCAAATCCAAATCCAGACACTAGCACTAACACAAGCTCAAGCAGTGGGGGCGCCAACTAATGCGTTTACCCGAAGTCTGTATTCGCCATCCTATCTTCGCCTCCGTGCTCAGTATCATGGCAGTGTTACTGGGCTTGATTGCCTTTCAAAAACTCGATATCCGATATTTTCCTGAGCACACCACCCATTCGGCATCGGTGAATGCATCGATTGCAGGGGCGAGCGCCGATTTTATGTCGAGCAATGTGGCCGATAAGTTGATTGCGGCGGCTTCGGGCATAGACAAGGTCGATACTATGTCGACCGACTGTAGCGAGGGGCGCTGCTCGTTAACCATTAAGTTTGTTGATGATACCAACGATATCGAATACACCAACTTAATGAATAAGTTGCGTAGCAGCGTCGAAGGGATTAACGATTTCCCCCAGAGCATGATAGATAAACCGACCGTCACCGACGATACCTCGGCTACCGATGCTGCCAGTAATATCATTACCTTTGTGAACGCGGGTGGCATGGAAAAGCAGGCCATGTACGACTACATTAGCCAGCAGCTAGTGCCGCAGCTCAAGCAAGTGCAAGGTGTTGGCGCTGTGTGGGGGCCCTATGGCGGCTCACAAAAGGCGGTTCGAGTCTGGCTCAACCCCGAGCAGATGAAGGCGCTGAACATTAAGGCCGCCGATGTGGTGGGCACCTTAGGCTCCTACAATGCCAGCTTCACCTCGGGGGCGATTAAAGGTAAGTCGCGGGATTTCTCGATTAACCCTTTGAATCAAGTTGAAACGCTCGATGATGTGAAGGACTTAGTGATCAAGGTCAGCGAGGGCAAGATCATCCGTGTGGCCGATGTCGCCGATGTGGTGATGGGCGAAGAAAGCCTGTCGCCGAGTCTGTTGTCTATCGGCGGACATAGCGCCATGTCGCTGCAAATTTTACCTTTGAGTAATGCTAACCCTGTGACTGTGGCCTCGAACATTAAGGCCGAAATTGCGCGCATGCAGCAGCACTTACCCCAAGGGTTAGAAATGACCTTGGCCTACAATCAGGCCGATTTTATCGAGGCTTCCATCGACGAAGGTTTTTCCGCGCTGATTGAGGCGGTAATCTTAGTATCCTTAATTGTGGTGTTATTTTTAGGTAGCCTGCGGGCGGCATCGATCCCGATTATAACCATTCCTGTGTGTGTGATCGGGGTGTTTGCCGTGATGTCGGCCCTCGGTTTTAGCATCAATGTGTTGACCATTCTGGCGATAATCTTGGCCATTGGGTTAGTGGTAGATGACGCCATTGTGGTGGTGGAGAACTGCTATCGCCACATCGAAAACGGTGAAACCCCTTTTAATGCGGCGATTAAAGGCTGTCAGGAAATCATCTTCCCGATCATTGCCATGACCCTAACGCTCGCGGCCGTGTATTTGCCGATAGGACTCATGTCGGGGTTAACCGCCGATCTGTTTCGGCAATTCTCCTTCACCTTGGCCGCCGCCGTGATGATCTCTGGTGTGGTGGCGTTGACTTTGTCGCCTATGATGAGCGCCTATCTTATCAATACCACCGAGCAGCAGCCTAAATGGTTTAGCCGAGTCGAGCATGCACTGCAGCAGTTAAATAATTTGTATATCAAAGAGCTGGATAAGTGGTTCGGCCGTAAGCGTTTAATGCTCGGCGCGGCAGTGGTGCTTGTCGGTCTTGCGGGCATTGCTTACTGGCAGCTGCCGAAAATACTCTTGCCCGCGGAAGATTCAGGCTTTATCGATGTGGCGTCCAATGGCCCAACGGGTGTGGGTCGCCAGTATCATCTGAACCATAATGCTGAGCTTAATGGCGTGATGGACGAGCATTCTGCCGTTGGAGCGAACTTGTCTTACATCGAGGGCGAGCCAGTAAACCATGTGCTACTCAAACCTTGGGGTGAGCGCAGCGAGGGCATAGATGAGGTGATCAGCGACTTGATGACTAAATCGAAGCAAAGCGTTTCTGCCTACAACATGTCCTTTAGCATTCGCTCGGCGGATAATCTCAGCATTGCCAATAACCTGCGCTTAGAGTTAACGACCTTAGATCGCAATAAGGATGAACTGAATAACACCGCCGCCAAAGTGCAAAAGTTACTCGAGGATTATCCAGGGCTGAACAACGTGGGTAACTCGGTGCTGAGGGATCAACTGCGTTACGATCTGTCTATCGATCGCAATGCGATTATCCTCTCGGGGGTGAGTTATGGCGATGTGACCAATGCGCTTTCTACCTTCCTTGGCTCAGTCAAGGCGGCGGATTTACATGCCACCGATGGCTTTACTTATCCCATTCAAGTGCAAGTGAACTTAGATAAGCTAAGTGATTTCAAAGTATTGAATAAGCTGTACGTCACCTCTGAATCGGGGCAAGCATTGCCGTTATCGCAGTTTGTGTCGATTAAGCAGACCACGGCAGAGTCGAACATTAAGACCTTTATGGGCCTCGATAGCGCCGAGCTGACGGCGGATATTATGCCCGGTTATTCCACCGATGAAATTAAAGCCTATTTAGACGAGCAACTGCCGACGCTGCTCAATGACGCCCAAGGCTTTAAATACAATGGGGTAGTGAAAGATTTAATGGATTCGCAGGCGGGGACTCAGTCGTTATTTTTGCTGGCACTGGTGTTTATCTATTTGATTTTAGCCGCGCAGTTTGAAAGCTTCGTCGATCCCTTAATTATCTTACTGACTGTACCTTTGTGTATTGTTGGCGCGCTGCTGACCTTAACCTTGTTTGGCCAGAGCGTGAATATTTACTCGCAGATAGGGTTATTAACCTTAGTGGGACTAGTGACCAAACACGGCATCTTGCTGGTGGAGTTTGCCAATAAGCAACAGGTCCAAGGCATGAGTGCGATTGAGGCGGCGCTAAGCAGTGCCAAATCGCGCTTAAGACCGATCCTAATGACGTCGTTAACCATGATTTTAAGTGCCATTCCCTTAGCGCTGGCTTCTGGGCCTGGCTCATTAGGGTTAGCCAACATAGGTTTAGTCTTAGTCGGAGGCCTGTTGGCGGGGACCTTCTTCTCGTTATTTGTAGTGCCTGTGGCCTATGTCGCTATGACTGAGCTTAAAGAAAAAGATGTGCTGTCCATATTGCGCTGAGCTTAAGTTATTTCATCTGCGACGATGTGAGTCGGTTACATTTAAATCAGTTCGTTGCTCGCTCCATTTTCGCCAATAAAAGTCCCTGCCGTAGCAGGGATTTTTTTATTTAAAAGGCTAGGTCTAAACGACTAGAGACCCACTAGCGCAAGTCAAGCTGCAATGCGACGCCCGAACTTTGGGGTTCACTCTGCACTGTGATGTAATACCAACCCAGGCTTGGTGCATCGACTGTGATACTTTCTTGAGTGTTAGCTGGCGTGACAGACGCTGCATCGAAGTGTTGAGCATTGGCCCAAGTCGTCCCCGAAAACAGGCTCACATCACCACTGCCGTGGGCCGAGTTGATGCTTAACTGACTCGTACCTTCTGGCACTCAAAGATAGTAATCGCTGCGGCCATCGGCGGTGCAGATGGCTTTGCCTGAACTCAGCTCACCATAACTCAAGGGAGATTGCGTCGCGCAGGCATTGGCGATGAGAGCCGGCGTAGGTGTGTTGCTTGCGCCTGTATTGAGGGTGAGTGTGACGCCGCTAAACTCAGTGGCAGTATCTACTGTGATATAACGCCAGCCGCGATTGGCACTAAAGTTAAGCGACTCTTGATTACCCACTTGGGTGCTCCTAGCATCGGCATTATCGGCGTCGGCCCACTGACTGGCATTGAAGTAAAGATTGGCATCCCCAGAGCCGCCCTTAGTGGTGACGGTGAACTGGGTATTATCTTCCTCAACCCAGAAGTAGAAGCTGTTGCGTCCACCACTGATACACTCATTTTTGCCCAGTGTGAGCTGGCCGTAATCTAAGGTCACTGCACCGCAATTTGCTGGTGGCTCAGGATCTACGCCGCCATCTCCCAGATCGGGATCGACATCAGCGAACAGCTCAGTGGTGCTGACTTGCATATCGACACCACCAAAATCCCCCGACAAGGTAATGTAGTGCCAATATTCGTCAGGGTTTAACTGCACTTTAATGACTTGATAGTTACCGTTGCCGATCCCCGCGCCTTGGTTTTGCTCTGGGCTTGCCCAGCCTCTAGAATCGAAATAAATGTCGGCATCACCCCAACCGCCGCCAATCTTGATCCAAAGATCTTGGGCCGAGCGATCGGTATTAGTGAAGCTAAAACTGGCGCGGCCGAGTTTAGAATCAATACATTCCATCGGCACATCGATTTTCAGGCTAGCCGATTCAGTGTAACGGTAGGCTTCGTTCGTCACTTGGCAAGGTGAGTAATCCTTACTGATAGTGCCCGCAGGGCCAGTCCAATTACCTTCTCGGCCACTGGGCTCAGCGTCGACATCACTCGGGCCTTTATCGACAATGCCATTGTCAGCCGTGCTCAAGCCGCTGGCGAGCCAACCTTGCCACTCGTTGTCGTAACCTGTGCCAATACCATCCATAAAGGTTTGATATTCAGCGTATTGGTCGTTACGTAGGTAGGCCAGAATCTGTCTTACATCGTCCCTGTGGTGCTCAAACATAAAGCGCACCGCCAGATAACCCCAGCGATAGATGCGGTCTTGGCCCGATTCATAGTTGTTTTTGAATATGGTCGACAACATAAACTCACCGGTTTCGCCCATGGCAATCGCCGCTGGATTTGCGTCACGGTAAGAAATGTATTCTGCGAGGCCTTCAATCCACCAAATAGTATTGGCCGACGTGCCGCGGCTAAAGTCACCAAACAGGTTATAGCGCCCGTCTAGGTAGTGCACATATTCGTGTTGCAGGTTCCAGACGTGGAAATCCGGCGTGCGCCATTCGGCTTCATAGGCGATAAAACGTGCCTGATTTTTGAGTCCGGCGGGCGAACCTTCGAGGTACATGCCGCCGTTGTCGGTATTGATACCAAAGATACTGTTGGCTAAGGATTGATATTCGGACGAACTGCCGAAGATCACTAGCTCTAAGTCATCGTTGTTATCTTGCCCCACGGGTTGCATGCCCGTTTCGAGCTTACTGTGGAAATAGCTTTCTTGGCTGGTCAGCACATCACAGGCCCACTTGGCTTGATCTTGATAGAGATCTTGGGCGCGGATCTTAAGACTGTCGGAGCATTTCCAATTAAAAGGTAAAGCATCGGCCTCTAACTGCGCCTTAAAACCACAGATATTGTAATCGTTACAATGGCTGCGATCGTAATAGTCGGCCATTTCTGCCGCCGCGTACCAAAGCACTTTACTCGGTTCGGTTTTGCTGGTGCTGTTGAGGATGTTTTTAACCAGCTGGGTCACTCGCGGGCGCATGGCATCAATGTAATACAGTCTAGATAACTCTTTGACTGAGTTGACTAACAGATACTCAGCATTGGTACCTAACAAGTCGCGATGTTCGAGCTGGAAATTATTTAGCGCATCTAAAATACCTTGATCGCGAGCGAACAGCGCCTGCATGTCATCATTCCACTGGGCGCGGAATAAGGTGGTAAACACTGAGTTTGCTGCGGCGTTCATCGCGAAACTGGCTTGCCAGTTAGCGTCGTAGTCCGTTAGCACTTTAATGGTGACATGATTAAAATCGGCGCCGAGTTCGGCTGAGTCAATCAGGATTAAGGCTTCTTTCAACACGCCAGCATTGTCATCGGAGACAGTCCAAATTGCAGCGTTCGCAAATAAAGCGTTGAGGGTCGATTTTAAGCTGGCCTTTGCGGCGCTGCTGTAAGCGGGCACATCATTTGGGCTGTAAAACTGCACATAGAGGGCGGCGCGGACAAAGTAAATATGTGATTCGAGATGCTGAACATCGACCCCAGTGTAGTCCTTGGCTTTAGTGGCAATGGCATTAGCCACACTGATCACATTGGCCTCGCTAAATAGCACGGTGGCGCTACTGCCTTTGAGGCTATAGAGCTTACCGACGCATTCGGGTGTCGATTGGCTCAGTTCATCGACTAGTGCCTGACCTGATTTCCCAACAAAGTCACTGCAGTCGCTGACTTGCATCGCGGCGCTATGATTCTGCAACTTAAGTGGCGGTTGCTCAGATACTTCTCGCTTCTTGCGCGAATGCATCTTAGGCGGTTCTGTCACTGTCTGTTCTGTCATAGTTGGCTCATTCGGGGATGCCATCAATGGCGTCTCCCGCAGCAGTGGTCTATGTGATTCAATTAAGCTAATCGGTGCAGAGGGCGGTGGTGGGACGGGTTGAACTGGTGAACTGTTTGATGTGTTGTTACCGAATGGGGGGCTTGCATGAGTGTTATTGGCAAGAACGGGGGTTGCAATCGCTAAGCTAATCGCTGCGAAGAGTAGTGTGTTTTTCATTGTGTATCCGTAGTTATCTAGTCTGCAAAGCAGATCTTCCTTGGGCGTTATTTGATGCGTGGAACCTAAGCTTGCATCAAACCTCATTGGATTATTTGCGTGATAACAATAGCGCGACAAACATCGCAGCTAGCAAATAATGCGTCCAAATGATGGCTGTAAGTTTTTAATATATCTAGTATTTGTCTATAAATTTACCCGATACATCTTTTCTGTTCAGCTTAGGTTCAGCTTTTGCTAAATGGGTTTGCGCCGGAAGCTGAGTCTGTGGGACTCCACACCTTATAAAATGCCTGATTGAATATCTTGTGGAATGTCTGATTGAATAAGAGTGGCTATTTGGCTTGAATTTGCGCTAGCTTAGCCGCATTAAGGTTATATGCACTTTTCCGCTGTTAGCACTCGAACCGTGCGATGCTAAGCCATCTGCGATGAGATCGATGCCATCCCAAAGGAGCTTTTATGCCAGCTTTACCAAGCGAGTACACCCATATCCAAGTTGAGCAGCCCGGCGCCCCCGAGGTGATGCAACTATCGCGCTCGCCTTTGCCTGTGCCCGCCGCGGGGCAAGTGTTGATCCGCGTGCATGCCGCTGGAGTGAATGGCCCCGATATCAAACAAAGGGTGGGCGCATATCCACCGCCACCGGGTGCATCACCGATTATTGGGCTTGAGGTCGCCGGGGATATTTGTGCCCTCGGTGACGGTGTGAGCCAATGGGAAATCGGCGATAAAGTGTGCGCCTTAGTGCCGGGCGGGGGGTATGGTGAGTATGCACTCACCTATGCTGCCCATTGTTTGCCTATTCCAACGGGCTTTAGTTATGTGCAGGCGGCCGCACTGCCGGAAACCTTCTTCACTGTATGGGGCAACCTGTTCATGCGTGCGGGATTGAAAGCGGGCGAGACTGTGCTGATCCACGGCGGTTCAGGTGGTATCGGCAGTACGGCAATTCAACTCGCCAGCGCCTTAGGTTCAACAGTGATAGCGACAACGGGGCAAGATGAGAAGCGCGATTATTGCTTGAGCCTCGGTGCCCAAGAGGTGATCAATTATCGCACTCACAATTTTGTCGAAGCCGTGATGGCATTCACCCACAATAAAGGGGTCAATGTCGTGTTTGATATCGCGGGTGGCGACTTTATCAACCTCAATTTACAGGCACTCGCAATGGATGGTCGCATGGTCTCTGTCGCTATGCAGCGTGGCCCTAAGGCCGAGATCGAACTTTTCCGCTTGATGGCGAAGCGCATTGTCTGGACGGGGTCAACCCTAAGGCCGCAGAGTGTTGAAGCCAAGGCCGAGATTGCTAAACAGTTACATGAGCGCGTGTGGCCGCTGCTCGATAGCCATCAAATAGTGCCCAATATCTTTGCCACTTTTCCCCTCAGCGAAGCACCTAAAGCCCATGCATTAATGGAGTCGGGAGCACACAGGGGGAAAGTGGTCCTCACATTGGGCGAATGAGCAATTCCATTCACCTTAGGTTTGATTCTCTTCGGTGAGTATTTTCGGTGGGTCATATGGAGCGAATAAATACTTGCTGCGATGATTTTTTCGACTAAAGTCGTTAGTGACTAAACTTTTTAGGGGATTTGGTCGAAATTAATGCGTAATAAGTGAAAATTTCATGGTATGAGGCATTGATTATCGGAAATATTCTGTAAAAATACCCAGTTGAAAACGTCAGAGACTTTCCGGCGCTATTCGTGGATCAAAGCAAGCGACGCTTCGCTTATTCAGACTAAAAAACTCATAGTGTATGTGTTGATTTAAGGGTATTGGCATATATGTATAACACAGCAAAGAAACAGGTTTGGTATGGTGAGCTGAGAACATCGAAAGGCAACGCGATTGTCGTGCATGACAACCAGTTGCCAGACGCCTCCCCTGGACGTATCTATCTATACAACACAGATCGTGATTCGATCATTGAGTATGTTGAAGATATAGTCAAAGTGAACCTATATGACTTAGATGAGGCTGCGTTAAAAGCTGCTGAGGCTAAGTTTGGTGGCGCGTGGAAGGCGGCTAGGGCTCAATTCATGAGTAAGCATCAAGCTCGTATCGACCTGAACAACGTCAAGGAAACTGGACCTGTGCGTAAGGCCAAGCCTGAAGTTGAGCCTGAAATTGAAACCGATGCTATTGGCGCGGATTTTGATGACGATTGGGGCGATGATTTTGATGATTAACACTGAGCCAACCTAGGGGCTGACTCAGTGAGTGTAAGGGATAAAATAGTGCTTATTTTATTCCTTATCGCTACCTTTCCCTACTGCACTTCGCTCCCTGACGTAAAACGCCTTATCTCTCATTCCTCGTCCATTTATGCTAAGTCGCGGCCCGGCATAGTCGATCACTTTGCAGGGCTGTAGCATATTAGGCCCAATGATTTAGGCATCTATATCAAATTGATAGCGGCTAATATGGTGATAAACCTTACCCGGTACTAGCCACACGGCATCGCCAAATAACTCGGTTTGATTGGGCGAGTCGGGCTGCATTTGCGGCTCCAAACAGACGCCATGGTGTTGCTGTAATATCTGCTGATGGCGACCCTGAGTTCCCCCTAAGAAGTTGGCGCAGTAGAGTTGTACGCTGGGCTGGTTGGTGAAAAGGGTCATAGCGCGGCCACTAATAGGACTGCTTAAACAGCCAACACGGGCGAGTGAGCCGTCGGCATTATCCATAAGATAGCAGTGATCATAACCGCGGGTGCTCGCCAATTCGGCGGCATGCAGTTTGTCGCCTAAGCGTATCGGCTGGCTTAAATCGAAAATCGATCCTGCAGTATCGGCAATCCCAGTGGGCACACTGACATCATCCATGGTGAGATAACGTGTTGCATCGATTTGCACTCGATGATCATGATTCGTGTTTGAGCCATCGAGATTGAAATAGCTGTGCTGGGTTAGGCTGACAGGGCAGGCTTTATCCACAGAAGCTAAGATTTCCACAAAGAGATTGTTAGCAGCAAGGCGATAATCTAATTGCACAGTGCAATTTCCGGGGAAACCCATATCGCCGTCGGGACTCATTAAGGTCAAGCGTACGCCATCGGGCAGTTGACCTAGATGCCAGTTCTTACGGTTAAACCCTTCACGGCCGCCGTGCAAACAGTTAGTCGCTTGATTGATATCTAATTGATAATCTTGACCTTGATAGTGCATTCTGCCGTTAGCGATGCGGTTGGCAAAGCGGCCTGCAATGGCACCTAAGTGAGCCGATTGGGTCAGGTAATCTTCGGCGCTGTCACAACCTAAGACGATATTGCCACGTTCGCCGTGTTTATCTGGGGCCCATAGGGAACGGATAATACCGCCTAAGCTGATGATTTCTAATGCGAGTATGCCATTGTCGATCCTTACCCTTTCGATATCACCACCGCGGGGATCTGTCCAAGGATCTAATACGCTGAAATGTACCATTTAGCTTCCCTCTATCTTGAGTATGTCAGAGTAACTGTTTGATTTTGCCTTTTAAAAATAATTAATACCATAGCAACCCTGGCTGAATTCGTATGGTATTGAGGGGGATTTAGGTTGTGACTGGGCGCACTTAGGCCGAGTGACTCAACTGTCGATACGGCCGGCCCCTGCACTGGCTGAGCAGAGGTAAACAGTGGCATCTATTCCCGTTTTATTGAGGAATTCATGTTCTACCGCCGCGACTACAGCGTCCGTCAATTCATGGTCAACCAAGGCTACCACACAACCATCTGTCATACGTATGCCGCCACGCTCGCCAATCACTTGGCTGACAATATCGACTAAGGTATCAAATTCTGGCAGTGTCACCTCAAAATCATCCCGCAGTGAAACATGGGACTGTGCCATTAAATGGCTGAATTTCGCGATGTTATTTTGCTCTAGAGCGCGGGCTGCATTCTGGGTGCGTTGATTCTCTGTGACAACGTGTTTTGCCCTGCGATATAACACTTCATCTAACTCGGCCTTCGCACCTTCTAATTGACGCAAATCGAGGTGGCGCAGTGCGTCCAAGCCAAAGTGTTCGGCGGCTTGGGCGCATTCATCCCGACGCTGCTGACTAGTGGCGGCTAAACGCTGTTTCTCTATATGGGCATCTATGATGATCAGGCTTAAATTTTCTGGGATGGAAATGGCTTCACTGTCGAGGTCTAAACAGTCAATCAGCAGGGCATGATCCTGTTCGCCCATGGCACTGATCATATGATCCATGATGCTGCAAGCCGAGGCGACATAACGGTGCTCACCGCGCTGGGCTAATTGCGCCACTGCCATTGGGGATAAATGCAGTTGGCTGCTGTCACTAATTGCCGTGCCAAAGGCGACCACTAAGGCGCCCGAGGAGGATAAACCCGCCGCAAGTGGTACATCCCCTACTACGGCTAAGTCTAAGCCTTTGGCTAATAAACCCGAGTGAGCCATGGCGGCGGTGAGGCCCTTTAGATAATTGACCCAACCATCTTCCGGGTTCATGTCGGTTTCTTTACCAAAGGTCCACTCTTTAATTTGTCCGGGGAAGGCGTCGGCAACGGCACGAAACTTAGTATCTTCACGGCGTTTTACCGCAATAACGGTATGAAAATTAATAGCGGCAGGCAGTACAAAACCGTCGTTGTAATCTGTGTATTCCCCGATAAGATTAACGCGCCCAGGAGCTTGATATAAATCATCGGCTTTAGTGCCAAAGGTTTGGACAAATAACTTAGTGGCGCGCTGCGCAGGATTTGACATGCTGTGAAAACTTCCAAAAAAGCTGAGCTGATTTCGTTCTTGTCCTCGATTTATATCACGACTCAGTCGGCTATGTAACTGAGATTTTGTATGGCCAAGGCGAGATGGATTTTATGTGTGGTAATGCCGCCTCAGGGTATGAATCTAGCAGACTGATTTTAAAGGGATAGAGAGTCGTATTGAGGGTGAAAACACCGACTCAGGGAGGGGTTTCCCTGAATCGGTACAGTGTGTTATTAAGTGGTTTTAATTCAAGACAGCTTTCGCCACAGCGTCACTAAACTTGGGTTGTCGCCTCGGCGTTTAGAACGGTTTTATTATCAACCTCCTCTGTCTCGGCATGCTTAGTCTCTGAGCCCGACAGCAGTTCATCGGCTACATGGTCGACAAAACCCGCACCCGCCGCTTCATAGAGGTTGTATACACTATGCACACCCGAAGCCCGCAGGGAAGCCGCATCATCGCCATACTGCACTATGGCGCTGAGTTTACCTTGATAATTGAGCTTCTTGAGTTGCTCAACGGCAAACAGATTCCCCGCATGGTGGGGCATAGCGAGTAATACCAATTCGAGGTTTGGGGCTCTGTCGAGCTTCTCCCAAAAATCGGTATCGGCGGCATCGCCCTGCACCACGTTACGCCCCTTGGCTCGGTGCAGATCGACGATTTCCTGTTTATGTTCAATCCCTAGGATTTCACCGCTGAATCGAGTGCGCAGTTCATCGTAGGCACCGCTACCTATGCGCCCCATACCTAGAATCAAAAAACGTGGATTACCTATTGCTATAGGTCTGTCCTCTGGGTGCAGCGGCCGCTTTTCGAGTTTGACGAGGCGCTGCTGGAATCGTTGATAAATTCTACCTACGGTCGCGTTGAGCGGCGCCGCAAGCAGGAAGCTAAAGCTTAGGGCAACCGCAATAATCACTAGCCATTGGGAGGGTAGCCAGCCCTTGCTGGTGGCCACCGCCGCCACAATCAAACCAAACTCACTGAAGTTACCTAGGTTAAATGACCCTAGCATTGAGGTTCGGGATCTCAGTTTAAAGCGGGTGAGTATGTATACAAACAGCAGGATTTTCAGTGGGATGAGCAATACTAACAGTGCCGCAATAACAATATCCGATACCGTAGGTAAACCGTTGAGGCCAATGGTTAAGAAGAAGGCGACGAGGAAGAGTTCCTTAAAATAGAACAGGGATTTTGCCAGTTCAGAGGATTTTTTGTGCCCCGCCAATAAGATACCGATAATTAGGGCGCCTAGATCGGGTTTCAGGCCAACGGCTTCAAATAACCAAGCACCGACAACCAGCGCCATCACTAGGCCAAAAAGGACTAATAGTTCACCGTGGCCGACACGGTCAAAGGCTTTGTAAATAAGCGGCTTAGCCAGTGGCAATAAGAGTAATGCGAAGGCCCATACCGAGGGCACATCCCCCTTGGAAATCGTTAAAAACAGTACTGCGAAGATATCCTGCATAATCAAGATACCTATGGCGACACGGCCATAGAGGGATTGCATATCCCCTTTATCTTCCAATACTTTGACCGCAAAAACCGTACTGGAGAAGCTTAAGGCAAAGGCGAGTAAGGTCAACTGTTCGAGATTAAGACTAGTGAGCTGGGTTAAACCAAAAAGACCGAGTAGTTTGAGAATAGGCACAAAAACCAGGATGGATATCATCAAATGCACACTCGAACCCGCCCATACTTCGGCCTTAAATAGGCTGCGAATATCGAGTTTTAACCCTATGGCGAATAACAGTAAGGTAACCCCAAGGCTAGCGAGTTCTTGCAGTAGTGGCAGACTGTCTTTTTCTATGCCGAGTACAAACAACACAAAACCCGCCACTAGGTAGCCGATGAGTGGAGGCAGTCCTATACGGCTGACAAGCATGCCGCAGACAAGGGTGATAATCAGGATTGCAGGTTCCATAATGCTCCAATCTAAAAAGCCCAGGTTAAATGGGGATTGTATAAGAAATCGATGACAGTGCGATAAAAAAGCGGACTTTTAATGAAAAAAGTCCGCTTATTATTGGTTTTACGCTAAAACGGCGCAGTGATAATTTGGCGCTTTAGCCGAGGTTATTTCACTAAGTGATCTAAATGGGCGGCAAATTCCTTCGGTCCCATAAAGCCTGTAACCCTTAAATCTTCCCTTTGCTCGCCTTGCTCGCTAAACATCAACAGCGTAGGTAAGCCGAGCACATTGTACTTTTCTAACAGTGCCACATCCACGGCATCGCTTTTAGTGACATCTGCTTGCAGTAAGACGATTTTATTCATGCGAATCAATACATCGGCGTCCTTAAAGGTGATGGCCTCAAACTCTTTACAGGCCACACACCAATCGGCATAGAGATCGAGCATCACAGGCTTACCTTGGGCGCTAGCGGCGGCGATTTCTTGCTCAAGATCTTCAATGGATTTAATCCGTTTAAAGCCATGGGCTTGCTCGGTCGTTGTCGCAGTCGCAACTGGACTGTGGGTAAAGCCAAAATGCCCCATTACTGCTTGAAAACCGTAGGAGAAACTCGCCAATAGCGCCAAAGTTAACAGCACTGAACGGACAGTTTGTTTCCAGTTAAAGGCGCTGAGTTTATTTTGGTGCATCAGGTAACCGGTGAAGCTAATGCCCCAGAGCGACCAGAGCACATCGGATACTACGCCCGTCCAAATACGGCCAAGCATGACGATAGACACGGCGATCAGCAGGAAGCCAAATACGGTTTTGATGATATTCATCCAAGCGCCAGCGCGTGGCAACAGCTTACCACCCGAGGTACCAATGATAAGTAGTGGCACACCCATACCCATGCTCAGCACGTAGAGCGCGAGGAAACCTTGCAATAAATCACCGGTTTGCGCCACATAGACTAAGGCGCCGGAAAGTGGGGCCGTAGTGCAGGGCGATGCCACTAATCCCGAAATCACTCCCATCAAAAATACGCCAATCAGATTGCCGCCCTTTTGATTGTTTGATACTGAGTTCATTTTCTCCTGCCAGCTCGATGGCAGCTTCAAATCGTACAGGCCAAACATAGATAAACTGAGCACAAAGAACAGAATAGCGAGCACGACTAATACGGCGGGATGCTGTAGCGCCGCTTGGTACTTAAGCCCTGCCGAGGCGACGACTAAACCTAAAATAGAGTAGGTGATTGCCATACCTTGTACATAGGCCATGGACAGGGTAAAGGCTTTTGCGGTCGAGAGTTTTTGCCCTTGGCCGACAATAATGCCCGATAAAATCGGGTACATGGGGAATACGCAGGGGGTTAATGCCAGACCTATACCTAAACCGAAGAAGATCACTAAGGTCCAAATCAGGCTGTCGTTTGAGAGCATTTGGCTTAATGTATCTTGTTGGGTAATAGGCTGAGTAGGTGCTTGAGCGGCGCTGGCTTCCTCGGCATTGCTTGCACTTGGCGCGGCGGCATTGTCAGTGCTCACTAACAGGCCATCATTGGCGGCGACCGCTTTAAGGGTGACCTCGCGTTTGGTTGGCGGATAACAGAGTTTACCCTCGGCGCAGCCCATAAAGGTGACGCTTAAGGTGCCATTTTCATCGGCTTGCTTTAGGCCAACGGGAATATCGATATAGGTGTAATACACCTCTTGCTCACCAAAATACTCATCGTTATGGGGCTTGCCCTTGGGAAGCTCAATCGTGCCTAGCTCGGCACCATTGACGCTGAATTTAAGCTTATCGCGGTACATATAATAACCGTCGGCAATCACCCAATTGAGGGTAACCTTATTACCTTCCTGTTTAAAATCAAAGGCAAAGGCTTGATCGACGGGCATTAACTCCGGTTCGCTTTTTAGAAAACTAAAGTTATTCGCAAAGGCATAGCCACTTAGGGTGAGAGGCGTGAGAAGCAATAACGCGGTGAAGGTAAGGTTAAGTAGTTTTTTCATGGCTGAGTGTTATCTTTTATCCAATCTAAGTAGGCTGGTAGCCCGTGGGTTACGGGTACTGCAATAATTTCAGGCACTTGATAAGGGTGAAGTTTAAGCACAAGCTGTTCTAACTCGGCATAGCGACTTTGTAAACATTTAATGTGTAAGCTAATTTCTTGCTCCTCACAGATTTTGCCTTCCCACACATAAATGGAGCGGATGGGCGCCGAAATATGCACACAAGCCGCGATACGCGATTCCACTAAAGCATGGGCTATGCGATTTGCCTGAACTTCATCGGGGCAACTGGTGCTGACCACTAGATACTGAGCTTGCATGGTGTGAGGTATCGTCCCTTAACAATCTTAAACTTCGCTTAAGCCTATTAGGCTAAGCTACTTTACGTGTTTTTATGGTCTCATACATTAACGGCTTAACGAAAGAGTGAACTAACTATCAGAAGTCTCACTGCTTTACCGCAGTATCCGCCCTAATGACTTGAATTAAGACCGGCTAGCCCCCATTTAGTTTTCAAGAATGTGAGATAAAACTGAGGTCAGTATGTTTTTAATCCTATTTTTATTATTTGTGCTGATCCCAGTACTTGAGCTATCTGTGCTTATCCGTGTCGGTGAAGTGCTGGGAACATGGACAACGGTAGGCCTAGTGCTATTCACCGCTGTACTCGGCGTATCATTGGTGCGCAGCCAAGGGTTAAGCACTTTAATGCAAGTGCAGCAAAAGCTCGCCCGCGGTGAAGCGCCGGGACAAGAAATTGTCGAAGGTATGATGTTAGCCATGGCGGGGGTTTTACTGGTGATCCCAGGCTTTGTCACTGACTTTATGGGTCTATTGCTATTAACGCCCTTGACTCGCCGTCCGATTGCCGCTTTAGTCTTTAAACGCATGCAACTGCGCGTGATTGCAGGTTTACAGGGGGGAATGCACGGTGGCTTTCATGCCAACCAAGGTCCCTTTGGTACTAAGCCGCAGGACCCCTTTGGACAAAACCCCTTCGATGATAGGGCGAAAAAAGACGGCAATGTGTTTGAGGGGGATTTTGAACATAAGGTCGATCCCAGTGATATCAAACCCGTTAGCCATCAAATTCCCAATAGCGAGCAGGATAAAGATCCTAAGCCTTAGCCTTTATTAGATCAGCACTAGTGTTCGATACTTAATCCTGCGGCTTACAGGATCAATCCTAACTGTGCCGCTGGTTGGCTTGCCTACAAAAACTCCACCGAGTTAAGAAATGCCTCTGCCGTGCGGCGGTTCTGGCCGTCGTCATTGTAGCTGGCAGTTAAAATCAATAGGTGATTATTGTAGGCGTAGGCATGCTGCACTAAGGTGCCTTCTTTACCCATATTCATGCTGATCTCATAGCCTCGCTGTCCCCCATGTTCGATATATCCTCGGGTCAGTTGCAGCTGTTCTACCCCCTCAAGCCCCTTGAATTTCTGCGCTAATGTATTGGCATCGTCGAAGGAAAGCTCGGTAATATCTTCCTCGTCGATAGTGTCAAACTGGGAGCTAAAGGTCACTACGCTCAACACTAGTGGTTCCTTAGGGTGCTTTTGTGTGGTAATGCTTTCAATGTTCACTTGCCCCGAACTTTCAAACTTAGCATTAGGGTTGGCTAACATCTGGATTTTAACCGGGATAGAACTTAAAAAATGGGATTCTAGGGGTTTGGCCGCATACCATTTTTGGTAAGCGAAAAAGGCGAGGCCAAGCAGTACTGCGAGCTTAATAAGTTTCATAAATATCCTTATTTATATGTAATTCCTTGAGTTTTATACTCGGTACCCAGTGTAAAGGCCAAACGACCAAATCGCAACCGTTATGGGGGCAATGCACAGTTTTTGAGGGGAAATGGCCAATCGATACGCTTACAACTGTATCGATCGGCCGCGCCGGGAAGCGTTTAGGGGAGGCGTGATCCGTTAGTTTGTTTGCTCGTCTATGGATATCGCTTTGATATTAAAGGCAAGACTATACATCACCGGCAGTACGATTAGCGTCAGCAGTGAGGCAAAGCCTAAGCCAAAGATAATCGTTATCGCCATAGAGCCGAAGAAGGCATCGGGAATGAGTGGGATCATCCCTAGCATGGTGGTGATCGCCGCCATCATCACGGGGCGTACGCGGCTGATGCAGGAATCGACAAGGGCAAGGTAGGGGCTTTTCCCTTCACTGAGTTCGAGGTTGATCTGATCGACCAAGACAATCCCGTTTTTAATCACCATGCCCGATAAACTCAGCAGGCCGAGCAGCGCCATAAAGCTAAAGGGTGCATCGAAGAGCAGCAATCCCGCCGATACCCCTATTAGGGCCAGTGGCACGGTAAACCAAATCACCAGCGGTTGGCGCACTGAGTTGAATAGGAATACGGTAATCAAGAACATCGCCAAATAACCCAATGGAATCGAGCTAAACACTGCGGTTTGGGCTTCCCCCGCCGTTTCATACTCGCCACCCCACTCGAGGCGGTAACCGGCGGGAAGACTGATAGCTTCGACCTTGTCTTTCACTTTACGCAGCACAGAGTCGGCGGTTTCACCGCTGCTGAGCTTAGGATCGGCTAGGACGGCGAGCATACGCATGCGATCACGACGCATCACTAGCGGGTTTTCCCACTCAGTATTAAAGTTACTCACCACTTGGGTCGCGGGGACAAAAGTGTTGTGTTCGCTACTCCAGATTTGCAGCTTCCACAGGCTGTCCGCCTGCAGGCGCTCTTCGGCGGGGGCTCTGGCGACGATAGGCAATAGGTGGCTGGTTTCACGATATAAACCAATCTGTTTACCACTAAAATTGACCAGCAGTGCATTGTCGAGATCTTGCTTGCTGATCCCCGTTTCCCTCGCTTGGGCATTTTCTAATTGTGGCCGGATTAAGGGCACTCGATTGCGCCAATCATGGCGAATGCTGTCCATGCTTGGCTCTGCCTGAAAAATCGCTTCCGCTTGGGCACCGAGTGCGCGTAATACTTGGGGATCGTCACCATAGAAACGCGCTTCTATTTTGGCGGCGGGCGAAGGGCCGTTTTCCATATTTTTTAAGCGATATTGTGCCTGTGGGAAGCGCTGATTTAAAAATTTATCCAGCTCAGGCATATAGGCCTGCAGTGATTCAAGATCCTGCATTTCAATAATCAGCTGTGCAAAGGCGGGGTAACCCTTCTCCGGTTGATAGGGCAAGACAAAACGCTGGGCCCCTTGGCCTATAACTGTGGTTAAATGGACCAGGCCAGTATGTTGCTCCTCGGCTTGTTTGAGTAATAGCTGCTCAATATCGGCGGTAAAACGCTCGCTAGCCTTAATATCTGTGCCCTCCGGCATCCAAATATCCACAAAGAAGATTGGCGTATTGGACGCAGGGAAAAACACATTCTTGATATGACCAAAGCCAACGACAGCGCTGAACAACATGGCTATCACTAGCAGAATGCTCACCAGTCTAAAGCGCAGTGCTAGGGTTAAACTTGCGCGGTATAAACTGAAGAACCAGCCCTTGTAAGGGTCTTGGGCTTCTTCGTCGCTCGGGGCATCTTTAAAGAGTAGATGGCAGAAGAACGGCGTTAATGTGATGGCGGTGATCCAACTGATAAACAGCGAAATCATCAACACTTGGAATAAAGAACGGCAGAACTCCCCCGAGGCATTTTGTGATAAGCCTATGGGCGCAAAGGCGATAATGGCAATCACAGTCGCGCCTAAGAGTGGCCACTGGGTTTGAGCCACAATTTGCTTAGCGGCTTCGAGGCGGGTTTTGCCACGGCGCAGACCGATTAAAATCCCTTCGGTGACCACAATGGCATTATCGACCAACATACCCAAGGCGATGATCAGCGCACCGAGTGAGATAAGCTGTAGCTCAATCCCTAGCACTTTCATCACGATAAAAGTGCCTAAGATGGTCAACAGCAGGATAAGTCCCATCAGCAAACCCGAACGCAGGCCCATAAACAGCAGCAATACGGCAATAACGATGGCAATCGATTCGAGTAAGTTGATTAAGAAGCCGTTGACAGTCTGATCGACCGCCTGACTCTGGTTATAGACAGTGTCTAAGCCCATGCCTATCGGGCGTTGGGATTCGAGTTCGCTTAGGCGATCGTTCACCCTCTGGCCCACTTCCACCACATTGACGCCGCTTGAAAAGGAGATCCCTAGGGATAACGCCGCTTCTCCACGGTTGTGGTACAGCACATCTGGGGTTTCATCGTAATCCTTTTCGATATGGGCAATATCACCGAGATAAATCAGTTCAGTACTGCCTGGTGGGCTCACGATCAAGCGAGCCAGATCCTGAACGCTGCTAAACTCCCCCGTGGGATGGATGCGAATACGGTTGTCACCAATCACTAGACTGCCCGCATTGGAGACCACGTTTTGATTGTTGATAAGACCATAGATATAGCTTTGATCTAGCCCCAGCGCCGAGAGTTTTTGTTGGGAAATTTCAATCACGACTTGCTCAGTCACACTCCCTATCACCGAGATTTTTTTGACCCCAGGCACCAGCACTAGCTCGCGGCGTAGGTAATCGGCATAGTTGCTTAACTCGCGGTTGCTATAATCGGGACCAGAGAGGTTAAATAAAATGCCATATACATCGCCAAAATCGTCTAGCACCTTGGGCGTGTTGGTTCCGGGGGGCAATAGTCCCGCAGTATCATTGACCTTACGACGCACCTCATCCCATACCTGTGGCAGGCTGGTTTTATCATAGCTTTCTTTGATTTCGATCTCGATTTGCGACAGGCCTGCACTGTTGATCGATGTTACATGCTTAACGGCATCGAGCTGTTGCAGCGCATTTTCAAGCGGTAGGGTGACTTCCTCTTCGACTTGCTCCGGTGATGCACCGGGATAGGCGGTGATCACTAGGGCATCTTTAATGGTAAATTCGGGGAACTCGAGTTGCCCTAAGCCAGTAAAACTGACACCGCCCCCCAGGAGGAGTAGCAACACAAACATCCAGCTAATGACTTTATGGCGGATGGAATACTCTGCAATATTCATTCGTTATACTCCACGCTGCCAGCGTAGCGGCTTAACTTTCATGCCATTGGATAATTGGGAAACGCCCGCGCTCACAATCAAATCGCCCTTATTGATACCGCCCAAGATTTCAATCCCTTGGTTAGTCACTCGTCCGAGTGTGACCTCAATGGGGCTGACCTCGCCGGATTGGGCTTGGTATAGCCAAACCTGCACTTTGCCATCTTGGTCGCTCTTATCTATAGCGGTCACAGGGACTATGGCGGTTATAGGGGCTGTGATTGGAGTTATGGCGGCCGCTGGGGTTTTGCTGTGTTCTGTGGCCTTGACTAAGGCCAACGTTAGCTCGGCGCTCATACCTGGAAGTAATTGAATACCTTTAGGTTGTGGTAAGGAAAACACGACTTCATAGGCCTGAGTGCCTGGGGTGACTTGGGTCGAGTATTCTTTAAATCTGGCGTCAAACTCCATGCCTTCCAACGCGCTAAAACGCACCTTAGCGCTAAAATCTGGCTGCTTGATATACTCGTTTAAGCTGGCGGCCATGGCCTCGGGCACTTGGATGCTCACATCGAGCAAACTATTGTTTTGCAGTGTGAGTACGCCCTGATTGGCCTGCACTATCTGGTGATTATCGACGAGCCGTTTGGCAATAGTGCCGCTAAAGGGGGCGGTTAAGCGGGTGTAGCTTAGCTGATCGCGCGCAGCCGCGAGGGCCGCCTTAGCGGATTTCAATTGGGCCTGAGCGCTATCGAATTCGGACTGGGAAATCAGCTTACGATTGAGTAGCTCGACCTTACGTTTAAAGTCGGCGGCTAGCAGTTCGTGCTCCGCCTCGCGGGTCATCAGATTATTGTAGGCATCTCTGTCGTCGAGTTTCGCCAGCAAGCTCCCTTCGGTAACTCTTTGCCCCTCCACCAATGCCAGTTCGGTTAACTGCCCTGAAATGCGAAACGATAATTCGGCGCGGCTATTGGCGGCGACCCTGGCAGGGAAAGTTCTAAAATCCCCCCCTTCGAGTTGCACCACCTCGAACAATTTGACCGGGCGAATGGGCGGCGTTTGCACAGAACTTTCTGCGGGGGAGCAGCCGCTCAACAGGACTGGAAACAGTAGGACTGGAAGCAGTAGGACTGAGGGTAAGCGTCGATATGATGGCATGGTGGGGTATCCTTTGTAACAATTTTTCAGCATTTCTGGCGGCGAAGATAACAGCTAAACTGGTTGCAATAAATGGGATAATTTGGGATTATCAGTCCCACTTAATGAGATTGAATTTAGGGCGAACATGAAGACAGAGGATTTAGCGTTATTCCACCGAATAGCTGAGACGGGCAGTTTGATCGAAGCCGCTGATTTACTTAACTTACCTAAATCAACGGTCAGCCGTCGTTTACAGGCATTGGAGGATGAACTGAACATCAAATTGTTTCACCGTCAGAGCCGTTCGATGACCCTCACTTCCGCGGGTAGCCATTTTTACCAGCGTTCGCAAAAGATCTTGGCCCAGCTCGATGAAACCTTGTTCGAAATGACCAATGACGATGCCGAAATAAGCGGTCATCTGCGGATCCAAATGTTCCCTATCCACAGCATGAATGTGCTGATGCGGGCTATTTTCCGTTTTATGGACTTGCACCCTAGATTAACCGTCGAAGTGATCAGCAGTGCCGAATCCATTGATATGGTTAAAAATAATCTAGATGTCGCCTTTGTGGTTGAACCCGCCTTAGACACCTTAGACTTGGTCGTGCGGCCCGTGTTTACGACGGATCTGCGCTTCTATGCCAGCCCCGCATATTTAGCGAAACATGGCACACCGAGAACGCCCCAGGAGATTGAATTCCACAATGTGTCACTGTTTAGATTATCAAACGGCAAAATCTTCAATGAGCTTTGGATAGGTGCCGAGCAGGAAGTGAGAGTCCGAGGGAATTTTTGCTCCAATAGTGTAGAAGTGGCGGTGGAGTTTGCCCTGCAGGGGCGGGGAATTGTGTATGCCCCCGCCGAAGTCGTGGTCGATTTCGTGGAGACTGGGGAGTTAATTAGCCTGCTGCCTGAAATCGAAGCCCACCAGGGAGAATGCTATTTAGCTTATCCATCGAGGCGTTATGTCAGCTTGGCCAGTCGCCGTTTTATCGATTTTATTATGCAAGAACTCGCCCCCAACGGCGTGCCGACCAATATGAGCGAGGTGAGTCCGCGCAGAGCATGTAAAGCCTCGAAGGAAGCGTTCCCCAACGACGAACTGCGTTTTCGCGGGTAATCGAGTGAAACGCAGTCAGCCTTCAAGATTGGCGTCGGCGGTGACGACCTTTGCGGGTTCGCAGATCCGCTGCGCTAAAGAGTAACAGGCAATCCCCATCAAGAGGTTGGTGATGGGGAGCGCGAGCAATAAGCCCTTCACTCCATCGATATAAGAGCCCAACGCCGCCAGTGGCAGCATCAGCAGCACTAAGCGGCACAGGTTAATCACTAACGAACTCATGGGCCTATGGTAAGCATTCAGCGCCGTAGCAAAAATAATCACTATGCCTAGCGGGCCGTAGGCGCAGGGTAAAACCAGAATATAAAAACTCAACCACTCTAACACCTGCGGATCGGTACTGAATAAATGGGCTGTGGGCTCTGCCAAAAACGCCAGCGGAATATAGAGTAACGTCTGGAATATAAAGATAAATTTAAGGGATGACAGCAATGCCTGCTTCGCCCTTTGCGGTTGTCCAGCCCCTAGGTTTTGCGCGATAAAGGGCATCAGGCTCGACGAGAGTGCCATCACTACAATCAAGAGTAATGATTCGAGCCGAGTACCCGCACCAAAGGCGGCAACGGCACTATGATCTATATGTGCCAGCATCGCCATAATGACGGCATTGGCTAACGGATTGATTAAATTCATTAATGCCGCAGGTTGGGCAATATGGGCTAATTGATTCCAGTTAGTGCGCATTCTATCTATATCAAAGGCAGCCCATTCGAGCATTTTGCGCTTAATCATCAATAAATAACTTGATAATGAGAGGGCGACAATCCAAGCGATAAGCGTCGCAATCGCCGCGCCTTGGATTTCTAAACGTGGAAACGGCCCGATACCGAAGATCAATAAAGGATCGAGGATAAGGTTAATAATGGCCGCCAGCGCCATAATCATCGCCGGCGAGCGAGTATCGCCCGTGGAGCGTAAGCCCTGGTTTCCCACCATCAAGAGCACCAGCAGCGGCGCGCCGATATACCAGTAAATCATATAGTCGTGGATCAGCGGTAAGCTGCTCTCATTGGCACCGAGCAAACTAAAGAGCGGTGTAATAAAGATGCTGCCAAGGGCGGCTAAACTGGCGATAAGGATAAAGGTCAGCAGCAGCGCATCGTGCAAAAATACCTTCGCCCGCGGGGCATTGCCCGAGCCAATCAGCCGGCCTAAATTGGTCGATACACCGGCACCAATGCCGATGGCGATGCTAGAGATCACTAAGGTCACTGGAAAGGTAAAACTAATCGCCGCTAGGGCTTCTGTCCCTAACTGACTGATAAAAAAAGTGTCAGCGAGGCTAAAACCTAGAATGGTCATAATGCCAATCAAGTTGGGGAGGCTCATGTTGAGCAGTACACGACCAATTGGCGCGGTGAGCAGCCCGTGTCTGTCTTTCATGGGAAAAATAGTGCCTTGTTAGCGAGCGGAGGCGAGATTCTAGCAGGATTGTGCGGACTTGAAAAAACCGACATCAAAAAATTGAAGTTTTTTTTGTAAATGCCCTTGGATCTCGACACTATCAGCCCCATATCTCACACATTAAAAGAGCAGGCTGACGTGCCTCTTTTTTTAATCACAAATCGGCTCGATTGTAGGGCATCAAATCATTAGGAGAGTTCATAGATGAATATTCGTCCATTACATGACCGCGTAATCGTTAAGCGTCTAGAAGTTGAATCAACATCAGCGGGTGGCATAGTACTGACCGGTAGCGCCGCTGAAAAATCAACTCGCGGTGAAATCCTTGCTGTGGGCAATGGCCGTATTTTAGAAAATGGCACAGTTAAGCCACTGGATGTCAAAGTGGGTGACGTGGTGATCTTCAACGAAGGTTACGGCGTTAAGAAAGAAAAAATCGACGGTCAAGAAGTCTTGATCCTGTCGGAAGCTGACCTGATGGCAGTAGTAGGTTAATCCTTCGCATCAATTCGACATTCCAATTAATCATTAAAAAATTTAAAGGATAATCAAGATGGCAGCTAAAGAAGTTGTATTTGGTAATGACGCTCGCGTAAGAATGCTGGCTGGCGTAAATATTCTCGCGAACGCAGTGAAAGTGACCTTAGGCCCTAAAGGCCGTAACGTGGTATTAGACAAGAGCTTCGGCTCACCACTGATCACTAAAGACGGTGTATCTGTTGCCAAAGAAATCGAGTTAGAAGACAAATTCGAAAACATGGGCGCGCAAATGGTGAAAGAAGTTGCTTCTAAAGCCAACGACGCCGCCGGTGATGGTACTACTACTGCAACTGTACTGGCTCAAGCTATTGTAGTTGAAGGCTTAAAAGCCGTTGCAGCCGGTATGAACCCAATGGATCTGAAGCGCGGTATCGACAAAGCCGTTATCGCTGCCGTTGCTGAATTAAAAGCCTTATCACAACCTTGTGCAGATTCAAAAGCGATTGCCCAAGTTGCGACTATCTCTGCAAACTCTGACGAATCTATCGGCGAAATCATCGCAACAGCGATGGAAAAAGTCGGTAAAGAAGGCGTGATCACAGTTGAAGAAGGCCAAGCGTTAGAAAACGAATTGGACGTAGTAGAAGGTATGCAGTTTGACCGTGGCTACCTGTCTCCCTACTTCATCAACAAGCCAGAAACCGGCAGCGTTGAATTAGATCACCCATTCGTACTGTTAGTAGACAAGAAAATCTCTAACATTCGCGAACTGTTACCTATCCTTGAAGGTCTGGCAAAAACCGGTAAGCCATTGCTTATCGTTGCCGAAGACGTTGAAGGCGAAGCATTAGCAACCTTAGTTGTGAACAATATGCGCGGTATCGTGAAAGTGGCTGCCGTTAAAGCACCTGGCTTTGGCGATCGTCGTAAGGCAATGCTGCAAGACGTAGCAATCCTGACTGGCGGTACTGTTATTGCTGAAGAAATCGGCCTAGAGCTTGAAAAAGCAACGCTGGAAGATTTAGGTACGGCTAAGCGTGTTGTGATCACTAAAGACAACACCACCATCATCGATGGTAACGGCGAGCAAACACAAATTGCTGCTCGTGTAAGCCAAATCAAACAACAAGTTGAAGAGTCAACTTCTGACTACGACAAAGAAAAACTGCAAGAGCGTATGGCTAAACTAGCTGGCGGCGTAGCAGTCATCAAAGTTGGCGCAGCGACTGAAGTTGAAATGAAAGAGAAAAAAGCCCGCGTTGAAGATGCTCTGCATGCAACTCGCGCTGCGGTAGAAGAAGGCGTGGTTCCTGGCGGCGGCGTTGCTCTGGTTCGCGTAGCATCTAAGATCTCCGATGTTGAAGTCTTAAACGAAGACCAAAAACACGGTGTGGTTATCGCACTGCGCGCGATGGAAGCGCCACTGCGTCAAATCGCGACTAACGCCGGTGAAGAAGCGTCAGTTGTTGCTAACACAGTGAAGAACGGCAGCGGTAACTACGGTTACAACGCCGGTAACGACACCTACGGTGACATGTTAGAAATGGGTATCCTTGACCCAACTAAAGTGACCCGTTGTGCATTGCAATTTGCTGCGTCTATCGCAGGTCTGATGATCACTACAGAAGCTATGGTTGCTGAAATTCCACAAAACTCTGCGCCAGATATGGGCGGTATGGGTGGGATGGGCGGAATGGGCGGCATGATGTAATCCTAGCTGGTTAAAATCGTTTATAGCTGCGTTACTTTGTTACTCGTGTAGAAAAACACTACACGTCGCAACAAAAAGCCTTGCTCTAAAACGATTTTTCCTGCGCTAGATTAGCAAACATCAGCGGTCTTTAGCTTAATCGCTTAAAACCCAAATTCTTGTAAGAGAAAAATGAAAACCCCAATTCGGGCAACCGAATTGGGGTTTTGTTTT
Source organism: Shewanella sp. CG12_big_fil_rev_8_21_14_0_65_47_15 (assembly GCF_002783505.1). Classification (GTDB taxonomy): domain Bacteria; phylum Pseudomonadota; class Gammaproteobacteria; order Enterobacterales; family Shewanellaceae; genus Shewanella. The sequence continues at coordinate 77,359 of NZ_PFGL01000027.1, forward strand.
TGGCGCTGACTGCGTCAGAGTGATTGGTTAGCTCTTTTGAATTTTGTGCTGCGGTTTATATTGGTTTTGGATTGGCTAATCCCGGCAGAAACAAGAGTTAAATCAAAGTTGTGGGGCTTCACCCCTCGATTTTTTAATAAAGAGTCGACCAAGGAGGACTGCTCGTCCTATCCTCCTTGCTATTGTTTTCACATCAGCCAAGACGCCCCCAACGGAGTTGAAAGCCCCTTGGGCATTAAGCGTTCTTATGCTATCGCGTCAGACGCTCGTCCTTGATTCGACTGACACTATCTCGGTCTGATAGGCAGGATGCCTGAATGTCGTGAAGTGCATGGATGCACGAGAACGACCATGCCTTGCTCACGCAACGAACACAAATGCCTTGCGGCAACTCCGAGGGGAGGGTGAACTTCTGTGATCTCAGTGTCGGCTGTTAAACCCAAAAGAGTTATGCCTGTCCAATTTTTTGTTTTTAGGAAATTTAACAATGAGTGGCTCATTAAATGGTAGTGTTCAAATTTCTGTGTCATTTCTTTAAGCTATACCAAAAAGAGATGATTTATGACCACACCTA